>CANPTT010000021.1 GCA_947577065.1 uncultured Pseudoflavonifractor sp.
CGGCGGTATGAACCCAGGCTATACCGCGGCCCTCATCGCCGTGATGACCGCCGTCACCTTTTTGACCCGGGCCCTGCCCTTCCTCCTCTTTGACCGGGGGAAGGAGCCCCCCAAGGTAGTTCTCTACCTGGGCCGGGTCCTTCCCCCGGCGGTGATGGCCATGCTGGTGGTCTACTGCCTGCGGGGGATGAATTTCGCTGCAGCGTCCGGGTGGTTGCCTCAGATCATCGCTGTGGGGGCGGTGGTCCTTCTACACAAATGGAAGCACAATACCCTGCTGTCCATCTTCGGTGGGACGCTGCTCTACATGACTCTGGTGCAGGCAGTGTTTGTGTGAGAGATAAAAACGGGTGGTATTTTTCGCTATGAAAAATACCACCCGTTTTTATCTCTTAGTCTTGAAGGTCAAAACTCTGCCCAAAGATGCTCACCGAGATTGCCTCCGCCGGGTCGACGATCTGCGGCAGTTCAAAGCAGTAACGGCCCCGGTCCCGCTCCAGAAGGTCGGTCTTAAATTGGGTGATCATAAATTTGATCTCCCCGGGAGAGAGCTCCCGTCCATCCTCCATGGCGAGAGTAATAAGCTCCGGCCAATAAAAAAATCAGGCCACCCTATTGAGTGGCCTGATTTTTTTGGAGCGGGCAACGAGGCTCGAACTCGCTACCTCCACCTTGGCAAGGTGGCGCTCTACCAGATGAGCTATGCCCGCATATGGCCTGAGACGCTTACCGCTCAGGCGTTTGGTGGACGATACAGGACTTGAACCTGTGACCTCCCGCACGTCAAGCGGATGCTCATACCAGCTGAGCTAATCGTCCGAAAAGGCAAGAGTTATTATACCCAAATTCCATCTTCTTGTCAACTCTTTTTTCATCTGTGCCCCTTTTTTCATTTTCGCATAGGATAGAGAGAACAGAGCCAAAGGAGGTATCCCTATGAACGAGACCCCTACCGCCCCACTGGACCAGGCCGCTTTTCAACGGGTCTGGCGGCGGGTCATGCCCCAGGACCGGACCGACTGTCCCTTCACTCTGGAGGAGCTCCCCCTCTCTCCCGCGCCTCAGCCCTTGGTCCGGGCTCCCCTGGCCCAGGCGTCCGTCCAGGCCCTCGCCCCTCAACCGGTCCCGGTCCAGGCCCTCCCACCCCAAGCCATTCCCTGCCTGGGAGAGGCCAGTGCGGAGGAGCTGCCCACCCTCAAAAAACGGATGGATGCCGCAGCCCTGTCCCGCAATGCCTACCGCTCCCTGTCAGGGGGACGGCGACAGGGGATCGCCGCCGCCTTGGCCGCGGCCAAAAACCGGCAGCTCCGGCGGTTGGGCGCCGCCTATTTTCTTATTTCCGGCCAGGACTACACCCCTTCCCAGAAAGGGGGGGCAGGCAGCTCCGCCGGAGCCCTGGCCCTTCGGGAACGGTTCCGGGCCGAGCAGGCAGAGGCGGCTGACCTGATGGATGCCGCCCGGGACACAGGGGACCCCTGTCTAAGCCAGCTCTACCGGGAGCTGGCCGAGGAAAACCACGGCTTTGCCGACCGGATCCGCTCCCGGCTGGAGCAGGGGCGGCGATAATATCCCCAAAAATCAGGCCCCAAAGCCTCCGCCGTTGTTCGGCAAAGGCTTTGGGGCCTGGTTTTCTTTCCATAAGGCTCCCCCTACGGCGCCGCCACCAGCTTGCCCGTGGTGGACAGATCCGACGCCGCCGGATCCACATAGACCACCGCGCTCCCGGTAAGCCCGACCGCCGCCAGGACCTCGTCACAAGCTCCAACTGCTTCAGCTCCAAGGACATACACCCGGTCGGCATATTGGCCCAGCAGAGCGGCGCTCTGCCCCGAGAGGGCGTCAGTCCCATTCAGCGCGTCGGCACTCACCGATATGGAGACAAGGATCTCCCGGTCCTTCAGCGCCTCTCTGACCTCCTGGTAGAACCTCTCCACCGAGGCGGTCAGGTCGGTGGGATCGTATGCCTCTCCCACCTTGATATAGTTCAGATGCCCCGTGGTGGGCCAACCGGAGTTATCCAGTAAGATTTCGTCAAATCCCATTCCCGCCAGCTCTACGCAAATATCCCTGATATACTGTCGGGCCGCCTGCACGGTAGGGTTCATCCAGCGGGTATCCTCTCCGTCCCGCCAGTTATAACCGCTGTTGGTCTTGATTGCCAGGGTGCCGTCCGCCTTAGGGGCCAGATTATCTTTAAAACAGGAGACCCGGGCGATGGTGTAGAGCTCCCCTTCCGTAACCGCCAGAAGCTGTCCGTTCAAGGCCGACTCCGCCGCCGACGTCCCGGCGGAGATCGCCGCAGGCAGGGAGGACACATAGCCCAGCGAGCCATCGTTGGCCTTCATATTTAAAAGCGCGGCATTGCCCCCCGCAGCAGTGACCAATCGCTGGGCGCTGCCCTCTGTGACAGCGGCCCGAAACAGCGACACCGGAGCTACCGCAGGGACCTGGACCGGGGCAAGCGTAGGCTGTGGCACAGGCGTAGCGGCAGGCTCCTCCGTCACAATGACCAGGGGCTGCTCCTGCGTCTGCACGGGGGGCGCGGGCGTAGCCTGCTGAAGGAAGGGCAGCTCCAGGTGGGCCTGGCCGTCGTCGGTATAGACCATGTACCTTTGCAGAAGGAAAAAGGCCGCCACCGCCAATATCAGCACGATCAGCAGGATCATAATAAGGACCGTCAGCGCGGTCTGAAGCTTGGTCCGTCCCCGGTATGTGTCATAGCCGTATGAAGTCCTCAACCGCCTCACTTCCTCTCTCCGCCCGTCTTCCCCTCAGACGGTAATTCCCAAAGGGCCGAAAAGTCCCTTCGGGTGACCCGCTCTCATATGGTCGTCCGCCTATTCCTTCCCACCGCTGGTCAGCGCTTTATCCAAAAGCTCCAGGGCACGGGCCACTTCCTCCCGCTCTTCCGGCTTCAGGTTATCCAAAAGATTGCTGAAATACTCGTTGACCCCTGTCTTCGCCTTATTGCGAAGCTCAATATATTTCTCGGTGGCCTCCACATAGATGACGCGGTGGTCCAGCTCAGAACGGGTCCGCTTTGCAAGCTCCAGCCGCTCCAACCGGTCCACAATACCCGATATCGTGGAGTTTGCGGAGCCCATCTTCTCGGCCAGCTTGCTGATGGGCATGGGACCCTCCGACCCCAGAACACTAAGGGCCAGAGCTTGGGGGAAGGTGAGATTTATCTTTCCAAAGTGGCTGCGAAACTGCTGAGACAGATGCTGGCTCACCTTGATGTAGTTCATGAGGATCCGATCCATAACGACACCCCTTTCCCGCTTCTAAGGCAGATAGTATTACCGAAGGGAGCATATCTTAAAATTCCTTTTTCGTCAAGAAGCCCCCGCGATAATTCACAAATCGTTTCCAATCTGGTCACAAATGGAAATCACCCCACCGCCGGGGTCCGCATCCGCTGAAGCATCACCGCCAGGGCCGCCCGATTGGCGATCCCCTGCGGCTCCAGGGTGCCGATGTCGCTGCCCTGAAGAATGCCCACTCCCACGGCATGGCGCACCGCATCCTCCGCCCAGCTTGAAACCGAGTCGGAATCTTTAAAAAGGCCCAGTGCCCCCGTGGCTACCGTCTCCTCCTTATACTGCGCATACCGGTAAAGAAAGCAGGCCAGCTGCTCCCTCGTCACCAGGTCCCGCCCCCCAAAGGAACCGTCGGCATAGCCCACAGCCACTCCGGTCCCCTTAGCCCAAGCGGCCTGGGTGGCATACCAATCCTCCTCCGCGTCGGTAAAGGGCTCCTCCACCGACGCGGAGGGCGAGCCCTCCAGCCGCCAAAGAACGGTTATGACTGTGGCGCGGGTCACCGGCTCATAGGGGCCGAAGACACCGCCCTCCAGGCCGGTCATGATCCCCTCCTCGGTCATGGCGTCCACAGCCTCCTCAAACCACTCATCCCCTGCCACGTCTGGGTAGCTCCCGCCAGCAGCCAGGGCCGGAAGGAGAATAAGGGACAGGGAGCACAACAGGGCGATCCATCTTTTTTTCATGGTGACACCTCATTTCCGGGGGTTCTCTGTCACGCCCGCCCTTGCTGAGCAAGGCCCGGCGAATCCTTACAAAAGCCGCAAATTTTATATCACAGGCAAAAAAGTCTCTCCATCCCACCGCAGCAGCTTGGCCGTCATGGCCTCCAGCCGGAAGCGGCTCCCGTCAGGGAGTTCCAGAAGAACGGCGTGCTCTCCGGCGTTCACCGCCGCCACCACCGTCTCTCCCGCCCAGATCCGGGCGAAGGATATCACCCTGTCACGGCAGGTCATCCACTCCAAGCTTCCCTTTCGAAGGGGCAATAGCCCCCTGCGGGCCCTGCCCAGAGCGGCAAACCAGTTCACCAACTCCCCATCCTCCTCGCCCCAGGGAAAGGTACGGCGGTTAAAGGGATCTTCAAACCCCTCCATCCCCGCCTCATCTCCATAGTAGAGCGTAGGGGATCCGGGGAGAGCGTAGAGGAGCAGGCTGCCCAGCTTCAGTCTAGCCTTGGCAAGCCTCCTCTGATCCGGGCTCAGCCGGTGTCCGGCGCGCCAGTCACGGGAGGTGTCCTCCTTCCGGTCGCTGCCCTCTCCCAAAAGGGTCAGGATCCGGGGAGTGTCGTGGGTCCCCAGAGAATTCATGCAGGAGTAAAAGGCCCAGTGAGGATAATTTTGCCGTTGGGTCTCCAGCATGCTCTGAAACCAGCCCCCATCCTCTCCCAGAAGAAAGCCTAAAATGCCGTTGCGGACGGGGTAGTTCATCACTCCGTCGCAGTGCCCTCCCAAGATGTGCCTGCGCCGGACGCTGTACGCGATCTTGTTGGACGCGTCCTCCCACACCTCGCCAATAATGACGGCCTCCGGCTTTTCAGCCCGTGCTGCCCTATGAATGGCCTCCACCACAAAATCAGGCAGCTCGTCGGCCACATCCAGCCGCCAGCCGTCCGCCCCTGCCCGGAGCCAGGAACGGATGATCCCATTTTCTCCGGTAATGTAGTCCAGCCACCCGCGGCTGTCCTTGTTGGTGGTGGGCAGGGAATAGATCCCCCACCAGGAGGTATACTCATGGGGCCAGTTTTGAAAGCAAAACCAGTCGCGATAGGGAGAGTCGGGACTTTGAGCCGCCCCCAGGCCGGGAAAGGAACCGTCGCCGTTAAAATACTTGGACACATAGCCCGTATGGTTAAACACCCCGTCCAGCATCACGTGCATCCCCAGGGCGTGGGCCTTTCTACATAGACGGGTAAAATCCTCTTTTGTTCCCAACATGGGGTCGATCTTCTCATAATCCGCCGCCCCATAGCGGTGGTTTTCCGGCCCTTCAAAGATCGGGCAGAGATAGATGGTCTCCACCCCCAGGCTTTGAAGATAGCCCAGCTTTTCCTCAATGCCCGGAAGACTTCCGCCAAAAAAATCCCGGTTCCGGATCTCCCCGTGCTCATCAGGGCGATAGACCGGGTCCTCTCCCCAGTTCTGGTGGACCCAGCGCCCCCCCACCATCCCCGTGGGATCGGGAACGGTCTGGCGGCGGAAACGGTCGGGAAAGATCTGGTAGGTGGCCCCCTCCCCAAACCAGGCAGGCACATTCTCGGCGGGGTCATAGACGGTGAGCTGGTATTCCCTCGTCTGCTCCACTCCGCCGTCAAACCGCTCCATCCGGATGGTATACCAGATAAGACCCACATAGTCTCCCAGCTCCAAAGCGGCGGAGAACAGGTCCTTATCCCCATCCAGACCCGTCCAGGGAAGCTCCAATTCCGTGATCCGATCCCCGGCAAATTCCCACCGGGCGATAAGACGTCCCCGTCTGTAAGCATCCCGCCGCTTAGGGCGGGCGGTAAAACGGACCTTGGCCCCGGAGGGGGCCGCGCCGTATGGGGACTTGTATTTCAAATCAGCCGGGTCATACCAATACTGCGTGGGCTCTGTCTGCAAGGCATATCACTCTTTCTCGAGAAATTAATGAAACGAAGCGCAAGGACAGGCGGCAGCGTCCGATCCTTGTCCATGCCATTTCGATCCGCCGCCCTTGGCAAAGTCGGCCAGCGGTTCCTTCCCCTTTACCGTATCATCGTATTTTCCACAGCCGGGGCCTCCAGGGCGTCCCGAGCGGCAAAATAGTACTCAAAGATCTCCGCCGCGATCTCGGCCACCAGAGAGCCGGAGCCGCCCCGCTCCACCACGATGGAAATGGCGATCTCCGGGTCGTCGTAAGGGGCAAAGGCCACCAGGATGGCGTTGGCCTCCTGGTCCCTCGCCACCTGGGCGGTGCCCGTCTTGGCCCCTACCTTTACCGGCAGGTCCCGGAAATAGCCGGCGGCGGAGCCTTCGGCGGCCACCATGCCCATTCCCTTTTTTACCGCCTCCACATTCGCCGGGTCCAGCTCCAGCCGGTCCAACAGCTCCGGCTCATACTCCTCAATGACTTGGGAAAAATCACTGGATTTCACGGTTTTGAGCAGATGGGTCCTATAGTGGTTTCCCCCGTTGACCAGGGTGGCTACATAGTTGGCAAGCTGGATGGGAGTCACCTGGGTATTGCCCTGCCCGATAGCGGCATACATGGTCTCCCCCTCATACCAGGTCTGCCCATGGTTTTTGCTGGATTCGGGGCCCGCCACCTCCCCGACCGCCTCATACAGTTCCAGCCCGGTGGTCCTCCCCAGGCCAAACCGTGCCGCGTACTCGTCGATCTTTTGAATCCCCAGACGCAGGCCGGTCTCATAAAAATATACGTTACAGGAGTCCCGGATGGCCTCAGAGACATTGACATAGCCGTGGGTGCGGCCATATTGCCTGTAATACCAGCACATAGGCTGATCCTCCACCCGCTCGTAGTGCTTATAGCGTCCTGTATCCTCGATCTTCTCCGTACGGGTGATGAACCCTTCCTCCAAGGCCCCCGCCGCCACCGCCATCTTAAAGGTGGAACCCGGCGCATAGAGTCCTTGCAGGGCCTTGTTGTGCAAAGGTTGAAGGGGATCTTCCAGCAGTTCATTGTATCTGGTGTAATACTCCGCCGGGTCGTAACTGGGGAAGGAGGCGGAGGCCAGCACCCCGCCGGTCATATCCACCACCACACAGGCACCCTTCTGGCTTTCCTCGGTCATCCCGGGGATATGGCGGCGGAGAGATTCCTCTACCACCTCCTGGAGCTTGATGTCCAGAGTCAGCATGGGGGTCTCCCCCGGCTTGGGGACTTGGAGTTCCCCGGTCTCCGGGTCCACATGCCAGCTTTCGCTGACGATCTTCCCGTTCTGATTATAGTCTACGTCCTTCACCCCGGAGGTGCCCCGAAGGATCTCCTCAAAGGCCCGCTCCACCCCGTCGACCCCCACGGTGTCGTTCATGGAATATCCCTTATCCTTATAGCTGTCCCAGTTTTGGATGGCGCCCACCTGTCCCAGCAGATGGGCGGCGTACTTGGTATTGTATTCCCGGACAGTGGCGGTGTCGATCCGCACCCCGATGAGGCGGCGCTCCTTTACCACCGTAATAAAGTTGACGTCCACGTCCTGGGCAAAGATATAGCCGCTGCCCTTATAAATATCCCGAGAGCGAAGAAATAGTTCGTAAAGGACCCCCACCAGGGCCCGGCCCTCCGCCTCAGGCACCGACTCATCCACTTCAAACCAGGTCCGGAGAGACCAAATAAGCTCAGCAGCGGACGGGTCCTGGGGAAGTGGAGCCTTTTTCTGGGTCCACAGCTTCAGGGAATCCACCAACCGGGACAGCCGGGTGGCGGTCCGGCTCTCTGTCCCGTCCTCCCCCAGGGTCACCACCGTGTAGGGGCTGTCCACCGTGTAATGAAAGGGCGCCGCCTGGGTGACGGGAAGAGTGTCGGTCCACTCCACCCCCTGCTCCTCACAGACCTGCAAAAGAGCCAGAATGGTCTCATTCCGGTTTTGCGTGGAGCCCATCATCTGAAGGTCCAGCGTCACCTGATAGGTGGCCCGGTTGGAGACCAGCGCCCGGCCATAGCGGTCCAGGATCGCCCCCCGGGCGGCCTGGACCGTCTCAGTGTTGGCGATCTTTCGGGTGGACTGCTCCAAATAGTAGCTGCCATTCACTACCTGCAGGTCAAAAAGGGTCCACAGGAGAAGGGCAAAGGCCGCTGCCAGCATCACCAGCATGGCCCGGGAGCGCAGATGAAAACGTTTGACGTCCATCGCCCTGCCCCCTTACAGTACGGTAGCCTTTGGCACCCGGTGAAAGACCCACCGGAAAACCAAATATACCATGGGGACAAAGCACAGGCTCCACAGGATCTCCTTCCCTGCCAGCTCCAGCATAGGCCGAAGGGGAGCCGTGCCCATCAGAAGCCGGACGGCGATCCGCAGGGCGTCCATAACGACCAGTGCCAACACCGAACAAAGGAAACACCCCACCAGATCCTGGCGCAGCACGTATTGGGACAGGAGCCCCGCCCCCAGGCCCAAAAGGGCCATAATAAAGATCATAGCCCCCGGCACGCCGGGGTCCATGGCGTCAAAGATCACTCCCACCGCCAGGGCAAAGCCGGTCCCGGCGGTGGCCCCCTCCAGGGTCGCCACCGCGATGGCGCACAGGGGCAGGAGCATAGGCTTCACCCCCCAGAGAGGATAGCGGCTCAAAAGATATGCCTCTAAAAACCAGATCGGCAGAAGCGCCAGGGCATAGGCCAGCCATTTGACAATAAAATCCTTTCTTGTCATATCCCGGGCCTCCCTTCCGCGCGAATCCAGCCTATTCTACCACGTTAAATTCCTTGATAATAAATACCTGCTCCAGCGTCTCCAGGTCGGCGGCCGGGGTAAGGACGGCATAGTCGCTCATCCCCCCCGCGTCGGAGCGGACCTCGGCCACATAGCCCACCAGGAGCCCCGAGGGATAGGCGGCCGTGCCGCCGGACACCAGGCCAGAGGTCAGAACGGTATCCCCCGCCAGAAGCCGGGTATCCTGGGGTAGGTAACTCAATTTTAGTTTTCCCTGCCCCATCAGGGTAAAATCTCCCTCTAAAATAGCGGCCTCATCCGTGCGGGCAATGAGCCCGCCCATCTCCAGGTCTACATCCACCACCGTGAGGAGCGTAGCCCAGTTGAGGCCCGCCTCCGAAATGATCCCCACCAGGTTTCCGTACTGGTCGATGACGCAGTTCCCCGCCTCCACCCCGGAGGCAGAGCCCTTGCTGACCGTCAAAGTGGAGGACCAGTTAGAGCTTCCCCGGGCGGTGACCGTGGCGGGCTCGGTGCGCAGCTCGGTGTGCTTTTGCTGAAAGTCCAGCAGATCCCGGAGCCGCTCATTCTCCCGGCTGGCGGCCTCCCCCTCCCGGGCCTCGGCCCGCAGGCGGGCGTTCTCCTGTCTCAGCGCCTCCAGCTCCTGCTCCATCTGTTCCCGCTCAAAGGCGTCGGAGTATAGCTCCTCGGCCCACTCCACCACTGTGTGGATCCCATTTCGGAAGGGAGTGGACACCATCCCGGCCAGGTTGGCAAAGGGATCGGCCATCCCGCCGAAGGTAAAGGACAACACCGCCGCGATGAGAGATAAGAGCAGGGCGATGATAAGGATCAGTATTCCGTTTTGTTTGAGAAAATCTTTCACGTCAAACAGTCAACTCCAAAATGCTTCAGCACCAGTCCCAGCCGGTATACCGGCAGGCCCATGACATTGAAATAGTCTCCCCTGATATCCGCCACGAACAGGGCGCCCTTTCCCTGGATCCCATAGGCCCCCGCCTTGTCCATGGGCTCTCCGGTGGCGATGTAGGCGGTGATCTCGGCGTCGGACAGCTCCCGGAAGGTCACGGTGGTCATAAACCGGTCGGTCTCCTCCCGCTCCCCCCGGCGAACGGTAAAGCCGGTATAGACCTGATGGGTCGAGCCGGAGAGGAGACCGAGCATGTCGGCCGCCTCCTCCCGGCTGTGGGGCTTTCCCAGGATAGTATTCCCCTTTGCCACCACTGTATCAGCGGCAATGATAAGGGGCTCAGGACCCTCCAGAGCGGCACAGGCCGCCGCCTTCTCCCGGGAAATGGTCTCCACCAACAGCCACGGGGCCATCTGGCGGTCCATATGCTCGTCAATGTCCACCGTGCGGACCCGGTAGCGCAGCCCCATCTGCTTCAAAAGCTCCTGCCGCCTGGGAGACTGAGAGGCTAAAACAATGTCCATCCTATGCCTTCCCCGTAGAGCCAAAGCCGCCGGCGCCCCGCGCCGTCTCGTCCAGCTCCTCCACCACGTCGATCCGGGCCTGGGTCACCGGGGTGATGACCATCTGGGCAACACGCTCTCCGGGCTGTATGGTGTATTCCTCCCCGGCATAGTTCTGAAGCGCCACCACGATCTCCCCCCGGTAGTCGCTGTCCACCACTCCCACGCAGTTTGCGGGAGCAAGGCCATGCTTGACGGCAAGCCCCGAACGGGCATAAATAAGGGCCACCCATCCCGGATCGGGAAGGGCGATGGCAAACCCGGTGGGGATGGCCACCCGCTGTCCCGGAGCCACGGTGACCGGTTCGTCAACGCAGGCCCGCAGATCCATTCCGGCCGAGCCGGCTGTGGCATACGAAGGGAAGGGGATCTCTTTCCCCAGCTTGGGGGAAAGCGCCTTTATCTTCAGTTCCATATCATTCCACTCCTCGATAGTAAAGTCCCCGTGTAAATTCCGCCGGAGCCCACTGGCTTTCGCCCCGATACCTCTCCAGGGCCTGGGCGCACTCCCAAGGGTTCTCGGTGGTAAACAGCAGCCGGGCATAGGTGAGCCCCACCCGTTTCCAGTCGGGCTTGTCTGCCAAAAAAAGTTTCTTGCTGTTGAGGATCTCGCTGCGGCAGCCGGGGGCCTTGACCACGGGGAACCGCTCTCCCTTTCGGTCGGTGAGGATATTCTCCCCCTGGCAGGTACACTGGCCCGTGCGGTTTTTGATAATGCAGTTTTCCGTGATCATAAGGGGCAGCCGGCCGTAGACGACGGCCTCCAGAGGCAGCGCCTTGCTCAGGTCCCGGATCTGAGCAAGCTTCAGCTCAAAGCTGGCGGTGGCGGAGACAAAGCCCATATGCTTATACTCCTTGAGCGCCTGGGCGTTGAAAACGGGAAGTCCAAAATCTCCCCGAAGGGTATAGCCCAGCTCCCTGGCGGGCCCCACCATGCCCAGGCCGCCGATAAGAGCCTCGGTGGCCCCCAGGCCGCGGGCCTTTTCCATGTCCTCCAACAGCGGCTTCTTCTCCCGGTCCCAAACCACACGGGGCAGAATGACCCCGAGCGCCGTTTCCCGGCTCAGCTTTTTCACGCATTCCGGATGGGCGGCCAGCTCTGCCGCCGGAATGTAGAGAATGGCGGGCGCTTGACGCAGCAGGTCGGCGCTGACCTGGCCCGCCCGGCGCACCGACACGGTGAGCGCAGGAGGGGCGGCGGGATTTTCATACCGCACCCCCGCCTGAAACTGCCCCGTACGGACCTGGGCGGCAGCCTGGCGCTGGGCGGACAGCTCCTCCAGCACCTGACGCCGCAGGGCGTTTAGGCTGGCCAAGGGCACATTGAGCCCCGGCTCCACCAGAGCCCGTACCTCCCGGCAGCGGTAGGGGGTCCCCCCGGTACGGGAGAGCTGCTTCTCTACCTGCTCCGCGGTCAAAGGCAGCGTCTGGGCGCTCTGGGGCAGGTCTCCGGCGGTGGTAATGACCCGGCCCTCCGGATCCTCCACCCCTACCCGTACCGGCTCCTCCGGGCGGACCATCGCGTAAAATTTCACGTCCACCCTGGGATTTTCCTGGTTCTGATAGGTCTGCCGGGCCCGGGCAAACAGCTCCTTTGGCTCCGGCGCCTTCTCCTCCCGGACCCCAAACATCTCCGGTCCTGTCTGATCGTCAAAGTATCCCCGGGTAAACCCCTGGCGGGAAAAGACCTCCTCCAGCTCACCCATCTCCTCCGGAGTGGGTATACGGTCTTCCTTTATAAGGGTGGAGTAGATCCGGGTAATGACGGCCACATATTCCGCCCGCTTCATCCGTCCCTCCAGCTTCAGACAGCGGACGCCCATCTTCCGCAGCTGGCGCAGCCTGTCTGCCAGACAGGCGTCCTTCAGGGAAAGGGGATAGCCGTCCGGCCGCCCGCCCCAGCCGTATTTCATGCGGCAGGGCTGGGCGCACAGCCCCCGATTGCCGCTTCTCTCCCCCACCACAGCGGAGAAAAAGCACTGCCCGGAGTAGCACATGCACAGGGCCCCATGTCCAAAGACCTCGATCTCAATGGGGGAGTGGGTACAAATGTACTCGATCTCACTGGCGGGAAGCTCCCTGGAGAGGACCGCCCTGGTCATCCCCAGATCAGCGCAGAGCTTCACCCCGTCCAGGTCGTGGACGGTCATCTGCGTGGAGGCGTGGACGGCAAGGTCGGGAGCGGCCTGCCGCACGGCCCGCAGGACCCCCAGGTCCTGGATCAGCACCGCGTCCGCCCCCAGCACGGAAGCCCGCCGGGCCAGATCGGCGGCGGCGGGCAGTTCTCTGTCGGTCAAAAGGGTATTGAGGGTCAGATAGACCTTGACCCCCCGCAAATGGCAATAGGAGACCGCCGGGGCAAGGTCTGCCTCGGTAAAATTCTTGGCGTTCCGACGGGCGTTAAAGTCGCCGAAGCCCAGATAGACCGCATCCGCTCCGTTCTGGACGGCAGCGGTCAGCGCCTCGGGGGATCCGGCGGGGGCCAGCAGTTCCAGCATCTTACTTTTTCTTCTGGTTCTGGAGGCCGAAGATCTCCCGCTTGGCCTCGCTGAGCTCCATGTTCAGACGCTTGCTCTCCTCCAGGCTCTCCTTGATCTGGGCGCGAAGATTTTCGGCGTGCTCCAGACCCTTGAAATACTCATCGGCCATATTGAGGGCGGCCAGGACGGCGGCGTCGGTGGCGGAGACCTTTCCTCCCTGCCGCACCTCCCGGATCTTGGCGTCCACATGGGCGGCCACCTTTTTCATATAGGCGGCGTCCTCGGAGGCTACCAGCGTATACTCCTGGTCGTCGATGGTCACGGTCACCTTGTTTTGCACGGCGTACCCCTCCTTATTTTATCTCTATCGTATTATAGCATAGTACAGGCAAATTGAAAAACAAAAAATTCGTGAATTTTTGAATTTTTCGCCTTTTTTCTCAGATCGCTCCCATCGAGAAGGGGAAAAACGCGCCCCGGAGAGCCCCGCAAAACGTTCCGCCTGCCGGCCCGATCCTGCGGCGGACATCCAAACCCGCCGTTTTTTCCTCCTTCCCGTTTACTTTTTTCTTTACCTTCCCTCCCTTTTGGTATAGAATAGACTTGTAGTTTTATGACCACTCGGAAAGGAGGCGTTTCCCATGTCCGATCCCACATATCTCCCCGGCAATATTCTGTCTCTGCCCGCCGGAGCGGCGGAGCGGCTCATCACTGCAGGCAGCGGAGACGCCGCCCTTTTGTATCTGTATCTTTTGAAAAACGGCGGGCGGTATGAGCCTGCCCACGGGGCCAGGGCGCTGAAATGGGACAGCCCCCGCCTCAGCGCCGCTCTGTCCCTTTTGATCGGAATGGGGCTTGCCCAGGCTCCCGCCCAGGCCCCCGCGCCTGCCCCGGTCCCGGAGCCGCCCGAGTACTCCGCCGCCGATATCAACCGGGAGCTGGAAAACAGCGTCTCCCCCTTTCCCATTCTGGTCCAGGAGGTCCAGCGGCGGCTGGGCAAGGTGCTGTCCACCAGCGATCTGAAAAGCCTCTATACCATCTATGACTTCTCCGGCCTCCCCCCCGAGGTGATCCTGCTGGCGGTGAGCTGGTCCATTGAGGAATTCCAGCGCAAGTATGGCCCCGGCCACTTCCCCCGGATGCCCCAGATCCAGCGGGAGGCCATGCTCTGGAAGGAGAAGGGCGTGGATACGGTGGAGAGCGCCGAGGCCCACCTGAAGCGGCTCTCCCTTCTGCGGGAGCGGTCGGTCCAGATCCTGGCCCTGCTGGATATCCGGGACAGGCCCCCGGTGGCCCGGGAAAGGGAGTATATCACCTCCTGGATAGACATGGGCTTTCCCGACGAGGCCATTCGTCTGGCCTATGAGAAAACCGTATTGAAAAAGCAGAGTATGAGCTGGCCCTATATGAACTCCATTTTAAAAAATTGGCATGAGAAGGGGCTCCACACGGCGAAGGAGATCGCCGCCTCCGACTCCGTCCGGGCTCCTAGGGTCCGGCCAGGCGCCGGAGCCACCGCCCCCCAGCCCTCCGCCCACGGCGAGGCGGACCGCCGGGCCAGGGAGGACATGGAGCGGCTGAGAGCTTTTCTCAAGCGGCAGGAAAAGGAGGGGAACTGAAATGGCATACGATCCCGCCGTGCTCCGCCGGGCCGCCCAGCGGCTGGAGCAGAGCCGGAAGGCCCGGGAGGAGAGCCGGGAGGAGCTGCGCCGGCAGCTTTATTCCCAGTGTCCCGAATTGGGCGACATCGACCGCCAGCTCAAGGGGACCATCCTTGACATCATCACCTCCAGTCTGCGCTCCGGCAGCGATCCCGGTCCCGCCCTTCAGGTCATCCGGGACAAAAACATGGATCTCCAGCTCCGCCAGGCTCAGCTCCTGCGGGAACTGGGCTACTCCCCTGACGCGCTGGAGGAGATCCCCGTCTGCAAGACCTGCGGCGATTCGGGCTGGGTGGGGACCCGGATGTGCCAGTGTCTGAAGAGCCTGTGCGCCCAAGAGCAAGTGAAGGAACTGAGCAAGCTTTTGGATCTGGGAGAGCAGTCCTTCGACTCCTTTTCCCTGGATTGGTACTCCCCCCTCCCCTGGCCGGGAGAGGTCCTGTCTCCCCGGGAAAACATGGAATTTATCTACGACTTTTGCCTGAACTACGCCCACAAGTTCGGAAAGTTCCTTTTCCCCAACCTGTTTTTGACGGGAGAGCCGGGGCTTGGCAAGACCTTTCTCTCCTCCTGTATTGCCCGAACGGTGGCGGAAAACGGCTTTTCCGTGGTCTACGACACTGCCGTCAATCTTTTTGCCCGGTTTGAGGAACAAAAATTTTCCAGGAACGTCCAAGAGGGACGGGAGGCCAAAGACGAGACCCGTCGGTATCTGGGCTGCGACCTGCTGATCCTGGACGACCTGGGCAGCGAGCTCACCACCCCCTTTGTTCAGAGCGCCCTCTACACCCTTGTCAATTCCCGCCTCACCCAGGGCCGGGCCACGGTGATCTCCTCCAACCTCTCTATGGATGGGATGCGCGTCCGCTATAACGGTCAGACCGCCTCCCGGCTAGAGGGGGAGTACCGGGCCCTGCGGTTCTACGGGGAGGATATCCGCCTGCAGCGGAAAAGCCGGCTGTGACCGGTAGACAGCCCGCTTCCCCGCGCGGATCCTCTGGCAAATAAATCCGCCCCAGGGAAATCATTGCTTTTCTTGTAAAAACAGCGTATAATGTGCTCTATAAAATGGCTTACTACCCCATCTTGAATGTCTGGAGGAAAATACTTATGAAACTAAAACGGTTCGGGGCGCTTGCTCTCACTCTGGCGCTGACCCTCTCTATGACGGTGGTCCCCGCCCGGGCGGTGGAATTTTCCGATGTGACGGAGGAGTTCTGGGGCTATGAGGACATTACCAAAATGTCCAACCTGGGCTATGCCAAGGGCTATGACGACGGCACCTTTAAGCCCAACGGGCGGATGACCGCCGCCGAGACCCTTCTGTTCTGCGCCCGGGCCACCGGAGTGGACTCCGACATCCAGGCCAAGATCGCCGAAGCCCGGAAGGAGGAGATGGCCGAGACTCTTCCCAAGGCCAATAACATGAATGTCTGGGCCGCCGCCGAAATGGCCCTGGCCGTGGAGACAGGCGTGCTGTCCATCTCCGAGCTGGAGGCGCTGTCCCAGGTGGACCCCAAAACGGTGGGCGCCTCCAACAAGGAAAAGACCTATCTGGAGGAGACCATGTCCCGGGAAAAGATCTGCATGTACCTGGTCCGGGCCATGCAGCTGGAGCCTTTGGCCCGCGGCCTGTCCAACTACTCTCTGAGCTATGCCGACAAGGAGGATGTGACCCCCGCCCTCCAGCCCTATATCTATGTTCTGACCAACTTTGGCATCGTCAAGGGAAAGGACGAGGGGAACTTTGACCCCCAGGGCCCCGTGACGAGAGCCGAGATGACCACTATGCTCAGCCGGGCCCTCAGCTTTATGACCAAGGCCGGGATCACCACCGAGCTCAGCGAGTATACCACCTACGACTGGAAGGCGGGCGTGATCTCCAGCGTGACCAACGCCGCCGACGGCACCATCCTCCTCACTCTGACCAGCGAGATCTCCGGAGCCCAGTCCTATTCGGTGCCCGCCACCGCCAGTATCTATGACGACAATATGCTCACCGCCGCCTCCGCCCTTCGGGCAGGGCAGTACGCCCGGCTCAACTTCACCAGCGCCGGCGCCGTTCGGGAGGTGCGCCTCAGCGGCGCTATGTCCTCCTATTCCGGCACCATTTCGGACCTGACCGACAACAAGCTCACCCTGCTCATCAACGGCATGGCCCACACCCTTACCATTGACCGGTTTACCGAGGTGGCCGTCGGCAAATCTCTGGGCGACCGCTCCATTATTGACGAGGAGGCCGGGTACACCTCCGCCATCTGTTACGTGGACGAGATGGGCCATCTGGCCGGCGTTCGCTTCTCCGGCGGGACCCAGCTGATGAACGGTCTTGTGGAGAGCGTTACCACCATCGGCAGCACCACCACCTTGGGCGTCACCGGCTTTAACGGCGTGGTCTACCACTACTCCGTCCCCTCGGGGATCACGGTCACCGTCAACGGAGTCCTGGGCTCCCTGTCCGCCGCCCATGTGGGAAAATATGTCCAGATCCGGGTGGGCACCGACAACAGCCAGCTCGCCAGCATTGCGGTGGATACCGTAAGCAATTTTGTCCAGGGTCCCATTAAGCGTCTTGGCACCGTGGGCACCGCCCGCAGCGTCTATATCTCCGACATTTTCTCCGGCAAAGAGGTCGTCCCCACCGTAAGCCAGAGCGCCGCCATCACCTATAACGGCGAGGCTAAGTCCATCAGCCAGATCGAGTCTGGCTGGTATGTGACGGCTATGCTTACCGGGAACATGATCGTGCAGATGGACGCCTTTCCCGGCTCCGCCACAGTGGAGGGGACCCTTACCTCCATCAACTACGGCTCCCCCCTCACCACCATCCAGGTCACTCAGGAGGACGACAGCGTGGTCACCTACAGCCTGGACCTCACCGATCTGCCCACCATTAACCGGGACGGAAAGGCTGGTTCCATCACCGACCTTATCACCGGCGACCACGTGCTCATCACCATTCGCTATAATGAGGTAGAGCGCATTGACGCCACCCCCCAGACCGCCGACCTGACCGGCGTCATTGAGGAGATCAGCATGTCCAACTCCGGCGTCACCATGCGGGTAAAGCTCTCCACCGGCTCCACCTCCACCTACACCGTTTACGACGGAGTCTCGGTGACCCAGGGAGGGAAAGCCTCCAACATCTACAATCTGAAGCCCGGCTTCACCGTCGCCATGGTGACCAACGGGGATCAGGTGGTCTCTATTGATATTACCGCCGTGGCCTCCTCCTCCACAGAGCTGACAGGCTCGGTGCTGCTGATCAACAATACCAGCACCTCCAAAACCATCACCCTCCAGGTCACCGACTCCATGGGCAAGACCTCCCTTGTGGTGGTAGATGTGAAGAACGCCAACCTGCTGGATCTGACCGGCGCCAGTCTGAGCCTGGGCCGAGATTTTGACTCGGGCAACATCATCCGGGCCTTCGGCAGCTATGACGGGGCCACCTTTGTGTCCACCATCGTCATCAAGCAGTGATCCAGCCCCTCCACGCCCCGCCGCAGTCTTTTCTGCGGCGGGGCGTTTTTTATTTTATGACCCTCCTCGACCGGTCCGCTTTTTTCCCTTCCCCCCTTGTGGCATGGCATATTGTTTTTTTCTTCCAAAGGTTCTATAATAGCCTTAGCTTTTATTTTAAGGAGGCAGAACCACACCATGAAAAAACGCGTTCTTGCTCTTTTTTCCGCTCTGATCATGGCTTTTGCCCTGGCCCTTCCCGCCACAGCAGCCCAGGATGCCCCCTCCGCCTGGGCAAGCGACGCCGTCACCTGGCTCCGGGGGACAGGTAAACTGACAGAGGCCGATTTTTCCGGCTATGACCGCACCGTGACCCGCTCCGATTTCGCCCGGCTGGGCGTCATCCTCTATGAGCTGATCACCGGAATGCCCAAGCCCGACCCGGCGGACGTGAAGAATCCCTTTACCGACACCAGCGATCCGGATATCCTCCGGGCCTATAAGATCAAGATCATCTCCGGCACAGGGGACGGGACCACCTTCTCCCCCGGCGACAGCGTCAACCGGGAGCAGATCGCCGTCATGCTTCTGCGGGTGCTGGACGCCTGTAAGGTCACCTACAGCCAGGCCGATGTGAACGGCATCGTCTTCTCCGACGAGGCCGAGCTGAGCGGGTGGGCCGCCGAAAGCGTAAAGCGGGCCTATCTCATCCAGATCATGAACGGCACAGGCGGCTCATCTATGTCCCCCAAGATGACCGTCTCCATGGAGCAGGCATACCAGCTTCTCTACAACGTATACACCAACCGGGACGCCATTCGTTCCGGAGCGGTGCGCACCATCTCCGCCGGGCAGGCCGGCACTGTGTCGGTAAAGTACGCCGGCGGCGGCAAGTATGACACCGGCTGGTGTGAGGACGCCTATCACGCCCAGCCGGTCCTGTGCGACATCGACGGGGACGGCTCCATGGAGCTTCTCGCCGCCTCCTACTCCATCCAGTGCCTGGACGCCGCCACCGGTTCCCTCAAGTGGCGCTTCCCCGTGGGCGCTGACCGCAATTCCACCACCAACGGCCTGGACCTGTCCCTGCGCACTTGGCCCAGCCTGTACGTGGGCGACGTCGACGGCGACGGAAGAAACGAGATCGTGGCCGGCCACGGCAGCAGCATTCTCCACCAGGGTCTTGTGGCCGTCTATGACGAAAACGGCTACTTTAAGCCCGGCTGGCCCCAGTCTCTGCCCAACGAGGTCTACTCCATTGAGGTGGCCGACCTGGACAATGACGGCACCATGGAGATCGCCGCAGGCGTCGGCGTAGCCGACGGTCAGAGCGTCTATGTCTATGAGCATGACGGCTCCATCCGCCCCGGCTGGCCTCAGTTGGACGCCGCCCACGACGGCAACAAGACCCTTGTCCTGCCTGACTCCGACCCCAAGGCCCCCTCTCTGGGCTACTCCTACGGCATTTTTAACGACAACCTGGCCATCGGGGACATTGACGGAGACGGAGTAAAGGAGATCGTAGCCCCCGCCGACATGGGCCAGATCTGCGCCTATAAGCCTGACGGCACCCAGGTCCGCTCCTCCTTCCAGATGGAGATCGGCAAAAACAACTATAACGTTACAGAGCCCGTTGTCTGGGGCCGGGTGGGCGCCTTCTCCAATGCGGAGTATGAGTCTAAGGTCTACAACGGCGGCTTTGGCCGCCAGAACGACCTGATGGGCAACGAGCTGAGCCTCTCCTCCCTGCCCATGGACGAGCGGCTCACCGCCCACTTCACCCTCAGCAAGGCCCTTATCGCCGATGTGGACGGCAACGGGAAAAATGAGGTGGTGGTCGTGGGCGATATCCACGACCGGGCCCACGAGGCCGCAGCCAATGCGGGGGCCGATCTGCCCCACCTCTACAACGAGCTGTTTATCTTTAATGGGGACCGGACCCGCTTCAACGACGTCTGGGCCACCGAGCCCACGGTGAAGGAGCCCCCCCTGTGCCCCCTGACCAACTCCGACTGGGAGACCATGGACCGCTGCATGCCCGATCCCGTCTGCGCCGATCTGGACGGCGACGGCAAGCTGGAGATCCTCTATCCCGACTACTCCGGCA
Source organism: uncultured Pseudoflavonifractor sp. (assembly GCA_947577065.1). Lineage (GTDB taxonomy): Bacteria > Bacillota > Clostridia > Oscillospirales > Oscillospiraceae > Vermiculatibacterium. The sequence goes on from CANPTT010000021.1 coordinate 19,884, forward strand.
AGCTCAATTGCTACTGGCTGGACCACACCCAGCACGAAAGCTGGCCCATCAACGTCTATGACGGCTCCACCATAGAGTACGCCGGAGCCCCCACAGTCCAGGATCTGAACGGGGACGGCGTTCCCGAGGTCATCTTTACCACCTACACCCAAAAGCAGGGGGCCAAAAGGGGTTCCCTCTACATTGCGGACAACAAGGGCAATGTGCTGCAGAAGGTAGAGCTGCCCGCCGCCACCGACACCTCCAACACCGTTCCCAACGGCTGCATGGCCGCCCCCTTGGTGGCCGACGTGGACGCCGACGGCAAGCCGGAGATCGTCCTTCACACCCATCTGTCCGGCATCACCGTGTACGACCTGGACTGAGGGCCATAGAGAGAAAGGAATGTACGCTGCAAAATAGGGCTTTAAAAAAGCAGAGCGGTCAGCCTAAAAAGCTTGACCGCTCTGCTTTTCTCTGCGCTTTTTTGTAAGGATTTTCTTGCTACCATTCCTTCTAATGGTTCACCCCAAAATTTTTTCAAAAAAGTGGGGATTTACAGGCGGAAAAATGAGAGCTATCTGTTATGATAATAGAACAACCGTTCGTGTAGGCAGACAAAGAAAGGAGAATGTCAATGGAAAGAAGAAAACAAGACCTATGGGAAAGGAAGGGGAGATGGGAGAAGACCGGGGGGCTCAAGCCCCCCTCCGCCCCCTCCTTTTCCAAGCCGGCGCCGGTCAGCAAAAAGACCAAGCTGCCGGAGGTGACCACCGGGCCGGGACCCCGGAAGGTCTTCAGCTTGGGAGGGGGAGCCAAAAAGTCCCCAGACTTTGCCGCCGTGACAGAGTCGGCCAAACAGCGGACCAAGGAGTCTATCCTGAAGAAATACGGCGTTTCCACCTCCACCCCCGGCGGGGGAGGGGATATGACCTCCACCGGGTCGGCGGACAGGACCAAGGACTCCATCCTGAAGAAGTACGGTGTGAAAACCGATCCCACCCCCAAGAGCTGGTCCCCCTCCACCCTCACCACCGGAGGGAGGAAGCCGGTCTCGGCCTCCTCCTACCAAAGCCTCTTCCCCAAGGGGAAGGCCCCGGAGCGGCCGGCGGTCCCCCAGGCCCGGATCGAGGCGGACCGGCGGGAGGCCGGGGCCCTGGAGTCCAGGCTGCGGCTGGGGGAGGCCACGGAGGAGGACTTTACGGGATATCTGGAGGACGTCCGGGGTACCTACAACTATACCCCGGAGCCGGGGAGCTGGGAGGAGATGCTCCAAATGACCCAAAGCTACCTGCGCAGCCTGGAGCCCAGGGCGGAGACCTTCGCCGACCGGAGGGCGGAGGGCCGGGATCTCCTGAGCAGGCTTGCCAATACCGTGACGGGGGCGGCCAAGGAGTACGCCGGAAGCATGGCAAGCGCGGCGTCCACCCTCTACCAGTCCAACTACAAAAACACGGTGGACCACCTTCTGAACGGCGGGGTGGACCCGGAACTGGAAGGGCTGGTGGATCCGGAGGAGTACGCCCGGAGGATCCAGGAACACTCCCGCAGGGCGATAGAAAAAATGAACGGCTGGGCGGAGGATGTGACCCAGAGCGGGGCGGCGGATATCGCCAAGGCCCGGGAAGGACTGAACCCGGCGGGGAAGCTGGCAGTGGACCTGGGGGTGGCGGTGACCCAGATGGCGGGGGACGGGACCGTGGGCATGGTGACCGGGGGCGGGGGGATGCTCCCCCTGCTGGTGCGCTCCTTCGGGGGCGGAGCCTACGAGGCCCGACAGAAGGGCTACAGCGAGGAGGAGCAGGTGGCTCTCGGCCTTGCCAGGGCGGCCACGGAGTATTTCACGGAGCGGCTGTTTGGCGGGAATCCGGTCTACGACAGGGACGCGGGACTGGTAAATAAGCTGGTGGAGAAGGTTACGGGCGACTCCAGGCTCCTGGCGGTGCTGACCTCCCCCTTTTTTGACAAGGTAGAAGAGGGTCTGGAGGAGGTGGTCGGCAACGTGCTGGACCCCATGGCGGAGTGGGTCATCACGGGAAACTGGGAGGGCTATGACCTGGACCGGATCGTGGAGGAGGGGGTCATAGGGATCCTGGCCGCCATGATCGCCAAGGGCGGAGCCAGGGTGATGAACGGGGCGAAGGGCAGGGTCGGGGAAGCGCTGAATGTCCAGGGGGACGCGGCGGCGGAGCAGCCCTCCCCGATCGGCGACCAGGCCCTGAACGAGCTGATGCACGACCGGGGCTTCCTGAGCTATCTGGAACGCAAGGGCGATCTGAAACTGACAAAGGACATGACCCAGGACCAGAAGCGCACGGCCATCCGGGAGGCTATGGAGAGAAGCGTGCAAAAAGAACCTGCCTCCACAAAGGAGACGGAAGATATCCACTACTCCTTGAAAGCGTTTGCGGATGGACGGCGGTTTGTGGAGGTGGACACAGATCAAGCCCAGTTTGATGGTTTATCATTTAAACAATTAGGATACCAGGCAAGAAAAGTGATAAAAGAAAAATTCAAAGGGAAAGTTATTGGGATTGAAAACCGTGCATTTGTAAACGGAAATACAGCGGAAGAGTATGGACATCCGATAAAAAAATTGTCGCCACAAGAGCATGAAGCGAAAATGCGAGCATCTACAGAACTTGACAATCTCCTTGATGCGGGAACAAATTTCAGAACAGAAGCAGATGGGCGGGATGGGCACATCCATCCTGGTATAGTTGGTGATTTTCAGTACTTTGATACTATCTTTAAAGTCGGAGACGAGTTCTATAAGGGAGTTATCAACATAAAACCTACCTCAAAAGGGCTTCTGCTTAAGGACATTACAAAAATTGAAAACATCACCCAGGACATAAGTAGCTCATACGGACAAAATCCGAAGTCTACATTCCTGCGTGATGTTTCCATGGACAGTATACGCCAAAACACACAAAAAGACAACAGGGAAGTTCCGACAGAAGCCGAGGTCAAGCCCGAAAGCAGACCCTTCGCCACCGAGAAAGGAACTGAAGCGGGGCTGGTGTGGGACCAGTATGTGGAAAAGCGCCTCCGCCCGGAGACAGCGGACCGGATCAATATCATCGCCCGGGAGTTGGGGATGCGGGTGCGGTTTGTGGACAGCGTCCGGGGTGGCAGGGCCAACGCCGGTATCCAGGGAAGCGAGATCCGGATCGAGCGGTATAACCCCAACCCGGCGACCTACCTTCTGGGCCATGAGCTGACCCACCGGCTCCAGGAGACGGCGCCGGAGGCTTACGCCCGGTTCCGGGAGGCGGTGCGCTCCGAGGCGGAGAAGGAGGCCCGGGGACTCTATGAGCTCTACCGGGGCGAGGGGATTGAGATGGACTACGCCGGAGCGCTGGACGAGGCCACGGCCAACTGCGCGGGACGACTGCTTCAGGACGGAAGGGTGCTGGAGGAGTTCATCGAGAGGCACCGGACAGACCGGAGCATGCTGGAGAAGCTGCTGGAGGCCATCCGGGGACTGATCTCCAAGCTGACGGGGGAGGAGAAGCGAAAGGCCCAGACAGCGGAGGGCAAGCTGCTGGCAGCCCTGGAGGAAGGCAGACGGCAGGCGAAAACGGCAGAAGGGCAGGGGAGCGCTGTCCTGGAGAGCGGTGAGGCACGGTATTCTATCAACGAAGCTTTTAGAGAAGAGGTTGCAGCTTGGGACTGGGCAGGACGGCCCGAGGGGGAATGGTTCACTTTAGGGAGTACCGGACCAGTCATGCAAGGTCTGGGTGCGATTGAAAGTGATATTTTCATGGAGGGAGATAAAATTGGAAAGATCCTTTATGACCACCCGGAAATGACCATCCGTGAGATACAGAGAATTCCAGAAATCTTGGAGGATCCTGTACTGGTTGTAAAGAGTCGAGGCGGAAATCGTCGAGGGCAGAACAGTCGATTGGTCATTTTTGGAAGTGTTAAGGCCCAGAATGGACAACCGATCATGACTGTTTTTGATCTGCGGCCTGTGGATGGATATTTTGTGTTAGATGATATGCAAAAGGTGAATAGCTCATACGCCAGAAGTAATGCACTAAACTATGTCCAAGGTGGAGAGATCCTTCACGCAGACGAAAAAAGAACCGCTTCGCTGCTTCGGTCAATAGGCTTGCATGGGCCTATCGAGCTGCAACAAAGTGGCTCTATTGGTAGTATATCCTATTATCAGCGTTCTGTCAACGTCAAGGGGGTGCCATTTTTTGATGTGGTAAAAGTAGGGGAATGATACAAGGGGACGGCTCTTTCGCTAAAAGCGACGCTCTAAAAAATGAGAAATCCTCTTCCTAAATTCACTATATGCCAAAGCGGAGAAAAAGCAAACGCAAAACCTTCCAAGGGGACGGCCTTTATGTACACAGACGGCATGGAAGGACCATCCCCTTAAACAAATGGGCCTGGAGGGCTCCGGGCCATGAGAGAGGAGAAAAGATATGAAACGAACGATCATACCCTGTCAGGTGCGCTGTGAACAGGTGCTGGGGGCGGCAGGGCCAACGCCGGCATCCAGGGCCGGGAGATCTGGATCGAGCGGTATAACCCCAACCCGGTGACCTACCTTCCGGGCCATGAGCTGACCCACTGGCTCCAGGAGACGGCGCCGGAGCGCTGGACGAGGCCACGGCCAACTGCGCGGGACGACTGCTTCAGGACGGAAGGGTGCTGGAGGAGTTCATCGAGAGGCACCGGACAGACCGGAGCATGCTGGAGAAGCTGCTGGAGGCCATCCGGGAGGCTATGGAGAGAAGCGTGCAAAAAGAACCTGCCTCCACAAAGGAGACGGAAGATATCCACTGCTCCTTGAAAGCGTTTGCGGATGGACGGCAGTTTGTGGAGGTGGACACAGATCAAGCCCAGTTTGATGGTTTCATGAAATCATTAATATTGAGCCTGTGGCAAAAGGGCTCCTGTTAAAGGACATCACAGATATAAGAAACATCACACAGGAGACTCGTGACTCTTACGGGGAAAATCCCCAGGTCAGATTCCTGTGTGATGCCTCTATGGACAGTATACGCTCAAACATACAAAAAGGCAACAGAGAAGTTTCGACAGAGTCCAAAGCAAAACCCACACGCGGACCCTTCGCCACCGAGAAAGGGACCGAAGCGAGGCTGGTGTGGGATCAGTATGTGGGCAAGCGCCTCCACCCGGAGACGGCGGACCGGATCAACGCGTATTGCGTTTCTCTCTTGTTATCTATATTGTAAAATAGTAAAATATGGTATAATCATTTTATATCCAGGAAAGAAGGAAGCGTAGATAAAGGAATTGGATCATGTGCGGCTGATCAGAAATTTTGAGGATCTGCCATCTGGGACAGAAGGAACCATCGTTTTCGTATATGATGGATCCAATTTTAAGATTGAATTTTTTGACAATAATGGTGATACGATCGGCATTTACACGATTGAGAAAAAATATCTTGAAAGAGTATAAGACAGAGGGACGGTTCTTTTACGCAGAAATCATCGCGTGAAAGAACCATCCCCCTGTCTCAGGAGCCGTCGTTATAAAACGGCGGCTCCCTTTTGTTGTATCAATGGGAATTTTCCGTTGCGCCGGTATGCAGCAGGACGGTCCTCCCGGACCGGCGGAGCGGCAAGCTCTTACTTCCTCTCCGCCCGCTCAAAGGCGTCCTTTACCGGACTGTTGGGCAGGCGCATATTGGTCTTTTTCAAAATGGCCGCGATCTCCCCCTGGGCCTGCTCCACCTCGGCCCGCAGGTCCTGGGCCGAAAGGCGCAGGGCCCCGTGGCCCAGGATGATGAACTGGACCGGGCCGTCGGAGGTGGCCACACAGACCCGGTTGTTCCCCTCCTTCTGGAGCCGGTAGCTGGCCTTTTCAATGTAGCTGTCCGCCGTCTCGGCCTCCTTGGTGTAAACGACGTGGATGTTGTGATATTTGCTCACCGAGCCGGTCCCCTGAGGGACCTTGTAGGCGTCAAAAACCAGGATCACCCGGTTTTTGCGAAACCCCTGATAGTTGCTCAGAATATCAGCCAAAGTCTTCCGGGCAGCGGACAGATCCTCCCGGGCCAGGGCCTTGAGCTCCTCCCAGGCGAAGATCATGTTGTAGCCGTCCACCAGCAAATACTCCGGGCCGCTGGGGGCAGGCGGGATGGTGCGGGGAGCGTCGGAAAGACTGGTACGTCTGGGCTTAGGGGGCGGTTCAAAGGCCCGGGGCTTAACAGCTCCGTAGGTCTTTTCAAAGATGGCCTTCAACTCCCTGTCCTCCTCCAGGCTGCCGGAGATGGCGGCCCTTCGGGGAGCAGGCTTTTCTGGTTCAGCGGGGGCGGGCTTTTCGGTCAGTGAGATGGACAGGTGCATATGGTTTTCCACCTCATCCCAGGGCACATAATAGCCCGCCCCGTGGGCACAGAAGATGGAGCCGGTGGGGTTTTCGGTATCTCCATCGGGGTCATAGGAGGACCGGGCCACAATGGTCTCCTGGTCCGGGCAGGGGCGGTAGGGACCGGGAAGGCAGGTCAATCTGCCCCGGCCCTTCGTGTAGGCCGCCACCTCAGCGGCATAGTCCCGAAGCTGAGAGACAGGGCCGCCGCCTGTCAGGACCACCTCCCCGCCCACAGTCTCCGGGGCGTCCGTCTCTCCGCCCATGCGCTGAAGGTCCGCCAGGGCATGGCCCAAATTGGCCTGGGGCAGCTCCAGCCGGAAGGAATACCAGGGCTCCAGCAGAACGCTTTTCGCCTTGCGGAGTCCCTGTCGAACGGCCCGGTAGGTGGCCTGACGAAAGTCCCCTCCCTCGGTGTGCTTCTCGTGGGCCCGGCCCGCCACCAGCGTCAGCTTCATATCGGTGATGGGGGACCCGGTCAGCACGCCGCGGTGGGGCTTTTCCGCCAGATGGGTCAGGATGAGCCGCTGCCAGTTCCGGTCCAGCACGTCCTCCGAGCAGATGGCGTCAAACTGGAGACCGCTGCCAGGGGGCAGAGGCTCCAGCAGGACATGGACCTCGGCATAGTGGCGAAGGGGCTCAAAGTGGCCCACCCCCTCCACAGGGGCGGCGATGGTCTCGGCATAGACGATGTTTCCGGGGCCGAAGTCCACCGCAAGGCCAAAACGGTCTAAAATAAGCCGCTTCAAAATCTCCGCCTGGACCTGCCCCATGAGCCGGAGATGGATCTCCCCCAACTCCTCGTTCCATTCCAGATGGAGCCGGGGATCCTCCTCCTCCAGAAGCCGCAGCTTGGGAAGAACGGCGTGGGGGTCGGCCCCCTCGGGCAGGATCAGCTGATAGGCCAGGGCGGGCTCCAAAGCGGGCGGAGCCCATGGCCCCTCCGCCCCAAGGGGCTGCCCGGGGCAGGTGGAGGAAAGCCCGGTGACAGCGCACACCGTCCCCGCCGGAGCCTCCTCCACAGGGGTAAATTTGGCCCCGGAATAGATGCGGATCTGGTCCACCTTCTCCGTTCCATCCCCAGTGGGCAGGACAGAGCGGACCCGGAGGGCGCCCCCCGTGATCTTCATGTGAGAGAGCCTGCCCCCCTGTGGATCCCGGGATATTTTAAAAACCCGGGCGGCAAACTCCTTTCCCCACCGGGGCCGGGGAGCAAAGCGGGAAAGGGCACGCAGAAGTTCATCCACCCCCTCCACCTTCAACGCCGAGCCAAACAGGCAGGGAAAGAGCTCTCTCTGCCCGATCAGGCGGCGGAGTGTGTCGTCGGATAGACTCTCCGCCGCCATATATTCCTCCAAGGCCCCCTCATCCCCCAGGGCCGCCTCCTCCCAAAAGGGGGACGTACCGATGGTCGTCCAGTCCAGAACGGTAGGGGAGAGGGCGGCGCGGAGCTTTTCCAGCAGGGCGGCCCGGTCCGTTCCCGGCTGGTCCATCTTATTGAGAAAAAGGAAGGTGGGTACGCCATGGCGCTCCAGCAGCTTCCACAGCGTCAAGGTATGGCCCTGGGGCCCGTCAGGGCCGGAGATGACCAGAATGGCGCAGTCCAAAACGCACAAGGTACGCTCGGCCTCGGCGGAAAAGTCCACATGGCCGGGGGTATCCAAAAGGGTCAGCTCCACATCCGGGAGGGGCAGGACGGCCTGCTTGGAGAAAATGGTGATGCCCCGCTCCCGCTCCAGAGCGTCGGTGTCCAGAAAGGCGTCGGCGTGGTCCACCCGCCCCAGTCTGCGAAGGGCTCCCCCCCGGTAAAGGAGGGCTTCCGACAAGGTGGTCTTTCCCGCGTCCACATGGGCCAGAATGCCAACAGTGAGCTTGTCCATAGGGGGAGCCTCCTTTCCGGCAGAATCGTTTTTACAATTATACCACAAAGGGGCGGAGAGTCACAAGGGTCAGGGGGCTTTCTCCTCCGCCTTGGCGGCCAGATAGCCCTGGCAAAAGTAGTGAAGGCAGCCAAAACGTTCCACCTCAAAGTAGGCATAGAGGAAATCGTTCAGGAGTTTTTGGGCCTCCGGTCCATAGAGTTCGCCCATTTTCTTCTCTAAGTCAAATGTGATGTTATTGCAGCGCATGTACTCCGGGTCTCGGTAGAGTTCCCCCTCGTCAAAGGGCTGGGCCTGCTCAAAGAGTTCTTCTATGTGCTTGTCCATAAATTTCCTCCTTCTCTGTATAGGCAATATTGCCTATCACACTTATCTCTTATTATAGGCAATAATAGAGATAAGTCAACAGGGAACGGAGGTGGAACCCATGATTTCTTATGCGCCGCTTTGGGAAACCATGAAAAAGCGGGGTGCGACGACTTACACATTACAGGTCAAGGGAGATATCAGTAGTTCCACCATCCGCAGGATGAAAGCAGGACAGTCTATTTCCACAAATTCTTTGGATGCCTTATGTAAGCTGTTACAGTGTGGATTGGAAGATATTGCCGTATACTTGCCTGATAACGAGGAACCGAAATAACGTCCGGTGGCTATTTACCACCGGGCGTTTCTGTTTTATCAGGGAGCAGGTTTTCATAGGGCACATTCAAAATTTTCTGTAAAACCCGCAGTTCCCAAACGCAAATATGCCGCTGTCCTACTTCAATTTTTGCCAGCGCAATACGGGCAATGTCACAATCATGGGTCTGAAGACGGGCGGCAAGCTGTTCCTGCGTCAGTCCCCGCTGCTCCCGCGCCGCACGAATACATTGTCCCACTTCCCTGTCAGAGTCATAATTCACGCTGCCGCCTCCCCATTGCACCTATATTAGTGCAACGCAAAAAAGAATATGATCCACCTGATTTCCTCTGTTTTAGGTGGGTGAGCCGGAGGACCATTCTTTGCCGCCAAAGAATGACCCCCCGGAACCCTGTAGGGGCGCATAGTATGCGCCCGTTCCGGTTCCACTCCAAGGACCAGGAGACCTTAGGGGCGAGCAAAGAAAAGACCGACTGAACCTTTGTCAGTCGGCCCTTCCCTTATCTTGTCCCTTTGTCCCTTTGCCTTTCCGCTCGCTCGATCTGCTTTGCCCAGGTTTTTTCTGTCTGCGCCCGTAGAAAGGTCCGCAGCGGCTCCAGCTCCTGCCGGGTGTCCCATGCCTCCAGCGCCTCGTAATATCTCCGCCGGTCCTCCTCGTGGATGATGATAGGGGGATGGCCGTGGAGAACCAGCAGATAGTTCATCGTCAACCTGCCCACTCTGCCGTTTCCGTCCGCGAAAGGATGGATGTTCTCAAACTTGGCGTGGAAGTATGCCGCAGCCGTCAGAACGTCTTTGGGATCAATGCCCCTCACTTCCTCCAGCAGCTCCGCCATTTCCACCCCCACATCCTCCGGGGCGGCGCCCACTTCCTCCCTGCCCGTCACATAGTCGTGGCGCTTGTACTCGCCGGGGCGCTCCCCAAGCTGCCAACGGCGCGAGTCGTAGGTTCCGTGGGTCAACTGGAGCTGAAATTCACGAATCAAAGCTTCGTCCAAGGGGCGTCTGTCCCGAAAGGCCAAAAGAAACAGCTCATTGGCCTCCTTGGCATTGCGGATCTCAAAGAGGGTCCGCAGGTCCCCGGTATAGGAGGTAACGCCGTCATGCTCAAAGACCTCTCTGGTGTCGTGATAGGTGATCTTCTCGTTTTCGATTTTCCCGGAGTGGTAAGCAAAGGCGATACTGTGGCCGTTCAGGGCTTCGGCCAGTTCCGCATCTGTCTGTGGTTTTTTGTGCCGCCACAATTCCAGCGCCCTCTCATAATTGTTCATGGAAAATCCTCCTACGTTCGGCAAGAGGTATTATACCACAAATCCGAAGCCTTGCGGAAAGAAATTTGCGGTGCTCAAGCGGAATGAGGAGAATTGAAAAAAGGACCGTTTCCCAGTGGGAAGCAGTCCCTTTTTATTCCTCCGGCGCCGTGTATTCAATGAGTTCCCCTACGTCCACCTTCAGATACCAGCACAGCTTACAGATCAGAGCTGCGTCGATCCGTTGGAAGTCATTGCGGCAATATTTATTGAAATTTGAACGAGGAATATCCAAGGCTTTACAAATACTATTCTTGGAAACACGTTTTTCCTCTAAAATGCGGTTGATATTTAACGTTATTTTCCCGTAGTCCATAATAAAACCCTCTTTACTTCGATGGGTTTATTATATATAATACTATCACATTTAATAATTCCCAATTACACGATTCTTTATAAGAGGAATCATTATATTGTGAGTATTAGGGGAGTTGTACGCGGACAAACCTGCTGTTTCACCGGGCGCAGAGAGATACCGATACGGGACCGGGGAGTTCGATAAACCAGCAGAGGAGACCGAGTAATGGAAAGGGGCGGGGAAATCTGTGAAAAAGAAAAGGGTCCTGCTTTTCGTGCTTGCCGCCGGGGTCTGCCTGCCGCTTTTGCGATTCCCTTTTCCGCCAAAGTCCTCTCCCCGGGAGGAGCTTTATGAATGGCTGGAACGGGCGGAACGGGCCGTGGAGCAGTTGGCGGGCGGCTGGGAAAAACGGTCCATGACCGAGGTCGTCCCCCTCACTTACAAATGCAAGTCGGGGGACCCCATCGTCTATTACATCTGCAAAACCACCTATTATCAGGCCGTTCCGGAGGAGGCGGGGCTGGATCCGGCGGCTCTGGCCTGCGTGGTGGATCCGGAGACGGCGGATGAGAGCCGGGTATGTCAGGTGAACGGGGCGGAGGCCATGCTGTATACCGTGGGGGAACGGGCCTATCTCTGCTGGACCGCCGTCCCGGGGTATACCTTTGTCTTGGAGTACAACCCGGGAGAGGTGGCGGAGGAGGATATCTTCCGGATGGCGGAGAGCGTTCCTCTGGGGCAGGGGGAATAGACGGGGCGGGGGGGATCGTAGGCGGCGCCATGCCTGGGCGGGCGCATGATATGCGCCCCTACAGGACCTTGTCATTTAAGGTACTATACCTGGCGGCGCGCCAGGTCGTCGCGCCCCACAGGGGTGCAGGGGGCCACAGAGATGAAGGGCCCGGGAGAGGTATAAAAACAGGGCCGCCCCGGAGGGCGGCCCTGTTTTTATGGTTTTTGGGGTTTACTTCTTCAGTCCGGGATTGTTCTCCATCTCCCGCAGAGCGTCCTTATAGGACAGGTTCACCCGGCCCTTCTCGTCGATCTCGGTGACCTTCACCCAGATCATATCGCCGATGTTCACCACATCCTCCACCTTCTCCACCCGGCGCTCAGCCAGCTTGGAGATGTGGACCATCCCGTCCTTGCCGGGGGCCAGCTCCACAAAGGCGCCGAAGGCCATGATCCGGACCACCTTGCCGTAGTAAAGCTGTCCCACCTCAGGGACGAAGACGATGGTCTCGATCATCTTCTTGGCAATGTCGCACTTCTCAGCGTCGGGAGAGGCGATGTGGATGGTTCCGTCCTCCTCGATATCGATCTGGGCGCCCGACTCGGCGGTGATCTTCTGGATCACGCTGCCGCCCTTACCGATGACGTCCCGGATATTGTCCACGTTGATCTTCATGGTCAGCATCTTGGGGGCGTAACGGCTCACCTCGGGACGGGGCTTGTCGATGCAGGGGAGCATGATCTCGTCCAGGATGGCGTACCGGGCGTCACGGGTGATGTCCAGGGCCTCCTTGATGATGGCGTGGGAAAGACCGTCGTTCTTGATATCCATCTGGATGGCGGTGATGCCCGCCTTGGTGCCGGCCACCTTGAAGTCCATCTCCCCGTGGAAGTCCTCCACGCCCTGGATGTCGATGAAGGTGGTGAAGCCGCCGTCGTCGTCCTGGATGAGGCCGCAGGAGATGCCGGCCACAGGGGCCTTGATGGGCACGCCCGCGTCCATGAGGGCCAGGGTGGAGCCGCAGATGGAGCCCTGAGAGGTGGAGCCGTTGGAGCTCAGCACCTCAGAGACCACCCGGATGGCGTAGGGGAACTCCTCCTCGCTGGGGATGACCGGCTCCAGCGCCCGCTCGGCCAGGGCGCCGTGGCCCTTCTCCCGGCGGTTGGTGGACCGGGCGGCCCGGGCCTCGCCCACGGAGTAGGAGGGGAAGTTGTAGTGGTGCATGTACCGCCGCTCCTCCTCCTCCCAGATGGTGTCCAGCTTCTGAGAGGCAGCCAGGGTGTTCAGGGTACAGACGGAGAGGACCTGGGTCTGGCCCCGGGTAAAGAGACCGGAGCCGTGGACCCGGGGCAGAACGCCCACCTCGGCGCCCAGGGGCCGGATCTCGTTCTTGGCCCGGCCGTCCACCCGGTGGCCCTCCAGGAGCCACTGCTTGACGATCTTCTTCTGGAACTTGTAGGTGATCTCCTCCAGGAACTGATCCATGTCGGGGTGATCCTCCAGGTACTTCTCGTGCCACTTCTCGATCATGGCGTTCCAGCGCTCTTCCCGGACGTTCTTGTCGTCGGTGTCCATGGCGGCCTTGGCCTCGTCCATAAAGTCGGCGACGATCTTGTCAAAGAGCTCCTGGTCGAAGGCGGCGTGATCGTAGGTCATCTTCTCCCTGCCGATCTCGGAGACCATGGTGTTGATCAGGCTGACCTGCTTCTGGATCTCCTCATGGGCCTTCAGGATGGCGTCATACATGATGTCGTCGGGCAGCTCCTTGGCCCCGGCCTCGATCATAATGACCTTCTGGGCGGTGGCGGCCACGGTCAGATCCAGCTGGGAGGCATGCTTTTCCTCCTGGGTGGGGTTATAGACGATCTTCCCGTCCACATAGCCCATCTCCAGGCAGCCGATGGGCCCGGCCCAGGGGATGTTGGAGACGGCGAGGCAGGCGGACACGCCGATCATGGCGGTGACCTCGGGCGAGCAGTCCCGGTCCACGCTCATGACGGTGCAGGTGCATACCACGTCGTTGCGGAAATCATAGGGGAACAGGGGCCGAATGGACCGGTCAATGACACGGCTGGCCAGCACGGCGGGCAGGGAGGGCTGCCCCTCCCGGCGCATGAAGGAGCCGGGGATCCGGCCCACGGCGTACAGCTTCTCCTCAAAGTCCACGCTGAGGGGGAAGAAGTCGATGCCGTCCCGGGGACGGGGGGAGCAGGTGACGGCCACCAGGACGGTGGTCTCGCCGTAGGTCACCATAGCGGAAGCGGTAGCCAGTTCGGCCACCTTGCCCATGTTGATCTTCAGGGGGCGGCCGCACAGGTCCATGGACCAAGTCTTCTCATTGGGGAACTGTTTGCGGGTGATCACAGTCGACATTGTTTTGTCCTCCTTTGTTTTCCCCCGCCATTCTCTGGATTCAGCACTTGGATTTGGGTCCGAATGGGGATGGCCGCAAAGGGAAGCCAGGGGGATGGCTCGTGGCACGGCCGGGGGAGGCCGAGACCACAATTTACGGCTTAGGGAGCCTCTGGGGGAAGAGGCGAAGGGGGGTATTCGGACCCAAATCCAACTGCTAAATCAGGACGCGGAGGGCAGATTTTGGGGGTTCATAAAATAGAAGCCAGGGCAGCGGGGGTCTTTCCCGCGCTGCCCCGGCCTATTTTTCTTACTTTCGGATGCCCAGCTTGGCGATAATGGCGCGGTATCGCTCAATATCCTTGCGCATCAGGTAGTCCAGCAGCTTGCGGCGCTTACCGATCATCTTGTAAAGGCCCCGGCGGCTGTGGTTGTCATGGATGTGCACCCGCAGGTGCTCGGTGAGCTCGTTGATGCGCTTGGTGAGAATGGCGATCTGCACCTCGGGGGAGCCGGTGTCGGTCTCATGGGTGCGGTTGGCCTCGATCACGGCTGTCTTTTCGTCCTTACGGATCATGGTTGTTTTCCACCTTTCATTGATTCTGTCCTACCAGCCGGGGGATGGGGGGATGGAGCCCTCTGACACAGAGGTGTGTCCCGTCTCTAAGCCGATGGACGGTTACGTGCCCAGATACTATACCACAATTTTTCCCTGTTGTAAAGAAAATTATTGGCTTTTCCCTTCCTTTTACGGCTCTCCGGCGCTCTCTCCCTCCGGCTGCCCCGGTCCCCCCTCCCAGCGGTAGCCCGCCTCAAAAAGCTCCTGGGCGGTGTAGATGGCCCCTGTGCCCTCGGAGGGATCCAGGTAGAGCGTCTCCCCCGGCAGGCCCAGGTCGATCCAAAAGCGGGGGGCGTCCCGCAGCGTCCCCTCCACCACCTGACCGCCCGAGAGCAGCGCGTAGGCCAGGGCCATGCCCTCGTCGTTGGCCACCCCGGCCACCAGGGCGTCGTAGGCGGTGCTCCCCCCGTCGGGGGCATAGACTGCCTCCGCCCACAAGGCGGAGATGTTCCTTTGGGCCCGCTCCTCCGGGGTCTCCTTTTCCGTTGTGACGGGCTGAAAGCCCCCCTCCGCGGCCAGCTCCCTGCCCTTGTCGCTCAGCGCCTCGCTCTTGCGGCGCAGCTCCTCGGCGCTCTCGGGGTAGGTGAGTAAAATTTCCACCACCCTCTCCCGCCCGGAATCGGGGTACAGGACGATCTCCGCCTCCGGACAGCCCAGGGCGGCGGCAGGCGTATCGTAATAGGCCTGGCGGATCAGCTGGGCGATGGACTGCTCATCCTCGGAAAAATAAGCCACCCGAAGGACCACCTCGCCCGTAAATTGGGCCAGGGCCTGCCGCAGCTCGGTACGGATGGCCCCGGTCCCCGTGACCCGCACCATGGAGCGTACCTGCTCCTGGGTCCGGCGGTAGTGGATATCCAGGGTCGCCTGATAATAGGACACCACACGGGTATACTCATGCTTGATATAGTCCACACAGTAGGCCCCCAGAGGATCCTCAGCCGTCACCTCCAGGCAGGCCGCCGTCAGGTCGTTTTCCACCACCCCGGCGTAATCATGGAGCTGGATGATCCCCTCCTCCGCCCCCTCGCTCACCAGATAGAGCACGGCGGACACCAACTCCCGATAGTTCTCCACCCGGAGAATAGAGGAGTCCTCGGCGGTGGTGGGCCGGTCCACATGGGCCGTGGAGGAGGTATAGGAGCGCTCCAGCATGGAGGCGCAGCCCGGCACAGTAAGCAGCAGGCCAAGGGCAAGCCCCAGCGCCGTCATTCGGTTTTTCGTGGCGGACACCCCCCTTCACGCAAATCGGAAGATCCCACGGCCGCTCAGTAGCCCAGTTTCTCCTCCACCAGCACCACGCGCATGGTTTTGATCCCCGCAGGCTTGCGCCACAGGACCACCAGGGCCGCGCAGCCCCGGTCGGGGCTCTGACAGTCGTAGCATTGGTCACAGCTTGCGGTGCAGGGGGTCTTCTTCCCCGTGCGGCGGTTATTCAGGGGGGAGGCCACGTTCCGGGCCCGGCGAAGGGCCGCGCTCTCGTCGGGGGCGATCTTGTTGACCCCCACCACGAACCAGACCTCCTCATGTCCGTACAGAGTGGCCGAGACCCGGTTGCCCACCCCGTCGATATTAACGATCTCCCCTGTCTCAGAGACCGCGTTGGCCGAGCAGAGATAGACAGGGGCCGCAATGGCCGCCTCCCGGGCGGCAGGACCTTCCTCGGTCCAATGCCAGTGGACCCGGTTGTGAGCGGAGAGTCGCTCGTAAAGCCCCAGCTCCTTTACCGTCATGGACCCGCCCACGCCGATGGTCCTGCCGTCCAGCTGGGCGTCTATGTACGCTGCCGCCTCTGCCGCCGTGGCAAAGCGGGAAACGGCAAAGCCGTGCTTTTCCAGGTTTTCCGTCAATTTTTTCCAGTCTGGCATACAGATCCCCTCCCCGTTTTCTTTTTACAGGTCGCTCCCATGGTAGCTTCCAAATCCCTCTCCCAGCACCTCATGGGCGTTGGTGACGATCATAAACGCGTTGGGGTCGGCCTGGCGGACCGCCTCCTTCACGGCCACGATCTCCCGCTGCTTAAAGGCGCACATAAGCACCTTTTTGGGATCCCCCGAGTAGGCCCCCTCCCCATGGAGGATGGTCACTCCCCGCTCCAGGCCGTCCATAATGACCCGGGCGATGGCTCCGGGCCTGGCGGAAATGATATAGGCCACCTTAGCGTTGTCCATCCCATAGAGGACCTGGTCCATCACCACAGTGGACAGGTAGAGGGCCACCACACCGTAGAGGGCGGTGCCCATGCTGTGGAACACCAGCGCCACCAGCGCCACCACCGTCAGGTCCGCCAAAAGCAGCAGCTTTCCCACCGGCAACCACGCAAGCTTCAGCTTGAGGAGCCGGGCCACGATCTCGGTCCCCCCGGTGGTGGCGCCCTGGAGAAAGGTGATCCCCAGTCCCACCCCCAGCACCACTCCGCCGATAAGACAGGCCAGAAGAGTGTCCTCCATGGGGGGAAAGGTATAAAACATGGGATAGAGGTCGATGAACAGAGAGGACACGGTCATGGCGAAGAGGGAGGAGACCAGCATATGCCCCCCCAGCAGCTTCCACCCCAAAAGAAACAGGGGGATGTTAAACAGGATGACCAACGTGCCCACAGGGACCTGGGGCAGAAAGAAATTCGCGATCTGGGCAAGGCCGGTGACCCCGCCGAAGGCAATGCCGTTGGGCACGAAGAAGGCGTCAAAGGCCAGGGCGTATACCGCCGCGCCCACCAAAATGAGCAGATAATTTTTTGCCAACTGGGCCGGGGTCCGCTTCATGGGACTTCCTCCTCAAAATAGAGACATCTGCTCCTGGCCCTTGTCCTCCGGCTTGAGGATGGCTCCCATCACGGGCAGGGAGCGGGCCCGGTAGCGGGCAAAGTCGCTGACCGGCAGCTCTTCCAGGGGGCGGACCGCCTCCACCCTCCGTTTGGGCTTTAGCGTCATAACGGCCACTCCCTGGGTATTCCGGGTGGTCTTGGGGGCCAGAACAGCGGTATGGAACACCACACAGCGGTTTTCGCTGGAGACCACCGCCAGCTCCCTATCCTCCCGAAGAAGGAAGGCCGTCACAAGAGGCGATTTGTCCGAGTAAGCCCCCGTCAGCTTCTTTCTGCGGGTCTGAGTCTGGTAGGCGGACAGCTCCACCCGGGCGGCCTTGCCGTTCTCAAAGAAGAAGAGAAGCTGGCCGGTATAGTCCCCGATCACACAAGCCCACACCACATTCTCCCCGCCGTCCATACCCAGCTTGGTGGGCAGATAGTCGCCCAGCACGCTGGCCTTGGCGTCGTCAAAGTCGGAAAGCCGGGTCTTATAGCACTGCTGGCGGTCGGTAAAGACCAGCAGCTCATCCCGGTTGGTGGCGGTCCATTGCGCCTTGGGCCCGTCCCCCTCCTTATACTTCTGCTCGCTTGCCATACGGAGGGATTGGGGGGTGATCTTTTTCAAGTATCCCTCCCTGGACAGGAATACATTCACCGGGTAGTCGGGAACCTCGTCCTCTCCCTCGTCCTCCACCGTCGTCTGGTACTCATAGACGATCTCGGTGCGCCGGGGGGAGGGATATTTTTTCATCACGTCCTTCAGCTC
>CANPTT010000022.1 GCA_947577065.1 uncultured Pseudoflavonifractor sp.
GGAGGAGGCCCCCACCACCGTGATGCACTCCACCCCCGCCAGGTCCATGAGGAGCTGGAAGGTGGAGGCATAGGCCAGACAGACGCCGTAGCCCCGCACCAGAAGACCGTAGGGATTCAGGTTGTCCTCCCGACCCATGGGGGTCTGAGGGTCGTAAACGGTCTGGTCGTAGCAGCCGTAATAGGTCTGGGTCAGCCAGGCGTGAAGGTTCAGCTCCTTCCGAAAATCGCTCATGCCCACCTCTACACACAGGGGAAGGATCTCCAGGCACCTGGCGTAGATGGCGGCATCCTTCTCCTTAAGGCCGCTGGTATCCCCTGTGGCCCAAGCCTCCCGGATGGCGGTGGTATCGTAGGGGGTCATATCGAACTTGCCGGGCGGGTCAAAGAGCCGCCATCCCCTGTCGTTGACCTCCGCCGTCCAGTCATAGGACTTGGATGGTTCCTCAACGGGACCATAGGGCTTCAACGTCAGATGGGACAGCTTATCCTCCAAGGCCTTTTGGGCGGCGTCCGGGTCGGCGCAGATCAGGAGGAGGACCGCGCTGCCCTCCAGGACCAAGCCCTTCTCCACCAGAGCAGCCTGCTCCGGCTCATAACCGTAGAAATCGGCCAGACGGGTCTGTCGGTAGGTCTCCAAGGCTGCGGCGGCGCTCTGCGTGGAGGCAGCGCCGCAGAGCACCGTGATCTCTCCTGCCCACACCCCGCCCAGGGTGTAGATAAGGGCGGCCCCGCCGCGGCTGTCCTCCGGGATGCCGTAGACTTCCGACAGGTAGAATTCCGTATCCTCCGCAGAAAGGAGGTGGTAGCTCTCCCCATCGCTCTGGCTGTCCAGGACCACCCGGGCCAGTTCCTCCGCTCCCTCCTCACAGGTAAGGAGGGCATCCACCCGCGGCGTCTCCACCAGGGTGGGGCTCTCCTCCGCCGGGGCGGTACAGGAGGTCAAAAGGGCCAGCATTATGAGGGCGGCAATGTATTGTTTCATCTTGGATCCTCCCTCCTTCCGCAAATGGGTGGCCCTACAGAAAAGGCTATTCTCTGCGTCAGGGGGTATTGTTGAAATAATCGTAGACCACCTTGCCCGTAGCCTTGCCCGCCACCTCCTGGAGCTCGGCAAGGCTTGCGGCTTTGATGTTTTTCACGCTCTTAAAGTGCTTCAAAAGGGCATTGCGGCGAGTAGGGCCGATCCCCGGTATCTTGTCCAGCTCGGAGCCCTTCACCCGCTGGGACTGCTGCTGGCGGTGGAACTCAATGGCAAAACGGTGGGTCTCCTCCTGGATCTGGCCCACCAGGGCGAAGACCGCCGGATAACGCTGAATGCCGATCTCCTCCCCCGCCGGGGTCATAAGGGCCCTTGTCCGGTGACGGTCGTCCTTCACCATGCCGTAGACGGGAATGGAAAGGCCCAGCTTCTCCTCCACCCCCACGGCGATCCGGGCGTGCTCCTGACCGCCGTCGATGAAGAGGACGTCAGGCAGGTCCTTGAATTTTTCGTCCCCGTCCAGATACCGCTTAAAGCGGCGGGTCAATACCTGCTCCATAGAAGCGTAGTCATTGGGAAGCTCCATATCCTTCAGCTTAAAGCGGCGGTAATCCCGCTTCAGGGGCCTGCCGTCCACATAGACCACCATGGAGGCCACGATATCATCCGCCCCCTGGTTGGAAATATCGTAGGATTCGATGCGGTGGGGGGGCTCCATGTCCAGCATCTTCCCCAGCAGCTCCAAGGTCTTGGACTGGCGCTCCTCCCGGGAGGTGGCCCGCTCCACCTCCTCCGCCGCGTTCTTGTTGGCCAGTTTGATGAGATCCATCTTAGCCCCCCGCTGGGGGGTCACCAACTCCACCCGATGGCCACAGCCCTCCGACAGCAGCCGGGTCACAGGCACCTCGTCCTCCAGTTCACAGGGCAGGAGGATCTGTTTTGGAAGCCTGGAACGGTTAACATAATATTGCCGTACCAGAGAGGAGACCGCCTCGCTCTCCTCCCCCTCCATAGGGGTCTCAATGAGGTCCATATCCTTGGCTGCCAAATCGCCCTCCACGTAGTGGAGGACCACAAAGCAGCTTTTGGCGGCACCCCGGTGGTAGCCCACCACATCGGTGTCCGCCAGGGAACCGGCCACCACCTTCTGCCGCTTGCCCAAGAGTTCGATGGCCTTTATTTTGTCCCGAAGCTCGGCCGCCCTTTCAAAGCGCATCTCCTCGGCGGCCAGCTCCATCTCAGCAGCGAGATCGGCCCTGACCTCCTTGAACTGGCCCTCCAGCAGACGAATGGCCTGATCCATGGCCTCCTTATGGCGCTCGGGATCCATATCGGAGCGGCAATAGCCATCGCACAGACCCATATGGTAGTTGAGGCAGGGCCGCTCCTTCCCCACATCGCGGGGAAATTTTTTATTGCAGGAGGGTAGCTTCAGAGCGGAGCGAAGGGCGGAAAGCAGAGCCCAAGTCTCATGGCGGCTGCCATAGGGGCCAAAATACCGGCACCCGTCCTCCGCGGCCTTGTTGACCAGAGAGAACCGGGGATAGTCGGCGTTCACGTCCAGGCGGATGTAGGGATAACCCTTGTCATCCTTCAATAGGATGTTGTAGTGGGGCTGGTGGCGCTTAATGAGGGAATTCTCCAGCACCAGGGCCTCAAACTCGCTGTCGGCCACGATCACATCGAAGTGGTCGATGGAGGAGACCATGGCCCTTGTCTTCTCCGTGTGGGAGGCCAGGTTGGCAAAATACTGGGAGACCCGGTTCTTGAGGGCCTTGGCCTTGCCCACATAGATGACCTCATTGTGCCTGTCCTGCATGATATACACGCCCGGCTTTAAAGGCAGAGCGTGGGCTTTCTCCTTCAGTTCATCAAAGGTCATGCATGAATCTCCTTTCCCTGCCGGGCTGCCGTCGGCCTCAGGGTTCTGTCAAGGCCAGGATGTCCTCTTCCCGGTATTGATATTTCACCCCGTCCAACTCGCCAAGGGCGAAGCGTAGGAAGCCAAACTCCCCGGTGCTTCCCCGGTCAGTGGTGGCGTCGAACCAGAACCATCGGCCGTCCAGTTGGGCTATGTTCCACATGTGATTTTCCTGAAAATACTTTCCCGTAACGGTATAGCAGGGGATACCCGCTTTTTCATAGAGCAATTTCAGGGCGTTGGCATAGCCCCCGCAGATGGCGGTGTGGTCCCGGAGCGCCCCCACAGCGGTCTGGGACTCATAGGGCATGGCGGTCCGGTCCGAGTCGTACCGCTGGTCATAGGCCACATTGACTGTCAGATAGGCGTACAGGGCCTCGGCCGCCTCCCGTTGGCTCATCTCCGGCGTCACGGTCTGCTCCACCACCTGGTCGGCCAGGGCGTCCGCCGCTTCCAGAGCGGCCATGCCCTCCTCCAGGGACATCCCTGCCGGAGGGCTATATTGAAGGGCGGTACCATCGACATTCAGGGAACAGAGGATATACCCGCCTCCCACCTGCTGAAGGGCCCGATTCATCTTGTCCGGCTCCTGTGCGGGGTCTGTAATGCGAACGGTCGCCTCCGTCTCCCCCAGATGCTCTTCCGCCACCGCCAGCAGCTCCCCGATGGAGGCTGCCTCTTCCCCGGAAAAGCCCGCCGGAAAGTCCCCGGTCTTATAGGGCATATAGGAAAACCGGCAAACCATCTCCGTCCCCCGGACCTCCACTGTCAGGTCATAGGCATATTTCATCCCGGGAGACTCCGCTATGATCTCATAATAGACATTCTTCCCGTCCAGCTCCGGCTGCTCCAGCCCGGCGGCGGAAATGTCCATGACCCGGGGCTGCCGCAGCTCCTCCACGGCCGAGACCAGTTCCGCCTTGAGCATCCCCCGGTCCGAAATGGCCAAGGGTTCCTCCCGGGGGATAGGGGTCACCGCAGGCTCGGTCTCCACCGTCTCCGGGCTCGGCTCAGGGACATTGGAAGGCTCCACCCCGCCGGTGCAGCCGGTCAAAAGCCCCAGACAGAGCAGCACCGCGGGCAAAACACCTTCAATAACCTCTTTTTTCTTCATTCGATCCTCTCCTTCACGATAACGGCAAAGGGGACGAAGGCGCCAGGGAGAGCATATTGCGTCCGCAGGGCGGCCTTGTCCGCCCAAACCCAGCCGCAGGGCAACTCTTCCTCCTCCGCCTCCACGACATAGGCAGTCATGTGCCATTCCTTATGAGAAAATATGTGCTTTCCCGTCCCGGCAAAGGAGACTCTTCCCGCCACCGGGCAGGGATAAGGGGCCAACTCGTTGGGATACTCCCACAGCCCTGCCAGCAGACCGCGAGCAGGGCGGCGGCGGAGCGCCACCCTTCCCTTCCTCAAAATTATGTAAACTTCTCGCTCCTCGATCTTCCGCTCCTTTTTAGGGGGCTTTACGGGCAGGTTCCTGGCCGTATCCCGCAGATGGCCCAGGCAAAACTGCCTTGCGGGACATTTTTCGCACAGGGGGGCCCCATTAGGCAGGCACACCGTAGCCCCCAAGTCCATCATGGCCTGATTGAAGTCACCGGGCATATCCTGGGGGATGGTCTTTTCCAAGGCGGCGCGAATCTCCCTCTTCACCGCCGGGGCTGTCACCGGCCGATGGTCGTCGGTGAGGCGGCTCACCACCCGGAGAACATTGCCGTCCACCGCCGGAACGGGAATGCCGAAGGCGATGGAGGAAATGGCTCCGGCGGTATAGTCCCCCACCCCGGAAAGGCGGCGAATGTCCTCATACCGGGAAGGAAATTCCCCTTCGAACTCCTCCATGATCTGCCGGGCCGCCTTTTGGAGGTTCCGGGCCCGGCTGTAGTAGCCCAGGCCCTGCCACAGCTTCATCAGCCGGTCCTCCGGACACTGTGCCAAGTCGGCCACGGTGGGAAGGATCTCCAGAAAGTGGGCGTAGTAGTCCAGCACGGCGGCCACTCTGGTCTGCTGGAGCATGATCTCTGAGACCCAGACATGGTAAGGGGTCGGATCACTGCGCCAGGGAAGTGTCCGGGCGTTCTCCCGAAACCACAGCAGCAGGGGCAGCGGCAGCTTTTTCAGTTGTTCCATCTCCTCCCCCTCCTTCCCTGTCAGTTTTTTTATTATACTGGGTTTCCAAAGAGATTTCAACGTGTATCAGGACAAAACCCCCTTGAATAGAATGGATAAGACTTTTTGAGGGAGGTCTTGCCCATGGTTTCCGCCTGGCTTGTATTAATGCTCCACACACTTTTCTTTCCCCTTCGGCTGGATCACGCCGCCGGCTCCTTCCCCAGGACCCTCAAGCCCGATGAGGAGCGGGAGTATCTGGACCGCTACGCCGCCGGGGACCAGGAGGCCAGGGACGCCCTCATTGTACATAACCTTCGACTGGTGGCCCACATCGTCAAAAAATACTACACCCAGTCCTGTGACCAGGACGATCTGATCTCTATCGGCACCATCGGGCTCATCAAAGGGATCTCCACCTTTAAGCCCGACCGAAACGTGCGCTTGGCCACCTATGCCAGCCGGTGTATCGAAAATGAGATCTTAATGCACTTCCGGTCCCAGCGCAAGCTCCAGGGGGAGGTCTCCCTCTCCGACACCCTGGATGCCGAGGGAGAGGCCGGATCCCTGTCCCTCATGGACGTGATCCGGGTGGACGACAACATGCTAGAGGAGCTCTCCGCCAAGGATGCGGGCAAGGCGGTGCGGGAGTGCGTGGAGGAGTGTCTGGATGAGCGGGAAAAGCTGGTCATCACCCTGCGCTACGGACTTACCGGCGAAAATCCTCTGACCCAGAGGGAGATCGCCCAACAGTGCGACATCAGCCGAAGCTATGTGTCCCGGATCGAAAAAAAGGCTTTGGAAAAGTTGAGAACGGCCCTGGAAAAGGAGGTTTGCTAAACTCCGCCAAGGGCGACCGCCCGCGTTGGGGCCGGGGCCCTGCCAGAAAAGGTAATTTTTTATAACGCCGCCAAAAAAACAGGAGGGCGCTTCATTTTTGAAGCGCCCTCCTGTTTTTCAGTGCAGACCCATCTCGTCGGACAGATCCTCCATCACTTGGCCCACCGTCTTCATGGCCTTTTCCGCGGCTTTTTTCACATTGGTCTTTCTTTGCGGCGCCATGATAGCTCCCAGCGCCACGCCGGCCGCTACGCCCATGGTCATGCCCTTGGCAAATTCATGCTGTTTCATCCGTTTCCACCTCTTCCTTCGCTTTTTTAAGAAGCCCTCGCTCCCACTTTTATTATTGCCCCGGTCCACGCAAAAAATCATTGCGAAAATATCCATTGTCATTTATAATGAAAAAAGAAACCAGCGGGGCGGGGCAAGGGTCCCGGCCCCCTTTTTACGGCGGTGGAAAGGAGCTGTCACAGCATGAAGACCCTCATTCGGCGGGGACGGCTGGTGGATCCGGTGGGCGGCATCGGTGGAGTGCTGGATATTCTTGTGGAAAACGGAAAAGTCGCCGTCATCGGCAGCGATATCTCCGCCCCGGACGCACAAGTCATCGAGGCGTCAGGGCATATCGTCTGCGCCGGGCTGGTGGATCTTCACGCCCACCTGATGGAGCCCGGATTGGAATACCGGGAAACCATCGCCACCGGCGCCAAAGCGGCAGTGGCGGGCGGCTTTACCTCGGTGGCCTGTATGCCCGACACCCATCCCCCCATCGACGTACCCGGCGGGATCACATATATCAAAGAGCTTGCCGCTCAAGCCGGAGCGGCCCGGATCTTTCCGGTGGGCGCCCTGTCCATCGGTCTTCAGGGGCAGGAGCCCTGCGACTATGAGGAACTGAAGGCCGCCGGGGCGGTGGCCCTCTCCGACGCGAGACCTATCCGCAATGCCAATCTGCTCCGGGACGCTATGATCCTGGCCCACCGGCAGGGGTTGACACTGCTGTCCTGCTGCGAGGACCCGGACCTTACCCAAAGCTTTGCCATCAACGAAGGGCGGGTCTCCCGGCAGCTGCGTATTCCCGGGCGGCCCG
The DNA here is from genome assembly GCA_947577065.1 of uncultured Pseudoflavonifractor sp. Lineage (GTDB taxonomy): Bacteria > Bacillota > Clostridia > Oscillospirales > Oscillospiraceae > Vermiculatibacterium. The sequence goes on from CANPTT010000022.1 coordinate 6,945, forward strand.
CCATTGCAGAGGAATTGCAGGTCATGCGAGAGGCCATGCTGGCCGAGGAGACGGGAGCCGCCGTCCACATCTGCCGAATATCCACCGCCAAGGCAGTGTCCATCGTCCGGCGGTACAAGAAAAAAGGCGTGCCCATCACCTGCGCGACCTGCCCGCCCTATTTTACCTTTACCGAAAATGAGGTCCTGCAACAGGGCTCACCGGCCAGGCTGGAACCGCCCCTGCGGACTCCTGCCGATGTGGAGGGCATTCTCGAGGGTTTGAAGGACGGCACCATCGACGCCATCGCCTCGGGCCACTTTCCCCTGGCCGAGGCAGAGACCGCCCGGCCTCTGATCCAGGTCCCCGCCGGGATCACAGCGTTGGAGACCGTTCTGGCCGCCTGCCTCACCGCCCTCTATCACACGGGGGAAATGCGCCTGTCCGACATTCTGCGAAAGCTGACCAGCAACCCCGCCAACATTCTGCGGCTACCCAATGGGGGGCGGCTGGCCATTGGGCTGGACGCCGATCTGGTGATCTTTGACCCCGAGGAGGAGTGGACAGTGGAGCCTCAGAGCTTTTGTTCCCTGGGGCGAAACACTCCTTTTGCCGGAAAGGTCTTAAAGGGGAAGGTCAAATACACCATGGTAGGCGGAACGCTGGTTTACCGGGAAGAGTAAAAGGAGAAACACATGAAAAAAGGCTATCTTTTGGGCGTCCTTGGCTCCCTCCTTCTAGGTCTGCTGACCTGGAAATTTCTGTTCCCGCAAATCTCCGGGCTGGACGGCATCTACATCTTCTTTCTGGGCTTTTTCTGCCTGTGGACCGCCGCCGCCATCCTTCTGGGGCTCCTCAGTCCCGACTCGCCCCGGCCCTACCGGTGGGGCTATGCCGCCATCTTCTTTCTCCTGTTTCTCAATCAACTGGGACAGGCTTTTTTCCACTTTCCGTCCTACATCCTGGTGGATATTCTGGCGCTGTCCTCCCTCTATCTCCTCCAGCATTTTGAGCGCCGCCAAAAAGACAACTAAATCCTATCAAAGGAGGGACCGGTCTTATGTCCTTTGATCGTCTGCAAAGCCTTATCAAAACCACCAAATGTCCCCTCGCTGTGGAACTGGCTCCTACCGGGGAAGAAAGCGCGGAGGTCTTTCTTCCTTTCGCTTTATCTCTAACGGACGCCCTCCGGGGCACAGCCCCCGCCCTACGGTTGCCCCTGGGGGAATATGTCCGCCTGGGCTGGCAAGGAGTAAAGGCTCTGGAAGAGCTGTTGGCCCATGCCCGGGAGGCTGGAGTATTCACTATTCTGGACGCCTCCCCCGGCCGACTCCCCCCCTTCTCCCTGAACTCCGACTGTCTCATTGTCAGCGGCTATCTGGGCTCCGATACCTTAGCCCCCATGCTGGAGGCGGCTAGGGGGGAGGACAAGTGTCTGTTTGTTCTGGCCCACTCCGCCGATCCCAGCGCCGGAGAGCTCCAGGAGTTGGTGGCGGGGGACCGGCTGGTCTACCAAGTGGTAGGGGACCTGGCTCAGCGGCTGGGAAAGAATGACCTGGGCCGGCTTGGGTACAGCCGGATGGGTATCGTAGCGGAGGGGGTATATCCCTCCGATCTGCGAGCCCTTCGGAAGCGGTGGGAGCAGAGCTTTCTGTTGGTCTCCGGCCCCGTCGGAGATGTGCGCTTCGCCTTTGACCAGTATGGGCGCGGGGCCATCGTCACCACGGTGGAGCCCCTTCTGGCCGCCCGGGAGCGTGGGGGGGATCCCTCCGCCGCCAAGGAGCGCTGCCAGGCTCTGCGGGACGAGCTGAAGCAGTATGTCACCATTCTTTGAGGAGACCGCGCTGCGATATGCCCCTTTTGCAGGGGTGAGCCGCTCCCCGGCGGATCGTACCTCACCGTGAAAAGAGGGAAAGAGCTTTGTCGATGACCCGAATCTACCTCATCCGCCACGCCCAGTCTGAGGGTAACCTGTACCGCCGGGCCCTGGGCTGGTATGACGGGCGTGTGACCGCCCTGGGCTGGAAGCAGATCGCCGCCTTGGAGGCCCGGTTTCGGGATATCTCCATCAACGCCGTCTACGCCAGCGACCTTAGCCGCGCCAAGGAGACCGCCCAGGCCGTCACCGTTCCTAAGGGCCTGGAACTTCACTCCCAACCCGCTTTTCGGGAGATCCACCTGGGGGAACTGACCAACATCCCCTATGGGGAACTCATTTACCATCACCCCGCCCTATACGACGCCTTCTTCTCCTACTCCCCCCAATGGGCTCCAGAGGGGGGAGAGACCTTTCAGCAGGTGGCCCGGCGTGTCACTTCCGCTTTTTTCCAGGTGGCCGCCACCCACTCCGGGGAGACCGTCGCCATATTCTCCCACGCCATGGCCATCCACTGCCTTCAGTCCGCTCTCCGGGGCAAGCACCCCGGTCTTGTCACCGATCTGCCGCTGGGGGAAAACACTTCCGTATCCTGCTATGAGGTCCGGGGAAGCAGATTTCGCATCTTGTTTGAAAATGACGCCTCCCATCTGACGGCTGAACTCACCTCCGCAAGACTGCGGGAAGGCCGGGGCACGCCGCCGCTGGTTTGGTTCCGTCCCATGGACCTGCACCGCAGGGAGGAGGCTCAGTTTTACTGCTCCGCCCGGCAGGACGCCTGGCAGACCCTGCACGGATCCCTCCGGGGCTTTGACGGACATGGCTTTCTCTCCGAGGCCCGGGAGCAGCTCCAATGGGATCCACGGGCTCTTCAGCAGGTCATGCTCCGGGGACGGACCGTTGGACTGCTGCAGTTGGCTACCCTTCAGGATGTGCGGGATGGGGCGGGATACATCCCCTTTTTCTATCTCCGCCCCGATTACCGCCGCCAGGGGATCGGGATCCAGCTTCTGGGACAGGCTGTCAGTGTATACCGGCCTATGGGCCGCAAGTTCCTGCGGCTTCTCTGTGACCCTGCCAATATTCCCGCCCAGAGCTTTTACCGCCGCTACGGATTTGTAAAGGCCGGACAGGCACCGGGGGCTTTGGGACCTTTGGACCTGCTGGAAATGCCCTTGTAAATTCCCCATTTCCCGTTTCTTTGGCAAAAACAGAGATTTTATTTTTTCTTTCCCCCTACTCTTTACGAATTCCTTCGTGTCTTATATAATAATAGTGTTCGCTTTTTGACCTATATGTTCGGTACTTCCGCATTTGAGAAGGGGGAGGACAAGCCCTTGAACGCTACCAATGTGATCTCCATGCTCGGCTCTATCGCACTGTTTCTGTTCGGTATGTCCACCATGACCGACGGCTTGGCACAGCTCTCCAGCGGACGTTTGGAGGGGATCCTGGAACGTCTGACCAACAATGTGTTCAAAGGGATCCTGCTGGGAGCTCTGGTCACTGCTATCATCCACTCCTCCGCCACCACCACCGTTATGTGTGTGGGCTTTGTCAATGCCGGGGTCATGAAGCTGGAGCAGACTGTGGGCATTATCATGGGCGCCAACATCGGGACCACCGTCACCGCCCAGATCCTTCGTCTTGCCAGTATCTCGGAAAACAGCAACCCCGTTTTGACCCTCCTCCAGCCCGCCATCCTGGGGCCCGTGCTGGCTGTCATCGGCATTGTCCTCTATATGTTTATCACCGGAGGGAATAAGAAGAGTATCGGTCAGGTCGCCATCGGCATGGGGCTTCTATTCATCGGGATGAACTCCATGACCTCCGCCGTGGCCCCCCTTCAGAACGAGCCCTGGCTTGCCGACCTGTTTACCGCCTTTACCAACCCCATTCTGGGCATGCTGGTAGGCGCTACTCTCACCGCTCTTTTGCAGAGCTCCACCGCCTTTACCGGCATTTTGCAGGCCCTGAGTACCACCGGCGTCGTCCGTTTCAACATGGCGATCCCCCTTATTATGGGGCAAAATATCGGCACCACCCTCACCGCAGTCCTCTCCAGTGCCGGAGCCAATAAGAACGCCAAACGCACGGCACTCATTCACCTGTTTTTCAATGTGATCGGCTCGGTATTTTTCCTGATCCTCTTCTATGCCGGAAACGCCATCGTTCGCTTTTCCTTCTGGGAAAGCGTCATGGATATGGGGACCATCGCCAACTTCCACCTGGTGTTCAATCTGGCATGTACCACCCTGCTCCTCCCCTTTCACAAGCAGCTGGTCAAGCTGGTGGAAAAGCTGGTCCCCGGTGAGATCTCCGCTTTGGACGAGGTCTCCGTATTGGACGAACGGTTTCTCTCCACCCCTTCGGTGGCTTTGGAGCGTGCCCACGACGCCGTGATCCGCATGGGTGACCACGCCCTGAGCAACTATCGGCTGGCTGTGGAGCTTCTAAAGCACTATGATCCTAAAAAGTTGGAGCGACTCAATGAGACGGAAGCCGCCATCGACAAGATGGAAAACTCCCTGGACAATTACCTGGTCAAGCTCACCGACCACCCCCTGAGCCCCCAGGACAGCTCCCATGTCTCCGAGCTCCTTCACACCCTCAGCGATTTTGAGCGGATCGGCGACTACGCCGTCAATGTGGCCGAGTGTGCCTCCGCCCTTCATGACAAGGGGATCGTTTTCTCCCCCGAAGCCGTCAGAGAGCTTGACGCCCTTACCGGGGCGGTGGATGAGGCCATTGAAAAGGCGTTGAACTGCTACCGGGAGCGCTCTTATGATCTGTCCCTCCAGGTGGAACCGCTGGAGGAGGTGGTGGACCTGATGAAGGACGAGCTGCACTCGCGGCATGTGGAACGGATCAAGGCGGGCTCCTGCACCATTGAGCAAGGTTCCCAGTTCCTGGAGCTCCTCATCAATCTGGAGCGGATCTCCGACCACTGCTCCAACATTGCTATCGTTATCCTGCGGCAGACCTCCCCCAAGGACGATCTGGTCCGCACCGATACCCACGCTTATACCCATGAACTCCATCACGGTCACAACCCCCAGTTTGAGCAGATGTACGCCGAGAGCAAGGCCAAATATTTTGATTCCTTGCAGATCGGGAGTTTGACCGCAGCTGAGAAGAATTAAACCCACACAACAAAGGGGACCCCCATTGGGGGTCCCCTTTGTTGTGCTGTCAAAAAATAGTGGCCCGTGGGGGGAGGGGGCTTCTGTGGTCCGAAGGATCGTTTACCGCCTCAGCAGCGCCACCGCCACGTCGTTCACATTGGTTCCGGTAGGTCCAGTGATAATAAGGCCGTCCACCGCCTTCAGAGCGTGGTAGGCGTTGTTGTCCGCCAAAACCGCAAAGAGGTCCAGGCCCTTGGCCTTCAAGCTTTTCAGCGTAGTTCCATCAGCATACCCTCCCGCTGCGTCGGTGGGACCGTCGGTACCATCACTTCCCACCGAGAAAACCGCCGCACCGGAAAGCTCCTCAATGCCTTGAGCGGCCGCCAGGGCCAGCTCCTGGTTCCGTCCCCCCTTACCCTTTCCGGTCAGGTGGACCACCGTCTCCCCACCCGCAATAAAAGCAAGGCTTTTCTTCCCTTCCGCATGGGTCTTGAGGATCGCCGCCAGAAAGCTGCCCGCCTCCCTGGCCTCACAGCAAAGCCGGTCAGTAAGTAAAATGGGCTCATAGCCCAGCCTCTCACACTCCCTCGCCGCCGCCGTGCACAGCTCCCGAACCGATCCGGTGATAAGGGTCGTCACATTCTCCAGGTCTTTAGGGGTCTCCCGGTCCAGCAGCGCCCAGGTCTCGGGGGTAAGCTCCAGCTTGTACTTCTCCGCAATAGCCCTGGCCTCCCCGCAGGTAGAGCTGTCAGGGTAGGCAGGACCGCTGGCGATCATGTCCAGGGGGTCTCCCAAAATATCACTTAAAACGATGGAGAACACCTTCGCGGGGGCACAGACCTGGGCAAAGCGCCCCCCCTTCACGGCAGAAAGCCGTTTGCGGATGGTGTTGATCTCCACAATATCAGCCCCACATGCCAAAAGCTGCCTCGTCACATCCTGGAGGACCTCACCCGGGATCAGGGGCTTTTCAAAAAGAGCGCTGCCGCCGCCGGAGAGGAGGAAGAGGACCGTATCGTTGGCAGAGAGATCCCTGACCAGGTCCAGGGCCGCCTGCGTCCCGGCAAAGGAGTTGTCGTCAGGCACAGGATGGCCCGCCTCCCGGCAATCAAAATTGGAAATGGGCCCCATCACATGCCCATATTTGGTGACCACCACACCCGTCTCAATCCGCTCCCCCATGCAGTCGTGGGCCGCCTTGGCCATCTGCCAGGCGGCCTTACCTGCCGCCACCAGCAGTACCCGACCGGAAAACTCCCGCCCCCGCAGGGCTCTGGACACCGCCTCATCCGGCTGCACCGCCTTGATAGAGGCCGAAACGATGTCGTTCGCGTCCTTTCTCATCTTTGCTTCCATTCCATATCCCTCCCCGGTTCTATTTATATGGTCTTCTCCCGTACAATTTAACACTTCCGAAAAGGTTTGTAAACCATCTCCTCCTGAAGGGCCCGTCAAAATGTCGGGAACCTCTCCTCCGGAGAAAACCCTTTATTTTTGGCATTTTTCGACAAAACTCGGCCCCTATTCCTTGTGGAAAACGCCGTTGACAATCCTTTGCGCCAGGTGTATCATGTATACATGATACAAAGAACTTTGTGCATTTTTACAAATTCTATCTAAAATTATTTGGAATATGAGGTGGAAATTATGAAAACTATCCCCATCCCCTACTACACCTCCTCCCTGGATCTTCATATCGCAGAGGAAAACCTGGAGGCGGTCATTACTGCCAAGACCGAGGAGTATGATCCCGGCAGGTCCGAGAAGGAGCTGGTAGAAGAAGCACTGCGGAACCCCATTGGTACTCCCCGGCTCCGGGAGCTGGCCCAGGGCAAGAAAAAAGTAGTCCTGGTCACCAGCGACCATACCCGGGCAGTCCCCAGCAAGCTGACTCTCCCCATCCTTCTCAGAGAGATCCGGGAGGGCAATCCCAACGCCGATATCACCATCCTTATCGCCACCGGCCTCCACCGCCCCACCACCGAGGAGGAGCAGCGGCGAATGTTTGGTGACGAGATCGTGGACAACGAGAAGATCGCCATCAACAAGGCGTTTCAGGATGAGGATTTTGACTTTGTCTGTCCCCTCCCCTCCGGGGCAGAGCTGTGGGTCAACAAGCTGGCTTTGGACTGCGATCTGCTTATCACCGAAGGCTTCATCGAGCCCCACTTCTTCGCCGGCTTCTCCGGGGGCCGCAAGAGCATCCTGCCCGGCATCTGCAACGCTGCCACGGTGAATGAAAACCACTCCTACAAGGCCATCTCCAGCCCCTACTCCACCACCGGTGTTTTGGAGCACAATCCGATCCATGAGGATATGATCTACGCCGCCCGAAGGGTCAATGTCCAGTTCATTCTGAATGTGGCCCTCAACGGGGAAAAGAAGGTGGTGGCCGCCTTTGCCGGAGATCTGGAGCAGGCCCATGCCGAGGGCGTAAAGTTCGTCCGGGAACTGGCACAGTGCCCCAGCATCACCGGAGACATCGTCATCACCTCCAACGGCGGCTACCCCCTGGATCAGAACCTCTACCAGAGCCCCAAGGCAGTCGCTACCGCCGAGGCATGCTGCAGGGATGGGGGCGTTATCATTATGTGTGCCTCCTGCTTTGACGGCATGGGGGGAACCAACTTTGAAAAATTGATCGTCAAAGGCTCCGTGGACGAGATCGACGCATACCTGTCCAAGATCCCCCCCAAGGAGACCATAGCGGAGCAATGGTGCGCCCAGATCTACTCCCGCATCCTCAAAAAGCACAAGGTCATTCTGGTGACCACCTATCTGGACCACGCGTTGGTCCGCAAGGCCAACCTGATCCCCGCCTCCTCCCCTGACGAAGCGTTAGCTATGGCCTATGACATGATGGGCAAGGACGCCCGGGTGGTGGTCATCCCCGACGGTGTTTCTGTGTTGGCCGTCAAAGAATAATTGGGATATTTTGAACAAGGAGGAATGGACATGGAACTAAAGCTTGCTCTGAAAGTTGACGACCTGGACAATGTGGCAACCATCTTTGCCAACGGTATCACTGACGGCACGGAGGTGGAGGTCCGGGACAAGAAGGGCCGGTCCGAGACCATCGCCGTCCATGGGGACGTGCCCTATGGGCACAAGATCGCCCTCCGTGACATTGCCAAGGGAGAGCCCATCATGAAGTACGGCGAGTCCATCGGAGCCGCCAGCCATGATATCAAAAAGGGTGATTACGTACATATCCACAACATGGACGCCATGCGCGGCCGCGGCGACCTGTGAGGAGGAGAACAGCATGAGCTATCAATTTATGGGTTACCGCCGTCCCAACGGCAAATTCGGCGCCCGAAACCTGGTGGCCGTCATCCCCAGCGTTATCTGCGCCAATGATGTGGGCCAGGCCATCTGCCGCCAGGTCCAGGGTACCATCGGTTACTTCCACCACCAGGGTTGCTGCCAGCTGCCCGTCGACCTGAAGCGGGTCACCGACACCCTGTCCAACCTGGGCCAGAGCCCCAATGTGGCCGCCGCCCTCATCGTCAGCCTGGGCTGTGAGGGCACCGACCATGAACGGATGGTGGAGGAGATCCGCGCTACCGGCAAGCCGGTGGAAATCATCCGCATCCAGGAGTTGGGGGGGACCTCCCGGGCCATTCAGGCGGGCATCGACGCCGCCCAGCGGCTGGTCCAGCAAGTCTCCGGCCTCCAGCGGGAGCCGGTGGATATCTCCGAGGTAGTCATGGCCATCAAGTGCGGCGCCTCGGACACCACCTCGGGCATGGCCTCTAACTGCGTCATCGGCTATGTGGCCGACAAGCTGGTGGATCTGGGGGCCACTGTGGTCTTTGGCGAGACCACCGAGTTCCTGGGCGGTGAGCACATCCTGGCCCGCCGGGCCGTGGGCGGCGAGGACGGCCCCGTAGGGCAAAAGATCTATGAGATCGTGGATCGGATGGAGAAGCGGGCCAAATCTATTGGGGAGGATATGCGGGGCGGCCAGCCCACCCCCGGCAACATTGCCGGCGGCCTGTCTTCCATTGAAGAGAAGAGCCTGGGGGCTATCGTGAAGTCGGGCCACCGGCCCATCCAGGGCGTGCTGGAATACTGTGACAAGATCACCAGCCAAAAGGGCCTTTGGATCAAGGACGCTCCCGGCCGGGAGCCGGAAATCCTCACTGGTATGGCCGCAACGGGAGCCCAGTTTATGATGTTCTCCACCGGCCGTGGCGCTCCCCAGGGCTTTCCCTCCATGCCCGTCATCAAGATCTGCGGCAACCCCAACACCTATGAGCGCATGGGCCACGACATGGATCTGAACGCCGGACGTATCATCACCGGTGAAGCCACCATCGAACAGGTGGGCGAGGAAGCTTTTGAACTGCTACTAAAGGTCCTCAACGGCCAGATGACCAAAAATGAGGCTCTTGGCTACTTCGGCTCTATGGATATTTTCTGCCTGGGACCTGTGATCTGATACAGTTTAAACGCCGCACTGCTGCGGCTTCCCCCGGCAGCAAGACCGCCCCATTTGTGGTACTACACGCCTGCGGCGTTTAGTATAAATCAGAAAGAGAGCAGAAAAAGAGGAGGTAAATCGTATGGCACTCAATCCCGTCCTGGCAATGTTCATCGGCATTATTGTGATGATGGCCCTGATCATTGCCAACAAGCTCCATCCCTTCCCGGCCCTTATCATCTCAGCCATCCTCATCGCGGTCCTGGCAATGCCCTTTGGCCCCGAGGGTGGTGTCGTGTCCTCCCTATCCGCCTGTGTTAGCACCGTGACCAAGGGCTTCGGCAACACCATGGCCAGTATCGGCGTGGTCATCGGCTTTGGCTGCATCATGGGCATCTTCCTGGAAAAGTCCGGCGCCGCCAAGCAGATGGCTTTGACCATCCTGAAGCTGGTCGGCGTGAAGAACTGTGATGTAGTCCTGGGCCTCACCGGCTTCGTAGTCTCCATTCCTGTGTTCTGTGACTCCGGCTTTGTCATCCTGTCCTCCCTGGCTAAGGAGTTTTCCCGTTTGACGAAGAAGTCCATGGTCTGGCTAGGCGGCATCCTGGGCATGGGCCTTTACATCACCCACTTTATGGTCCCCCCCACCCCCGGTCCTCTGGCTGTGGTAGGTACCTTTAATGAGAACGGCCTGCCCCTGGACCTGGGCATGTACATCCTCTATGGCCTTGCCATCTCGGTCCCCCTGTTCATCTTCTCCGTGCTCCTGTTCCGGTATTTCGGCAAGAAGTACCCTGACCTGGTGGTTCCCTACGACATTGACCGCAGCCAGTACACCGACGCTCAGCTTGCCGTTCTGGACAAGATCGACGCCAAGATGAAGGCCGGCCAGGCGTTGGACAATACGGACTTTGCGGATCTGCTCTCCACCGAGAAGCTGCCCTCCGCCGGCCTGTCCTTTGCCACCCTGCTCATCCCCATCGTCCTCATCTTTGCCAACACTCTGGTGGGCCAGATCGGCTCTCTGAAGGGCACCGCCGTAGCCAGCGTCATTACCTTCCTGGGCCAGCCTGTCATCGCCCTGTTCATCTCCCTGTGCATGGGCGCTTTCCTGCTGTGCCGTGAGATGGGCAGCAAAGCCTGCGTAGATCTGATGCAGGAAGCCTGCCGGGACGCCGGTCCCATTGTCTTTATTACCGCTGCCGGCGGCGCTCTGGGCGCTGTCATCAACACCTCCGGCGCTGCCGGTATGATGGCCGACGCCATCGTGAAAATGGGCATTCCCGGCATCCTGATTCCCATCATTATCGGCGTCATCATGAGATTCCCCCAGGGCTCCGGCACCACCGCCATGATCACCGGTTCCGCTATCGTAGCCCCCATGGTCACCACCCTGGGCATCAATCCCTATCTGGCGGCCCTGGCTCTCTGCCTGACCACCATGTGCCCCTCCTTCCTCAACGACAGCTACTTCCATGTGGTCACCAGCTTCTCCGGCATGGATATCAAAACCAGCCTCAAGACCTGGACCGTCGGCTCCATCCTGATCCCTGCTTTTGGCTCGGTGATCTTTGTGATCCTGTCTCTGTTCATTCACTAAGCTTAAAAAAGAAAGGGCCTGGCAAGAAGCCAGGCCCTTTCTTTTTTAGATCCGCTATGTATAATTTTCGCGGGAGCTGCTAAGCCGGATCGGGTAAAGCTGTCGCCTTCGCTTATTCTGGCGGCATTTCCCCATCCTCCGCCATTTGGCCATGTATCAGCTGCTCCTTGATGGTCCTGCGGGCCAGTTCAAGGTGGATATGCACAGTCTTCTCGGCTGTGACCACATCTCCTACCGCCAAAGCGTGGATGAGCTTGCGGTGCTCCTCCATCGACTCATCAAAACGCTGGTGACTGGCCAGGGACAGCACCCGGAACTGCTGATTCATAGACCGAACCCGGTCATAGGTGGACTCTACCAAGCTGTTTCCCCCCAGCTCTACAAGGCGGATATGAAGCTCCTCGTCTGCCTGGACATACTTTTCCATATCTCCGGCAGCGCAGCTCTTCTCCAGGATCTCCAGCAGCGCAAAAAGCTTCTGGAGGCGGACTGAGGTCAAATTCTTCCGGCTCTTTTGGATCCCGTAGGATTCCAGCATGACCCGCATATCAAAAATTTCATCGATATCCCGAAGGGTAAACTCCTTCACAAAAACCCCCTTGTTCGGCACCTCAATGACCAGCCCGTCCGATACAAGCTGCCGCAGGGCTTCCCGCACCGGGCTACGGCTGACCCCCAGCATCTCCGCCAGCTCCTTTTCCTGAAGCCAAAAGCCCGGTCCGTATTTTCCCGCGCAGATATCGTTTCGCAGGATCTGATAAACCTGTCCCCGAATGGTTTTGACTCTGGGCTCCTTCATATCGCCGCCCCCTTTTTCATTTATGATACTATATTTTTTTGCTTCCCGCAAGCCTAACCCGGCCCCGGCAAGACGACAGATCATAAATTTGTACGACTCTGTCCCCTTTCAGCTCCCGCAATTTTATTCGTGCACGAATCATTCGTCAAGAGCACCCTCCCCAGCAAAAATGTCGATCTGCTCCCAGCTTTTTTTATCCAAGGGGTTGACGAATCTCAAAAATCTGGTATAATAATTGTCGCTGTCCAACTTGATTGGAGGCAATGCTTATGACCTGCAGCGGTATCGAAGTGGTCATAACGAGCACGATTGGAAATCGTGTGGCCGTCAAAAGCGGCCCGAGGGTTCGAATCCCTCCCGCTGCGCCAGAAAGTGAAAACCCCTGATACGTTGGTATCTGGGGTTTTCTTTTGTCTTGCAACAGTTTCGACCATTTTTGACGGTATATTATTTTATAACCTTTTTAACTCTTCTGTTAATATAATGTGACATTAAACTAAAAGGAGGGCGGATAATTTCCGCCCTCCTTCTCATATCCGGCTCAACCTTCTGAGGCCCCTATTATCAACCCGGACGTTGACGACTCTCGGATATTGCCTACTCTATTTCTTTGAGGTTCGGCGCCGCCATTGGCTACACCTCCTATCCGGCATTTTTCAGCAGCCGCATAAAACGTTTAATGTTTTCCCGGCCCCTCCCGCAGTCCGCGGTGCGGCCAGAACAGACGTGTTCTCTGAGTCATTATATCAACCGCCCTCTTTTGGGCAAGCCCAAAAGAGGGCGGTTGATTGCAAAAGAGGGAACGGTGGACCCCGGCAGTCCCCTTTCCCCCTGTTCCCTTTGCCGCTCTGATACGTTCTCGTCGCAAATGTGTAAAAGCCCCGGGGAGACTGCGTCTCCCCGGGGCTTTCCTCTTCCTCTATTTCCGGATCCTTGGAAAATGCCGCTGAAAGGGCTGTATCTTCGGCTCATGACCCGGCAGTATCCGATCCGCTGAGCGGCGGATCTTGGCATAACTGGCCGCCGTCTGCTCCCGAGAGTACACGGTGCTCCCCACCAAGTCTTCATCCAAATTCCGCAGGGTACAACAGGCGTCGCCCGCAATGCACAGCGTACCCTCCGCCGTCTGAGCCAAAACGGAAATATGCGCCGCGGAGTGTCCCGGCGTTTCGATCAAATGCAGACCCTCCAAAAAGGGGACGTCCCCCTCTACAAACCGCCACCGGTCCGGAGAAATGGCCCGCTCATCAAACAGTTCCGGCAAATACAGTTCCGCCTGCTCCGCATTGGGATCCGTGGCGGTCTGCCATTCTCTGCGGTGGGTCACAAAAACCGCCCGGGGAAAATCTCTATTATGTCCGCAGTGGTCAAAATGCAGGTGGGTATTGATCACATAGTCCACATCCTCCGCTCTCCAGCCCACCCCGTCCCTCAGGGCCGTCATCAGCTCCTCCTCCGGGGCGCAGACGGCCTCCGCCATATGCGCATTGACCCACTGTGTATCGTGGTGTCCGGTATCCACCACAATGCGGTGGCGTCCGTCCGTGACGGCGGCCGCCGTCACCGGTACCCAAAACTTTTCTCCCGCTGGACTCTCCGGCCAAAAAATCGTTTTGTCGATCCGGTGCTGTCCCAAAACCAGCGCCGTCACGGTCCATGTATTCATCATGCTTCCCCCTTTTAAGAACGCTCATGCTTACAGCAGGCAGGCCGTGTGTACACCAAGATCTCGCAGTTTTCCTCCGCCACGTAGTGCTTACTCACGGCCAGGACCGTATTGTCTCTGTCATAGATCACCTCATACAGCATGGTGTAGGCGCCCTCTGCCGACATGCGGTACTTCATCGTCATAAATCGGCCGGTATTTGTCTGGGATATGGACAGCGAGCTATAGGCAGCCGCCTCGTATAATCCCCGCTCCAGAAACTCCTCCACCTGCCGAGCATCGGAGAGGTCGATCTCCGCCTGCGTGGTCACCTCGATGGGGAGAAAGGTGTAGGAATAGGCCACCACCTGGCCCTCATTTTTATACCAATGGTTGCAGACCACTACAGCCTGGACCTTTCTATTCAGATTCTGGATATAATAGTCGCTGGGCACATCGATCCGAATGTCTAATTCCGTATCTGTGACCGGCTGTCTACAGCACAGGTGCAGCGGGTGGGACAGGGTCTCCAGCCCCATGTTTTGCCGGTCACGGCCCCCCAGGACATAATTTCCCTTTCCACGCACATTCTGGATCAGGTGGTCGTCCTGCAGCAGAGCCAAAGCCTGCCGCAACGTGGAACGGCTGACTCCCATCTGCCGCGCCAGCTCCGGTTCCGTGGGAAGACTGGAGCCCTGCTGTAATTCCCCGTTGATGATCTGGGAAAACAGGGTGTCGTACACCTTCACATACTTGGGTGTTTTCATTGGCTTTTTTCCTTCCGGCAAGACAGACACCTCTCTTTTTTAGTCTGCTTTTCCAAACTTGTCTAAAAAATATTATAGCACCAGTTTTCTTCCACGTCAATTTCCTTTTATTTTTCTTTGAAACAATCTACTTTTTGTAACATTGACAACTTTCTTGATCCATGCTATACTTTCCAATAAACATACATCACTTTTATCTTGTCCGTACAAGATGTTTTTGTTGAAGCCACGCTCCGGCGTGTTTCAAACCTACAAAATCAGATCAGAAAAGGAGTAGAGTTAGAATGAAAAAGCTGTTTGCCGCCCTATTATCCGCCGCCATGCTGCTGTCTTTGGTCTCCTGCGGCGGGGATACCGCAACGAGCCCCGCGCCCTCTGCCCCGGCGGCAGAGAGCGAATCCGTTTCTTCCACCTTCAAAGCCGCCATGGTCACCGACGTCGGCGGCATCAATGACCAGTCCTACAACTCCATGTCCTGGGCCGGTATGCAGAAGGCCCATGACGAGCTGGGGATCGACGTAAAATACTACGAATCCAAAACGGACGCCGACTATGAGGCCAACATGATCACCGCCATCGATGAGGGCTACAACCTGATCATCTGCGTAGGATACCTGATGGTAGACGCCCTGAGCGAGATCGCCCCTCAATATCCCGATACCAAGTTTGCCATTATCGACGCCTACGTGGATGAGCCCAATGTGACCGGTATTAATTTTGCCTCTGAGCAGTGCTCTTATCTGGTGGGTGTTCTGGCCGCTCAGATGAGCCAGACCGGCAACATTGGCCTGGTCATGGGAGGTACCGGCGACGCCATGAACCTGTTTGCCTTCGGCTACTATGCCGGCGCTTTGGACACGAACCCCGATATCGCCATTCAGGCATACAATGCGAACAACTATGCCGATGTGGCGGGCGGCAAGTCTGCGGCGCTGCATATGTATGCCAATGACGCCGATGTTGTCTATCAGGTGGCCGGCTCCACCGGTCTCGGCGTTATTGAGGCCGCCAAGGAAAAGGGACTGTACGCCATCGGCGTGGAGGTCGACCAGTCCTACCTGGCCCCCGAGGCCGTCATCACCTCCGCCCTTCGCCTGATCGACAACGCAGTGCTCCAGGTATGCCAAGCCGCCATGGAGGACACCCTGGAGGGCGGCATCTCCATGTATGACCTGTCCAACAACTGCGTCGGCTATGCCGAGACAGATCTGCTCTCCGCGGAAGCTCTCTCTGCCGTGCAGGACGCTCAGGCCAAGATCATCTCCGGAGAGATCAAGGTCCCCCGTACCAACGATGATTTTGTGGCCAAGTACGGCGCGGGACTCTATACTTTGGACGAGGCTTTGAACGGCTGATCTCCGACGGCATTTTTTGACAGGCGCACTGCAAATAACAATTTTGCAGTGCGCCTATTTAAATCACAGATAGGAGGCGCTCCTCCATGGATACTTCTGAAGTCCGGAATATCCCCGCCGTGGAGATGCGGGACATTACCAAGGTCTTCGGCAGGGTACGCGCCAATGACAAGGCGCAGCTGACCCTTTATGCCGGGGAGATCCACGCCATTTTAGGGGAAAACGGCGCCGGAAAAACCACCCTTATGAATATCCTCTACGGGCTCTATCAGCCCTCCTCCGGTAAGATCCTGGTGCGGGGAAACCAGGTGCGATTTTCCGGTCCCAACGACGCCATCGCCGCCGGTATCGGCATGGTACACCAGCATTTCATGCTGATCCCCCCCTTTTCCGTGGTGGAGAATATCATTTTAGGCATGGAACCCCTGCAAGGAATCGGCCGGATCGACATCAAGACCGCCGCACGTCAAGTGGAGGAGCTCTCCCGGCAATACGGTCTGCATGTAGACGTCAACGCCAAGATCCAAAATATCTCTGTCGGCATGCAGCAGCGGGTGGAGATCCTGAAGGCCCTTTATCGGGGCGCCGACATCCTTATTCTGGACGAGCCCACAGCCGCGCTGACGCCACAGGAGATCACGGAATTGTCCTCCATCCTGAAGGGCCTTGCCCAGGAGGGAAAAACGGTGGTCATCATTACCCACAAGCTCAAGGAGATCAAAGCCATGGCCCACCGCTGTACGATAATGCGGCAGGGCAAATATGTAGGTACTGTAGATGTGAATGCGGTGAGCACCCAGGATATGGCGGCTATGATGGTGGGACGTCAAGTGGAATTCACCACGAAAAAAGGGCCCTTCCGGCCCGGAAAAGACATTTTACGGATCCGCGGCCTCCACGCCCGGGATTATCGGGGTGTGGAGATCCTAAAGGGTCTTGACCTGTCCGTACGCCAAGGTGAGATCGTGGGCTTAGCCGGGATCGACGGAAACGGTCAAACGGAGCTTGCGGAGATCCTATCCGGGCTTCGAAAGGCAGACTCCGGCAGCATCACCATTTGCGGCGCCGACGCCTTCAACAAAACTCCGGACGTTCTTTTCTCCCTCGGCGCCTCCAGCATCCCAGAGGACCGGCAAAAATACGGCCTGATCCTGGATCTGTCCGTATCACAAAATCTTGTGATCCAGAACATAGGCAAGGAGCCCTTTTCCCGCCGGGGCAGGCTTTGTCCCAAGGCCATCGGCGCCTATGCCAAGGAGCAGATCCTACAGTTTGATATCCGACCCCAGGACTGCGAAAACCGTCCCGCCCGCCAACTCTCAGGCGGCAATCAGCAGAAGATCATCGTTGCCAGAGAGGTCCAAAACAACAAGGAGCTCCTGATCGCAGTCAACCCCACCCGCGGCCTGGACGTGGGTGCCATCGAATATGTCCACCGCTATCTTGCCGCCCACCGAGATCAGGGAAAGGCTGTTCTGCTGATCTCCTTTGAATTGGATGAGATCATGGATCTGGCGGACACCATCCAGGTCATCTACGATGGGAAGATCACCGGTGGCATGTCCAGCGATATGGCGGACGAAAAGCAACTGGGACTTATGATGGCGGGAGGTGACCAGGCATGAGCTCAAAAAAATCTTCAGCCCCGTCCACCCTGGGCCGCTCCTTCTGGCAGCGCGTCCTGTTTCACAATATGTCCGACACTCTGCTCGCCATTGTTCTGGGGTTTCTTATGGGAGCGCTGGCGCTGGTCATTGCGGGATATTCGCCGCTGACCGCGTACGGAAAGCTCTTCTCGGTCATCTTTGGCTCTCCCCGAAACATGTCCTACAGCTTTATTGAGTTTGCCTCCCCCTATATCCTCACCGGACTCTCCGTGGCCTTCTCCTTTAAAACCGGTATTTTCAACATCGGCGCGGAGGGACAATATGTGGTAGGGAGCGTGGCCGCCCTTCTGGTGGGATACTTTATCCACGCCCCCGCTTTTATCCATATCCCGCTGTGCATTTTTGCCGCCATCCTGGCCGGAGTCCTCTGGGGAGCCCTGGTGGGCATACTAAAGCTGCGCTTTGGCACAAATGAGATCCTATGCATGATCATGTTCAACTGGATCGCTTACTATCTGTCCAACTATATCGTAAATCTCCGCCCGGTCCTGTCGGCCCCCGGAAAGACCTGGTCCCACACCATTCAGGATACGGCCAAGATCACCATCTCCGGCTGGTCAAGCCTTCTCTCCAACAAGGTCCACGCGGGAATATTCCTGGCCCTGGCCGCCGCCTTGGCCGTCTACTACATTCTGTACAAGACGACCCTGGGCTTTCGGCTCAAAGCGGTAGGACACAATATAAACGGTGCGAAGTTTGCCGGTATCCCCACCGAAAAAGCCACCATGATCACCCTGATGATCTCCGGCGGTCTGGCCTCTCTGGCCGGAGGGTTACAGGTCCTGGGCGTCACCTATAAGATCAGCCAATTCGCCGGTCAGGAGGGCTACGGCTTTCAGGGCATCACGGTCGCCCTGATCGCCTCCTCTCATCCCCTGGGGGTCATATTGGCCGGTCTCTTCTACGGCGCTATGAAATTCGGCGGCACCCGCTTTGACGCCCCCTCTGAGATCGTAGACATCATTATGGGCTGTATCGTATTTTTCATCGCCATATCCGGACTGATCCGGGCCAATATCCAACGGCTGGCCGAAAGGAGAGATAAGCATGCAGCAAATGATCCGTGATATCGCCGTCATTCTGAACGCCACTCTGATGTACACTCCCCCTCTTCTCTTTGCAGCCCTTGGATCCTGCTTTTCAGAAAAATGCGGTGTTGTGAATATCGGCATAGAGGGCATGATGACCATCGGCGCCTTTGTCGGCGCCGCCGCCGGATACTACACCGGGAACCCCTGGCTGTCCTTTCTTCTGGCCGGGGTCGCCGGCGGACTGCTGGCCCTGTTCCACGCCTTTGCCTGTATCACTTGCAGAGCGAATCAGACCATTTCCGGTACCGCTATCAATTTCTTATCCAGCGGCGTCTCCGTTTTTGTCTGTCGGCTCCTTTTTTCGGGCAATACGGAGACCATCCCTGTCTCCAACAAGCTTCCCCTCTTTTTGAGCGGCCTGTTTTCCTGGTGCGCAGAGCATCTCCCCGCTCCTCTGGCAGGTCTATTTCGCCCTAACGGTTTTTTGGACAATGTATTCAATACCTATGCCTCTACCTACCTGGCCTTTCTGGCGGTCCCCATTGTATGGTACGTTTTTTACCGCACCCAGTTTGGCCTTCGGCTGAGAGCCGTAGGAGAATACCCTCGGGCCGCCGACACCCTGGGGATCCATGTCGCGGGAGTACGTTACATCTGCGTGATCCTCTCCGGCATCCTGGCCGGTCTGGGTGGAGCTTCCCTCACCCTGGCCACCGTGTCCGCTTTTCGCCCCTCCATCGTTCTGGGGCAGGGATTTATCGCCATGGCCTCTGTCATCTTTGGCCGCTTCAGACCCCAGGGCGCCATGCTGGGCTGCATTTTGTTCGCATTCTGCAGCGGTCTGCGGGTCATCGTGGGCAGCAACACCTCCATTTCCGTCAATTTGATCTCCATGATCCCCTATGTCGCTACCATTCTCTGCCTTGTCCTCTTTGTGGGGAAAAGTCAGATCCCCGCCGCCAGCGGTCTTCCCTACGAAAAATCAAAATAAAAAGCAGGCCCGTGTTTCGGCAGGACATTCCGAAACACGGGCCCGTTCTCATTTTTTCCCTTCATCCCGCTTCCCACACTCCGGGCAAAGCCCGGTAAAGGTCAAATCATGGCCCTCCACCCGAAAGCCGGGAGCCGCCTTGGCTGCCGCCGCGTCGATAATAGGATCCTGCTCCAATTCCAAATCGAAGACCTTTTCACAGCCCTTACAGCGAAAATGGCTATGGGGACGGACGTCCCCGTCATATCTCTCCACCGGGAAAGGCATTCGGATCAAGATCCCTTCCTGAGCCAACAAGCTCAAGTTCCGATATACTGTCCCCAGGCTCAGGTTTGGATTGGTCGGCTTTAACCACTGGTAGACCATTTCCGCCGTAGGATGCTCTTTACTGCCCACTACCGCATTATAGATCAGTTCCCGCTGTCTTGAATATCGTTTTCCGGCCATAGTGCGTTCTCCTTATAACAGGAATTATTCTTATTATTAAAAGTACCATATCCGCTCTAAAAAGGCAAGTGTTTTTTTGACTTTTTTGCTTCCTTTTTCCGTCAATCTTCCGCCGGTTTTGGGACATACTATCGCTTGGATGGAGATTCCAACGATCATGTTTCAGGAGGAGAGGGAAATGAAGCGGAAAATTGGCTTAACAGCCCTGGCTCTTACGTTGACCGCCGCTTTGGCGGCCTGCAGCAGCACCGCAGAGAACGATCCTGACCCCTCGGCCCCGGCAGTGGCTCCCACTGCCTCTGCCCATCCCAGCCCCACGGCCTCGCCTAACACGGTGACCAAGGGTCTGGACCGGGCAGCCCGGGACGTGGGGGACGCGGCCCGCGGAGCCGTGAACGGCACGGGTCGGATGATAGAAAACGCCGGCGACGCGATCCAGAACAGCACATGGTAAAAAGAGGGGCGGCCGGAAGATCCCGGCCGCCCCACCCATCGTACGTAATCCACATTTGTGCCTGTGAAGTACGGAAGAACCAGGGCTGACACCGGTGGCCGCCCGCCGATACACCCCTGCCAACCCAGCGTGCTTTGCAGAACTCAGGCGTTCATCCCTCACCCCCACGCACTCCTCCCCTTGCCTTTTCCCCTTGGATTTGGTATGATATTCTTATATATTTTATCCTGGAGGAGAGAGTATCCATGAGCGTATCTGTCAAACGGGAAGGATTTTTTTATAGAAACGGCGGCTTTGCTCCCGCCCGATCCGAGCCCGGCGGAGCGGCGGCTGGTCGGGCAAAAACTATGGCCTATTCCATTCTGTCCACTCACAACCGGAGCGGAGATATGTCCCGGCTCCAGATCCAATTTGACGCCATGGCCTCCCATGATATCACCTATGTGGGTATTATTCAGACCGCTCGGGCTTCGGGACTGGAGAGCTTTCCTCTCCCCTACGTGCTCACCAACTGCCACAACTCTCTGTGCGCTGTAGGCGGCACCATCAATGAGGACGATCACCTCTTTGGTCTCTCCGCCGCCAAAAAGTACGGCGGAGAATTCGTCCCCGCCCACCAGGCCGTGATCCACTCTTACATGCGGGAGCGGTACGCCGCCCCCGGAAAGATGATCCTGGGCTCCGACTCCCACACCCGGTATGGCGCTTACGGCTGTATGGCGATCGGGGAGGGTGGACCGGAGCTGGCCCGCCAGCTTTTGAAAAAAACGTATGATATCCCCTATCCCCCTGTGGTCGCCATTCACCTCACCGGCTCCCCCCGTCCCGGTGTGGGTCCTCAGGACGTGGCCCTGGCCCTGGTAGGGGCCACCTTCCAGAGCGGGGCGGTAAAGAACGCCGTGCTGGAGTTCCTCGGTCCCGGCGTGGCCGCTCTCTCCATGGACTATCGCTCCGGCATCGACGTGATGACCACCGAAAGTACCTGTCTGTCCTCCGTCTGGTGTACCGATGAACGGACAAAGGCCCACCTGACAGCCCTGGGCCGGGGAGACCAATATAGAGCCCTCTCCCCCGCTGACGGGGCTTACTACGATGGTTTGATAGAGATCGACCTGTCCGCCGTGGAACCCATGATCGCCCTGCCCTTCCACCCCTCCAACGCCTATCCCATCCGGGAGTTCAAGGCCAATATGCAGGACCTACTCCACCAGGTGGATGTGGATACCGCCGAACGCCTCGGCGTGAAGAATTCCCCTTCTCTTCTCTCCAAGGTCCAAGGCCATACCTTCCAGGTGGATCAGGGGGTCATCGCCGGCTGCTCCGGCGGTACCTACCAAAACCTGAAACGGGCCGCGGAAATTTTGAAGGGAGCCTCCACAGGAAGCGGCGGGTTCTGGCTCAGCTGCTACCCCGGCTCCATGCCCATCCATCTGGAGCTAACCAAGAACGGCTACCTGGCCGACCTGATGACCGCTGGATGCTCCATCCGCTCCTGCTTCTGCGGCCCTTGCTTTGGGGCGGGAGACGTGCCCGCCAACGGATGCTTCTCCATCCGCCACTCCACCCGGAACTTTCCCAACCGGGAGGGCAGCAAGCCGGGAGACGGGCAAATTTCCTATGTGGCCTTGATGGACGCCCGCTCCATTGCCGCCACAGCTTTGAACGGCGGCATCCTCACCGCCGCCGACGAACTGGAGGCCGTCCCCGCCGACCGTCCCGACGAGAGCTGGACTTATGACGATAGCGCCTACAAGTCCCGGGTCTACTACGGCGTGGGAAAGCCCCGGCCCGAGGAGCCCCTGGTTTTTGGCCCCAACATCACCGACTGGCCGGAGCAGATCCCCCTGCCGGAGAACCTGCTTCTCACCTGCTGCGCCGCCATCTACGACCCGGTGACCACCACCGATGAGCTCATTCCCTCGGGAGAGACCTCCTCTTACCGTTCCAATCCCATCAAGCTCTCCCAGTTCGCCCTTTCCCGTAAGTGCCCCAAGTATGTCTCCAACGCCCAGAAAGTCCAAGCCGAGGAAACGAAACGCCGCTCCGGGGCGGCGAAGGATTTCCCTGTGGACACAGGCATTGGCTCCTTCATCATGGCCCTCAAGCCGGGGGACGGCTCGGCCCGGGAGCAGGCCGCCTCCTGCCAGCGGGTGCTGGGGGGCTGCGCCAATGTGGCGGCGGAGTACGCCACCAAGCGCTACCGCTCCAACGTTATCAACTGGGGAATGCTCCCCTTCATTGCCAAAGATGTGAAGGACTGGAACATCCAGGAGGGGGACTCTCTCTGCATCCCCGGTATCAAGGCTCTGCTGGAGGGGGACGGGGAGGAAATCGATGCCACCCTCATCCAGGAAGGCAAGCAGACCCCGGTAAGACTGACGCTCCCCGGCCTCACCCGGGAGGAGCGGGATATCATTCTTGCTGGGTGCCTCATCAACTACTACGCCAAATAAAAAGCCACCGCCCGATCTCAGCAGAGATCGGGCGGCTTGATTTTTCAAAACAGTCCGCTGATCCTTCCATCCTCATCCACGTCGATCCTCTCCGCCGCCGGGACTTTGGGCAGTCCCGGCATGGTCATGATATCCCCGGTGAGGGCCACGATAAACCCCGCTCCAGCGGAGACCTTCAGATTCCGGACAGTCACGTCAAAGCCCCCCGGCGCCCCCAAGAGAGTTGGGTCATCGGAGAAGGAGTACTGGGTCTTTGCCATGCAGATAGGCAGATCCCCAAAGCCCAGCTCAAAAAGTTTCTGGGCCTGCTTCTGGGCGTTGGGGGTAAGGATGGCCCTCTCCCCACCGTAGACCCTATTCACAATGGCGTTGAGCTTATACTGGATGGAGGTGTTCTCCTCATAGGCGAAGGTGAAGGACTCCAGCCGGGGCTCCTCCTCACACAGGCGGATCACCTCCCGGCCCAAACTCTCGCCCCCGGCGCCCCCCTTGGCCCACACCTCGCTGAGGGCCACGTTGACGCCCAGCTCCCGGCATTTGTCCTCCACCAGCCTCAACTCGGCAGGGGAATCGGTGGGAAAAGCGTTAATGGCCACCACACAGGGCAGATGATAGGTATTTTTAATATTATCCACATGGCGCAAAAGGTTGGGAATCCCTTTCTCCAATGCCTCCAGGTTCTCATTGCCCAACTCAGCCTTGGCAACGCCCCCGTGATGCTTCAACGCCCGGACGGTGGCCACGACCACCACCGCGTCAGGGGTCAGCTCCGCCATACGGCACTTGATATCCAGAAATTTCTCCGCCCCAAGATCGGCGCCGAATCCCGCCTCGGTGACTACGTAATCCCCCAGCTTCAGGGCTGCGTCGGTGGCGATGACGCTGTTGCAGCCGTGGGCGATATTGGCAAAGGGCCCGCCGTGGATAAAGGCGGGCGTTCCCTCCAGGGTCTGCACCAGATTGGGCTTGAGGGCATCCTTGAGCAGGGCGGCCATGGCCCCCTCCGCCTTCAGGTCATGGGCGGTCACCGGCTCCCCGGAGCGGGTGTAGGCCACCACCATCCGGCCCAGCCGGGCCTTCAGATCGGCCAGATCGGCGGCCAGACAGAATACCGCCATCACCTCGCTTGCCACGGTGATATCAAAGCCGTCCTCTCGCGGCACTCCCTGCATCCGTCCCCCCAGACCGTCGATAACGTTCCGGAGCTGGCGGTCGTTCATGTCCACGCACCGCCTCCAGGTAATATTCTTCCCATCGATGTCCAGAGCGTTGCCCTGTTGGATGTGATTATCCAGCATAGCCGCCAGCAGGTTGTTGGCCGCTCCGATGGCGTGGAAATCCCCGGTGAAGTGGAGGTTGATGTCCTCCATGGGGATCACCTGGGCATACCCACCCCCGGCAGCCCCCCCCTTCACGCCAAATACAGGGCCCAGGGAGGGCTCCCGCAGGGCGAGGCAGGTCTTCTTCCCCAGCCGGGACAGGGCATCGGCCAAGCCCACGCTGGTGGTGGTCTTTCCCTCCCCCGCTGGGGTGGGATTGATGGCGGTGACCAGGATGAGCTTCCCCTTCCGGGGTTTGCTTTTGTATGCGGCGGGCTCTACCTTGGCCTTGTCATATCCATAGGGGATCAGAGCTTCCGCCTCCAAGTCCAACTTGTCGGCGATCTCCTGGATAGGCTTTGCTTTCACGCTCTGCGCGATCTCAATATCAGTGAGCATGGCGATCCCTTCCTTCCCTCAAATCTTTCTCAGCTTATCCCAAAGGGCCATGGGCACACAGGCAGGCAGCGCCTTTCCTCCCACCCGCATCAGGAAGGGGATGGGTCCACAGGTGACCACTCCCACCCCCAGGCCGCTCATGGTAAGACTCCAGGCCGCGGCGGCCTCCGGCCGCATGGCAAAGGGAGTGTGCCGGACAGCCTCCGGATTCGCGGTATCCCGGGCCACCGACATAAATTCCGTTTTGAGCCAGTAGGGACACACCGCCGTCACCAGCACTCCCCGGGTAGCCAGCTCCCGACGGAGCGCCTGGGTATAGTGGAGCAAAAATGCCTTGGTGGCGGCGTAGAGATTCATTCCCGGCAGAGGCTGAAAGGCGGCGCAGGAGGCGACCTCCAACACCCGGCTTCCCCTGTGAAGATAAGGGATGCATACCCTTGTCACCTCCACCGCGGCACGACAGTTAAGGGCGATCATATCCTCCGTTTCCCGGGCTGTCATATCCTCCGCCCCACCAAATTTTCCAAAGCCGGCAGCACAGACCAAAATGGATATCCAGGGCTTCTCCTCCTCCAGAGCTTGTTGTAGCATGTCAATGCTCCCCCGCTCTGTCAGATCCAAAGCCAGGATCCGACAGTCGCAGGCCAGCGAATCGGCCAGCGTGACCAGCCGTTCCTCCCGGCGTGCGATAAGCCACAACTCATCCAAGTCCATGACCTTATCTATATGTTTGGCGTAAGCCCGTCCCAGTCCGGAGGACGCCCCGGTAATGATCCCAACCTTTTTCATACTCTTCCCTCCTCAGGAGGTAGTATGGCCTTCTGCCCTCATTTTACCACCAGAGGTAATTTGCTACAAGGGAAAATTTTATTTCCTGTTTTTGGGAAAAACACATAAATTTTTAATACATCCTTCATTGACCCTCCGTCCTCGCTGTGGCATAATAAAAAGGCACGGGCGGAAGGCCCATCTCATTTTTTCAAGGAGGTCGTTCCCATGGTGGAAGACATGAAGGACAAAAAGCTGGCGGAGGAGATCGTTGAAAAGCTCAAGGAACTGGTGAAAAAGGGCAACGTCACCAAGATCCAGGTCCTGAAGGACGGAGAGACCATCGTCAACTTCCCTCTGAACGTAGGCATTGTGGCCGGTGTGGCCGCCGCTCCCTGGGCCCTGATCCTGGCCGCTGTCACCACTCTTGGCATGGATTGCCACATTGATGTGGTGAAGGATGACGGCGAAGTGATCCATATCATCTGAAAAAGAAACGCCGCCCTCCGGGCGGCGTTTCTTTTTCAAAATTTCAGCTTTCTTTACTCCTTCACAAACATTTTCTTCAGGGTGTCGATCATGGCGTTGGAGTCCAGTGTGGCGCCGGAAATAGCATCTACCTCCACACTCTGGGTATTGATGACCTCGTCAAAGAAGCTCTGAAGTTGAGCGTCATCCATAAACATGACGTCTCGACCGCTGACGATCTCCATATTGGTGATCTTGCCTCCGGCCACCTCCACCTTCAAAGTGAATTCACCGTGATTTCCTTTGATCAACTGCTCATAGCTACCGTCGGGCTTGCCCGCAATATCATACTCCTCTTTCTTCATAATAAGGGGCGCCGCCACGGTGGACCGCCCACCAAAAGCGGTATCGGCCGCGCTTCGACCGGTGGCGATGGCCTCAGCCAGGAACATCCCGTTTTGATACAGGTTCGATACGAAAGATCCCAGTTCCCCTGCTTCATACAGGTTGGGGATAACCGTGCCATCCCAGCGCAGGACCTGAGCCTTGGTGTTCCGCTCGGCGCCGCCGGTGGTCCCTACCAGGCAGGGGGCGATCCCCACAGCATAGAAGGGAGCGGTATCAATGGGGCTCATCTTCTCAGCACTGCGGCCAAATTTGGTGTCTTTTCCGGCCTTTGCCATGGCATTATACTCATCGATGGTAGCCTTCAGCGCCGCAGGGTCCCGGCCCAGCTTCCGGGCCAATTCCTCAATGGTGTCGGCCTTGATGATCCAGCCCTTATCCAACTCCACGCTGTTGTCGTCAGACCAGACATAGCCCTCTGTCGTAATGGGCCAGCTCAGCCACTTGGTCACGATGGGGCCGGCAGTACGGGTCTTTTCATCGAAAATCAGATCTACGGGGAGTACCCGGTCATGGATCAGATCCACATAATGCCCGTACTCCTTAAATTTCATGTGCTGACGGTGATAGGCCCCCGTCTCGTCATAGAACCGGGTGTTGTCGGCGGCAACTTCGATCCAGGAGGTGCCCACCATGGAGAAGTTCCGCATAAACGCCGCGTCAAAGTCGGGAGTCTTGATCCCCAACCAGAAGCCGCCGGACTGGGTCTGGTTCTTCATGTGCCAGATTTTGGCCCCCGCGGCCATCAGGACCTGGATCGCGTCGCCGGTGTCGCCGGGAGTGCCGCCGGTATATACCATATCCATACCGTGAAAATCCCGCTGCATCTCCAGATTGTTTTCATAGCCGCCACACGCCAAAACCACTCCCTTAGCGGAGCCGATGGTAAATTCTTTGCCGTCCTTATCGGTGGCTACCACGCCCAGGACCTTGCCATCCGCATCCTGGATAAGGGACTTGAAGGCAGTCTCAAAGCACAGTTCGATGTTCTTCCGGGCCCGGACCGCCAAGTCAAAGCCATGCCACACACCACCGTTTTCAAAGGTGGTCCCCACCTTGCGGACGTGGGAGGAGCAACCGGAGAAGCTGGCGCCGTCCAGGTCCGGGAACTCGGTGACCAGAGAACCCCAGTTGATGGGACCGCCGCCCACATAACCAAACTCATAGTCCACCTTCTCTACGGTACCCTGGATCCACTCGCCCTGTTCTGCAAACTCCTTGACCAGATAGTCCAGGTATTCGTCTTTGATGGGGTTGGGCTGGGAACAGGCATACAGATAACGGCGGAAGGTATCCAGATCGTCGGGATTGGGCAGGATCACCGTCTGGCCCGAGGCGATAGAGTTGCCACCGGCCAGCTTCTCAGGCATTTTCTCCAGCACACAGATCTTAGCATCGGGGTCGATATCGTTGGCCTCCAAAGCAGCCGCTTCACCGGCCAGACCATAACCCACAATGAGAAAATCTACCTCCCTGTCAAATTCAGGGACCACGGTAGGCGCAGGAGCTTCGGGGGTGGGGGCAGCTTCGGGGGTGGAACAGGAGGCCAGCAGTCCGGCCATAGTCAGACTGGCGGCCCCAGCCACTCCCCCCTTCAAGAAATCGCGGCGTGACAGTTTTTTTGCCATATGTATCTCTCCCTCTCCTTTTATTGTGTTGGCTTTCCTCTGCACATACTATAGCAAATTTGTGAATTGACAAACAATCTGACTATTTGCTATAATGATAGAAAAATTTTATCATTATGATCCTCAGCAAAATTGGCGGCCTGCAAGATCCCTCTCCGCCAGCTTTTTCCGAGGTTACGGCAGGAGGGGGAACCGACTTGAACACGACGCAAATTTCATGTTTTCTGGAGGTGGCGCGGCAGCTCAGCTTTGCCCGCGCCGCGGAGAGCCTATACAGCTCTCAGCCGGTGGTGAGTTATCAGATCAAATCCTTGGAAGAAGAATTGGGGCTTAAGCTCTTTACCCGCAGCAACCGTGCGGTGGCCCTTACGGAGGCGGGCACTTACCTCTACACCCGCCTGGGCCCCATCAGTCGCCAGATCTCTGAATCCGTCACGGTGGCCCAGGCCATCCAGAGCCGGGAGCGGTCCATCATCCTTCTTCTGGTGCGGCGGCTCACCGACTACTCCAATTTGACCCGGACCATAAAGGATTTTTCGGACACTCACCCCTCCACCCAGGTGGATATTTTTACCCAAAATGACACCGGCACATGCAAATTGCTGCTCAGCGGAAAGATCCAGCTGGCCTTTTGCTACCAATTTGAGATCCCATCCCACTCCCGGCTTCGCTTTCTCCCCCTCAAGCGCATCGACTACTATGTGCTGGTCAATAAGGAGCATCCTCTGGCCCTATATAAACAGTTGACTTTGAAAGACCTGAATGGGGAACGGCTGGTCCTGGCCGAGTCCGAGCTGCAAAAAAATTCCGGTCTTATTTCCCGCAGCGAACTGGAAAAGCACGGTATTCATCTCTCGCCCATATGCAGTACCTTTGACGGAATGCTGCTGACGGTGGAGTCCGGCGTGGGCTTTACCATTCTTCCCTGCGACACGAAAAAGCGGTTTTCCGGCCTTATCAAGATCCCGGTCAAAGACCTCTCTCACACCGCCGTAGGACTTGCCTGGGATCCCTCTTCCGCCGGTCCGGCAGTTCTGGAGTTCATAGAATTGGCAAAGACCGGTTTGAAAAAATAGTCCCAATTCGGCTTTGTGTGTTCAGATGAATAGTTACTCAATATGACAAATCCCGATTTATCTGTCAAATTCTCTTGAAGCCCTGATATATCAAGTCTTTTCGCTGATTA
>CANPTT010000023.1 GCA_947577065.1 uncultured Pseudoflavonifractor sp.
GGGGCGATGCCGTCCAGGCTGAACTTGCCCAGGGTCTTGTTGTACTGGGCCATCTCACGCTCGCCCTGGAGCACGTGGACCTCTACGCTGGTCTGGTTGTCGGCGGCGGTGGTGAAGATCTGGGACTTCTTGGCGGGGATGGTGGTGTTGCGCTCGATAAGCTTGGTCATCACACCGCCCTGGGTCTCAATGCCCAGGGACAGGGGGGTCACATCCAGCAGCAGCAGGCCCTTGGTGTCCCCGGTGAACACACCGCCCTGAAGGGCGGCGCCCATAGCCACACACTCGTCGGGGTTGATGCCCTTAAAGCCCTCCTTGCCGGTGAGCTTCTTGACCATATCCTGGACGGCGGGAATACGGCTGGAACCGCCCACCATCAGGACCTTGGAGATCTCGCTGCCGGTAAGGCCGGCGTCGGACATGGCCTGCTTTACGGGGCCGGAGGTGGCGTCCACCAGGTGGGAGGTGAGCTGGTCAAACTTGGCCCGGGTCAGGGTGAGGTCCAGATGCTTGGGCCCGGTGGCGTCGGCGGTGATATAGGGGAGGTTGATGGCGGAGCTGGTCACGCCGCTCAGCTCGATCTTGGCCTTTTCGGCGGCCTCCTTCAGCCGCTGCATGGCGACCTTATCACTGGAGAGGTCGATGCCGGTGTCCTTTTTGAATTCAGTGACCATCCAGTCCATGACGCACTTGTCAAAGTCGTCGCCACCCAAGCGATTGTTGCCCGCGGTGGCAAGGACCTCAATGACCCCGTCGTCAATGTCCAGAATGGAGACGTCGAAGGTGCCGCCGCCCAAGTCGTAGACCATGACCTTCTGAGCGGTCTCCTTATCCACGCCATAGGCCAGAGCCGCGGCGGTGGGTTCGTTGATAATGCGCTTTACGTCCAGGCCGGCGATCCGCCCCGCGTCCTTGGTGGCCTGCCGCTGGGAGTCGGTGAAGTAGGCGGGGACCGTGATGACCGCCTCGGTGACCGTCTCGCCCAGATAGGCTTCGGCGTCCGCCTTCAGCTTCTGAAGGATCATGGCGCTGATTTCCTGGGGAGTATAGTTTTTTCCGTCCACGGCGACCTTGTAATCGCTGCCCATCTCCCGCTTGATGGAGGAGACGGTGCGGTCGGGGTTGGTGACGGCCTGGCGTTTGGCGACCTGGCCCACCATCCGCTCCCCGTCCTTGGCAAAGGCCACAACGGAGGGGGTGGTGCGGTTTCCCTCGGCGTTGGCGATGACGGCGGCCTCGCCGCCCTCCATGACCGCCACGCAGGAATTGGTAGTCCCTAAGTCGATCCCGATGATCTTAGACATAATGATTGCCTCCAATATATTGAAAATTGATTTTATATACGATCAATTCGCGACCTTCACCATGGCAAAGCGGATGACCTTTTCACCCAGCGTGAAGCCGGCCTGAAAAACCTCGGCCACCATATTCTCCCCAAGGCTTTCGTCCTCGATGTGCATAACGGCGTTGTGAATGTTGGGGTCAAAGGGGCGGCCCACCGCCTCGATCTCCTTTACGCCCAAGCCCTCCATGGCCTTCAGGAACCCGGCCATGGTCATCTCTACGCCCTTTTTGTAAGCCTCATCGGCGGTCTCCTGCTTCAGAGCCCGCTCCAGGTTGTCGTAGACGGATAGGAGCGCTTTCACCGCATTGGCGGTGGCGTCGGAGTATATGGCCTCCTTCTCCTTTTGGGAGCGCTTGCGGAAGTTGTCGTACTCGGCGCAGAGACGGAGAAATTTGTCCTCCTGCTCGGCAATGGTCTGCCTCAGGGTATCCGCCTCAGAGGGGGCGGAGGGCTCGACAGCGCCGGCCGACTCTGTGGGGGTCTCGGGGGCGGGGGGAGAAGATGTCTCCTCCGGGGTCATGGACTCCTGAACATTTTCCGCCGTTTGGGCCTCAGGGGCGGGCTGCTTTTTTTCTTTTTTACTCAAGTCGTTCCCTCCTTGGTGTGCTTGTCATCCGGTAAGGCGGCCTGGCCCATGATCTGGGACAGGCCCTGGGCTACATAGGCAAGCCTTGCGGAGATCTTGGCGTAATCCATCCGGGTGGGACCTACCACGCCGATAAGCCCCTTCATCCCGTCGCCCAGATCATAGCTTGCCATAACCACGCTGGAATCCTTCAGGGCCTCGCTCACATTTTCCGGACCGATGACGATATTGGAGCCCTCCTCCACAGATAGCTTGGCGGGAAGAGAGGCGGCGTCGGCCTGATCCAGAAAGCTCATGAGGGGCTGCGCTTTCTCCAGAGTCTGGAATTCCGGATGCCCCAGCAGGTTGGCGATGCCGGCCGTGTGGACGGGCCGCTTGCTGAGCTCCTCCAGGACCTCCATGCCGAAGGAAACTGCCAGCTCGATGAGTTGGTACGCATCAGGGGCGGCATGGCGGGCCACTTCGGTCAGCTTGGGGCCCAACTCGGCAAGAGTAAGGCCGGTAAACCCTGTGTTCAAAAGAGTGCTCAGCATCTGAAGCTGGGAGGCGCTCACCTCCCGGTCCAGATGAAAGAGCTTGTTCTGGACAGAGCTCAGATCGGTCATGACCACGGCGATAAAGGCGGTCGCCTCCACCAGAAGCAGATCAAACCGGCGGATGGTCACCCGCTCCGGAGGAGCGGTAAGAGCAAAGGCGGGATACTGGGTCAGCTTGGCTACTACCCGGCCCGCCTCATCAATGACCCGGTCAAGGGCCTGCATCTTACCCTTGAGGGCCTCGTTGATGCGCTCGGTCTCCTGAATGGAAAGCTTGTAATCTCCCATCAGTTCGTTGACATAGAGCCGATAACCCTTGGGAGATGGGATGCGACCGGCGGAGGTGTGGGGCTGCTCCAGATAACCCTGCTCCTCCAGATCCGCCATGTCGTTGCGGATGGTGGCGGAGGATACGTCCAGTCCCGCCAGCTCGGCCACAGCCTTGGAGCCTACGGGCTCAGCGTTCTGCACGTAACTCTCTACCACGGCCCGGAGGATCTTCTTTTTTCGTTCGCTCAGTTCCAAGCCGTTCCCTCCTCAGTATGGATCAAAGCTGTCTTTAGCACTCTTGTTTCTTGAGTGCTAAAGATAATGTACCACCAAGGGGGCGGAATGTCAATAGCTGGGGTTGTAAATTAAATGTGAACACAAAAAAACCGCCCCCCTGGGGCGGTTTTTAGCGGTATTCGCCGTTATCTGCCAATCAGGCCGCGGTCACATCCCGGATCCATTTGCCTGAGCGGAGCCGCCAGATCCCCAGGAACAGCTTTACCACATTGTCCAGAGAGATGCACAGGTAAACGGGCAGGATGCCCCAGTGGAACACCAGCCCGGCCAGGGCGGCCAAGGGGAGGGAGAGCAGCCACATGGGAGCAAGGTCGATGGCGGAGGCGGCCTGCACATCGCCTCCGCCCCGAAGAACGCCCACCACGTTGGTGGTGTTGAAGGAGCGGATCCCCAGAATGGAAAAGGCCACCACGCTCATCATAGTGGCGATCTGGGAGGCCTCGGGGGAGAGGTAGAAAAGAGGATAGAGCACCGGCTGAAAGAGGGTGTAGGTGAGAGCGATGAAGAGAAAGCCCACGATCTGGCCGGAGAGAAAGGCCACGGTGTCCAGGCACAGGCCGACCTCATAAATATTTTCCTGCCGGCCGGCGCCGATCTCCCGACCGATGATGATGGCGGTGGTGCCGCCGATGGCAAAGACCGCCACGGTGGACATGTTGATCACGTTGCCTACCAGACCGTAGGCCGCCAGGATGGCCTGAGAGCCCTCCATATGGCCCATGATGGTGGGGTAGAGAGAGGTGCCCAGTCCCCACATGGTCTCGTTGAAAAGAACGGGGGTGGCAAAGCGGACATACCGCCGGAGCATGTCCCGGCTGGGCCGCAGAAGACGGCTGAATTGGAGCCGAAAGCTCTTGCCGAAGCAGATATGCCCTGCTGCGATCACAAGCTCCAGGATGCGGGAGAGGAGGGTGGCCAGGGCGGCGCCCTCTACCCCCATGGCGGGGGCTCCCAGCTTGCCGAAAATAAAGACCCAGTTCAACAGTGTGTTGCTCAGCATGGAACAGCCCAGGATGTAAAGCCCCAGCATGGGATTTGCCATGGAGCGGTGGGCGGCGATATAGACCTGGGCCAGGGAGTCAAACAGAAAGGAGAAGGCCACGATCCGGGCATACTGAGCGGCCAGAGCGACCACATCGGCGTTGTTTCCAAACAGGGACATGAAGGGTTGGGGGAGGAAAAACATGACGCACCCAAAGCTTAGGGAGATGCCTCCGGCCATATAGAAGCCGATGCCGAGTACCTCGTTGATAGAGCCTTTGTCTCCCTTGCCGTGGAACTGACTGATGAGGACGCTGGCTCCGCTTTGAAGCCCGAAGGTCATGAGCTGCACCACAAAGATAGGGATATTAGCAAGGGTGACGGCGGCCATGGGGGCCTCCCCCAGTCGGCCCACCATAAAGGTGTCCAGCAGTCCCAGGGAGTTGGTGATGAGGTTTTGCAGGATGATGGGGATAGCCAACAAGACCACGCTCCGGTAAAAGGATCTGCCCCGATTCATGTAAGAGAACAAAAAATCACCTCGAAAAAAAGACGGTAGGGGAGGGGAAAGGCTTTCCCTCCGCAGAAAGACGCGGGAAGAGACAAAGGGTCAGAACATCAGAGTTTTATTCCGGCAGATATGCCGCAGCAGCTCCGCCAGCCGGTCGACCTCTTCCCTTGTGCTCTCGGGGCCAAAGGAGATCCGGATGGCGCCGTATTTTACCTTGGGGGGCAACGGCATGGCCTCAAACACATGGCTGGGCCTTCCCCGATGGCAGGCTGAACCCGAAGAGATACAGATCCCCTGGCTCCCCAGGGCCTCTACCACCGACTGCCCAGAGAAGTCGGGCAGGGACAGGGCCAGGATGTGGGGGGCGTCCCCTCGGCTGATCAGGGTGACGCCGGGAATGGCGGAGAGGGCGTCCACGGCGTAGTCCTTCACGGCGCGGATGACCTCCGCTGTTCCCGGTTCCCAAACCTTCACCGCCGCGGCAAAGGCGGCGATCTGGGCGGTGGCCTCGGTGCCGGGGCGCAGACCGCTCTCCTGCCCGCCGCCCAGCAGCAGGGGCTTCATTTTGGAGATGAGTTCCTTCTTTATATAGAGGGCTCCCACCCCCTTGGGTCCCCGAACCTTGTGGGCGCAGACGCTCACCAGGTCGGCCCCCAGATCTTTGGGGGAGAACGGAACCTTCAGAAAGCCCTGAACTGCGTCGGTGTGGAGAAGGGCGGGGGAGCCGGCGGCCTGGATGGCGTCGGCGGCGGCCCGGACGGGGAGGATGGACCCCACCTCGTTATTTACCAGCATCATAGAGACCAGGATGGTGTCGGGGCGGATGGCGGCCTTTACCATCTCAGGGGCAATGCCGCCCTCTGCATCGGGCTTGAGAAGGGTGAGCTCAAAGCCCTCCTTTTTTAGCCTTTTCATGGGCTCCAGTACAGCGGAGTGCTCGATCGCCGTGGTGACGATGTGATTGCCCTTTTGGCGGTTTAACTCCACCGCGGCGGCAATGGCCCAGTTATCCCCCTCGGTGCCGCAGGAGGTGAAGAACAGCTCCTGGGGAAGGCAACCCAGGGCGGCGGCCACAGTGGCCCGGTCCTCCTCCCGTCGCTTGACGGCGGCCCTGCCCAGGGGATAGAGGGAGGAGGGGTTGCCAAAGCCCTCCGTCATGACCTCACAAGCCGCCTGGGCGGCCTCAGGGCAGACGGGGGTGGTGGCGGCGTGATCCAGATAGATGACGGACATGGTTGATCCCTCCTCAACGGCAACAGTAATTGCCATTTTAATGCGGTTTGGGGGGAAAGTCAAGAAAGCGGGATGGAAAAATGGAAGGACATGCGTCCTTCCATGAAAAAGGATCCCATAAAGGTTCAGTTAGCCCTGAGATTTGAAGGGATAAAGATAAAAATGAAAGATACGGAGGGGAGAGAAAATCAACACGCAGGGCTGACAGAGCCTATACAGAGAGGAAACTTAGGCTTTGTTTTTTAAATAGTTTTCCAGAATAAATCGGATGCTGTCCCGCTCGCTGCGGGAGAGCTTTCTGCGGTTTTGGATGAGAAGGATCTCC
Organism: uncultured Pseudoflavonifractor sp.; assembly: GCA_947577065.1. Classification (GTDB taxonomy): domain Bacteria; phylum Bacillota; class Clostridia; order Oscillospirales; family Oscillospiraceae; genus Vermiculatibacterium. The sequence goes on from CANPTT010000023.1 coordinate 6,085, forward strand.
TCCTTAGAGAGGATCAGAGCCTTGCCGGGATCGACATCTGGCTGAGGGCTGTGCCCCACCAGTTCATCAATGGAAATGTGAAAGCAATCCGCAAGGCGGATCAGGGTTTGGATATCCGGCTCGGTGGCGTGATTCTCATACTTGTTGATAGATTGTTGAGTGGAGCCAATGGCGGTGGCCAGCTGCTGTTGGCTGAGACCTTTGCTTAGACGGAAGCTGCGCAAATTTTTTACCATGCTCCCACCTCACCGGCTGTTTTTTCCAATTTCAGGGCTTCTTTGGGACACAGTTTTACACAGGTTCCGCACCTGACGCATTGAGAGCTGTCGATGTGCAGGCCGCGGCTCTCCCCCTCCAGGAGGATGGCCCCCACAGGGCAGCCTTTGACGCATTTTCCGCAGAGGACACACCGATCCTTGTTCCGAACCACCATGCCTCGGTTTTCTATCAGCCGCCGGATGGGCCCAAAGTGCAGGAATCTTTTATTCATGGCGTTGCCCTCTTGAGAAAGTTTGCTTGAGTCTACCACAATAAATAATAGTTGTCAATATAATTAACAACTAATAGTAGTTAAAGAAAGAACAATTTTTTGTTGTGAGCGGGCGATTTAAAGCACGGGGCTGGGGTGTAAACTTCACTTGTGTGATTTTGAAAATGTTGCTATAATATACCTCACCAAACCAATGAGGTGACCGCTATGAAAACGCCCCTGTCTCCCGCTGAGGTCCACAAGCAGTATGAAAAATACCTCTCCACCTTCCTGAAGACCGTTCCCGACGCGACCCTTCGACTGCGCTTGAGTCATGAGGCGGATAACTTTTTCCGCTCCTGCGCCCTAGGAGTCTGGAATGCCGACGGGGGACTTCTCACCACCGGATATGTGGAGTACTATAACGCCGTTTACCTGCGGGGAAACCAGACCCCCTCCATCCTCTTTTGGGAGTTGGCTACCAGTGTGACGGAGTATTCCGGCCTTATGGCCCCTGACTTTTTCCACCGGATGCGGGCCTATGATAAGGTGGCGGGCACCGATCTGTCCCGGCGGTTTGTAGACATCGTGACCCACATGGGTCTTCTCTTTGCTGCGGTGGACGGCGTCGTGAGTCCTGGGGAGGCGGAGTTCGTGAACGCCTCCTCCGAACTCCTGACCCGGCTGTGCGACAAGGATGGGCTGAAGGGGAGCAGGACGCCCTTAGACGCCAGAGACTTCGTGACGGTACGTCCCGCGGCGGGGACCGGCGGACCCCAGGCCCCGGCGCCTAGTCCGGCGGGACCGGAGAAGGAGGAGAAGCCGGAGAAGAAAGAGCCGGAGCCCACCCTGGAGGAGCTTTTGGCCCAGATGGACGAGCTGTGCGGGCTGGAGAAGGTAAAGGCGGACGTGAAAAGCCTCATCAATCTGGTGAAGGTGCGCAAGCTCCGGGAGAAAGAGGGACTGCCTGTGCCTCCCCTCAGCCTCCACCTGGTATTTATGGGAAACCCCGGCACCGGAAAGACTACAGTGGCCCGGCTGCTGGCAAAGCTCTACCATGTCATCGGGGTCCTCTCCAAGGGCCAGCTGGTGGAGGTGGACCGCTCCGGTCTGGTGGCAGGCTTTGTGGGCCAGACCGCCCTCAAGACCCAGGAGGTCATCAACAAGGCCCTGGGGGGAGTATTATTCCTTGACGAGGCCTACGCCCTCACCAGCCACACCGGCCAGAACGACTTCGGCCAGGAGGCGGTGGAGGTGTTGCTGAAAAATATGGAGGACCATCGGGATGACCTGATCGTTATCGTGGCGGGATATACCGACCTCATGGGGGACTTCATCCACTCCAACCCCGGCCTGGAGAGCCGATTCAACAAGTATTTCTACTTTGACGACTACAACGGGGAACAGATGCTCCAGATCTTCCGGTCCATGTGCAAAAAGAACGGCTACGCCCTGGACGATGCGGCGGAGGGCTACGCCAAGGAGTTTTTGAGCGAGATGTACGCCTGCCGGGATGAGAACTTTGGCAACGCCCGGGACGTGAGGAACTTCTTTGAGCGCAGTGTGGCCTTCCAGTCCGACCGGGTGGCCGGGCTGGAGCAGGTGGACAAGGACACCCTCATGGCCCTCACTGCCGCCGACCTGAAGCAGGCAGCGGGGGAGGAGGACGAGCCGGAGGAGGTACCCCAAGATGCTGAGTGACCGGGTGGAGGAGCTCCGTCGGGAGGGGGAGGAGACCCTGGAGGGGGAGGAGTTCCGGGACGAGCGGGCGGAGGGTCTGGACCTCTGCGACCTGGAATTCACCGATGTGATCTTCCAAAAATGCCGCTTTGTGGACTGCCGCTTCAGCGGCAGCTCCTTCTACCGGGTACGCTTCGAGGGCTGCGATTTCTCCAACTGCTCCTTCACGGACAGTCGTTGGAAGGACTGTGCCCTCACCGGCTGCAAGGGGATGGGGGCGGACTTCCGGGCCAGCCACTGGCGGGGGTGCCGGTGGGCCGAGTGCGCCCTTCCCATGGCCAACTTTGCCCAGAGCATTTGGAATGACTGTGCCTGGCGGGAGTGCGATCTTCGCCAGTCCCTGTGGATGGAGTGTAGGCTGTGCAAATGGACTGCCGCCAAGTGCGATCTCACCGGAGTCAGCTTTTTCCGCACCCCCTTAAAGGGGGTGGACCTGTCCCGGTGCGACATTGAGGGTATCACAGTATCAGAGACCCTATCAGAATTGAGGGGGCTCACTGTGGGAGCCCACCAGACGGTGGAGCTGGTCAAGCTGCTGGGGGTCAAGGTGGGGGACTGAAAAAAGAACGGGCCGTTCAGATGAACGGTCCGTTCTTTTATATTTTCCAGTCAAACAATTTCTCTTTCCTGAGAAAGTAGTATCCTGCGCCCACCGCATCGGCCAGGAACCAGCCGATGGGGACCGACCACCAGATGCCCACCACACCGATGGCGGGAATGGCGGAGAGGATATAGGCCAGGGCTACCCGGGTTCCAAGTGACACGACTGTAAGTACCACCGACATCCCCGGACGGCCTAGGGCCCGGTAGAGGCCATAGAGGAGGAACAGGCAGCCAATGCCGCAGTAGAAGGCGCCCTCAATGCGAAGATACCGCACCCCCTCGGCTACGATGGCGGTCTCCCCCGGCTCAGTAAACAGGCCCATGAGAGGTCCGGCGAAGACAAAGACCAGGGTGGACACCGCCACGCTGAACCCAATGGCGGAAGCCGCCGCTCCTTTCAGCCCCGCCTGGATCCGTTCCCGGTCCCGGGCCCCGTAGTTCTGGGCAATGAAGGTGGAGAAGGCGTTACCGAAGTCCTGGACGGGCATGTAGGCGAAGGCGTCGATCTTTACCGCCGCGGCGAAGGCGGCCATCACCGTGGGCCCGAAGCTGTTTACCAGCCCCTGCACCATCAGGATCCCCAGATTCATCACCGACTGCTGCACGCAGGTGAGGATGGAGAACCCGGTGATCTCCTTCACCCGGTACCACCGTAGCCTCAGATATCCCTTCAAGGCCCGAAGCTGGGGGGAGCGGAACAGGCAATAGAGGGCGATGCCCACTCCGGATACATACTGGGCGATGACGGTGGCCTCCGCCGCCCCCGCCGCTCCCCGGCGGAGCCCCAGGACGAACCATAGATCCAGACCGATGTTCAGGGCGGCGGAGATCCCCAAAAATACCAGCGGCACCACCGAGTTGCCCACCGACCGGAGGAAGGAGGCAAAGTAATTGTAGAGGAAGGTGGCCCCGATGCCCCAGAAGATGACCGCCAGATACTCCCGCATCAGGGGCCACACCTCCTCCGGTACCCGGAGAAAGCTCTCAATACCGTCCAGACAGACGAAGGCCAGCACATTGAGAGCCACAGTGAGAGCGGCGATGAGGACGAAGGAGGCGGAGATGCTTTCCCCCAAAGCCCTGTCGTCCTTCTGTCCGAACCGGATGGAGAACACCGCCCCGGAGCCCATACACAGCCCCAGCAAAATGGAGGTGAGAAAGGTCATCAGGGTAAAGGAGGAACCTACCGCCGCCAGGGCGTTGGAGCCCAAAAACTTTCCCACGATGAGGGTATCGGCGATGTTATAGCATTGCTGGAGCAGATTGCCCAAGATCATGGGAAGGGCAAAGCGCAGCATAGAGCCCATTACCGGGCCCCGGGTCAGATCTTGATTCATGTTGGACCGACCTCACAGGCAAAAGGATGGGACCATTGTAGCGGATTTGACCGAAGGTGTCAAATAAAAGAAGGGCCGGGAGCAAAAGCTCCCGGCCCTTGGCTGATCCACGGGGAACGGAATCTTACTTGTGATCCACCTTGTACATATGCTCGATGAGCTCCAGGACCTTGTTGGAGTAGCCCATCTCGTTGTCGTACCAGGAAACCACCTTTACGAAGCTGTCGGTCAGAGCAATGCCGGCCTTGGCATCGAAGATGGAGGTGCGGCTGTCGCCCAGGAAGTCGCTGGAGACCACGTCCTCGTCGGTGTAGCCCAGAACGCCCTTCAGCTCGCCCTCAGAGGCAGCCTTCATGGCCTTGCAGATCTCCTCATAGGAGGCGGGCTTCTCCAGGTTGACGGTCAGGTCGACCACAGAGACGTCCAGAGTGGGGACACGCATGGACATGCCGGTCAGCTTGCCGTTCAGGGCGGGGATGACCTTGCCCACGGCCTTGGCGGCGCCGGTGGAGGAGGGAATGATGTTGCCGGTAGCGGCACGGCCGCCGCGCCAATCCTTCAGAGAGGGACCGTCAACGGTCTTCTGGGTGGCGGTGACGGAGTGCACGGTGGTCATCAGGCCGTCCTTAATGCCAAAGTTGTCGTTCAGCACCTTAGCGATGGGGGCCAGGCAGTTGGTGGTGCAGGAGGCATTGGACACGAACTGCATGTCGGGGGTGTACTTATCCAGGTTGACGCCGCACACGAACATGGGGGTGTCGTCCTTGGAGGGAGCGGACATGACCACCTTCTTGGCACCGGCCTTGATGTGGGCCTCAGCCTTCTCCTTGGTCAGGAACAGGCCGGTGGACTCCACCACGTACTCAGCGCCCAGCTTGCCCCAGGGAATGTTGGCCGGATCGCGCTCGGCAAAGATGGGGATCTGCTTGCCGTTGACCACGATGGCGTTCTCGGTGGAGGAAACCTCGCCCTCAAACTTGCCGTGCATGGTGTCATACTTCAGCATATAGGCAAGGTAATCGGCGGGGCACAGGTCGTTGATACCCACGATCTCAATGTCGGGGTGGTTGACGGTGGCGCGGAAAACCATGCGGCCGATACGGCCAAAACCATTGATGCCAACTTTGATGCTCATGTTCATTACTCCTTTTGTGATTCATTTAACATTGTGAGATAAATAACGAACTTAACCGCATATGATTATAACTCAAACCAAGAAAATATGGAAGGGAAATTTTGCAGAAAGGGGAAAAATTTTTCACGAATTTTCCGTCACAAATTGCACAGATTTGACAAGAGAAGAAAAAAAGAGCAAAAAGATTGTTGCCGGGCCTATATTTTGGTATACTATGAGTACAAGTGGCCGCATAAGATAGAGAAAATGGAGGAGGCCCACATGGAAGAGCAGGTGGCGGAAAAATTCCTTTTGGAGATACGGGACCGGGTGGGGGACGCCATGGCGGCGATCCAGCTGCTGAGTCCCTTGGTGGAGGAAAAGGGGAGCGAAAGGGACCGAGCGTACCTGGCGGCTATGAACAAAAGCTTTTATCGGCTGCTGCGGCTGCTCCGCCATGCGGAGATCTGCAAGGCGACGTCGATCCCGGAGGATGGGACGGTGGACCTGGCGGGGCTGTGCCGAAAGCTGGGCCGGGACGCGGCGGATATGGCCAGGATCCTGGGCACAAGCTTTGAGCTCTCCTTGGCGGACAGTAGCGTGGTCTCAAGGGGAGACGCCGAGCTGCTGGAGATGGCGGTCCTGAACCTTTTGGTCAACGCCTTTGAAGCGGCGGGACCGGGGGGAGAGGTGACGCTCAAGGGGACGTTGGAAAATGGAAGCTGGGTAATGGCGGTGGACGATAACGGCTGTGGGCTTCGGCGTGCGGAGGAGGATCCGGATCCCTTGCGGAAGACCCCCGGCGGCGTGGGGCTTGGCCTGGCGGCGGTCCAGCGGGTGGCGGAGCTTCATGGGGGAGTTCTGATGAAGGTGGACAAAGGGGCCTGCGGAGAGGTGGAGAGAGGCTTCAAGGCGGTGCTGTCCCTGCCGGTGCGAAAGCCGGAAGGCGGCGCCGTGAAAGCCGCCAGTGGGCTTTGGGGGGGCTTTTTTCCTGTTCTGGTGGAGTTTTCCCCTCTTTTGCCGGCGGAGAACTTTCAGGTGGAGGATACAAAGTAGGATGGCGGGCGGCCCGGGGAGGCCGCTCGCCATTTCCACGGGGGAGGGGACGCACGTCTCTCCCCGCCCCGATGGGATAGGATACGGATGCCGGGGGAGGGGAAAGCCCCTCTCCCGGTGTTTTCTTCCTTGATTGGGTCCCGTTTATCTTTCCCGTTGACGTTCCGGACTTTTCGTGCGATAATAATAAAATGTATACCTTCTATACGAATATCATTTTACATATAAGGGGAGAGGCCCTTTGACCCAATTTTTGCTGCGCTGCTTTGTCCGCGGCTATGAGAACGTTCAGGATCCGGCGGTCCGGGAGCGTTACGGCACTCTGTCCGGAGCGGTGGGGGTGGCGCTGAACCTGTGCCTGTCCCTGGGGAAATTTCTGGCGGGCCTCGCCACCGGGGCCGTGTCGGTGACGGCCGACGCCTTTAATAATTTGTCCGACGCCGCCACCTCGGTGGTGACGCTGGTGGGATTTCGGCTGGCGGGGCAAAAGGCGGATGAGGACCATCCCTATGGCCATGGCCGGATGGAATACTTGGCGGGACTGGCGGTCTCCGCCGCCATTTTGCTGGTGGGGGTAGAGCTTGCCAAGGGGGCGCTGGAGAAGATCCTGCATCCTGAGGCGGTCCGCTTTTCCTGGCTGTCGGCCGCCATACTCTGTGCTTCCATCGCTCTGAAGCTGTGGATGTATCTGTTTAACCGGGAACTTAGCCGCCGGATCTCCTCGGCGGCTATGGCGGCCACCGCCGCCGACTCCCTGTCCGACTGTGTGGCTACCGCCGCCGTGCTGCTGGGACTTCTGGTCAGCCATTTTGCCCAGGTATCCATTGACGGCTGGGTGGGGATCCTGGTGGCGGCCTTTGTGCTGCGGGCAGGCTGGGAGGCGGCCAAGGATACCATCGACCCCCTGCTGGGTCAGGCTCCGGATCCGGCTCTGGTGGCCGGGATCCGGGAGACGGTGCTTGCCCATCCGGAAATCGCGGGAATCCATGACCTGATGGTCCACGATTACGGTCCGGGGCATATTATGGCCTCCCTCCACGCCGAGGTCTCCATAGACGCCGACATGGCATATACCCACGATGTGATCGACAACGTAGAGCGGGAATTGGGCAGCAAGTACCACATCATCGCTACGATCCACATGGATCCTATTGTCACCGATGACGAGCACATCAATTCTCTGCGGGAGGAGATGCTTTCTCTGGCCCGACAGATCGACCCGGGCATCACTCTTCACGACTTCCGCATGACCGAGGGGCCCAGTCATACCAATCTGATCTTTGACCTGGTGGTTCCTCGGTCCTGCGCCATCCCGGATGAGGAGATCCGCCGGGAGATGGCCCGCCTGGCGAAAGAGAGGGATCCCCGCTATATCACGGTGGTCCAGGTGGATCACAGCTTTGATTGAAAAGAGCGTGCCGAAAAATAAAATTTACAGTTCATTCATAGAAGTGATGGAAAAAATGGTAGAATGAAAGTCAAAGTACAAAAGAAGGAGGAAATCCCATGGCGCAAAAGATCCTGATCGTGGAGGACGAGGCCAATATTGCCCAGCTCCTTCATCTTTACCTGGAAAAAGAGGGATATGAGACCCAAATTGCCGCTGACGGAGGCAAGGCGGTGGAGTTGTTTCGTGCCTTTGGCCCTGACCTGGTGCTGCTGGATATCATGCTGCCCGTTATGGACGGCTGGTCGGTGCTGAAAAAGATCCGGGAAAAGGACAAAACGCCCGTTATCATGCTCACCGCGAAGGGGGAGACGGACGATCGCATTACCGGCCTTGAGCAGGGGGCGGATGACTATATCGTCAAGCCCTTCGAGACCAAGGAGGTCCTGGCCCGGATCCGGGCGGTGCTCCGTCGGACCATGGGAGAGGAGGAGACCGGAGGAAGCCGCAGCAGGCTTTCCTTTGAAAAGCTGGTCATTGATCTGGACGCCTATGAGTTGACGGTGGACGGCAAGCGGATCGATACTCCGCCCAAGGAGCTGGAGCTTCTCTATCACCTGGCCTCTGCTCCCAACCGGGTCTTTACCCGCAACCAACTGCTGGATGAGGTGTGGGGGTTTGACTACTTCGGGGATTCCCGTACGGTGGACGTGCACATCAAGCGTCTGCGGGAGAAATTGGAGGGGGTCAGCGACCAGTGGAGTCTGAAAACAGTATGGGGCGTGGGCTATAAGTTTGAGGTGACCGGATCTTGAAATCCCTCTACCGGCGGCAATTCGCCATGATGGCGGCGGTGATCCTGGCGGCCTTTCTCCTGCTGGGTGGAGCGTTCGCGGGGCTGAGCTACCAGTATATTATCCAGGATAAGCAGGAGGCCATGGAGCGCAACGCCAACTATGTGGCCAACTTCACCAGCTCCTACCTCTCCGGTGGTATGGGCTCCAGCATCCAGGACGCGGGTTATCAACTCTACATCGCCTCTCTGGCGAATATCTCCAACTCCACCGTCATTTTGGCGGAGAACGACGGGGAGATCGTCTATGCCTCCTCAGGTGTGGACACGGGCAACCTGCTCAGCGGCACGGTGCCTGCCGACTGTATGGAAACCATCAATGCTCAGGGCAGTTACTCCGGGCGAAATAGTCTGGGAGGTTTGCTGGGCGACAAGAGCTTTGTCACCGGAGTACCCATCCGTCAAAGTTCTTATATCACAGGACTTACCTACCAGCGGGGAGTGGTGCTGGTGGTCAGCGACACCACCACCCTCACCGCCATGTGGCAGGATCTGGCCGCTATTTTCCTGCTGTCGGCGGCGGTGGTGCTGCTGCTGGCCTCGGCCATCAGTTCGGTGACGTCCCTCAGGCAGACCAAGCCTCTCAAGGATATGGCGGAGGCGGTGCGCCGGTTTGGACGGGGAGAGTTCGGGACGCGGATAGAGGGCTGTGAGGGCCGGAGGGACGAGGTAGGGGAGCTGGCGGAGGCATTTAACGCCATGGCCGACTCCCTTGCCAAAAGCGAGGCGCAGAGAAGTGAGTTTATCGCCAATGTCTCCCACGAGCTAAAGACTCCCATGACCACCATTGCCGGCTTTGCCGATGGCATTCTGGACGGGACCATCCCTCGGGAGAGGGAGGGGGAGGCGCTGACCACCATCTCCTCCGAGACCAGAAGACTATCCCGCCTGGTCCGGCGGATGCTGGATCTGAGCCGCCTGCAGTCCAATGAGAATGTCACGGCCCAGGAGCGCTTTGACGTATCGGAGCTGTTGCTTCGGGTGCTGGTGAGTCTGGAGGGAAAGATCACCAGCCGGGGGCTGGATGTGGAGACACAACTGCCCGAGGGGTCCGTTATGGTGTGGGGAGACCCGGACGCCATCACGCAGGTCTGCTATAACCTGTTGGATAACGCCATCAAGTTTGCCACCCCGGCCAGCGCCCTGGGGCTGGAGATCCAGGTGAGAGGGGAGAAGGCGTGCATCTCCGTCCGAAACCTGGGGGATACCATTCCGCCGGAGGAGCTGAGCCGGATCTTTGACCGGTTTCATAAGGCCGACCGTTCCCGCAGCGAGGACCGGGAGGGCGTGGGCTTGGGGCTCTATATCGTCAAGACCATCATCAATAATCACCGTGAGACCATCACCGTGACCAGTGAGAACGGGGTGACCACCTTTACGTTCACCCTGACCATCGCCTGACAGACCGCCGCCTTAGGCGGCCGACAGAGAAAAAGAGAGAAGGAAGGAGGGCCGCCATGCGCAGCAGCATGTATGATTATAACGGCTGGACGCGGGATTCCGGCATGGTGTCCCAGGGATGGGAGCCGGGGGAGCCCCCGGCCCCCTACGGAGAAGTGCCGGGAAGTGAGGGACCCGCCCTGCCGGAGGAACCCCAGCCTCGCCGTACCCCCAGTGTGTGGCGACGGACCGGGAGAAAAGAGACGTCCGGGCCCAGAAGGGCTCGTCCCCGGGAGGAAAATGGGACGGGCGGCTTTTGCCTGATGTTGGCCCTGCTTTTGATCCTGGCGGGAGTGGCGGTCTACTTCCAGGGTGGCATTCTGCCCGGAGAGGCCCCTATCGAAAGAGTTTGGGAACAGCTTCCGGGCTGGGACCGCTACTATGACTACGCCGGGGAGACTGACTGGGTGGAGGACCTGGAAAATACCGCCATTCCCCTGGCTCCTCTGGGCGATACCACCCTGACTCTGGTCCCCGATGGGGGAGAGGTTCTCACGACCCAGGAGATCTATGCGCGGGTAAACCCTGCTGTGGTGGGGATCCGGGCCATGGTAGACGGAGGGATGTATCTCGGCACGGGGGTGGTCATGACCGCGGACGGCTATATCATTACCAACGCCCACGTGATCGCGGGCGCGCAGAAGGCCAGCGTAGTCTTTTCGGATAACTCCAGGGCAGAGGCCCTTCTGGTGGGATATGATGGGGAGACCGACCTGGCGGTACTGAAGGTGGGGCGAACGGACTTGACTCCCGCCGTGTTCGGGGATTCGGCTCAGCTTCGGGTGGGAGATCCGGCCTACGCCATTGGAAATCCCCTGGGGGAGGAGCTTCGGGGGACCATGACCAACGGCATTATCTCCGCCATTGACCGGACAGTGGACATGGACGGGCAGAGTATGACTCTGCTTCAGACCAACGCGGCCCTCAATTCGGGCAACTCCGGGGGCGCCCTCATCAACGCCGCCGGACAGGTGGTGGGGATCACCAACATGAAGATGATGTCCGACTGGGAGACCATTGAGGGCCTGGGCTTTGCCGTACCGACTTCCCTGGCCAAGGTGGTGGTGGATCAGATCATCTCCCTTGGCTATTACACCGGACGGCCCACATTGGGCATCCGGGTCCAGGACCACTTTGACGCAAACGGACTTCCTGACGGAGCGGAGGTAGTCAGTGTGAAGAAGGCCTCCGACGGCAGCGGGAGGCTCTTTGCCGGGGATGTGATCATCAGGGCCCAGGGAGTGCCTGTGACCTGTACCGACGACCTGCTGCGCATCAAGGACTGGCTCATCGTGGGAGAGGAGCTTCACCTTCAGGTCTGGACCGGGGAGAAGACGCTGGAGATCTCCATCAAGCTCCAGCGCAGCGGTGAACTGTCAGACAGCCCGGAGCTGCAAACACGACGGGAGGATCCATAGGATAAAAAAGCGGGCGTCCCGGAGACGGGACGCCCAAATCGCGATACGGGGAGAATGGAATGAACACGGGTATGGGAACCGGGTCTCCGGCTCCCTGACCACATGAAATTTATACCATAATTTCCAGAAAATGTCAACCAAAAATTTTGTCGGATCCCGCCCGGGAAAGTTTCTGTGAAAGAAGACAAAAAGTGAGCAAAAAAGGGATGACTTCTTGGGCAAAATGTGGTATCATACAGTCAGAGGGGCGGCCCCGCTGCCCATCCAAAGAAGCCCCCGAGGGCAAAAGGAGTTGACGGCTGTATGAAGTTCACCTTTACCGACAAGAAGGTCACTCTCCCCAAGAAGGTCCATGAGTACGCCGAAAAGAAAGTGGGGAAGCTGGAACGATATTTTCCCGCCGAGGCGGAGGCCGCGGTGGTCTTCAGCGTAGAAAAGGGGCGCAACAACGCCGAGGTCACGGTCCGGTCCGGCGGTACCATCTATCGGGTGTCGGAGAGTACGTCGGACATGTTTGCCACCATCGACGCGGCGGTGGCTGACATTGAGCGGCAGTTGCGGAAAAATAAGGCCCGGCTGGAAAAGCGGCTGCGGAAGGACGCCTTTGTCCGCTCTTCAGAGGACACCAGTTTTGCCCCCGAAGAGCCCGAGGAGGAATATGACATCATCCGAACCAAACGCTTTGCCATGAAGCCCATGTCCGCGGAGGAGGCGGTGCTGCAAATGACCCTGCTGGGGCATACCTTCTTCGCCTTTAAGAACGAGGACGACGGCGGGGCTTTCGCCGTGGTGTACAAGAGAGCTGACGGTGGATACGGCATCATCGAGGATGACGGCTGAGCAAGCCGATAGAAAACGAGCCGGGTCACCGGCTCGTTTTTTTGGTATGGGGTTTCCTGTCAAGCGAAGGTAACGAGCAATATGGGGCCGAACATATTCCAAGGATAAGGGGACGGTTCTTTCCGGCTGTTTTCACCTGCCTTTGACGGCAGGAACACAATAGGCCCGTTCCGTTGGCTTCCGTTTTTTCGCTCTTTTCAAATCCTTCCTGCTGTGCTATGATGTAAAAAGCTATGAAACGCCAACCAAACCAATCAAAAAGAGGTTTTGTGTATGACTGAACCCATCAAAGCGATCGTTCTCGCCGCCGGGAAGGGGACCCGGCTCCACACTGAGGGGGTGGACCTGCCCAAGGTCCTCCGGGTGGCCGCTGGACGGCCTCTGCTGGAGCATGTGCTGGATGAGTTGAGCTTCCTGCCTGCCCGGGATATCCTTCTGGTGGTGGGCTACGAGGCGGATAAGGTCACCGCCGCCTTCCCCGGCTATTCCAGGGTCTATCAGAGCCCGCAGCTGGGCACAGGCCATGCCGTTCAGTGTGCCGAGGGAGCCCTGAAGGACTTTGAGGGCCATATCCTTATCTGCTATGGGGATATGCCCCTGCTGCCCAGAAGCGCCTATGAAACGCTGATCAGGGAGCATCTTGCCCAGGGAAACGCCTGTACCCTTATGGCGGGAGTGGCAAATCAGCCCTTGCCCTATGGGCGCGTTATTCGTGATGCCGACGGCGGCTTTGCCCGTATTGTAGAGGATAAGGACTGTACTCCCGAGGAGAGGGAGATCAAGGAGCTGAATGTGGGCGTGTATGTCTTTGAGGCAAGGCAGCTCTGGCGGGCGCTCACCACGCTGCGGCCCAACAACGTCCAAGGGGAATACTACCTGACTGACGCCCCTGTGTGGCTTGTCCGGCAGGGGGAGAAGGTGGGTGTTTCAGCGGCCTGTACCGCCGAAGAGATGCTGGGGGTCAATACGGTGGAGCAGCTGCGGCAGGTGGAAGAATACATTGAAAAGCGGAGGAAAGGCGAATGAACGTATTTATCAGCGCGGATATTGAGGGCACCTGCGGGATCACCGTGTGGCCTGAAACGGAGCGCTCGACCCCTCAGGACTATGAGCCCTTTCAAAAGCAGATGACCCGGGAGGTCCGGGCCGCCTGTGACGGAGTCCTGGCGGCGGACAAGGCGGCGGAGATCTTTGTGAAGGACGCCCACGATTCGGCCAGAAACCTGGACCCCGCCGCCCTTCCTGAGTGTGTCCGTATCATGCGGGGCTGGACGGGGGACCCTTTGAGTATGATGAGCGGACTGGACACCGGGGACTTCGCAGCCGCCCTTTTTACCGGCTATCACGCATGGGCCTCCAGCGGCGGGAACCCCCTGAGCCACACCATGAACCTGCGCAATGAGTTTATCACCCTCAACGGGGTGAGGATGAGCGAGTTTATGATGAACGCTTACACCGCCGGGTATTACGGAGTTCCCGTGGTCTTCCTGTCCGGAGATAAGGCGCTGTGCGATTTTGCCAAAGAGTTTATCCCCGGTATCACCACTGTAGCGGTGAACGAGGGCCGGGGAGGAGCCACGGTGTCGATCCACCCCGATGTGGCAGTGAAAGCCATTAAGGAGGGGGCCCGGAAGGCAGTGAAGAATGCCAAGAACTGCCTGGTGCCCATGCCGGATCTCTTTGAGATGACCGTTCGTTTTCGGGACCACAAGATGGCCTACTCCAAGAGCTTTTACCCCGGCGCCAGCCTGGAGGATGAGAAGAACGTGATCTTTTCCTCCGACGACTGGTTTGAGATGCTCCGCTTCAGTCACTTTGTGATCAGCGATTAAGGAGAAGACATGGAAAGTGAAAGCCGTCTGGCTGTTCTGATCGACGGGGATAATGCCCCTCGCACCGCCATCAAGGAGATCATGGAGGAGTGCGTGAAATACGGGACCCCTACCGTAAAGCGGATCTATGGGGACTGGACCATGAACAATATGGATTCCTGGAAGCCCCTGCTGCTGGAAAACGCCCTGATCCCTGTCCAGCAGTATAGCTACACCACGGGGAAAAATTCCACCGACTGCGCCATGATCATTGACGCTATGGATATCCTCTATTCCCAAAGGGTGGATGGCTTTGTCCTGGTGAGCAGTGATTCCGACTTTACCCGTCTGGCCCTTCGGCTCCGGGAGGCGGGGATGAGAGTCTATGGAGTGGGGGAGAAGAAGACCCCGGCCCCCTTTATCGCCGCGTGTGACAAATTTATCTACGTGGAGGTCCTGCGGGGGATGGAGGAAAAACCGGAGGAGAAGGGCAGGGAGTCCCGCGCCGCCCTCTCCCACCGAAAGCCCATCCCTCAGAAGGTGGTCCGCCTTATCGCCTCCACCATTCAGGATATATCCGACGAGGACGGCTGGGCCTTTATGGGGGAGTTGGGGAATATCCTGCCCCGGAAGCAGCCCGATTTCGATCCCCGAAACTACGGCTTTGAAAAGCTCACCTCTCTGGTCAAGTCCATCGACCGCTTTGAGATCGATGCCCGGCCCACCAGCGCCCCCAATGTGAAGCACATCTATGTGCGGGATAAAAAGGCCCGGGGGCTTGGATAGGGAGAAAAAGGAAAAAGATCGCCGCCCGGGAAAGCTCCCGGGCGGCGATCTTTTTGGGGCAAAGGACGGGACAGAGGGCCCCGGTCGTATCCGTCGGCTTACGCCCGTCTCCAGGTGGTCCCCTCCTTGGTGTCGATAAGCTCTACGCCCTGGGCTTTCAGCTGGTCCCGGATGCGGTCGGCCTCCGCCCAGTTCTTGGCGGCCTTGGCCGCGGCCCGTTGGGCGATGAGGGTCTCGATCTCCCCGTCCCCCTCGGCGGGAGCGGCCTCCCTCTCCTTCAGGGCGGCGGCGTGTTCCAGCAGTCCCAAGCCCAGCACCTCATCAAAGCTGGCGATAAGGGCCCGCTTGGTGGCCCCGTTGGCCTCCGCCTTCAGCACATCATAGAGGGCGGTCACCGCCAGGGAGGTGTTCAGGTCATTGTCCAGAGCCTCCCGGAACTGGGCCTTGTACTGGGTCAGAACGGGGTCCTCCACCTGACCGTCCTCCTCCAGGGCGGCCACCCGGGCGATGAGCTTGTCATAGGTGGCCTTGGCGTTGTCCAGATTCTCCCAGGAGAAGGTCAACGCCTTACGGTAGTGGCTCTGCAGGCAGAAAAGCCGGTAGCACAGGGGGTCGTACCCCTTTTCCTCCAGCAGGGAGACGGTCAAAAACTCCCCCTTGGACTTGGACATTTTGCCCCCGGCGGTGTTCAGGTGGTGGACATGGAACCAGTGGGAGCACCAGGGATGGCCCAGGCAGCTCTCCGACTGGGCGATCTCGTTGGTGTGGTGGGGGAAGGCGTTGTCGATACCTCCGCAGTGGAGATCCAGATACTCCCCCAAAAACTTCATGGAGATGCAGGAGCACTCGATATGCCACCCCGGGTAGCCCACCCCCCAAGGGGAATCCCATTTCAGGGCCTGATCCTCAAATTTGGATTTGGTGAACCAAAGGACGAAATCGTTTTTGTTCCGCTTGTTGACATCCTCCTCCACGCCCTCCCGGACCCCGGTAGCCAGATCCTCGGCGTCATGGTCGTTGAACACATAATATTTTTCCAGCCTGGAGGTGTCGAAGTACACATTGCCGCCGGCAAGATAGGCATAGCCCGTATCCAACAGATGGGTGATGACCTGGATATACTCCGGGATCATCCCAGTGGCCGGCTGGACCACATCGGGATACTTGATGTTCAGCTTCTCACAGTCGGCAAAAAAGGCGTCGGTATAGAACTTGGCGATGTCCATCACCGACTTGTGCTCCCGCTGGGCCCCCTTCACCATCTTGTCCTCCCCGGTGTCCGCGTCGGAGGAGAGGTGGCCCACGTCGGTGATGTTCATCACCCGTTTTACCTCATACCCCTCCCACCGCAGGGCCTTCTCCAGTACATCCTCCATGATATAGGAGCGCAGGTTGCCGATGTGGGCAAAGTGATAGACGGTGGGGCCGCAGGTGTACATGGACACCTTTCCCGGCTCGTGGGTCTGAAACTCCTCCTTTTTGTGGGACAGGGAATTGTAAAGCTGCATACGGTTTTCCTCCCTTTCTGAGGGGAACGGCAAAAACGCCTCTCATGCCCACGGGCATGAGAGGCGTATCAAACGCGGTTCCACTCTCGTTTTTACTCAAAAGCCGATAACGGGGCTGACCCGTGGGGAATTGCCCCCAGCGCTCCCGGACGCAATTCACGCCTGACCGCTTCCCGGGCCCGCTCTCAGCCGTCGGCGGGCCCTTTCTGTAGGGCGGTGTCAAACGCTACTTTTTCCGTTCCCAGCGCGTAGTCTCATTTCTACCCAGTATATTAGCATGCGGGGAAAGGGGTGTCAAGAGGGATCCCAAAGAACAAGGGCGGCCTTCATTTCGCTCTCTGCTTCTTCCGGGGATAGGGCGCTTTCTCATCCGTGAGGCCGAGAAGGTAGTCCACGCTGGTCCCGTGAAAATGAGCCAAAGCGATCAGAACTTCGGTTGGAATGTCTACATCCCCGCACTCATAATTGCTGTATATCCGTTGGCTGCATTGAAGCAATTCGCCCATCTGCTTCTGCGTCATATCACAGTCTTCTCTTAAATTCCGGATCCGCTCATAGATCATCTGTATCCACCTCAGAAAAAGAATACTTGTGAAAGTATCTTTCCCTTGCATTCTAGCGAGAAATTCGCTAGAATGCGGGAGAGAGGTGATCCCATGGAAACGATAAAAGAGGGTATGCTCCGTTCCATGAAACAGCGGGAGGAGACGGGGCAGATCCCAAAGCTGAGCGGCGCGCAGTGGAAACGGGTGGAGGAGCAGATAGAGGTAACGCTGGAGGAGATGGGAAGGATCCTGGATGATACCCGCCTCTCTGATTTTGCATGCCTGCAAAGGCTGGGGGATTTTCTCCGGGCCAGGTACCCCCAAGCGGATAGGCCCCTGGGTAAGAGGCTGAGGAGATGCCGGCGGCGAGCCCTGGCTCGATGGAGAAGGAAAAGGGGCGGGAGGCGGCGGAAGAGATTTCGGTAAGAGCCCCTGATTTTGGTGAAAAACACGGTTTGCAAGGGGAGAAAACCGTGCTACAATGGACCGCTGACAGCTTGATTTTAAAGTACGAGGTGTTACGTCTTGGAGCCTGCCGTTCAAAAAGATTCCCCCCTGTTTACCAACCGGGCCCTGGCCCGGCTTATGATCCCCCTGATCATCGAGCAGCTTTTGCTCATGACCGTGGGTATGGCCGATACCATGATGGTCACCACCGCCGGAGAGGCGGTGGTCTCCGGCGTATCCTTGGTCGACAGCGTTAACATTCTCATCATCAATATTTTTTCGGCCCTCTCCACCGGCGGCGCGGTGGTGGTATCCCAGTATCTGGGGCGCCGGGACGAGGAGAAGGCCCGGACGGCGGCCAAGCAGCTTCTCTACGTGGCCCTGACGGTGGGGCTGGTCCTTATGGGTCTGGCCCTGCTCTTCCGGGAGCATATTCTCCGGCTCCTCTTCGGCAGGATCTCTCCGGAGATCATGGAGCCCGCCCTGATATACTTTCTGCTGACGGCGGCGGCCTTTCCCTTCATCGCCGTTTATAACGCGGGGGCGGCGCTGTTTCGGGCCATGGGCAACAGCAAGGTATCCATGTTCAACTCCCTTATCGTCAATGTTATCAATATTACCGTCAATGCCGTTCTGATCTATGGCTTTGATATGGGGGCCGCCGGGGCGGGCGTTGGTACCCTTGTCTCCCGCATTGCCGCTGCGGCGATCATCGGAGTGATGATCACCCGGCCCACCCATCCGGTCTATGTGTCCGATCTGTTTCATCCTGAGCTGCGCTGGGATATGGTGAAGACCATCCTGGGGATCGGCGTGCCTACGGGCATTGAAAATGGAATGTTCCAGGTGGGAAAGCTGATGGTGCTGAACCTTATCACCTCCTTTGACGTGGGGGTGGATCTGCTGGTCAAGGGCTCGGCGGTGGCGGCCAATGCCATCGGGAACTCCATTGCCGGAGTGGTCAACGTGCCAGGACAGGGCACGGGCCTTGCCATGGTGACGGTGGTGGGCCAGTGTATGGGGGCGGGAGACCAGGCCCAGGCGGTGGGCTACACCAAAAAGCTCATGAAGGTGTCCTATGCCTCCATCGGCTTTATGTCCCTGCTGCTCTATTTTGGCTCCCCCCATCTGGTGCCGCTGTTCAACCTGTCGCCGGCCACGGCGGCTATGGCGGTGGAGATCCTCCAGTGGCATGCCGTCTTTGGGGCCATCTTTTGGCCTACCGCCTTTACCCTGCCCAATGCCCTCCGGGCGGCGGGGGACGCCAAGTTCACCATGGTCACGTCCCTGCTGTGTATGTGGATCTGCCGCATCGGTATGAGCTATCTGTTGGGCGCTCCCTGGGGAATGAATATGGGCCTGCTGGGAGTGTGGCTGGCCATGTTCTCGGACTGGGTGGTCCGGGCTGTGGTGTTTTTCATACGCTTCCTTCGGGGCAAGTGGAAGGATCATCGGGTGATCTGAAAAAGACCGCCGTCCATCATTTGATGGACGGCGGTCTTTTTTAGCTTCTGTCCTCTACAGGGTCGCTCTCCCGGAACAGCAGGGAGATACACCAGATGGCCCCCAGGCCAACCAGGGTGTAGACCACCCGGCTCAGGGCGCTGTTGGCGCCCCCAAACAGAAACGCCACGATATCAAAGCCGAAAATGCCGATGCTGCCCCAGTTGAGCCCGCCGACGATGGCCAGGGTCAGGGCGATCTTATCCATGATCATAGTCCCAAGAAACCTCCTCAAAATGGACTTCCTGAAAAAGTCTCTCCAGGAGGGCCGCTTTTTATACCTTTTCCAACGGATTTTTTTGGGGTCGCTCCAATACCTTTTTTGCCAGCGCGGTCAGAGGCAGGCATATGGCGAGGGCCAGGGCAGGGGATACATAGGGAGGCAGCCGGTCCAGCAGCAGACCGTATATCCCCTGCCCCAAGGGGATGGCGCAGGTGGCGATGGCCGTCACGAAGGAGCCGACCTTTCCCAGCAGGGAGGCGGGGGTGACGGTCTGAAAATAGGTCTGGGCCAGGATGGAAAAGACCCCGGCGCAGGTCATTCCCATCAGAGCGGACAGCAGCAAAATGAGATAAGACCCCAATGGGAAGGCTGTCACCGCCACTGCGGGGATCATGACCGCCGGAGACAGGGCCGCCAGAAGCAGATGCCGCCAGGACCGGGAGAAGGACAGCCTGCTGCCCAGTATCCCGGCCAGGACGGCCCCCAGGATGGAGCCAAAGCCCATGGCGGCCTCCACCAAGGAATAGAGCTGGCTGGAAAGAGCCAGTGTGATCTTGACAAAATAGGGAAGCCCTACCATGTAAAGAGCAGAGAGGGCGAGATTGATCCCGGCCACCACGCCCAAAAGGGGCAGCAGCCCCGAGCGGGAGAGAAACCGCCCCGCCTCTCTCAGGTCACCCCAGGCGGTCATTATCCTACCCTTGCCGGGGGCGGGGGCAAAGGGGATGCGGAGGAAGCACTCCATCACCGCCGAGGCGAGAAAACACCCCCCACTCACAAGGCAGATAGGCCCCATCCCCCAGAACCCGTAGAGAGCGCCCCCCAAAACGGGGCCCAACAGGGAGGAAAGGGCGGCGACCTGGGTCACCAGGGCGTTGGCCCGTGTCAGTTCCGCCCCGGGGACCAGCAGGGGGACGGCGGAGAGCACCGAGGGCTGGTAGCAGGCCTGGATGGCGGACAGGCTGAACAGCAGCAGGGCGGGGGGCAGGGTCGAGCCGCCCCGGCCAAACATCCCAAAATTCCAAACGGCGATAGCGGTGAGAAAGTCCAGCACGTACATGATCCTCTGCCGGGGGACCCGGTCGGCCAGCACGCCGCCCACCGGGGAGAGGAGGATGGTGGGGACCATCGCCGCCGCCAGCACTCCGCCAAAAACGGCGGCGGAGCCGGTCAGGTCCAGCACATAGAGGGACAGGGCGAACCGGAGCAGGGCGTTGCCCAGCAGGGAGACGATCTGCCCTAAAAGCATCAAAGTGAAGTCCCGGGAAAAAAGGGTCTTGTTCATAGTGTGACCTCGATTCTTCAGAATATAGATACCGACGGTTGGTATGTATAAGAGGGAGAAAAACCGCCCCAGAGTGGGGCGGAAGGGCAGGTCATGGGGTGGAGAGCTTGTGAGAGAAGCGGGTGTAGTAGGCGTCCAGGGTGTCCATAAGAGACTGGTCAAAGACGGGGACGCCGAGGGCGTCCGTCATATCCCTGAGAAACTCAAATTTGTCCATAAACTCCTTCCGGCTGTGGGAAAAAATGCCAGCCCACAGATTCAGCAGCACCAGACAACTCTCGGCCAGCTCCTTGGGGTGGGCCGTGGCGATAGAGCCGTCGGCGATCCCCTCTTCCAGCAGCCGCTGAATGATAGGAGCGCCGTTTCGGATGGAGGTGGTGAGGAGAAGCCGGAGAAGCTGCGGGTTGTCTTCCAAGGAGACGGTGATGTCGTCGATGTCCAGCTTTCCCGGGTCGGCCAGCTGACGGCGGAGAAGCTCCCGGAGCTTTTCCAGGCCGGAGAGGGAGGCGTTCTCCATGATGTCGAACATGTGGGAGTCCACATAGTACTGGTCGTAGAGGTGGTCCAGGATATCCTCCTTACTTTTGAAATGGTGGTACACGGCCCCCTTGCTCATGCCCAGCGCATTCACGATGTCCTGGATGGTGGTGTGGTCATAGCCCTTCTCGGTGAACAGCCGAAAGGCAATGTCCAGGATCCTTCGCTGAGTCTCCTCAGGGTATTTGTTCCGGGCCATGGCGTCCCTCCTTCCGAATACATACCGTCGGTATGTATATAAAATACCACCCCCTTGGGAAAATGTCAAGAAAAACCGGGCCGCCTTTATCGGCGGCCCGGTTTTAATGGTCAATGGAGGCTTTTGGGGCCAAACCCGTGGGGGAAAAGCTCCGCCAGGGTGGTCTTCATGAATTCCCTGTCTCCCCGCCCCAGCAGCAGCTCCAGCCCGGGGGCAAATTCGTAGAGCATCTGGCGGCAGGCCCCGCAGGGGGCGCAGTAGTCGGTGCAGTTGCCCACCACCGCCAGCTTTATGAAGTTGTCCCGGTGGCCCTCGCTCACCGCTTTCACAAGGGCGGTCCGTTCGGCGCAAATGGTGGAGCCATAGGCCGCGTTTTCTACATTGCAGCCGGTGAATACGCTTCCGTCGGCACAGAGGAGGGCGGCTCCCACGGGGAATTTGGAGTAGGGCACATAGGCCTTGTCCAGCATGGTATAGGCAAGGTCGGCCAATTCTCGGTCGGTCATGAAAAAACCTCCTTATAGAATTTTACTGCCAGGTGACGCCCAGCTTGGGGCGGACGTCCAGATCAATGATCTCCTTTGCGTTATAGAACTGGCTGTACCATCCCACCGCCATGCCGCCGGGACCGCCCCGGAGGGTGGTACCGTCGGGATGGAGCCGGTCACAGATGACGGCGGAGATATCCTGCTTTACATAGGAGAAGGAGTTGATGCCCACGCTGGCGAAGATGCGAAAGCCGAATTCCTGGAGGAACTGGAACTTGGGACCGGTCTTATGCCAGTCATCTCCGTCGGGGCGGGCGCCGTGGGGATAGAAGAGGATGTGGGTGGGCCCCACCAGGGAACCCACTTCCTCCTGCCAACGGATGGTGTCCCGCTTGACCCAGGCAAGATCCACCCGGTCGCCGTTCAGGTTGATATGGCCCCAGGTGTGGGAGCCAAAATACCAGCCGGTCTCCTTGAGGCGGGCAATGATGGGCTTTACCGCGTCGATCTCCGCCTGTCGGTTGGCGTCAAAGGCGGGCCGCCGGGGATCGTTTGCCCCGATGTCAATGTCGTTTTGGGTCCGGTAACCCAGGATGCCCTGGTAGCCGGTAAGGGACAGGCAGCCCTTGACCCCGTTGGGGGAAAAGTCGGGATGCTCCCGAATGAATTTATCCAGGATAGTGATGGCGTCCAGATCCTGGGTCAGGAAGGTCTCCTGCGTGTAGGGATCGGTACACTGGGCCCAGATCTCCCCATCGGTGCCCAGCACCAGCTTGGAGGTAAAGCCCTCCTCCAGCATATAGTCATAATAATTGGTGTCGTCAAAGGAGATGATGAGCGGCTTCTTTCCCTCGGGGACCATCAGGGTGTTGCGCTGCATCCGGGGCACGCCGTCGTCTCCGGTGACTTCGCTCCACACCTCGTTCATGTTGACCAGCACATAGCCCCGCTCATAGACGCTCTGAAGGATCTTGTTGTACTCGTCCACCGTCACCATCCAGTCGTCCAGGCCCTCCTTCTGAGACTGGGAGGAGGGACAGTCCTGGAAGCCCCATTTGGGATAGGCGATGACCGGATGAAAAAAGAGATGCTCCACGACCTGCTCGGGGCCCCAGGCCACCAGGGGGACAGGGGGCGTGGTCACCTCCGGGTCCGGCGTGGGATCCGGTGTGGCGGTGGGCTCGGGAGTGGAGGTCTCGGCCACGGGGGCGCTTTCGGTGGGCTGGGGCTCCTTGCCCTTGCCGCCGCAGCCCGACAGGGAGAGGGAGAGTACAAGGGCGAGACTCAAGGGTAGCATCCGTTTCCAAAAAATTTTCATATTTCTCTACGCTTCTTTCTCTGTTTTTGTAGTAAACTCATTATACCGGGATGGAGAGAAAAAACAACAACAAAACGCTTACAAATTGCGAAAGGTCGTCCCGGAGAACGCCGTGGGGAGAGAACTTTCTTTTTTTTGTTGCAAACGGGGGAAGAATCTGGTAGAATAACCAGAGACAATTTTGCTCACCTCTATAGTAGTATATACAGAGACGGGCTTTCTCAGGAGATGTGCGCATGGACAAGAACGCAAAGCAGAAAAAAGCGGCCAAGGCCAGGGCGGAGGAGGAAGCGCTCAACCGTATCCTGTGCTGGATCACCGGGGGCGTGGTATTGGAATTCCTGCTGCTCCTGCTCAGCCGCTATTGGACTCATTATACGGTGGACCAGATCGATCTGCGTCTGGCCTTGGGTACGGCGGTAAAGATCCTGGCGGTGGCGGGGCTCTGTTGCACGGTGGGAGCGGGTTACTGGTGGAACAACGCGAGAAAAAGTGAAAAGGGCGCCAACCTTCCCGGGACGCTGTGCCTGTTTATGGCGGGGGTCTCAGTGAGTTGCTTCGCGGCTTGGATCGTCTCCGATGTGGGGCTTAAACTGATGAGCTTTGCGGTGCCCGCCATAGTGATCCTGGCGCTGATCTATTATCTCTACCAGCATGAGTTTTTCTTTATCGCCTGCCAAAGTGTTCTGGCCCTGTTGGGCGTCTGGCTGTGCAGCCGGGGCCTGGGGGGCGGCTATAGTATGGTCTGCTACGCCTATGTGGCGGCGGCCGCAGTCCTGCTTCTGGCCTTCGCGTTCCTGTGCCGCAAGGCGCAGGGGGAGCGGGGGGTGGTGGAGCTGGGGGGGAGAACGTGGGAACTTCTCTCCAGGGACGCCAACTATGGTCTGCTCTATGCGGGGGCGGTGATCGCCCTGGTGACCTTGGTGGTGGCGGCTATCGGGATCTCCTCTATGGTCCTTTATGCCGTATCGGTGGCCTGGGTACTCATTATGGCGGTCTACTACACCGTGAAGCTGATGTAAAAAACAGAAAAAGGCCGGGACATTTCGATGTGTCCCGGCCTTTTTTGTCCCGCAACCGGATGGCAACCCATTGTTGCGCCATAGTTGGTGGCGAAAAACGGAAGAGAAGGGTAGGATAAGAACACCTTAGATACAGAAAGGATGAAAACAGCAATGGCTTTTGCGTGGAAGACGATGCTGGTGATGGTCCCATGGATCCTGATCAATGTAGTGCTATTAGGAGCCGTCATCTATGCCATCATTTTGGCTATCAGGGCTTTGCGGAAGTATCTCCGGGGCGGAGATACCCGTCCGGAGACCGTGGCAGCTCGGAAAAGCCTGGGGGAGGCCGTCAAGGCCCACCGCACCCGCTGCGGCATGACCCAGGAGCTGGTGGCTGAGCGTCTGGGGGTGAGCCGTCAGGCGGTGAGCAAGTGGGAGAGCGGTGCATCCGACCCCAGCACCTCCAACCTGCTGGCCCTGGCAAAGCTTTTTAATGTTTCTGCGGAGGAGCTATTAAGAGAAGTGGAATGAATGATTTTTCCTCCGCCGGGGAAACTATCCCGGAAAGGGAGGCGTGTGTCATGGATATGACTAATACGGATTACGGAAAATATGTCAACGCCAAAAGCCAGCCCTCGCCCTCCGGGAAAAATTGCCTGTGGGCATTTTGCGTGGGCGGCCTGATCTGTACACTGGGCCAGGTCCTACTGAATTTTTACCAAAGCTCCTGTGGGCTGGAGAAGGACGATGCGGCGGCGGCGGTATCCATATCCCTGATCCTGCTGTCGGCGGTGCTTACCGGGTTGGGGATCTTTGATAAGATCGCCAAGCATGCCGGAGCGGGTACACTGGTGCCCATCACCGGCTTTGCCAACGCCGTGGTATCTCCAGCGCTGGAGTTCAAGAGCGAGGGCCTTGTCACGGGCGTGGCGGCCAAGATGTTTGTCATTGCCGGTCCCGTGCTGGTTTTCGGCATCAGCGCCAGTGTGGTCTACGGTCTGATCCTGCTGCTGTTGGGGCTGGCCTGAGAAGAGAGGGCGTCCGCCGGGCGCCCTCTCTTTCTGTGCAAAATATTTTTAGAAAAACTTCATAAAAGCTATTGACAAATACAGGGGACTGTTGTATAGTATAGACAGAAAGAGGTGAGTCCCATGGGCTAAGAAGTCCAGAAAGAAAACCCTTTCAAGAAAGGGAACCGACCATTCCCGGCTAAGCGAGAAGCAGGACCAGTCATTCCAAGCAAGAGCAAGTTCCAAACAGTCTCACACAATGTGAGGAGAGAGCGAAAGAAGCTCAACAAAGTTTTAGGTAACTGCGAAGCAAGGACCATGACCCAGTTCTCCGTCTCAGCGTAGTGAACATCCCGTAGGAAGTGAGGTAAACAACATTGATAGAGCCCAACCAGAAGTGACCCCCCGGTCTCGATGGAAGGCCGGGGGGTGATGCTATATATGGGGCTTTTTCTCCCCTACCTATGTATTGGGGAGAGGGGATGTGGTTTGCCGTTCTTCGGCCTGTGAAAAAACTTTGAAAAAAAGTGAAAAAAAGGCTTGACAAAGTAAACGGCTAGTGGTATCCTATCAAAGTTCGCTAGCGAGACCGAGCGAACGGCGTGCACCTTGTAAATTAAACAACGTGAAGACAAGACAACACCAGAAGAGGA
>CANPTT010000024.1 GCA_947577065.1 uncultured Pseudoflavonifractor sp.
CTGAGTGTCACGCCGCCCTCTGCGGCAAATAGTTACTTGTCACTATTAAGCCTTGGTATCCGGGGGTTTTCTTTTGCGCCGCGGTGGCTTCGACCCGTTTTGACACTATTTTGCGGGCCGCGTTTTTATAGGGAATTACGATCCTTTAGCCAGCTAGGCAGGGAGCGGGTCTTGACGGAGGAGACCACGCCCATGGCGGCAAACATGGTAATGATAGAGCTGCCGCCGTAACTGAAGAAGGGGAGGGTAAGGCCCACAATGGGCAGAACATAGAGGCACATGCCGATGTTGAGAACGCTCTGAAACAGAAGCATTCCGGCAAAGCCCATGGCGGTCAGGGCGGACATAGGGCTGGAGGCCCGCCGGGCTACCCATACGCACCGGACGATGATGGCGGCCAATAGCAGGATGATCACAAGGCAACCGACCAGCCCCAGCTCCTCGCCGCATACGGCAAATATCTCATCGGTGGAGCGGGCGTTGAGGGAGGTCTCATAGGGGCTCTGGGTCTGGATCCCCTTCATATATCCAAGTCCCCACACGCCCCCGGAACCAATGGCAAGGATGGAGCGGGTCTGCTGCCAGCCCACGCCTTGGGTTTGATTGTATAGGGTCTCCTCCACGCCCATGATATGGTCGATGACCACCGTGATCCGCTGCGCCCAATATTGACCGCTGATCCGGGGCCAGAGAAGAGCGATCCCAATCACACACACCGCTGCCGCAAGCAAATACCAACGCAGCTTTACCCCGGCGCACCAGCACATGATAGCAAATAGAAACAGGTATACCAGGGGCATTCCTTTGTCGCCCGAGACCACCACGATCAGTCCCGCCATAAGTCCGGCATGGGCTGCCAGTTGAAACACGGAGGAGGGACGGCTGATGCCTTTTTCCTGAAGACGGGAGCATTGATAGGCAAAGAGGAGGATAAAGGTGAGCTTGGTGACCTCGGCAGGTTGGATATTCATAGGAAGGCCGGGGATGCGGACCCAGTTCCGGTTGCCGCCCGCCAAGACGCCAAGAGGCGTTCGGACCAGAAGATTAAAGCCAATGTTAAAAAGAAAAAGTAGCTTCCAGCTCCGCTCGGTAAAAAGCTCCAGATCTACCGAGGAGAGAAGGAGGTAGACCACCACCCCCAGGAGGATACCAACCGTCTGGATAATGACGCTTCGGTCCCGGTTAGTGGTGAGATACCGGGTCGCGGAGTAGATAAGGATCAGACCATAGCCGCTGGCCATCAGGCTCAGACACAGCAGTAACTTATCGCCCCGCTCCCAAAAGTCCCGCAGAGAATCCCGCAGCCAGGACATGAGCATTCCTCCTTTCCGGCGAAATCTTTAAAGATAGTATACCATTTCTTCCCGGGTTGTGCTATACTATCAGCGGTAATTTTATAAATTCCTTATAAATGGACGATGGACGGAAAACAGAAGGGAGGGGCGGTATGGACTACTATACCCACAGCGAGCGAGAGACCGAGGCGGTGGGCCGGGCGGTGGGGCAGGCCATTCCACCTCACACTGTCATCGCCTTTACCGGAGACTTGGGGGCGGGGAAGACCGCCTTTACCCGCGGCCTGGCCCGGGGCCTGGGGATCAGGGATCGGGTCACAAGCCCCACCTTCACCATCGTCAATGAGTACGAGGGGGGGCGGCTGCCCCTGTTTCACTTCGATATGTACCGCCTGGAGAGCTCCGATGAGCTTTTTGATATCGGCTGGGAGGATTATCTTGCCCGGGGAGGTGTCTGCGCGGTGGAGTGGAGCGAAAAGGTCGCCGATGCTCTTACAGACGCAATAAGGATCGACATACGGCGGGGAGCGGGAGAGGAAGAACGGATCATCACCATTACAGAGCCTGACGGGGAGGGGCGAAAATGAAGATCTTGGCGTTGGAGTCCTCCGCCGTTGCCTGTTCTGTTTGTCTTACCGAGGATGAGGTCCTGATTGCCCATACCTATGAAAATAGTGGCCTGACCCATTCGGTGACCCTCCTGCCCATGGCGCAGGAGCTGCTGAAAAACTGCGGCGTACCGCTGGGGGAGGTGGACGTGATCGCTGTGGCGGCGGGTCCCGGCTCTTTTACGGGGCTGCGTATCGGCGTTTCCGCCGCCAAGGGCCTGGGCTGGGCGATGGACAAGCCCTGCGCCAAGATCTCTACTTTGGAGGCCATGGCGTGGAATCTGACCTTTTTTCCCGGAGAGCTGTGCTGTGTGATGGATGCCAGAAGAAGCCAGGTCTATAATGCGCGATTTGCATCCAACGGGGAACGGCCCGCCCGCCTGTGCCCGGACCGCGCCATTGGACTGGAGGAATTGGCGGCAGAGTTAAAAAGTGGGGGAGAGCCGCAAGTTTTGGTTGGAGACGGCGCTCAGTTGTGCTATAATCAATTTATAAAAATGGGTCTGCCGGTCCGTCTGACGCCCCCCAATTTGCGTTATCAAAGCGCATGGGGAGTGGCCCGGGCGGCTCTGGAGCAGGCTCAGGCGGGAAAACTCATTACTGCCCAGGAACTGGTTCCCGAGTATCACCGCCTGTCCCAGGCGGAGCGGGAACGGCTGGAGCGGGAGCAGGCCACAAAATAATGGAAGGGGAATGAAAGCCATGTACGAAGGAAACAGCAAGGTCCATGTTATGGATCACCCGCTGGTGGCCCACAAGCTGACCATCATGCGGAAGAAGGACACCAGCGTCAAGGATTTCAGGGAGCTGGTGGGGGAGGTGGGCATGCTCATCACCTACGAGGCCACCCGGGATCTTCCCCTTACTACCAAGGAGATCGAGACGCCCATCTGTAAGAGTCAACAGCCCACCTTGGCGGGAAAAAAGATCGCCGTAGTGCCGATCCTGCGGGCCGGTCTGGGCCTGGTGGACGGCGTTTTGAAGATGGTCCCCTCCGCCCGGGTAGGGCATATTGGCATGTTCCGGGATGAGGAGACCCTGGAGCCCCATGTCTATTTCTGTAAGATGCCTAAGGATATCGCAGAACGGGATATCATGATCGTGGATCCCATGTTGGCTACTGGCGGCTCGGCCTGCGCCGCCATCGACGAGATGAAAAAGCGGGGCTGTAAAAACATCAAACTCATGGTGCTGGTGGCCGCCCCTCAGGGGATCGACACGGTCCAAGCCCAGCATCCCGACGTGGATATCTATGCCGGCGCCGTGGATGAGAAACTCAATGAGGTCGGATACATAGTCCCCGGTCTGGGCGATGCGGGCGACCGTATCTTTGGCACCAAATAAAAAGAAAGCTTTCCCCCAAACCACGGGGTGGAGCGGCAAGCTCCGCCACCTACTGAAAGAAAGGTGAATCGTATGGATCAAAAGGAACTGAAGACCCTGGCCCTCACCGCTGCTAAGGTCCGCTCTCTGGCAATGGATGAGGTGTATACCGCCGGAGCGGGGCATATCGGCGGCTCGCTTTCCATCGCCGATGTGGTGACCACCCTCTATTTTCACACCATGCATGTAGATCCAGAGGACCCCAAGGACCCGGAGCGGGACCGATTCGTCCTTTCTAAGGGTCATACCTCTCCCGGTCTATACGCCGCTTTGGCGCTGAGAGGATTTTTCCCGGTGGAGACGCTGAAGCTTTTCCGCTCCATTGAGGGAGATCTGTCCGGGCATCCGGAGATGAACAAGGTTCCCGGCGTAGATATGTCTACCGGCTCTTTGGGCCAGGGGATCTCTGCCGCCGTTGGCATGGCCCTGGCAGGAAAGATCGATAGAAAGGCATACCGGGTCTACGCTGTCCTGGGTGACGGCGAGATCGAGGAGGGCCAGGTTTGGGAGGCGTTCATGGCTGCGGCCAAGTATAAGCTGGATAACCTCTGTGCCGTCATCGACGTCAATGGTCTCCAGATCGACGGCGCCACCGCCGACGTGATGCCCTCTGAACCGCTGGATAAGAAGTTGGAGGCATTCAACTGGAATGTCATTAAGATAGATGGTCATGATTTTGAGGCCATCATTGCCGCCTTTGAGGCGGCAAAGGCCCACAAGGGCCAGCCTACCATGATCCTTGCCAAGACCACCAAGGGGAAGGGCGTCTCCTTTATGGAGAATAAGGCGGCCTGGCACGGTGTGGCCCCCAATGAGGAACAGTATGTCCAGGCGCACGCGGAGTTGATCGCGACCATTGAGAAGCTGGAAAAGGAGGCGCAGTAAGATGGGAGAGAAAATCGCTACAAGAGCAGCCTACGGAAAAGCCCTGGTCGCGTTTGCCGACCAGTATCCCGATCTGGTGGTGCTGGACGCTGACCTGGCCAACGCCACCAAGACAGACGGTTTTATGAAAGCCCACCCTGACCGCTTCTTTGATATGGGCATTGCCGAGTGTGATATGGTCGGCGTGGCGGCTGGCCTTGCCACGTGCGGCAAACAGCCCTTTGTGAACTCTTTTGCCATGTTCTCTGCCGGCCGCGCCTTTGAGCAGGTCCGCAACAGCGTGGCCTATCCCCACCTGAATGTGAAGGTGGTGGGGTCCCACGGCGGCCTTTCTGTGGGTGAGGATGGGGCCACCCACCAGTGCTGCGAGGATCTGGCGCTGATGCGGTCTCTCCCCGGAATGGTGGTTTGCTGTCCTTGCGACGGCAACGAGATGACTGCTGCGGTGAAGGCGTTTTTGGATTACGACGGTCCTGCCTACCTGCGGATGTGCCGGCTGGCAGTGGAGAATGTCACCGATACCATTCCAGGCTATAAGTTTGAACTGGGTAAGGGCGTCACCCTTCGGGACGGAAGTGATGTGACCCTGATCGCGGTGGGACTCATGGTCCAGGAGGCGTTGAAGGCGGCCGAGATCCTGGCCGCTGAAGGCGTCAGCGCCCGGGTCATCGATATGCATACCGTCAAGCCCCTGGACACAGAGTTGGTTTTGAAGGCGGCCCGGGAGACGGGCTGCATCGTCACCAGTGAGGAGCACAATATCATCGGAGGACTTGGCGAGGCCGTCTGTGCCTTTACCAGTGAGCATTGCCCCATCCCCGTGCTTCGCCATGGGGTGGAGGATGTGTTTGGCCGCTCCGGCAAGGCCGCTTTGGTATTGGAGCACTATGGACTGACCGCCGAGAAGTTGGCGGATAAAGCCCGTCAGGCGTTGAAACTGAAGAAGTAAGAGGAATATTTCATTGGCAATCAAACTTATCGTTACGGACATGGATGGGACGCTCTTTGACGACGACCATGCCACCATCCCTGCAAAAAATATTGCCGCCCTTCGGGCGGCCCGTGAGAGAGGCGTAAAGCTGGCCTTGGCCAGCGGTCGGACCTGGAGTATTCTACGGGACGCGGTAGAGCAGTTAGGCGGTGTGGATTACGCCATCCTGGCCAACGGCGCTGCGATCCGGGACGCAAAGACCGGGGAGCATATCTATGAAAACGGATTTCCCAATCCCCAGGCGGTGTCTCTCATTGAAGCGCTGGTTCGGGAGGATCTGCCTTTTGAGATATACTGCCGCGGGCAAAATTTCATTCGCCCGAAGGACGCGGACCGCTTGGGGGATGCCCTTTTGAGCCCCAGCTTTGCGGAAATATACTTGAAGCGAGGCGTAAAGCTGACCTCGGATCTGGCGGCGGCGTTAGAGGGACGAGCCATGGAGAAGATCAATCTCTTCTACGCCCCTCCGGAGCGGCAGGAGGCTTTGCGGGCCATAGTTCAGGCTACAGGGCCCGTGGAGATATCCAACGCTTTGGAGAGAAATATGGAATTCAATTTTGGCGGAGCCAGCAAAGGCGAAGCTCTGGCGGTTTTGGCCGCCCGTTTGGGATTGGCTCCGGAGGAGGTCATGGCCTTCGGCGACGCCAATAACGATCTCACCATGCTCTCCTGGGCGGGCTGGTCCTTTGCCATGGCCAACGCCATGGCGGGCGTCAAAGCCGTCGCCAAATACCAGACCGCTTCCAACCATGAGGCCGGAGTGGGCCAGGCGGTAGAGCGGTATGTTTTAGGACAATAGGAGAAAGAAAAGAGCGGCGTCCGAATGGACGTCGCTCTTTTTTGTCAGGCTTTAGCCGCCGGCGGATACGGAGAGCGCGTATTTCCCCTCCAGCAGCGGGGTCAGCAGGGAACGGACGCTGTTCTCCGCCTGGACTTCCGCCTGCCCCAGCAGTCCCCGCTCCAAGGCCTTCCGCTCCATTTCCGCCTTTTGGTCGACCTGGAAAGAGGCGAAGTCCTCCACGGTAAAAGGGTTGAAGATAGAGGTTTTCTCGTCAAAGATCCGGATGCTCTCTTCATGGATCTCATGGGACAGGACTCGGGCGGCGGGGAGGGAGACCGAGACCGTATTCCCGAGAACCTTCACCACGGCCCGGGAAAGGTCTACCCCTGCCTTGATCTCCCCGTCATAGGAGAGGATAAAGCTCTTGGTGGTGAAGGGAATGGTGACCCCGTAGAAGTCGCTGCTGCTGGAAAACTGGCCCATGTTGGTATATTGATAGCTGGTCGTGGCCAGCTCGCTGATCAGAGCCAGCCGGCTCTCCACTACCACCGCGTCCAGCTCGGCGTTCTGCTGGCTGTCCCGCAGGACCTTCTGCCCCATAAAGAAACCGGCAGTGCCCACCACAATGGAGAGAAGAAGGCCCCAGAGGATGTACTTCAGGGCTTTTCCGGGCCGGGTCCGGGTCTGGGTATCGCTCATTTCCACCGCTCCTTTCTGTATGGACCCATGATAGTCCAAGTCGGGAGGAAAAGCAAGGGGAACCTTTCTGCTCGGCGAAGTGCCTAAAAAATAGTCTTTCCCGGTGACAAAACCGGGTCCAACTTTGAGTTACCGGTGAAAGGAGGTCTAGCCATGGAGAGAGAGCCGCTGCGTACGGGCGGCGAGTTGGAGGAGATCATCCGCCGTTACCAAAGCATGGTGTACGGCTTGGCCCTAGCCCGGACCGGGTCCCCCGCCGACGCCGATGACGTATTTCAGGAGACTTTTTTGGCCTATTACCGGGCGGGAAAAGTCTTCCGAGAGGAGGAGCACCGCAAGGCATGGCTTCTCCGCACCACCCTGAACCTGAGCCGCCGGGTGACCCAGTCCACCTACCGAAGGAAGGTGGTACCCCTGGAGGAGGGGGAGGGGGTGGCTCTGCCCTTCCGGGAGCCTGAGGAGAACCGGGTCTGGCAGGCCCTCCAGAGCTTGGGGGAGGACTATCGCCTGCCCCTGTATCTGTTTTACTTTGAGGAGCTACCCACGGACCGGATCGCCAAGATCCTGACCCTTCGTCCCGGCACGGTGCGGATGCGCCTCAGCCGGGGCCGGGACCAGCTCCGGGAGTTGCTGAAAGGAGACTACTTTGATGAAGAATGAAATTTTCGCCTCCATGCGGGAGCAATTGGTTCCCGGGAAGGCGGCCCAAGCTGCCCTCCAGGTCCGACTTGAGGAGACATCCCATAAGAAGAAAGAGGTCCCTATGAAAAAATATCTCGCCGCAGTGGCCTGCGTCGCCCTGCTCCTGTGCGCCTACCCGGCCTACAACACCCTGAAGCCGCAGTCCCCCAAGCTCCACAGCTATATCACGGTGGAGGGCAGCGACCCCGCTGTGATGAAAACATACCGGCAGGAGTCGGTGGACGTGGGGGGAGGGGACCAGGACCAGATCATGGCCCCGGAGGAGGTGGTGGAAGCCATGGAAGCGGCGGGCTTCTCCACCGAGGATATCGACCAGTACCAGGCCCTGGGCTATGAGATGACCTGGGCCAAGTGGTGGAAATTTGTGGATGAGCAAAAGAACAGCGAGGAGGCCGAGTCCTTCAATCTGGCCAGCCTGGAGGAGTTCTCCCGGCAGGAGCTCTCCGTCAATACCGGGGTGCTGGACGACCTGGTGGATGACCTTCCCGCCCAGCTGGGGGCCGATGGCTACCAGCTGCTGATGGCCCACTTCGGGGAGACCCTGCCCGACTGGTATGGCGGGGCCTATCTGGACGAGCACGGGACCCTCATGGTCCTGCTGGTGGAGAGCCGGGACCCGGGGGACAAGTCCCTGGAACTGGAGGTGCTGGATGCAGTAGGGAATATCCCCATGGGCTTTACCAATGCCAAGTACAGCCGCAATGAGTTGGACCGGATAAACGACGAACTGCTTCACATTATGGATGGCACGGGAATATTTTCCTCCTTCGGTATCTATGACGACCAGAACCGCATCATTTTGGACGTATCCAAGCCCCTGCCGGAGGACATTCTGACCGCCATCGCCGAGATCGATCCCGATGATGACGCCATCCTGATCCGGGTGGTGGAGGGAAAGACAGCCATTACCGATGAGTGGGTAAAGGGCCCCGAGCCCATCCCCGAGCCTGTCGTAGAGCCCGCCCAGCCCGGCGGGGTGACGGTTCCCGATGTGGATGCCGTGGACCCGGAGGAGGGGGAGGACCCAACACCCCACTTCGCCACGGAAGCCCCCAATGACACTCCCGTCCCCGACGAGGACCTGGAGGCCATCGAGCCCTACTATGACGGTGGGATCAGCGACCTCCCCGCCAAGCGCCCTGGGAAGGTAGAGTCCGCCCACCATGACCTTCTGCCCCAGGAAGAGGAATAAGAGGAAAGGACAGGCGGAGAACCGCCTGTCCTTTCCTTAAGATATCACTTCTTGTTGTATGTATCACACCACTCCCGGACACAGCACTTGTCGCAGTAGGGCTTGGTCCGGGCGGTACACACGGCCCGCCCGTGGAGCACCAGCCGGTGGCAGAAATCATTGCTCTCCTCCGGGGGGAGGATCTTCCGAAGCTGGATCTCCACCTTCCCCGGGTCCTTGGTTCCGTCGGTGAGCCCCAGCCGCCCGGAGATCCGGATACAATGGGTGTCGGCCACCACCGCCCCGGGGGCGTTGTAGAGGTCCCCCAGCATCAGGTTGGCCGTCTTCCTTCCCACCCCCGGCAGCTTCAAAAGGTCCTCCATATTGTCAGGCACCTTCCCGTCAAAATCCCGCAGCAGCATCTTGGCACTCTCCACGATATCATGGGCCTTGCCCCGGAAAAAGCCGCAGGAGTGGATCAGCTCCTCCACCTCGTGCACGTCAGCCTCCGCGAAGGCCTCCAACGTGGGAAACCGGGCGTAGAGGGCGGGGGTCACCTGGTTCACCCGCTCGTCGGTACATTGGGCGGACAGCCGCACTGCGAACAGAAGCTCGTGGGGCTTGGGGTACTCCAGGGAGCAGATTCCCAAAGGATACTCCTGCTTCAATGCCTCGACGATAAAGGCCGCCTTTTCTTTCTTTTTCATGGCAAAACCCCCTCTTGCAAAATCGGTAAGAATATCATATCATAGAAAAAGGAAAAATGCGACAGGAAAATACCACTAAGGGGGAACCTACCATGCTGAAAGAAATGATGGACTATATCGCCGCCCAGGACCCGGAGCTGGGGGAGGCTATCAAGGCCGAGTACGCCCGCCAGCAGCGGAACATTGAGCTCATCGCCTCGGAGAACTTTACCAGCCCCGCGGTGATGCTGGCCCAGGGCAGCGTCCTCACCAACAAATACGCCGAGGGCTACCCAGGAAAGCGGTACTACGGCGGTTGCCAGTGCGTGGATCTGGCGGAGGAGCTGGCCCGCACCAGGGCCTGCAAGCTCTTCGGCGCCGACCACGCCAACGTCCAGCCCCACTCCGGCGCCCAGGCCAATTACGCCGTCTACACCGCCCTCTGCACTTCCGGTGATACGGTGCTGGGCATGGACCTCTCCAACGGCGGCCACCTGACCCATGGCTCCCCGGTAAACTTCTCCGGTAAGAATTACCGCATGGTGTTCTACGGCGTGGGGGAGGACGGCCGGATCGACTACGACAAGGTCCGGGAGATCGCAAAGAAGGAGAGGCCCAAAATGATCATCGCCGGGGCCTCCGCCTACCCCCGGATCATCGACTTCAAAACCTTCGGGGAGATCGCCCGCGAGGTGGGGGCCTACCTCTTTGTGGATATGGCCCACATCGCCGGCCTGGTGGCGGCGGGGCTTCATCCCTCCCCCGTGCCCTACGCCGATGTGGTGTCTACCACCACCCACAAGACCCTCCGGGGTCCCCGGGGCGGTCTCATCCTCTGCAAGGAGGAGTACGCCAAGAAGATCGACTCTGCCATCTTCCCGGGCAGCCAAGGCGGCCCCTTGGAGCACGTGGTCGCCGCCAAGGCGGTGGCCCTGGGGGAGGCTCTGAAGCCGGAGTTCAAGACCTATCAGGCCCAGATCATCAAGAATGCCGCCACATTGGCCCAAGGACTTTTGGACGAGGGCTTCGACCTGGTCTCCGGCGGCACGGACAACCACCTGATGCTGCTGGACCTCCGGCGCATGGGCCTCACTGGCAAGGAACTGGAGAAGCGGCTGGACGAGGTGAACATCACCGCCAACAAGAACGCCGTCCCCAACGACCCGGAGAAGCCCTTTGTCACCAGCGGCGTCCGCATCGGCACCCCCGCCGTCACCAGCCGGGGCTTCAAGGAGGAGGAGATGGCGGTCATCGCAAAATGTATCGGTATGACAGCCAAGGAGTTTGATACCAAGGCCGATGAGATCCGGGCCCTGGTGGCGGAACTTACCAGCCGCTTTCCCCTCTATGAGGGTTGAGTTTGGTTGCTTTTTCCCAGCAACCATGATAAGATGGAGACAGCAAAAACCGCTGTTTCCATCTTTTTTCTTCCCGCTTACGGAGAAAGGGGTATCAAATGAAACGCTTACTCTCATACGTCATGATAATGGCTATCGTCGTAGGCCTGTTTCCCGCCGGGGCTTGGGCCGAGGAGAGGCAGGGAGACCCCGCCTCTTGGTCTATCCGGTACGATGGCGAGACTGGAAAGGCGGGTTATATGGATCAAAATGGGGAATGGGTCATCCCGCCCCGGTTCGACACCGCCTTTCCCTTTAATGAGACCGGCCATGCCATTGTTGAGATCCGGTTAGAGACCGATGAGTTCTACGACTGTCGCTACGGCCTCATCGACGCCACGGGCGCTTATGCGGCCCAGCCTGTTTATAGGAGCATTTGGGATACCTGCGATGGGGGCCGTACCTTCCAGAGTGAGGATGGATCTTACGGCATCATGGAGGCCGACGGCTCTATCCGGATCCCTCGGGTCGAAGGGGTGGACTATCTGGGCGGGTTTACCTGCGCAGTGGCGGATTACCGCCTTGGGGAAAAGGAAGGGCTGATAGATGCCCAAGGGAACAAACTCACCGAGGCTCTCTATGATAAGGTATATATCCGTGATTCCGGCTGGGTAGAGATCGAGAACGAAGAAAAGTGCGGCGTGATGGCGCTGGACGGCAAAGTGGTGATCCCACCTACCTATGATTATATCGCGGACTATAACATTTCCCGCACCGACCTGCTCGGAGTATATTTGAATGGAAAGTGCGGCCTTGCCAGTAGGGAGACGGGGGAGCTGGTCCTGCCCTGTGTGTTCAATAATACCGACGAGGCCAATGTGGCCTTGGCTCTGGGAGCCACGAGCCGGGAGGAGATCTATCCGGAGTGTGTCAGACGCTGCGGGGAGTTGGGCCTTTCCGTGATGTGGCTGGAACCGGGGATCAGCATCATGCGGAAGCCCGGAGTGGACCGGATGGTCCTTTTGAAGGGAAGCTTGGCGGCTATTTACGGCTTGGACGGCACGGCCTATACCGACTATATTTTCGATGTGGTGAGGGACTTTGACGACCAAGGCCATGCGGTGGCGCTGAAAAACGGGAAATGGGGCCAGATCGACCGGAACGGAAATACTGTTGTGGATTTTATCTATGACGATGAGGAGGAGGCCAAAGCCAAGGTGGAGGTCCACTTTGTCAGCCAATGGGCGGATGATTCGCCCCCCTACGCGCTGGCCAAGCGGGACGGCACAGTCCTTACCGGGTACAAGTACTGGTCCTATACTCCCTTTTCTAACGGCTTCACTATGGTGGCCGATGGAGAAAACTGGGCTTATATGGACGCGGCGGGGAAGGAGATCACAGCCTTTAAGTATATGCCAATGGGCAGCCAGTTCGGCAGCACCCCCTTCGGGGAGGACGGCCTTGCCATCGTTCAGGACAGAGAGGATCTGCGGCGCAACATCATCGACAGCACAGGCCGGGAGCTGCTGCCGGAGAATTACGCCAAGGTCTGGCGGGCGGGCTGCGGCCTGATCGGCTTTAGCGGTGGCGCCCCCTTTGGCGGGATAGGTGCCGGCGTAGGCTTCATCGACGGCACGGGAAAGGTGGTCATCGAGCCACAATACGGCTATTACACCACTCCAAAAGGGTTTATGGAGGGAAATACCTTTGACGAAAAGACCGGCCTTGCCAGTGTGTGGAGTGATGGGGGCTGGATCACCATCGACACCCAAGGGAACCGGGTGACCCAGCTGCCGGAGTCAGAAGAGATCACCTATGCGGAGGGCCTGACCCCCGCCAACTACTACGGTCCCGGCAGGGGTTGGTCCGGAGGGCCTTGGGGCTTTCAGAACGAGGAGGGAGAATGGGTCGTCCCCCAGATGTTTAACGCCGTGGGCGACTTTGACCACGGATACGCCGCCGTGCGTTCCGCAGACCGCTACGGCCTTTTGAAGAATCCTAAGACGGGGAATGAGCAGGCTCACAAAGTCTCCGACTGGGCCGCCGCCGAGGTGGAGGCCGCCACAGAGGCGGGCTATGTTACCCCACGGTGTTCCACTTACCAGACCCATACCATCACCCGTCTCCAATTTGCCGAACTGGCGGTGAACTATCTGGAAAAGAAAACGGGGCGGACCATTGCCCCTGCCTCGGCGGACACTTTCACAGATACGGCAGACGAG
This sequence comes from uncultured Pseudoflavonifractor sp., assembly GCA_947577065.1. Lineage (GTDB taxonomy): Bacteria > Bacillota > Clostridia > Oscillospirales > Oscillospiraceae > Vermiculatibacterium. The sequence continues at coordinate 12,761 of CANPTT010000024.1, forward strand.
ACGGTTTTGAAGGCCTGCGCCGCCAGTATCGTCCAGGGGGTGGGGGAGGGCCGCTTTGATCCCAACGGACATCTGACCCGAGAGCAGCTTGCCACCATGCTCTGGCGGGCCATGTCCAAAGCGGGGGTATCACCGCCGCAAGGCTCCGCCGATCTGACCGCCTATACTGACTGCGCCCAGGTCTCCCCTTGGGCCGCGGAGAGTGTGGCGGCGCTGACCGGGTTGGAGGTCATGGAGGGAACCGGGGCAAACATGCTGTCCCCCCAAGAGTCTTGCACAGTGGAACAGGCTATCCTGCTTGTCTACCGGGCGGTAAAGTGACTCTTTACAAACTGCTCGAACGTATGTTAGAATGGGAAGGCGAAGCCTTCCCATTCTGCTTTTGGAGGGGAGCCCATGAAAACCGACCTGAAAACCATCCCAGGCGTGGGAAAGAATATGGCGGGACACCTGAAGGCCATCGGCGTGACAAGCGTGGAGGACCTGGTGGGTAAAGACCCGGAGGAGCTGTATCTGCGGGACTGCGCCCGCTTCCCGGGACAGACCCTGGACCGGTGTTGCCTCTATGTATACCGTCTGGCGGTGGCCTATGCCGAGGGACGGGCAGACGCTCCGGAAAAGCGGAAATGGTGGAACTATAAGAACTGAAAAGACGCCTGGCGGAAATTTCCGCCGGGCGTCTTTTGAAGGACGAGCGTTTTAAAACAGCAGCAGCCTCATGACGAAGGGGGCCACAAGGGAAAGGCCCAGCCCCACACAGCACAGGATGAAGCCTGATTCCGGTTTGCCGCCCGTGGCTGAGGGCTTTGGGGCGACAATGAGACCGATGACGGCCAGGATGATCCCCACCAGGGAGCTCCAGCAGCCGAGGATGCTCAAAATGCCCAGGAGCTTACTTCTCTTACGGCTTTGGGTCAGGGCCTCGTTGGCCATCCGCTCCCGGAGATCCTCATTTTCCGAATTGACCTTTTGGGCAAAGGAGCGGATAAAGTCGGCAAACCGCTCCAGCACTTCCTGCTGGCTGATGTTAAAGTGGTGGAAGCGGTCGATCTCCAAAAACTGGGCGTCGGCGTAAAATTCCAGAGGGGAATCTCCCTCCTTGTCCCGTAGCTTGACGTTGATCCGGGATAACTGGGCCTGTTTCCGCTTTTCCGTGACCGCTACAAGCCCAAGTTCATCGCCGGTAATGAGGATGGGAGTCTGAAACCGGATATTGTCCTTTTCAAAGCCGAGAGGGATGACCCACATCCGGATCGCATCAAAGGCCACGGCGTATGTGTAGTGATAGATAGTGGTGGTGCGGCCGGAATGGGTGCTGCGCTCATAGCGGGCGCAGATCACCTGATAACCGCTCTCATTGGGAAGGGCTTTGGCAACGATCTCCTTGAGGCGGGCCATATCCGTCCCCTCCTGAGCGGCGGACAGGTTTCTGCGCCGCCTGACGATGGAGTAGACTACCCAGACCACCAGGATGGCGATCAGGATGGGAAACGCGTATTGTCTCAACTTTCTCTTCCTCTCTTTACTGACATTTTAGTGGAACGATATGAATTATACGACAAAGACCGGCAAAAGGGAAGAGAAACTTGCCAATTTGACTTTGCTGTGTTACAATCGTCCCAATGAAACCGAAGGGGGGAGAGCCCTATGCCGTACCGTCCTCTGGCCGATGAGATCCGGCCGGAAACTCTGGATGAGGTGGTTGGACAGAAGCATGTGCTGGGAGAGGGGGGACTCCTCCGCCGTATCATTGAGGGCGGGAATATTCCCAACCTGATTTTTTACGGCCCCTCCGGTACAGGGAAAACCACGGTGGCCAATATCATTGCCAAGCGGACTAACCGGACCCTGCGGCGGCTCAACGCCACCACCGCCTCCCTCTCTGATGTAAAGGATGTGATCGGGGAGGTGGGTACCCTCCTCGCGCCGGAAGGTGTTTTGCTTTATCTTGATGAGATCCAGTACTTTAACAAAAAGCAGCAGCAGAGCCTTTTGGAGGTCATTGAACGGGGGGATGTGACCCTTATTGCCTCCACCACGGAGAACCCCTACTTCTATGTCTACAACGCCGTTCTCTCCCGCTCCAGCGTTTTTGAGTTTAAACCCCTCAGTGCCAACGATCTGCTTCCCGCGGTGGAGCGGGGGTTCCGACTCATGGGGGAGCGGCTGGGGGCCAAGGCCAAGCTGGAGGACGGAGTGACGACCTACATTGCCGCAGCCTGCGGTGGGGACTGCCGTAAGGCCATGAACGCCATAGAGCTTCTGATGAACGCCGCGCCCAGAAAAGGAAAGACCTTGATGGTAACGCTGACGGACGCCCAGTCTGCCGCCCAGCGCTCCGCCATGCGCTATGACCGGGAGGGGGACGACCACTACGACATCGCCTCCGCCCTTATGAAGTCTCTCCGGGGCTCCGACCCGGACGCCGCCCTCCACTATCTGGCCCGGCTTCTGGAGGCGGGGGATTTGCAGACTGCCATCCGCCGACTTCTCTGCTCAGCCAGCGAGGATGTGGGAATGGCCTACCCCCAGGCGGTCTCCATCGTGAAATCCTGTGTGGACAGCGCCCTTCAGCTGGGCCTTCCCGAGGCCCAGCTCCCCTTGGCCCAGGCCGCCATCCTTCTGGCCACCGCACCCAAGTCCAACTCGGTGGTGGCGGCCATCGGCGCGGCCCGCGCCGACGTAAAGGCGGGCAAAACAGGGGAGTATCCCCGGCATCTTCAGAATGTCCACGCAGACTCAGCAGGGATGGAGCGGGATCAGGGCTATCTTTATCCCCACAGCTTTCCGGGGCATTGGGTCAGACAGCAATACCTGCCCGATATCCTTCTGGGGGCTCAATACTATGTCTATGGCGACAACAAAAATGAGCAGGCCGCCAGACAGTATTGGGATAAGATCAAGGGGGAGGAAGGTCTGGGGTAAAGAGAGAAGGAAAAAGCTCTTTGCGTATAAATATAGTGGGAGGAGTCTCTATCATGAAACAAAATCGAAGTGTGGCTATGTGTATTGTCCTGACGCTGGTGACCTGTGGGATCTATGGATTCTACTGGATGTACTGCATCCATCGGGACGTTCAGGAGGTATGCAGCTATCCCATGCAGACCGAGGGCGGCATGGTCATTGTCTTTACCTTGCTCACCTGCGGCATCTACGGCGTATACTGGTGCTACAAGATGGGCCAGTTTTTGGATGAGGCCCGGGGAACTCCCGGCGGAAGTCAGGCCATTGCCTATTTGCTCCTGAGTCTGTTCGGCCTGGATATCATTGCTCTGGCCCTGATGCAGAGTGAGCTGAATCGCTTTTCTCCCAATGACGGGTACTAAAGGCCGTTTTTTTCGCCTGTTAAGAGGCTTGGCGCCGCTTATAGCCTTGGGCCTGGGCTACGCGCTGGTGGTCCGGGAATTGGGGTGGGGGCTGCAATGTCCCTTCCACGCCGTGACAGGACTGCTGTGCCCTGGCTGCGGGGTCTCCCGCATGTGTCTGGCTCTTCTGGGCGGGGATTGGATGGGCGCTTGGAGGGCCAATCCCGGACTTGTGATTCTGGCGCCTGTGATAATGGCGCTTTTGGGGCTGCGGGCGGTTCGATATGTAAAAACGGGAGAGTACGGCCCATTATTTGCGAAGGAAGCCGGGCTCTGGGCCGGGCTGGCCTTACTTTTGGCTGTCTATGGAGTGCTTCGAAATTTTAGGGGGCTGTTGGGGTAGAGGAAAAATATATGGGGAGTGCCCGGCTTTTCACGGACACTCCCCTTTTTTATTCATAAAACAGAGTTTCCCCGCCCATTTTTTGGCAATCTTCCGGGGCGTAGCTCCATCGCCTCAGAATGCCGTTCGTAATAAAATAGCGGTTATTCTCCGGCCCCTCTTGCGGAGGCAAAACGTCGATAATGAGCAATTTCAGCTTCATTCGCTCCGGCAGAATGGACTTGATGTACACCGATACCCGATCCCCCTCCCGGATTCCGGCCTTACATTCCGCAAGTCCGGACAGGTTGGCGGTGAGCTCCACAAAGGCCCCGTAGTCCTTCAGACCTCGCACATAGCCGGGGACCGTCATGCCTGGACGGAAGAGAGCGGCATTTTCCTCCCAGGTCCCCAGCAGCTCTCGATGTGTCAGTACGACCCGCCGTTGGTCACGGTCCACGGACAGTACAGCGGCAAAGATCTCTTGTCCTACCCGCAGCCGGTCGCCGGGATGGGCAATCCGGGAAACACTGAGGCGTTCCACCCCGATCATGGAGGGGACTCCACACCCAATGTCCACAAAGGCTCCAAAAGGCTCCAGGTGGGTCACTGTGGCGGGGACGACCTGGCCGGGGCGCCAGCGGTCCAAAATGGAGGTCAGAGCCATTTCCTGGGCCTTTTTTCTGGAAAGTAGGGGAAGGAGAGTGCCGTTCCTCTCCTCCAGGGATTCCACGATAAAGCTTACCGGTTTTCCAACTCGGGAGAGAATGGCGATGTCCCGGGTGGAGCCCTCGGCGATCCCCAGGGCGGTCTCCACTCTGGGGATGCGCCCGGTAAAGGGGCCCACCCGGACCAACAGATCGTGATTTTCGTCACATAGGAGAGCGACCCCTTCCATAACCATACCCATTCCCATGGCCCGGGTGAGAGAATCTTTGTCACCGCAGGCCGCGGTATTTTCCGGAGTGCGGAGCAGCCGGCCTTCCGGGAGAAAGCTGTTTGTCAATTTTACCAAATCCTTTCTGCCTGATCCTTACATTTTCGGGATGGGATATGATATGCAAGGGGACAACTTGAATTGACAGGAAGAAATTGGCCTTTTATAATAGTAAAAAACAGGCAAGGAAAAGGAGGCGGCGGCAGTGGATGTCCACGTGGGCGATATATTGGAACTGAAAAAGACCCATCCCTGCGGAAGCCGTCAGTGGCTGGTGCTTCGGGTGGGGATGGACTTTAAACTCCGCTGTCAGGGCTGTGGGCATGAGCTTATGACGCCCCGGACCAAAGCGGAAAAAAGCATCAAAAAAGTCATTCGTGAGGAGGCGGACCGATGAAAGAGCTGTGGAGCAAACGGTGCGAGAAGCTGACCCCCTATGTTCCGGGAGAGCAGCCCCAGGGGAGAAGGTTTATTAAGCTCAACACCAATGAAAATCCCTATCCGCCGTCCCATATGGTCCTCCGGGCGATCCAGGAGGCGGCCAATGATCTGCGTCTATATCCCGATCCCTCCTGTGAGAGCTTGCGGGAGGCTATTGCGCAGGACCAGGGGATCAAGGCGGGACAGATTTTTGTGGGGAATGGCTCCGATGAGGTGTTGAGCCTGGCCTTTGCCGCCTTCTTTGACCCGGAGCGTCCCATCCGATTTGCTGACGTGACCTATTCCTTCTATCCGGTTTTCGCCGACTTCTATGGTTTGACCTACAAAGAGATCCCGTTGGACGAGAACTTTGCCATGCCCATAAAGCCCTTCCTGGAGCCCTGCGGCGGAGTGGTCATCGCCAATCCAAACGCCCCCACGGGTCGTGAGATGGAATTCTGCGATTTGCGGACGATCATTGAGGCGGACCCTGGTCGGGTGGTTATTGTGGATGAGGCCTATGTGGATTTTGGCGCCCGTTCCGCGGTGGAACTGATCGACCGTTGTCCCAATCTGCTGGTGGTTCGGACCTTTTCCAAAAGCTGCTCTTTGGCAGGTCTGCGAGTCGGGTACGCAATGGGTAATGAAAATTTGATCGCGGCACTCAACACCGTAAAAGATTCCTTCAACTCTTACCCTGTGGACCGACTGGCCCAGGCCGGAGCGGTGGGAGCCATTCGGGATAGAGAATACTTCCGGGCCACCATCAGTAAAATCAACGCCACTCGCTCCCATACCTCCAACGAGCTTCGCAAAATGGGATTCACCGTCTGCGATTCTTTGGCTAATTTTCTCTTTGCCAGCCATGAGAAAGTGCCGGGGAAGGTCCTTGCGGACGGCTTACGTGACCGGGGGATCTTGGTCCGCTGGTGGGATAGGCCGCGCATCCGGGATCATCTGCGCATTACAATCGGTACAGAGGAGGATATGAAAGCGCTGTGCGCAGCTATGCGGGAGGTCATTGCGGAGAAGCTGTAATACTTCGAAAAAGAGTCGTCCTGGAGGGCGGCTCTTTTTTAAATGAGTCCGCAAACAATTTGTAAAAACTTTCATTCCCCCCTATGCAAAAGCACAAATTTATATTAAAATAGAAAAAAGAATGGTTCTTAAAAAAGTAGAGCGGAGTGATGGGAATATGGCAAGCCCGGTATATCATAGAGTGCTCTTGAAAATCAGCGGAGAGGCATTGGCGGGCGACGTAGGGCGGGGCCTGGATTTTGACGTCATCGGCCAGGTGGCCCAAGTCATCCAAAAATGTGTCAATGCCGGCGTTCAAGTGGGTGTTGTGGTAGGCGGCGGAAATTTCTGGCGCGGAGTGAAGGACGGCGGAGACCGGATGGAGCGGACCCGGGCCGACCATATGGGGATGCTGGCCACCACCATCAACGCCCTGGCGGTGGCGGACGTGCTGGAACAGCACGGAGTTCCGGTCCGGGTCCAGACTGCCATTGAGATAAAGTCCATTGCCGAGCCCTATATCCGCTCTCGCGCCATCCGGCATTTGGAGAAGGGAAGGGTGGTCATTTTTGGCTGCGGCACAGGAAATCCATTCTTCTCCACTGATACCGCCGCCGTTCTACGGGCCGCAGAGATCAATGCGGATGTGATCCTGTTGGCCAAGAATATCGATGGGGTGTATTCCGCCGATCCCCGGAAGGATCCGAAAGCGGTCAAATATGACCATATCACCTATGAGGAGGTGCTGGCGCAGCATCTGGAGGTTATGGACTCCACCGCCACATCCCTCTCCATGGACAATCACATTCCTGTGATGCTTTTTGCCCTCAAGGATCCGGAAAATATATATCGGGTGGTCATGGGGGAGAAAATTGGAACGCTTATTAAGGAGGTAAAGTAAAATGTTGGACATTTTGAAAGATTTTGAGGACAAGATGAATAAGACCGTGGACGTGGTGGTCAGCGACTTTGCCTCCGTCCGGGCAGGCCGGGCCAACGCCGCTGTATTGGACAAGATCGCGGTGGACTACTACGGAACGCCCACTCCCATTAATCAGGTGGGAACCATATCCTCTCCCGATCCTCGGAGTCTGATGATCCAGCCTTGGGACAAGAGCATTCTGAAAGAGATCGAGAAGGCCATCCAGTCGTCCGAGTTGGGCATTAACCCCCAGAATGACGGCCAAGTGATCCGCCTTGCCTTTCCTCAGCTTACCGAGGAGCGCCGCAAGGAGCTGACAAAGCAGGTTCGCAAGTATGCCGAGAGCGGCAAGGTGGCCGTTCGGAACATCCGTCGGGACGCCATGGATAAGTTGAAGGCCGCCGAAAAGCAAAATGAGCTTACAGAGGATGACCGCAAGCTGGGGGAGAAGGATCTCCAGGACCTGACAGATAAGATCTGCAAGAAGCTTGACGAGCTGTGTGAGAAAAAGGAGAAGGAACTTATGGCAGTATAACTGTTTGAAAAAAACATACCTGCAATGGATTTCCCGCCGTTTTTCGGCGGGAAATCCGTTGTGAAAGGGAAGGGAGGGCGCGCAGTGCCGCTGTTTGGAAAAAGGGAAGGGGTCAAGGTCGATTTTAGCCGCCTTCCCCAGCACGTCGCCATCATTATGGACGGCAACGGCCGGTGGGCAAAGAGCCGGGGACTGCCCCGAACTGCGGGCCACGCCGCCGGGGCGGAGACCTTCCGCACCATTGCTACCTACTGCCGGGAGATCGGGATCCGGTATCTGACGGTCTACGCCTTCTCCACCGAGAACTGGAAGCGCCCTATGGAGGAGGTCTCCGCCATCATGGGCCTGCTCAAAAAGTACCTTATGGAGGCCATCCGGGACATGGAGAAGGAGAAGGTCCGCTTCGTTTTCTTCGGGGACTTGACCCCCCTGCCCTCCGAGCTGAGGGAGCTGGCGGAGGAGACCCAAGCTCGTTCCGCCGTCTACACGGGCTGCCAGGTGAATATCTGCCTGAACTATGGCGGCCGAGACGAGATCCTGCGGGCGGCGAAAGCTTTTGCTGCCCAGTGCGTGGCGGGGAAGAGGGTGCCGGAGGACCTGACAGAGGAGGATTTCGGAAGCTATCTGTGGTCTGGGGGGCTCCCTGATCCTGACTTGGTGATCCGCCCCAGTGGTGAGGAGCGCGTTTCCAACTTTCTTCTGTGGCAGTCGGCCTACGCCGAATATTATTTTACCGAGGTATGTTGGCCGGATTTCAGCAAAGAGGAGCTTCGCAAGGCGCTGGCAGCCTATCAAAGCCGTTCCCGCAGATTTGGAGGAGTATGAGTATGTTGAAACGAGTTGTGGTGGCGGTGGTCTGTTTGCCGCTGGTCTTCTTCATCTTTTTCTGCCCACCCCCCATTTTTGTAGCCATAATGGTGTCTGTGCTTTCCATGGTGGCGCTTCATGAGGTGCTGTGGTCTACTGGCTTTGTAAAAAATCCTTTGGTATCCGGATTGTCCATCCTGCTCTCCGGCGTGATCCCCTTCTGGGTGTACTTGGAGGAGGGGATCGATGCGGCACTGGTGGGGATTTTTGTCTATTTTGTAATTATGTTTTGCATTGCCATCTCCAGCCACTACACTGTGACCCTTGAAAAGATGGGAGGGTCTTTTTTCTTTGCGATGCTCATCCCCTATTTCCTCTCCTCCTTTGTACGGCTCAACGCTATGGAACTGGGGAGATATCTGATCGTGATCCCCATGGTGGCCGCCTATTGCAGCGACGCCTTTGCTCTCTTTGCCGGCATGGCCTTTGGCAAACACAAGCTGGCCCCGGAGCTCTCTCCCAAGAAAACGGTGGAGGGGGCTGTAGGCGGGTTTACAGCGGCGGTAGTGGGCTGCCTGCTCTATGGGGTGCTGATGGAGCGGGGCTTTCATTTGCAGGTGGATTATCTCCGCTTTGCCCTCTACGGGGCGCTGGGAAGCATGGTTTCTCAACTGGGGGATCTGTCCTTTTCCTATATCAAACGTCAATATGGACTGAAGGATTTTGGAAATATTTTTCCCGGCCATGGGGGAGTGCTGGACCGCTTTGACAGCGTGATCTTCAGCGCGCCTTTGATCGAGATCCTGGTTCGGGTACTGCCGGCATTGGGGGGCTGAGTTGTGAAAAGGATCGCGCTTTTGGGTTCTACCGGCTCCATTGGCCGCCAATCTCTGGAGGTCATAGAGGCGCTGGGGTACAGGGTAACAGCGCTCACAGCCAACCGCAGCGTAGAGCTTCTGGAGGCCCAATGCCGGAGGTTTCAGCCCCGTTTGGCCGTGTGTATGGATGCTGAGGCTGCCAAAGCTTTGAAGATCAAGATATCCGATACCCCCGTTAAGGTCTTTGCCGGGATGGAGGGGCTTCTGGAGGCCGCCGCTGCGGAGGAGACCGACGTTGTCCTCACCGCTGTGATGGGGATGGTGGGTTTGCGGCCCACCCTGGCGGCACTGGAAAAAGGCCGCCGGGTGGCGCTGGCCAATAAGGAGACCCTGGTCTGCGCCGGAGAATTGGTGATGGACACCGCACGGAGATGCCGCGGAGAGATCGTTCCGGTGGATTCGGAGCATTCGGCCATCTTCCAGTCTCTTCAGGGCTGTAAGGACAGAAGAGAAGTAAAGCGGCTTATCCTGACCGCCTCGGGCGGACCTTTTTTTGGAAAAAAGCGGGGGGAGCTGGAGACAGTCACGGTGAAGGACGCTCTGATGCACCCCAACTGGTCCATGGGAGCCAAGATCACGGTAGACTCCGCCACGATGATGAATAAGGGCCTGGAGGTCATTGAGGCCATGAGGCTTTATGAGATGCCGCTGGAAAAAATCGCGGTAGTTATCCATCGGGAGAGTATCATTCACTCACTGGTGGAATACTGTGATAACGCCATTCTGGCTCAGTTGGGTACGGCGGATATGCGTGTGCCCATCCAGTATGCCCTTACTTGGCCGGACCGGGTTCCCGGGCCGGCAACGCCCTTGGACCTACTGAGCTGTCCCAGCCTGACCTTTGCTTCCCCCGACGAGGAAAATTTCCCCTGCCTGGCCTTGGCCAAGGAGGCGGCTCAAACAGGGGGAACAGCGACCGCGATCCTGAACGGCGCCAACGAGGTGGCGGTGGCGGACTTTATCGCGGGAAAGATCGGTTTCATGGACATTCCCCGCAGAGTAGAGCGGGCGTTGGAAAAGGTGAAGGTGATCCAAGCTCCCTCTTTGGACGATATTTTGTCCGCTGACAAAGCTGCCCGCCGGGCCGCGTCGTAAGGATCGGCAGGAGCATCACTCCTGTCTCTGACCTTATTTTTTTGGAGGTGCCGTTTTGCTGTATATCCTCATTGCTATCCTCATGTTTGGAGTCCTCATCGCCCTCCATGAATTTGGTCATTTTGCCGCTGCCAAGCTCTGTGGGGTGAAGGTGAATGAATTTGCCATTGGCATGGGCCCGCTGATCCTCCACAAACAGGGAGGAGAGACGGAATATTCCCTGCGTCTGTTTCCCATTGGCGGATTCTGCGCTATGGAGGGAGAGGAGGAAGGAAAATCCACCGATCCCAGAGCCTTTCCCAACCGTCCCTGGTGGCAAAGGCTCATCATCCTGTTGGCAGGGGTGTTTATGAACTTCCTTACCGGCCTTGTGATTATCCTTGTTCTTCTTTCTCCGGCCCAGGGATTTCTCACTCCGGTGGTCTCTGGCTTTTCGGAGGAGGTCCCGGTTCAAGCCCGGAATTATCTTAAGCCGGGGGACCGGATCACCAAGGTCGATGGTCACGCTGTTTACCTCCAGCCCGATGTGTCCTTTTTCCTGGGGCGGTTATCGGGGGATAAGGTGGATTTAGAGGTAGAACGAAATGGGAAAAAACACTCTCTTCCCGGGGTCCCCTTGACCGCCGTGTCTCAAATCGACGGGTCCCAACGGCTTATGCTGGGCATTTATATGCAGGAGTACGAGGACGCCACCGCCTGGGCAAAACTGAAATACACCTGGCTGGAGTGCGCCGATAATGTCCGCATGGTTTGGTACAGCTTGAGCGAGTTGGTTCGCGGAGCGGTTGGCCTTCGGGATATGTCGGGCCCGGTAGGGATCATCGAAATGGTGGGACAGGTGGGCCAGCAGGGAGCTCAGGCTGCGGAAGCGGCGGGGACCTCCGCCTTTTTGGGAGCGATGGAGGGGATCCTCGGCTTTACCTCTTTTATCTCCATTAATCTGGCTGTGATGAATTTGCTGCCCATCCCGGCTTTGGATGGAGGTCAAATTTTGTTCATGGGAGTGAATGGGATCTACACCGCCATCACCAAGAAAAAAATGGATCCCAAGTATTTGGGCTGGGTCACGGCAGCGGGCTTTGCCTGCCTTATGGGGCTCATGCTGGTGGTGACTATCAGTGATATTCTCAAACAGTTTGGGGTGTAGTGCTATGACTAGGCAGATCCATGTGGGGGGCGTGCCGGTAGGCGGCGGCGCTCCCGTTTCCATCCAATCCATGTGCAACACCCCCACCCAGGATGTGGCGGCCACCGTGGCCCAGATCAAGAGGCTGGAGTCCGCCGGGTGTGAGATCATACGGGTGGCCGTCCCCGATATGGCGGCGGCGGAGGCAGTGGGGGAGATCCGGAAAAGGATCACGATCCCTCTGGTGGTAGATATCCACTTTGACTACAAGCTGGCCTTGGAGTGCGTTTGGCAGGGCTGCGATGCCGTGCGGATCAACCCCGGCAATATCGGTTCCCCGGATCGGGTGGCCGCTGTGGCGGATGCCTGTAAAGGAAAAAAACTTCCTATCCGTATCGGAGTCAATGGGGGCTCTCTGGAAAAACCTCTGCTGGCCAAGTATGGGGGTGTGACCCCGGAGGCTTTGGTGGAAAGTGCCTTTGGGCATATTAGACTGCTGGAGGACTGCGGCTTTTCGGATATCTGTGTCTCCCTCAAATCCTCCTCGGTGCCCATCACCATGAAGGCTTACCAACGCATGGCTCTGGAAAGTGATTATCCCTTACATATTGGCGTGACCGAGACCGGCACGCCCAAGATGGGGATCCTGAAATCTGCCGTGGGCATCGGGGGACTTCTGGCCCTTGGCATAGGGGATACCATCCGGGTCTCCCTCTCCGCCGACCCGGTGGAGGAGGTCCGCGCCGCCCGGGATATTCTCAAAGCTGCGGGGGTACGGAAGGACGGACCGGAGCTCATCTCCTGCCCCACCTGCGGGCGGACCAAGATCGACCTGATCGCTCTTGCCCATGAGGTGGAGGAGCGGCTGAAAACAGTGGACAAGCCCATCACGGTGGCCGTCATGGGCTGTGTGGTCAACGGCCCAGGGGAGGCATCCTCCGCCGACGTGGGTATCGCCGGAGGAGTGGGGGAGGGCCTTCTCTTCAAGAAAGGTGAGATCGTCAAGAAGGTTTCCCAGGAACTGCTGGTGGATGAGCTGTTCCAGCTGATCGAAACACTGTGAAGCACGATCCCGGCCACGGATCAACAGGGGCGCGGCGGCCTTTGCCAGGCAATGGCCGGAAAAAGAAACGGAAAGGGAATCAAGAAAACCATGCCAAATAAAGTACCCTTTTTAAAACTGTTTTCCGCCCTGACTCCGGAGCCCTTGGTGCTGAGCCAGGTGGCCTCCTGGGAGGTGATGGGGGCGGCCATTGATAAAAAGGCCCGGGCCATTAAGGCTCAGGTCAGTTGTCCCATCCTGCCCACGCCGGAGCTGCGGCAGACGGTGGAGGAGGCCCTGGCGAGGGCGTACAACGTGGAACGGGTGGCGCTCACCCTCACGGCGGCTTCCCAGCAGGCTCCTGTGGACGACATTCCCCTGCCCGAGCCGCCCCCGGAGGAGGAGATCCCGTTGCCGGAGCCTCCCCCTGAGGAAGCGGCGCTACCTGAGGCATTTGACGCCGCCCAGGATGCCTTCCGTCGGACCGAAGCGCTGCGCCGGGAGGCCATGAAGCATATCCAGACCGTTCAGCCCAGGGAGAAAGCCGCCGGGAAGAGAGGGGGAGGCTTGATATATGGCCGCCGGGAGATCAAGGGGCAGCCTGTACCCATGGCAGGATTGAATCTGGATATGGGCACCGTGTTGATCGAGGGGGACGTATTTGATATCAAGCACCGAAAGATGAAGAACCGGGAGGCGTGGTCCATCAATTTTGATGTGACCGATTATACCGGCTCCATCCGGGTGAGTAAGTTTTGCCAGGGGGAGGAGGCCAAGCCCTTTGTCTCCCATATTGATATGGGTCAGCATCTGCTGATCCAGGGACGACTCAACATAGATCGTTATACCAACGATATGGTGCTTGAGCCCTATGCCATTATGTTGGGGGAGAAGACGAAGCGCAAGGACAACGCACCGGAAAAGCGTGTGGAGCTTCACCTTCACACCACCATGTCTGCCATGGACGCCCTTACCCCTGCGAAAGAGGCGGTGAAGCGGGCGGAAGGCTGGGGTCACCGGGCCGTTGCCATTACCGACCACGGAGTGGCCCAGTCCTTCCCGGAGGCGTGGCATACCGCAAAAAATATCAAGATACTCTATGGCGTCGAGGCTTATTTTATCAATGATATGGACGATCGGGTGGTAGTTCACGGTCTTGCTGACGGGGACTTTCACGGGGAGATCGTTTGCTTTGACATTGAAACTACGGGCTTGAATAAAAATAAGGATCTTATCATTGAGATCGGCGCGGTGGTCCTGCGGGACGGAGAGGTCTGCGAGAGCTTTAACACCTTTGCCAGTCCAGGCCGACCGCTGCCCCGGGAGATCGTAGAGCTTACCGGTATCACCGATAGGATGTTGGAAGGGGCTCCCAGCCAGGAGGAGGCGATCAACGCTTTTCTGGATTTCGTAGGGGACCGTCCCTTGGCGGTCCACAACGCCGAGTTTGATATGGGCTTTATTGCCCAAGGTTGCCGCCGGATGGGGAGACCCTTTCCCAATACGGCCATTGATTCTCTGATCCTCGCCCAGGACCTGCTGCCCGATCTGGGTAAATATAAGCTGGATATGGTGGCCAATGAGTTGAATCTGCCCGCCTTTAACCATCATCGGGCCAGCGACGACGCTGCCACGGTGGCCTATATGCTCATTCCCTTTTTCAAGAGGCTGGAGGCGATGGGGATCACTACGATCCAGGCCATCAATCCTGCCATGATCCCCCTCCGGGGGCAGGGAAAGGCCCGCCGGCAGCCCAAGCACCTTATCATTCTGGCGAAAAATCAATTGGGACTTCGCAATCTCTACCACCTGATTTCCGATTCCTTTCTCAAGCACTATAAACGCAATCCCATCATCCCCAAGAGTGAGCTGGAGAAGTACCGGGAGGGATTGATCATCGGCTCTGCCTGTGAAGCGGGAGAGCTCTTTCAGGCTGTGGCGGCTCGGAAGGAGTGGGCCGAACTGAAGCGGCTGGCCTCCTGGTATGACTATCTGGAGATACAGCCCCTGTGCAATAACGCCTTTATGCTTCGGCCCGACCGGAAGACGGGGCGGCCCCAAGTGGAGGATCAGGAGGAGCTGCGAGAGTTTAACCGTACGATCCTGGCTCTGGGCAAGGAATTGGATAAGCCGGTCTGTGCCACGGGAGACGTCCACTTTTTGGAGCCGGAGGATGAGCAGTACCGCCACATTCTCTTGGATTCCAAGGGCTTTGAGGACTGTGATGAGCCCCTGCCCATCTATTTCAAGACGACCGACGAGATGCTGGAGGAGTTTTCCTATCTGGGGGAGGAGGACTGCCGTAAAGTGGTGATTACGGATCCCAACCGTATTGCCGACTGGTGTGAGCGTATTGAGCCCCTGCCCCAGGGCCTTTTCGCCCCCAAGCTGGAGGATTCGGATAAGGAGCTGGAGAGCCTGGTCTACAACAAGGCTCATGAGCTGTATGGAGAAGAGCTTCCCAAAATTGTTCAGGACCGGATCGATCTGGAGCTTCCCGGCATTATCATGCGGAAATATGACGTCATCTATATGTCCGCTCAGAAGTTGGTCCAAAATTCCTTGGAGCACGGCTACCTGGTGGGTTCCCGGGGCTCAGTGGGATCCTCTTTGGTTGCGTTCCTCTCGGGGATCACTGAGGTCAACTCTCTGCCTGCCCACTATCGCTGCCCCAAGTGCAAGCATGCTGATTTTGAATATGGCACAGCCCATAACCTGGATTGTGGGGCCGATATGCCGGATGCGGTGTGTCCCGTCTGTGGAACCCCCTACCAGAAGGATGGGTTCAACATTCCGTTTGAAACCTTTTTGGGATTTGGTGGCGATAAGGTGCCCGATATCGATCTGAATTTCTCTGACGAGTATCAGGCCAAGGCCCATCGCTATACCTTTGAGCTTTTTGGAGAGACCCATGTGTTTCGGGCGGGGACCATTGGTACGGTGGCCTCTAAAACAGCTTACGGCTACGTGAAAAAATACCTGGAAAAGCGGGAGAAAAGGGCCAATTCCGCTGAGGAGAACCGATTGGCGGTGGGCTGTACCGGCGCCAAGCGCACCACCGGTCAGCACCCCGGCGGTATGGTGGTCATCCCTCAGGACCGGGAGATCTATGATTTCTGCCCCGTCCAACACCCCGCCGATGACCCGGACAGCGACATTGTCACCACACACTTTGAATACCACTCCATGGAATCCAACCTTCTGAAGTTGGATATGTTGGGCCACCAGGATCCCACCATGATCCGCATGTTGGAGGACCTGACAGGAGTGAATGTCCGTACGGATATCTCGCTGGATGACCCGGACACCATGAGCCTCTTTACCACCTCGGAGAAGCTGGGCTTTGTCAACGACCCCATCCTGGGTCCGACAGGGGCGGTGGCTATTCCGGAGTTTAACACCCGTTTTACCCGGCAAATGCTTATGGATACCCAGCCTCAGGACTTTAATACATTGGTGCGGCTTTCCGGCTTTTCCCACGGGACCGATGTGTGGCTGGGGAATGCCAGGGATCTGATCGTCAATGGAACGGCTTCCGTTTTGGAGACGGTGGGATGCCGGGACGATATTATGCTCTACCTTATGAGGATGGGGGTAGAACCTAAAAAGTCCTTCAAGATCATGGAGGCGGTACGGAAAGGTAAGGTAAAAAAGGCGGGCTTTGAGTCGGGGTGGGTGGACGATATGAAAGCCCACAATGTGCCCGACTGGTACATTGACTCTCTGGCTAAGATCGGCTATCTGTTTCCCAAGGCTCATGCTGTGGCCTATGTGATGATGGCTTTCCGTATCGCCTGGTTCAAGGTCCATCGGCCTTTGGCTTTCTATGCCGCGTATTTTTCCATTCGGGCTAAGGCCCTGGACGCCACCATCATGTTTCAGGGCATGGACATAGCCAAAGCCAAGCTGAAGGAGATCAAAGCCAAGATGGACGAGAAAACGGCGGCGGCGGTGGAGGAGGATACCTATACCACTCTGGAGGTGGTCTATGAGTATTATCTCCGGGGGCTCAAATTCCACAATGTGGATATATACCGCTCTGACGCCACCCATTTTCTTTTGGATGGAGACGACGCCCTGATTCCGCCCTTTACCTCGATCCCCGGCTTAGGGGAATCGGCTGCCCAGTCTATTGTGGAGCAACGGGTAGGAAAGGAATTTGTGTCCATTGAGGAATTTTCCGACGCCTGTCCCAAAGTTTCCAAGTCCCATATTGAGCAACTGAAAGCCGCAGGCGCGTTTGATGACCTGCCGGATACCAGTCAAATCACGCTTTTCTGACAATAGGGAGGAAAGGGATGGCAAATAGGTACTATGTGGCAAGCTGCGGCTTCACCTGGCGGCATCGGGAACTGAGTCGTCGGGTCTGGAAGTACATGGACCGGCGGTGGAATATCCCGGTCCTGCGCTGCTGTGTTCCTGGGTTTCAGGTGGAAAATTATGAGAAAAAGGTTCTTCCGCCCTGCCAAGAGGACTGGAAGGAGTTGGTTCACAGCGCCCAGTTCCAGCCGGGAGATGTGGTCTATTATATCTGCCACAACTGCGCTAATATCCTGGAGGAGTCAAAACCCGGCGTGGAGGTGCGCTCTATTTGGGAGCTGATCTTGACGGACGACAATTTCCCCTATCCCGATCACGGTGGAAAGACCGTCACAGTTCAGGACTGTTGGCGGTCCCGGGAGCGCAGGGAGGAGCAGGAGGCGGTGCGGGAGCTTCTCCGGAGGATGAAGCTTCAGGTCGTAGAACTGGAAGAGAATTTTGCGAAGACAGATTTCTGCGGCAGCTCTCTCTATAGACCCCAGGTGGCCCGGAATCCCAAGCTGGCGCCCCGTCACTACGACATAGAGGCGGCGGGGAAATTTCTTCCCCATACCCCGGAGGAGCAGAAGACCCTGATGGAGGAATACTGTAAGCGCATCACCACCGAATGGACAGTGTGCTATTGTCACACCTGCCTGGAGGGGCTGGAGGAGGGCGGAGTCCTGGGAAAGCACCTGGCCGAATTGCTCTTTCCTGTATGAAGTAGAAAAGTGGGGGGGGGGGGGGGGAGGGCGGGCGCGGGGGGGGGGACCAAACATATATTTTTAAATTTTTGATGTGTTTT
>CANPTT010000025.1 GCA_947577065.1 uncultured Pseudoflavonifractor sp.
GGCGGGGGGGAATGTAAAAACTGACATTTGGAAAGGGAATCCCGGGCTTACTCTTTTTACTGGGTTGTCCCCCTTTTCTCTGCCCTTTTTTTTTTTTTTTAAAAAAAAAAAACCGCCGGGGTCTTCCCGGCGGTTTTTTCTTCCCTATTTTCCTTCTCACTTGATCTCCATACTCTCCACTTCCGCCTTCAGCAGGGCGGCAAACCGGTCCACCGTCATGGCCCCCAGGTCCTCTCCGGAGCGGTGGCGGACAGAGACCGTCTGATTCTCAATGTCCCGGTCTCCCATGACCAGCATATAGGGGGCCTTCTGAAGGGTGGCCTCCCGGATCTTTTTGCCGATCTTCTCGTTGCGGTCATCCACCTCGCAGCGGAAGCCCATCGCATCCAGCTTGGCGGCAACCTCTCCGGCGTAGGCGTCGGCCCGGTCGGTAACGGTGAGGAGCTTTACCTGCACCGGGGAGAGCCAGGCGGGGAAGGCCCCGGCAAAGTGCTCGGTGATGACGCCGATGAACCGCTCGATGGAGCCCAGCACCACCCGGTGGATCATGACAGGGCGGTGCTTCTGGCCGTCCTCGCCGGTGTACTCCAGCTCGAAGCGCTCGGGGAGCTGGCTGTCCAGCTGGATGGTGCCGCACTGCCAGGTCCGGCCCAGGGAGTCGGCCAGGTGGAAGTCCAGCTTGGGCCCGTAGAAGGCGCCGTCCCCCTCGTTGATGACAAAGTCCTTGCCCATAGCGGTGATGGCGGCCTTCAAAATTTCCTGGTTCTTCTCCCACTCCTCCACGGTGCCAATGTGGTCCTCGGGCATGGTGGACAGCTCGATGGTGTAGCTCAGGCCAAAGGTGGAGTACACCTCGTCAAATAGCCGCACCGTCTCCTGGATCACGTCCTGCATCTGCTCCCGGGTCATAAAGACGTGGGCGTCGTCCTGGTTGAAGCAGCGAACCCGGAACAGACCGTGAAGGGCGCCGGACAGCTCATGGCGGTGGACCAGGCCGATCTCCCCCACCCGCAGAGGCAGCTCCTTATAGGAGTGGGGCTCGCTGGCGTAGACCAGCATACCGCCGGGGCAGTTCATGGGCTTCACGGCGAAGTCCACCTCGTCGATAACGGTGGTGTACATATTGTTCTTATAGTGATCCCAGTGGCCCGACCGCTCCCAAAGCTGGCGGTTGAGCATGATGGGGGTGGAAATCTCCACATAGCCGTACTTCTTGTGGACCTTCCGCCAGTAGTCCAAAAGGGTATTCTTCAGGGTCATGCCCTTGGGCAGGAAGAAGGGGAAGCCGGGTCCCTCGTCCCGGAGCATAAACAAGCCCAGCTCCTTGCCCAGCCGCCGGTGGTCCCGCTTCTTGGCCTCTTCGATCTTAGCCAGGTACTCGTCCAACTCCTCCTTCTTGGGGAAGGCGATGCCGTAGATACGCTGGAGGGTCTCCCGGTTGGAATCCCCCCGCCAATAGGCGGCGTTGCAGGCGGTGAGCTTCATGGCATTGCCCTTGATGCGCCCGGTGGAGTCCAGGTGGGGTCCTGCGCACAGGTCGGTGAACTCCCCCTGTTTGTAAAAGGAAATGTGGGCGTCCTCAGGCAGGTCGTTGATCAGTTCCACCTTGTACTTCTCGTCCTTCTCCTCCATGAACTTCAAAGCCTCGGGCCGGGGCAGCTCGAACCGCTCCAGCTTCAGCTTCTCCTTGCAGATCTTTCTCATTTCCGCCTCGATCTGCTCCAAGTGCTCGGGGGTGAAGGCGAAGGGGGCGTCCATATCGTAGTACCAGCCCTCGTCGATCGAGGGGCCGATGGCCAGCTTCACCTCGGGCCACAGCCGCTTCACGGCCTGGGCCATCACGTGGGAGCAGGTGTGCCAATAGGTCTTGCGGTACTCGGGATTCTCAAAGCTGAACTCGAAATTTTCTTCTGACATACGGATTCCCTCCTGTTTCTGATTGGGGGCAAAACAAAACGCTTCACCCCTGATTCTGTCAGGGGTGAAGCGTCTTTATACGACCGCTCCACGGTTCCACCCTGCTTGCGGTTTTCTTCGAAAACCGCCGCTTGTGTCCCCTGTAACGGGAGGACCCGGCCCGCTCCTCACGGGCGGCTCGGGAGTGGTACTCACCGCTGTATCCCGTAAGGCCCTCGCAGCGTATGGACCTCTCTCTGAACGGTACGGGCGGCTTCTTCTCCGTCAACGCCGATTTGACAAAGGAAGTGTATCACTGGTTGGGCCAAATGTCAAGTCCGCCTCAATACCGATCCACCCATCCGGCGATAAGGGGGGTGGGAACCAGCCACATGAAAAGGAACAGCGTCAGGTTCAGGGGCGTCAGCGAATTGTAGGCCGCCACATAGGTGAGGTAAAAGGCCAGCAGGACGCCTATGACCGAGCCCAGACAGCTGAGCACCGCCGACTGGCGCACCGCTGTGCGTAGCCTCCGTCCGCCCACCACCGCCTCGGCATAGGGGCCAAGGCCCTCCCGGCAGAGAACGGCGGCCAGGGTCTCAGAGTGCTCCTGCTCCGGCTCGGAGAGCTCCCGCCGCCGATGTACCGGGGGAAACTCCAGCTTCTCCGCAGGCAGTTTGAACCGCTGGCGGAGCATAGAGGGGATCAGGTTAAAGTCCCGGGTGGCAAGGACCGGAGTCACCCTGTTTTGGATCAGGGAATCAATGGCGGGGGCCACCGATCCCGGAAGATGGTAGTTGAGGGCAAATATCCCCGCCAGTTCCCCGTCAATGGCGCAAAAAACGGCATTTTTCACCTTAAGCCCAGGGGGAAGGGCAATATCCATCAGGACCATAAAAGCGGCCGAGCCCACCAACACCTGCTGGTTCCGGATGATCTCGGAGAGGCCGCCGCCCTCAAAGGCGGTAAGGTCCTCCCCCCGACGGTAGACGGCCCCCTGGCTGCGCAGCAGGTCGTGAAACACCTTATCCAGGCCGCTGCCCGAATCCCGGATCACGGTGGCGGTGACTGCCACCACCTTTTCAATGGGAAAGTCTCCAAAGATCTTGACCCCATTCAGACTTACCGAGCCAATGGGGAACAGGTCGATATCTGTCAGCAGAAGGTTACTGCTGCCCGTGGTATTGGTGACGCCCTGCCACCCCGCCAGGGCGGCCCCCGACTTGGACAGGCGTGCGGATATCTTTCGCCAGGGAAGTCCAAAGCACAGGGTGGCCGACAAGCTCCCGGCGGCGGTGAGAATGGACGCCAGACACCACAAAAAGTCCTCCGGACGCCGGTGGCCCACCGAGGAGATAAGGGCGAAGAGGACCCCTGCCAGCAGGAGAAGGGGGACCATGATCCGATAGATCCGTCTGGCCCCGTCGCTGCTCTGGATCTGGCTTCCAAAGCCGTTGAGGGGACCGGACCACTTGGCATAGGTGTCCCGGTTGTTCCATTTCCCCTCGTCCCTGGTCACCAAATAGGGCTCTGAGGCGGAGGCCGCCGTGCGGCAAGACAGCCGCTGGCCCCGCCTCTCCTGTAAGCTACCATACATGACGCACCACAGCCCCAATACCGCCGCGGCACAGAAGGGCTGGCGCTGGGCTGCCAGTGTGGGGATGGTGAGGGCGTCGGCCAGCACGGCGACGTTGCCCAGGGAGATCACCAGCTCCATCCCCACCCGGTGCTGAAAGGAGCGGATCAGGCCCCCTAAAAACTCATCGATCCCCAACAGCATAGCCAAAACCTGAAGACCCGCCAATGCGTAACACTGTAAGCCGGCATTTCCCGCAAGCTGCTCCGGCAAAGGCCAAAGCAGGTCCGGGGCGGCAGTGAGATAGACCGTGGCGGGGATCAGCAAAAACACCAGGAAGCAGCGCAGCCGCAAACCGTTCAGGCCCTTGGAATACCGCTTTGCCAGTTCCGCCGGGGGCAGATCGGGCGCGGGGGGCAGCCGCTTGCGGGGCTTCCGCTCCCGGACAGGAGATGCGGGAGCCTCCTCGTCCACGCCCGGGATCAGCCTTTCCGCCCGGCGGACCGCCTTGGCCGCCTCGGCCCCCTCCTCCTCAAACATGTGGTCGGCAAACTGGTCCGCCTTGCGCCGCAGATGGTCGATCCCTGCCGCCACCGGGTTGTCCGGCTCCGGAGAGGGAAATTCCAGCACCTTCTCCTCCTGGGGCGGCTCAGGCTCAGGTTCCGGCTCCGGGGGCAGGGGCGGAGGGGCCGCCTCCCGGACGATCTTGGGCGCCGCCTTGGGAAAGGGGGTCACCTTCTCCTCCCGCTCCCTCCTCCCCACAATGGGAAAGGGGGTGGTGGGATGATCCTCCCCATCCTCCGGCCCGGGAGTACGGGGACGGGTGGGAAACCAATCCTGCTCCGCCAGCTCATCCCGTTGGGGAGCGTCGGGGGGCCCGTCCCTCCCCGTGGCGGACTCCTCCGTCCGGGCGTCCGAAGGAGCGGCCGGGGGCTCCCCCTGCCGCTCTCCGCTCCCGCTTCCAAACTCAGCTAAAATCGCCTCCAGCGAGAACTCATCCTGATTCCGTTGCCCGTCCCGGTCCTTTGCCATGAGATCACCTGTTCATCATCCCCGCTGGCGCACCGCCTCATAGAGAAGGATGGCCGCCGCCGCGGAGGCGTTGAGAGAGTTGAGCTTGCCTTTCATAGGGATACGGAGCAGCACGTCGCAGGTCTCCCGGACCAGACGGGACATGCCCTCCCCCTCGCTGCCGATGACAATGGCAGTCCCCATCGTCAGATCGGCCTGGTACATGGTCTGCTTCGCGTCGGCGGCGGTGCCGTAGACCCAGACCCCCGCCGCCTTCAGTTCCTTCAGACAGGATGTAAGATTTGCCACCCGGGCCACCGGCACATGGCTCACCGCCCCGGCAGAGGTCTTTGCCACCACGGCGGTGAGTCCGGCGCTGCGCCGCTTGGGGATAATGACTCCGTGGGCCCCGGCGCACTCTGCCGTACGGATCACCGCACCCAGATTGTGGGGATCGGAGAGTTCGTCGCACACTACGATAAAAGGGGCCTCTCCCCTGTCCGCCGCAGCCTTTAAGATATCCTCCACGCCCACGTACTCCCGGACGGCGGCCACGGCAATGACTCCCTGATGGGAGTGGGTCACGCTCATGGCATCCAGCTTCCGCCGGTCACAGTCCACCACGGCGATCCCCGCAGCCTTGGCCTTGGCGGCGATATGGCCCAGGGCGGAATCGGTCTCTCCCTTGGCAAGGTAGACCTTGTCGATGGCCGCCCCTGCCCGGAGGGCCTCAATGACGGCATTGCGTCCCTCAATGATCCCGTCGGCCTCCTGCTGCCGCTCCTTCCAATCCCTCTGCTTGTCCATGTTCAGCCCGCTCCGTTTCAATGGATATAATTATTGACATTATACCACACTCCGGTCGGAAGAAAAAGGGGCAATTTTCCGCGCTCATTTTAAAACCGTCTCATCCCGTTCTCTCCCCGGCAGCTTCCGCAAAACCAAGTTGATGCGGAGAGGCCCATATGTTATAATCAGTTCGATAACTCGGAATTTGGGGGTAATAAAATGAACAGGCCCATCACAACATTGTTTATGCTGACGTCGGTTGACGGAAAAATAAGCACCGGCGCCACGGACGATCTAGATGTCGACACGGATTTTCCCAAGATCCCCGGGGTGCGCGAGGGCCTGCACCAATACTACGAAATAGAGCAGACAACAGATCTTTGGTCCCTCAATTCCGGTCGAGTTCAAGCCAAGCTCGGCGTCAACGCAAAGAAAATGCCAAGTAAAACGCCCGTATCCTTTGCGATCATCGATAACGATCATTTGAATGAAAATGGGATACGGTATTTTTGTGCGCTGTCTAAAACGTTTGTGCTCATCACGTCAAACGCAAGGCACCCGGCATTTCACGTAACGGAGGACAATTTTCATATCATCCATCAAAAGGAATTATCGCTGAAAGACGCGCTTGCGGAGCTCAAATCAGAATACGGCTGTGAGAGGATCACGGTCCAAACCGGCGGGACGCTGAACGGCCTATTCCTGCGTGAAAAACTATTGGATCATGTCGACCTCGTCGTTGCCCCGGTCTTGATCGGCGGCAAAGATACATCTACTCTAATTGATGGCTGCTCCCTGCTTTCACAGGAGGAATTGTCAAAACTGGGTGTTTTGAAGCTGCGGGAATGTGTGATCCTGGAGAATTCCTATTTGCGATTGCGTTACGACGTGATCCACTGACCCATTTCAAGGGAAGCCGAAGTCTTTTCCTCCCGCGCCCGGCCGATGTTTTCCCCTCGCTATGATACAGTGGAGCCATTCCACTGGGAAAGGTGGCATGCCACTATGAAAAAGTTGACCGCAGTCCTCCTGGCTCTGTGTCTTACGATCCCCTCCCTCCCTGTTCGGGCGGCGGAACCCCCCGCCTGGGCCGCCGAAGCCTGCCAGGTCCTGAGGGAGCGCTCCATCCTCCCCTTCGTCTCCTCCGGCTCCATCAGCCGGGGCGAATTTGTGGAGATGCTGGTGAACACTCTGGACCAGGCCATTCCTCATGCAAAGCTGGAGCCCTTCTCCCCGGTGGGATGGGACTATTTCTGCGACTACGCTCCCACCGTTATCCAGCGGGCTGCGGGCTTTGGCCTTTTGGAGGGCACGGTAGGGGCAGACGGACTGCGCTACTTCAACTATGAGGATCCTCTGACCCGGGAGCAGGGGGCCAAGCTGGTCTGCTCCCTGCTGGATCTTGTCTCTCAAACGCTGGACTACCCTCTGGAGCCCTCGCTCAGCCCCGCCGTCTACGCCGATGAAGCCGCCATCAGCCCCTGGGCCCTGTCCTACGCCCGGAAGATCGCCGCCTACGGCCTGATGAAGGGGGACGACAGGGGGAACTTTGACCCTTCGGGAGAGCTGGACTACCCCTCCTCCGCCGTGCTGGTCTACCGTCTTCTGGAGCTTCTGGACACCGCCGTGGCCCAAGGCTTTGACGCCCTTCTCCTCCAGGCCCGGACCGACTGGTCCGACGCTTCCCGGTTCGGAGCTCACGACTACAGTGCCTCCAGATCCTTGACGGGTTGGTCCAGCGGCTATTACACCATCGACAACGGAGACGGCACCGTCTCTGGGCTGGTGGTGGGCAGCGAGGAGATCACCATAGAGCGGTTTTCCGCCGACGGAAGCCTCACTGCCTCCCAAACTCTGGAAAAGGAGCTGCCCACCTTTGGAGCCTTTCTGGATTCCGGCCGCCACTTCTATCTGGCCTTTGGCCAGGATAACGACGAGGAGGACGACGACCGGGAGGTCTGGCGCATCGTCCAGTATGACCGGGACTGGAATCGGCTCTCCGCCGCCTCGGTCGGCGGTGGGGCTTCCTACACCACCGTCCCCTTCCGGGCCGCCGTAGCCCGCATGGCGGTGAGCGAAGACGGAAAGACCCTGGCCCTCCATGCCGCCCGGCAGCGGTACACCACCCCCGACGATGGGCTCCGCCACCAGTCCAATCTTACCGTCACGATGAACACCGCCGATATGAAGGTCCTCTCGGTCAGCGAGGAGTTCCCCTCCAACCACGTCTCCCACTCCTTCGGTCAGTTCGTCCGGTTTGATGGGGAGCAGCTGGTGACGGTGGACCACGGAGACGCCTACCCCCGGGCCTTCATCCTCCAGAGTGACAGCCAGGCCGCGGAGCTGCTCCCCATCGCCGGAGGGATCGGAGAAAATGTGACCAATGCCATTGGAAGCGGGCTTGAGCTCTCCGGAGACGGCTATCTCTTCCTTGGCTGCTCCACCCCCCAGGTGGACCTCAATGCCGAAGCGGACACCCCCTGGAGCCTTTTTTTGACCTACACCTCGAAAGAGGCCGGAAAGCCCACTCCCCCCTGGCCCGAGGGAAGCACCAAGACCTCCCTGACCTTGCTCCCCGGCGGCAGGCAATACAAAGCCTCCTGGACGGATCCCGATGGCAGGACAAACCATTGGGGCACCTTCAACGTGGAAGAGGATCTCTCCGCCACCACCCTCACCTGGCTCACCCACGGCGAGAGCACCGTCAACTGTGCCCGGCTGGTAAAACTGGATGAATCCACCTTTGCGGCCATGTGGCAGGAGGGGGCGGACATCCACTGTCTGGTGCTGGACGGCAAGGGACAGCCCACCGGGCAGGAACGGATCCTGGAAAATACCCCCATGCCCCCCACTGATCCGGTGGTCATGGACGGGAGCATCTGCTGGATCCAGCATTCTTCCCTGCCCCAGAGCGGGGGCAAACCCGCGCTGTACCGTCTGGCGCTGGAGGAAAAGGACATCTGACCAAAAAGCTCCGGCCCTGTGTTCCCACAGGGCCGGAGCTTTTTGGAGCCCATCCCGCCACGCCGGGGCGGCGGCTGGAGCGGGGACCTTCCATACATTCCCCCTGCCCGCAAAACGGCCGCCGGTCTTCACCGGCGGCCGTCTGATTTTTGATCCTTCGTACATCCTGTCCCTGTCGGGGGCCGCGAGGATCTCTTTCAGTCTTTCTCAGTACATCCCGCCCATATCGGGGGCCGCCGGAGCAGGCGCCGGGGGCTCGGGCTTGTCGGCCACCAGGGCCTCGGTGGTGAGGAGCACGCTGGCGATGGACGCGGCGTTCTCCAGGGCGGTACGGGTCACCTTGGTGGGATCCACAATGCCCGACTTCACCATATCCACATAGGTCTCGTTATAGGCGTCAAAGCCGGTCCCCACTTTCGCGGAGCGAACCTTCTCCAGCACCACGGAGCCGTCCACGCCGGCATTGGCGGCGATCTGGCGGACCGGCTCGGTGAGGGCGGCGGCCACGATCTGCACGCCGGTCTTCTCATCACCCTCCGTGGTCTTCAGCAGGGCCTCCACGGCGGAGATGGCGTTGACATAGGCGGTACCGCCGCCGGCCACAATGCCCTCCTCCACTGCGGCCCGGGTGGCGTTGAGAGCGTCCTCGATACGCAGCTTCTTCTCCTTCATCTCGGTCTCGGTGGCAGCGCCCACGCGGACCACGGCCACGCCCCCAGCCAGCTTGGCAAGGCGCTCCTGGAGCTTCTCCCTGTCATAGTCGGAGGTGGTGACCTCCACCTGGCTCTTGATCTGGGCCACCCGGTTCTTGATGTCGGCGGCCTTGCCGGCGCCGCCCACGATGATGGTGTTCTCCTTGTTTACCTTCACCTGCTTGGCCCTGCCCAGCATGTCGACGGTGGTCTCCTTCAGGTCCAGGCCCACCTCTTCGCTGATAACGGTACCACCGGTGAGGATAGCGATATCCTGAAGCATTTCCTTACGCCGGTCACCGTAGCCGGGAGCCTTGACGCAGCAGACGTTCAGAGTCCCCCGCAGACGGTTGACGATGAGGGTGTTGAGCGCCTCGCCCTCCACATCCTCGGCGATGATGAGCAGCTTCTTTCCCGTCTGGACCACCTGCTCCAGCAGGGGAAGCAGATCCTGGACGGAGGAGATCTTCTTGTCTGTGATGAGGATGACGGGCTCGTCCAGAACGGCCTCCATCTTCTCCATGTCGGTGGCCATGTAGGGGGTCACATAGCCCCGGTCAAACTGCATGCCCTCCACCACCTCGGAGTAGGTCTCGGCGGTCTTGGACTCCTCCACGGTGATGACGCCGTCGGCGCCCACCTTCTCCATGGCCTCGGCGATCAGCTTGCCGATCTGCTCGTCCCCGGAAGAGACGGTGCCTACCCGGGCGATGTCCTCAGTGCCCTTGACCTTTTTGGAGTTCTTCTTGATCTCGCTGACGGCGGCGTCAGCGGCGGCCTTGATGCCCTTCTTCATGACCATGGGATTGGCTCCGGCGGCCAGGTTCTTAAGCCCCTCCCGCACAATGGCCTGGGTCAGCAGGGTGGCGGTGGTGGTGCCGTCGCCGGCCACGTCGTTGGTCTTGGTGGCCACCTCCTTCACCAGCTGGGCGCCCATATTCTCCATGGGATCGGGCAGTTCGATCTCCTTGGCGATGGTGACGCCGTCATTGGTGATGAGGGGTGAGCCGTACTTCTTATCCAGCACCACATTCCGGCCCTTGGGGCCCATGGTGATCTTTACGGTGTCGGCAAGCTGGTCCACGCCTTTCTGAAGGGCCTTGCGGGCCTCCTCGCCGTAAGCAATGAGTTTAGACATATCGGTTTACCTCCAAATTTTGATTAGGGTTTGGCACGCCGGGGCGTCGCGCCCCACACTCTCTCCCGTGGGGCCTGACGTCCCCGACAGGTCCTTACTCCACGATAGCGAGAATGTCCCCCTGGCGGACGATGGTGTACTCCTCGCCGTCCACTTTGACTTCCGTGCCGGAATACTTGCCGGTGATGACCTTCTGGCCCTTCTTCACAGTCATCTTGACTTCCTTGCCGTCCACCAGGCCGCCGGGACCCACGGCAATGATCTCCGCCACCTCGGGCTTTTCTTTGGCGCTGCCGGTGAGAATAAGGCCCGACTTGGTCTTCTCCTCAGCCTCCATCATCTTGATGATGACCCGGTCTCCCAAAGGCTTCAGCTTCATAACTTGGTTCCTCCTTATATATATTTTTTCCTTATCGTTACAAAGTGTTAGCACTCAGAGAAATGGAGTGCTAACCGCAAGTATGATAATAACGCTACGGACAAAAAAAATCAACCCCTTTTTTGGAAAAAAAGGGGTTGACCGATTAAAATTCAAAATCTGTTCATATTGCCGCCGCGCTTGCCGTCTTTTCGACCCAAAGCTCCACCCCCGCGGGGTGGAAAAAGTTTACCTTCCGCTCGGAAAGGCGGATGGTAAAGCTATGGCCCCGAAGGACCTCTCCATCCACCACCGCTACCAGCTCCTCTTGGGCGGAGACGCTCACCTCCCCGCCGTGCCAGTCCCGGACCAGATCGGAGCATTCTTTGTATCGTCCCGAGGCGTATTTCCCCACGCACCGGATAAACTGAAAAAAGGACACGTCCCCCACCAGCAGAGCATCCAGTACCTGGTCGTCGGGCCGGGCCTCAGGCACAGGGCGAAAGCCGCCGCCGTAATACTGCCCGTTGCATACGCAGACCAGAGCGGTGGGGCCCTCATGGTGGATGGGGCCCATATCCACCCTCATGGGCTGGGTGATCCCCTTGCGCACGGTGGCGATCAGCGAGAGGATATACGCCATTTTCTTTCCGATCAGAGGCAGCCGCTTGAACCGGTGCACATCGGCAGCCACCCGGGCGTCCACCCCTACACATACCACATCCAGGCCCAAAACGCCGTTGCAGTCTACCAGGTCCATGGCCGATTGGGGACCATCCCGCAGCGCGGCCAGGTCGGTAAAGCGGTTCTTCCCCTCCCTGCCGAAGATCCGCAGAAAGTCATTGCCCGTACCCATGGGCACATTGGTCACCGCCGCCCAGTCCTTTCCGGCAGCGGCATTGACCACCTCGTTGAGGGTCCCGTCCCCGCCGCAGGCATAGAGCCGCACCGGCTCCCCCGGCTCCAGGGCCCGGTGGGCCAGCTGTCCGGCGTCCCCCGCCCCCCGGGTGGCGTAGACCTCGACATCCTCCAGCGGAAAGACCGCCTCTACCCGCTTCAGAAGCTCTCTGGCACTGCTTTTCGGCCCCGCCACCGGGTTTATGATAAATACATGCCGCATCAGAACAGATCCACCCTCTGCTCAGGCCGGGCCAAGCGGGCCGCCAGGGCGGCGGCCTCGGCCCGGGTGACAGCCGCCTCCGGCCGGAAGGACAGCTTCTCGTCCACCCCGGTCAGGATCCCTTTGGTGTAGAGGCCGAAAATGGCCTCGGCGGCGGGGTCGATGGCGCTTACGTCCCGGACGGCAGCCATGACCCGAACGGGACTGTTCCTCTGGGGCAGGCTCCGGGCCAGCTCGGTGGCGCTAAAGACCTGGGCCAGCTCCCGCCGGGTGATCCGGCGGCCATAGTCGTCAAATTGTCCGGCGGTGATGATGCCGCTTGCCAGGCAGTAGGTCACAGCGTCGGTATACCAGGGGGAGGAGACATGGGCAGTGGTATGGAAATTATCGCCCTTGTGGCGGCTGTCCATATTGGCCGCCATCTGGATGGCCTCGGCCACCGTCACCTCCCGCCCCGGTTCAAAGGCGTTTCCCCCCGTGCCCGTCATGATCCCCGTATTGTAGGCGATATCTACCCACAGGGCAAACCAGTCCCGGGGATCCACATCGGTAAAGGAGGGGATCCGCCCCCGGGTCAGAGGAAAACGGCTGCCCTCCACCCCCAGGGATCCCAAAATACTGGGGAGCTGGAAAATGGGCACCACCGTCCGTCCTCCCCCCTTAGAGGTGAGGATCAAGGCGTCCAGACCTCCGCTGACGCCCAGCTCCACGCTGGCGTAGAGGATGGGATAGACCTCGTTGGTGGTCTGCCCATTCGCGTCGGTATAGGGCAGGATGCTCACCACGCCCCACTCATCCCCGCGCTGGGCCATATAGAGACCATAGCCCGCGGGCATCAGGGTATCATACTCCGGCTGGATCAGATACTCTCCGTCGGGGCGGATGACCCCCAGCCTGCCGTCCAGATCCACTGCCGCCGTCCCCAGGGAGAAGGAGGCCACCGAACGGTATTGGATGGGGATCACGATCTCTCCCCCGCCGCCGGCAAAGCCCCATCTGCCGCTCTCCTCCGCCTGGGCCAAGCCCTCGCTGTACTCATAGATCGTATAGGCATTGGCGGCGGGAAGGCTGCCTGCCAGCAGACTGAGGGACGTCAGCGCCGCCGCCAGCCGAATCCTTTTTTTCATATTCCCGCCTCCTAACTATATGTTATATAGAAACAGATCGCACTTCAGCGGCCCGTTATAGAGCTTTCTCTTTTTGTCCGCCTTCCGCCCAAAAGTCCGCTCAAATTCCGTATGGGAGGACAGCAGACTCAGGCCCCAGCCCTCCGGAACGGCCTTCCATGCCCTGCCAAAGGCCGCATAGAGCCCCTCCGCCTCCCGCTTCTCCAGAATGCGCTCTCCATAGGGCGGATTGGTGACCACCCTTCCCGCGGGTTCTGGGGGCGCAAATCGGGTGGCGTCGGCTACCCGGAAACGGCACAGCTCCTCCACCCCGGCCTTGACCGCGTTGGCCCTGGCCAGCTCCACCGCCTGGGGATCGACGTCGCTGCCCTCAATGTCATAGTCCCCGTCGTACTCCAGATCCATGGCCCGGTCCGCCTCCTCCAGCCACAGCCGGGAGGGAAGCCACGCCCACCGCTGGGCGGAAAAGCTCCGGTCCAGACCGGGGGCCCGGTTCCTGGCGATCATAGCGGCCTCGATGGGAATGGTCCCCGAACCGCAGAAGGGATCCCGGAGGGGACCCTTTCCGTGATAGCGGGACAGCAGCACCATTCCAGCCGCCAAGGTCTCCCGCAGCGGGGCGATCACGCTCATGGCCCGATAGCCTCGCTTGTGAAGGCTGGGCCCGGTGGCGTCCAGATAGAGCTCTGCCACGTCGTTCATAATAAACAGGCGGATGGCATACTCTGCCCCGGTCTCCGGAAGCTGCTCCAGCCCGTAAGCCCGGCCCAGCCGATCCCCCACGGCGGCCTTTACCACAGCGGTGCACCGCTGCTGGGAGGTAAGCTTGGAATCCACGCTCCGGCACCGGATGGGAAAGGCCCCCTCCCGGGGAATGAATTCCTCCCAGGATAGCGCATGGGTCCCGTCATAGAGGGCGTCAAAGTCGGGGGCGGAAAACCGGCCCAGCCGAAGCAATACCCGCTCCCCGGTCCGCAGGCACAGATTGGCCCGGACCAGACTCTCAGGGGTATAGTCCCACAGGACCCGGCCATTTTCCGCCCGGACATTTTTTGCGTCCATACGTTTGAGCTCCTGGGCGCAGACCCCCTCCAGGCCAAACAGGGTAGGGGACACCAAGTCAAGCTGTGTCATTTCCGACCCCTCCCTTCCTAAGTTTGCGGTCATTCCGTATTTTGACGAAATTTGAGCTGAAAAGTTCCTATTATGTATTATAGCGATTCATGAAACATTTGGCAAATTTTTTTGAGGGGGATGTGGGGGAATGGAAATTGATCCTTTTTAATTTATGGGTGGTTCCGTTTGGATGATGGTTGCCAGCAAATTTATCACTGCGTGGTTGCGAAAGACCATTCTTTGACGGGCCAAAGAATGGCCTCTCGCGCTCTCCAAGAAAGCCCTAAGGTCAAAACCAAGTGTTCTGAAGTCGGCTCTCGCGTCTTTTCGCCCCCAAAGTCCTTCTCTTGCCCCGCGCCCGCGCGTCCCCGCGTCCCTCTGTGGAACACTGGCAGAAAGCCCGCTGCAATTACGCCGCCTCTATCCTACACAGCTTGATGCGTGGTTCGGCTAACGCTGTTGCCGTACTGCTACCGCCCAGGCGGCTTGGATTGCAGCGAAGGGGTCAAAGGCTGCGGGGTTATCAGCGGTAGCGGCGCGAGAGGGAGCACGGGTCGCTGTGAGGGAGCCGCTGGTCTGTAGCCCTTAAAAGTTCGGAGTCCAGAACTGCTTTCAAGCGGTTTTGGCCCCGGCCGGGAAGGCCGGGAAAACTTTTAATAAAGCAAATCCGTGATAAGATAAATTTCCATTTCCCACCAAAAGCAGAAATCTCTGGGCATATAAAAGCCGGGCGGCTGGGAACGCCGCCCGGTTTTTTACTTTTTCTCTGTCAGTTTCCTCACCAGCTCCGCCACCAGAGACAGGGATGCCGCGTCCAGCTTTTTCATATCCTTTACCAGGCTTTCCAGATAGGCCGGGTATTTGTCTCCCTCATCAAAAAATTGTTGGGGTGTTATCTGGAAATAGTCGCAGATCCAGAATAAAGCTTGTAATGATGGCAGTGACTTTCCATTTTCAATCCGGTTGATATACGCCGCATTTTGTCCCAAAGATAATGACATATCACGGGCAGATACGCCTTTTGATGTCCGCAGTTGAGCAATCCGTTCCTGCGTAAATTCTTCATACATACGGCACACCTCCCGTATGTATTATTGTATCTCATATATTTTTATCCAATATGTCATTTAATGTCATCATTATTCTTGACTCGCAGGATGAAAAGGCATATTATCAGATTTATAAGGTTTTATATATCCTAATTTGAAAGGAGAACCACCATGTATCCTTCTTTTGAAGACTTTCTCCGCCGGGAGGAGCGCACCCAATATGTGGAGAACCCCAAAAAGCGGGCCAGCCATGACCGCTGCTCCGCCATTGTGGAAGCCCTGGCAAAGGAATATGAGACAGAGGTCCGGACCACCCCCGTTCCGGGCGGCACCGACTTTACCCTGCGCCTGTTTACAGCCCCTTATTCCCATGGCTTCAACGTCCTTCTGGCCGAGCTCATCGCCCGGTGCGGCGAACTCAATCTCAGCCCGGACCCGGAGGATCCCTGCTATATCCTCCTCTCCGCCACTGTTTCCACCTGTGACCGTATTCTGGATGGCCGCGGAATGCCGGACCTGTGACGATTTGTTAAATATATAACGTTAATTTGTTGACAATATTGACTGGGTATGTTATACTGTATTTGTACCAAGGAAGCCAGTTGGTTATTTAATAGAAAGGAGCTGATGGTCATGCCTTGGTTACCCAGCATCATTTGGCTGGCACTGCTGGTCCTTTTCGCCATCGCGGAGGCCCTGACGGTGGGACTGGTGTCGATCTGGTTCGCGGCGGGAGCTCTTGTGGCCCTGCTGTCCACCTTCTTTACCGCCAATATCTGGTTCCAGATCGCCCTGTTTCTCCTCGTTTCCGCCCTGTCCATGGCAGTGATCCGGCCTCTGGCCCGGAAGCATGTGCTGCCCACGGTGGTCCCCACCAATGCCGACCGGGTCATCGGGAGGCAGGCGGTGGTCACCGAATCCATTGACAACCTGAACGGCAAGGGCGCCGTGGTGGTCTTCGGCGTAGCCTGGACCGCCCGCTCGGAGGACGGTTCCCCTATTCCCGCAGGAACCACTGTCACCGTTGACCGCATCGAGGGCGTCAAATTGTTCGTGACCCCTCATCCCCTGGCCTAATTTAGAAAGGAGCTGCGTATTTTATGGGAAGCATTATCGGCAAGATCATTCTCACCGCCCTGGGCGTCTTTGTGGTGCTTGTGGCCGCGCTGAACTTCAAGATCGTTCAGCAGTCCAAAGCCTATGTCCTCACCCGTCTGGGCTCCTTCCACACCATCTGGACCCAAGGTCCCCACTTCAAAATGCCCTTTATCGACCGGATCGTGAAGGTGGTCTCCCTGAAGGAGCAGGTGGTGGACTTTGCCCCCCAGCCCGTCATCACCAAGGACAACGTGACCATGCAGATCGACACGGTCCTCTACTTTGCCATCACTGACCCCAAGCTCTATACCTATGGCGTGGAGCACCCCATGTCCGCCATTGAGAACCTGACGGCCACCACCCTCAGAAATATCATTGGCGAGCTGGAGCTGGACCAGACCCTTACCAGCCGGGACATCATCAACTCCAAGATGCGCTCTCTGCTGGACGAAGCCACCGACCCCTGGGGCATTAAGGTCAACCGGGTGGAGCTGAAGAACATCATCCCGCCCCGTGAGATCCAGGACGCCATGGAGAAGCAGATGAAGGCGGAACGGGAGCGCCGGGAGTCCATCCTCCAGGCCGAGGGCCAGAAGCAGAGCCAGATCCTGGTGGCCGAGGGCGAGAAGCAGTCCCTCATCCTGAAAGCCGAGGCCGCCAAGGAGGCCGCCATCAAGCGGGCCGAGGGTGAGGCGGAGGCCATCCTGAAGGTCCAGCAGGCCACGGCGGAGGCCCTGAAGCTGCTGACTCAGGCCGCTCCCAGTGATCAGGTCGTAAAGCTGAAGGCTCTGGAGGCCTTCCAGAAGGCCGCCGACGGCAAGGCCACCAAGCTCATCATCCCCTCGGAGATCCAGGGATTGGCAGGGCTGGCCGCCAGCGCCAAGGAGATCTTCTCCGACAACGGGGAAGATCGGAAATAATCCCCCCACCGTCCCGGCAGAGACTCTCTGCCGGGACGGTTTTCTCCATGGACGCAAGAAACTTCCGGAAGGGGCGGTCCAGCAGGGACCGCCCCTTCCGTTATTCTCAGGCGGCCCGGCCCCCGGCAAAAGGAGCGTTGTACCGGAAGCGCCCTTGTTTTTTTTCTCCGTTTGTGCTATCATGCTTTTATCTATATCCCTCTTAAGCTTCCGCTCTGGAAAGGAGGCGTCTGAATTGCGCAAAAAGGGTCTTTCCCACCTGCTGGAGCCCAGCTTCCGGCTCTATTTCCTGTTTCTCGCCGCCTTTGCTCTGGCTACCGCTCTGGCCGGGCGGTATGCCCTGGCCTGCGTGGAGGGCGTCATCGTCCTCATCCTCCTGCTCTACTTCCGCCGGGGCAACGAGATCCGCAAGCGGGAGATCTTAAGCTACATTGACAACATCAGCACCAACATGGACGTGGCCGCCAAGGACACCATGGTCAACGCTCCCCTGCCCATGGTCATTTTCCAGCCCGACACGGAGGAGGTCATCTGGTCCAACGACAAGTTCCTCCAGATCACCGGAGAACGCGACCACCTCTTTGACCGGAAGGTCACCGAAGCGGCCCCCGGCTTTGACCCCCGCTGGCTCATGGAGGGCAAGACCCAGTGCCCCACCGAGATCCAGTTGGGCCAACGCCGGTTCTGGGTCTTTGGCCACCTGGTCCGTACCGGGGACAAGGGGGAACGGAGCTTTCTCGCCACCACCTACTGGGTAGACGTGACCGACTTTTCCCTGATCCGGGACCAGTTTTATTCCTCCCGTCCGGTGGTGGCCCTGCTGAACCTGGACAACTACGACGAGGTATTCCGCGGGGTCAGCGACAACATAAAAAGCGCCATGCTCTCCGACATCAACCGTATCCTGGACGAGTGGTCCTCCCCCACCCATGGGCTTCTGTGCCGCTATGACCGGGACCGCTACCTGTTTCTTTTTGAGGAGGAGTACCTTACCTCCTTTTTGGAGCAGAAGTTTGACGTACTCGACCGGGTCCGCGAGGTCGTGAACCCCAGTGGTCTGCCCGTCACCCTCTCCATCGGCGCCGGGAGGGACGCCGACGGATACGGAGAGCTGTTTCAATATGCCTCCCTGGCCCTGGAGATGGCTCTCAGCCGGGGCGGCGATCAGGCAGTGGTAAAGAACCGGTTCAACTTTGAATTTTACGGCGGCCGGCGGGCCAGCGATACGGAAAAGCGCACCAAGGTAAAAAGTCGGGTGATGGCAAGCGCCCTCTATGAACTGATTGGCGACGCCTCTCAGGTGTTCGTCATGGGCCACGCCTTTCCCGACATGGACTGTGTGGGTCCCGCGGCGGGCATCGTGGCCATGGCCCGGAAGCGGGGCATTCCCGCCCATATCCTCCGGGACCCCGGCTCCAACCCCGCCGAGCTGATCGTCAATGAGCTGGCGGCGCTGCCCGAGTATGAGGGGGTATTCCTCTCCCCCACCGACGCTCTGGTCTCGGCAGACGTCAGCTCTCTTCTGGTGGTGGTGGACACCAACCGGCCCGAACAGGTCCTGTCCCCCGATCTTTTGGAGGCAGTGAATAAGGTGGCGGTCATCGACCATCACCGCCGGGCGGCCAGCTATATCGAGGGAGCGGCCCTCAACTTTCATGAGCCCTATGCCTCCTCCGCCTCGGAGCTGTGCACCGAACTTTTGCAGTATGTGCTGGACCCCAAGGACCTGCTCCGCCGGGAGGCGGAGGCCCTGATGGCGGGCATTGTTCTGGACAGTAAGAATTTCACCATCCGCACCGGCTCCCGGACCTTCGACGCGGCAGCCTTCCTCCGCCGGGCCGGGGCAGACACCACTGAGGTCCGCCGGTTCTTCAAGTCGGATCTGAAGTTGACCATTACCCGGTATGAGATCATGAAAGAGGCGCACATGTACCGGGATGGGACGGCCATCTCCGCCATCGATCACCCGGTAGACCGGGTCACCGGAGCCCAGGCCGCCGACGAGCTGCTGACCATTTCAGGGGTCAACGCCTCCTTTGTCCTATTCCCCGATGACGCCGGACGCGTGATCCTTTCGGCCCGAAGCTCTGGGGACGTAAACGTCCAGGTCATTGCCGAGGCCCTTGGCGGCGGCGGGAACGCCGCCGTGGCCGGAGCTCAGATCCCGGAAAAGACCGTGGACGATGTGCTGAAGGAGCTGCGCCGGGCCATCGACCGATACTGCGAGGAAAACTAAGGGTACGACACGTTTGCCCGCTACATATCAGAAAAGGAGTTTTCTATTATGAAGGTCATTTTATTACAGGACGTAAAGGGACAGGGTAAGAAGGGTCAGCTCATCGAGGCCAGCGACGGATATGCCCGGAACTTCCTTCTGCCCCGGAAGCTGGCCGCTGCCGCCACTCCCGAGGCCCTCAACACCATGAAGCAGCAGGAAAAGGCCCGGCTTGCCCAGGAGGCCGCCGAGCGCGCCGCCGCTCTGGAGCTGGTGGAAAAGCTGAAAGGCTGCATGGTAAAGATCCCCGCCAAGGCCGGAAACGGCGGCAAGCTCTTTGGTTCGGTGACCTCCAAGGAAGTCTCCGACGCGCTGAAGGCCCAGTTCGGCTTTGACATCGCCAAGGCCAAGATCGTGATGGAGGACCCCATCAAGTCCTTTGGTACATACCAGCTCAAGTGCAAGCTGGGATATGAGATCAGCGGGAGCATCAATGTGGTGGTGTGCGAGGAATGATCGTCCCGCGGGGCAGGGGAAAGTCCCTGCCTCACATGAGAAATCTCTTTTGACCAGGAGGTGACAGGGTTGGATGAACTGATCTCCCGCCAGATGCCCCACTCCGTGGTGGCCGAACAGGCGGTGCTGGGCTCCGCCCTCATCGACGAGCGGTGTATTCCCCGGATCATCGAGCATTTGAAGCCGGAGGACTTCTACCTCCGCCAGAACCGGGAGCTTTTTGAGACCATCTGCTCCATGTTCAACTACTCTGAGACCATCGACCCCGTCACCGTTTTGGAGAAGATGAAGCAGGCTGGGGTCTATGACGAGAACACCTCCTATGACTACGTCAAGCAGCTGATGATGACCACCCCCTCTGCGGCCAATGTGGATGAATATATCAACATTGTCCGGGACAAGGCGCTGCTCCGTCTGGTGGCGGAAACCGGCGGGGCCATCACCTCTCTGGTCCAGGAGGGCACCGCCACGGCCCAGGAGGCGCTGGAGGCCGCTGAACAGCGTATTTTCGCCATCCGCCGCGGCCGGGCCTCCCAGGGGCTGGAGCACATCTCCAGCGTCATCTACTCCCTCTATGACCGTCTCAGCGAGCTGGCCGCCAGCGACTCGGCAGTGCCGGGACTGTCCACCGGCTTTCCCGATGTGGACAGCGCCATCGCCGGTCTCAACAAGTCCGACCTTATCCTGCTGGCTGCCCGTCCCGGCATGGGTAAGACCTCTATGGCCCTTAACATGCTCCTCCACGCGGGCAAGTTTTCGGGCAAGGCCGTGGTCTATTTCTCCCTGGAAATGAGCCGGGAGCAACTGGCCATGCGCCTCATTTCCAACGAGTCCTTTGTGGACCTGAAAAAGCTCATCACCGGACGGCTGGGGGAGGACGACTGGGACAAGATCGCTGCCGCCTCGGCGGCTCTGAACCAGACCAATATCCTCATCGACGACAACCCCATGCTGTCGGTGACCGACATGAATGCCAAGTGCCGCCGGGTGGACAACCTGGGACTGGTGGTCATTGACTACCTCCAGCTGATGACCTCCGCCGGAGGGCCGGGACGCTACGGGGATAACCGCCAGCAGATCGTCAGCGATATCTCCCGTGCCCTGAAGATCATGGCAAAGGAGCTCAATGTGCCCGTTCTCTGCCTGTCCCAGCTTTCCCGGGCCAACGAGTCCCGCTCGGACAAACGGCCCATGCTCTCCGACCTTCGTGAATCGGGTGCCATCGAGCAGGACGCCGACATTGTTATGTTCCTCTACCGGGAGGGATACTACGACCCGGACACCGAGGACCGGAACCTGGCCGAGTGCATCATCGCCAAAAACCGTCACGGCGAGACGGGGACGGTGGAGCTCCAGTGGCTGCCCGAGTTCACCACCTTTGCCTCCATTGACCGACGGCATGAGGAGGAGTATTGACAACGTGACCCGGGAGCTTATCCCATCCGGTTCCCGGGTCCTCTGCGCCGTGTCCGGCGGGGCGGACTCCATATGCCTTTTGCATCTGCTCTCCCAGCGGGAGGATGTCTCCCTTACCGCCGCCCACTTCAACCATCAGCTCCGGGGGGCGGAATCGGACCGGGACGAGGCATTTGTCCGGGACCTCTGCCGGGGGTGGGGTATCCCTCTCACCGTGGGGCGGGGGGACGTGAGAGCCTGGGCCACGCGGGAAAAATGCTCCCTTGAGGAGGCCGGGCGGACCCTGCGCTATACCTTTCTGTTCCGGGCGGCGGAGGCGGAAGACTGCTCCCTTGTCGCCACCGCCCACAACGCTGAGGACAACGCCGAGACCCTTCTGCTCCATCTGCTGCGGGGCAGCGGTCTGGCCGGCATCGCCGGCATCACCCCCCAAACACATAACCTGGTCCGACCTCTGCTCACCACCTCCCGGCGGGAGATCGAGGCCTATCTGGCCGGGCACCACATCCCCCATATGGAGGACAGCACCAACGCCGATGACGCTTATACCCGCAACCGGGTCCGGCACCAACTCATTCCTCTTTTGGAAGAGATGAATCCCGGCTTCGTCCGCCGGCTCACCGCCGCCATCCCCCGGCTCCGGGCGGACAACGACTATCTGAACGACCTGGCCTGGCAGCTTTTCCGCAATGCCGGCCGCCGGGAGGAGGACCTTGTCATTCCCGCTTCCCTCATCTCCGAAGCCCCCGGTCCCATCGCTTCCCGGGCGGTGCGGTTCCTTCTGGCCGAGGCCGCTGAGGGAGACTGGGACTGCTCCGCCGCCCACATTGAAGCGGTGCTTTCCCTCTGCCGGGGGGCGGTCCCCTCGGCCCGGGTCTCCCTTCCCCGCCAGCTTATCGCCCGGCGGGAGTATGACAGCCTGGTGCTGACCCATGAGCCGGAGCCTCTCCCTTTGGAGCCCATGGTCCTTCGGGAAGGGGACAACCCTGTCCCCGGTACCGGCTGGACAGTCCGGCTGACAGGCCCTCCCTGGCCGGGGCTCTCGGTCCGCCCCCGGCAAACCGGTGACGAACTCACATTGCCAAACGGCCACAAAAAAACCTTAAAAAAGCTTTTTATCGACCAAAAGATCCCCCGCCTGGAGCGGGATTGCACCCCGGTCGTTGCCGATGACCGCGGCGTCATTGCCGTAGCCGGACTGGGCCCTAACCTGTCTCACCCCTGCCATGGGCAGGTGCGAATTATCGATCAAAGAAAGGGAGAGGATATACATGATGAACATGAGAGATGACATCGACCACATTCTGATCTCGGAGGCCGACCTTCAAAAGCGGGTGGCCCAGCTGGGCGGGCAGATCAGCCAGGACTATGCCGGAAAGGCCCCGCTGCTGGTAAGCGTCCTGCGGGGCTCCTTCATTTTTATGGCCGACCTTACCCGCCATATCCAGCCCTTCTGTCAGGTGGACTTTATGGCCGTCAGCTCCTACGGCTCTGGCACCGTCTCCTCCGGTCAGGTGAATATCGTCAAGGATCTCACCGACTCCATCGAGGGCAAGGATGTGATCGTGGTGGAGGATATCCTGGACAGCGGCAACACCCTCTCCTACCTCTTCCAGCTCCTCAAGGCCCGGAACCCGGCCTCCCTGCGGCTTGTGACCCTGCTGGACAAGCCCTCCCGCCGGACCAAGCCCATCCAGGCCGACTATGTGGGCTTCACCGTCCCCGACGAGTTTGTGGTGGGCTACGGCCTGGACTACAACGAGCTTTACCGCAACCTTCCCTATATCGGCGTTTTGAAGCCCTGCGTGTACCAGGGGAAGTAAGTGGTTAAACTTCAAAGGCTTGGCTTATGTACTCTTCCGGAAAGAGACATGGCAGGCCGCAAACGGGTCGGAGCGCAAAGGTTCCAAGCCCTCCGATCTGTTCCTCGCTCTTCTTCTTGAAAGGACGTGTTTCCTTGGACAAAAAGATCAACGGCAGAGACATTGGTTTTTTGAGCCTGATCCTGGTGATCCTGGTGGTGACCGTGTTCGCCCTGCGGGGGCTGCTTCTGGGCTCCTCCAGCCCCTCCTCGGCGGATATCCGTGTCCTCCTTGAGGGCCAGCAGGTGGACTATCTGGAGCTGAAGGACAACAACCTCAGCCTCACCCTGAAGGACGGTTCCCTGGTCACCGCCCGCATTTACAGTACCCCCCTTTTCATCGAGCAGTACGACGAGCTTCTCTCCACCCAGAAGCGGCAGGGGATCCTGAAGGACTATAACTATCTGCCCAGCACCGAAGTCTCCTGGTGGCTGGAGCTGCTGCCCTGGCTGGCGGTGTTCGCCCTGTTCGCCCTATTGTGGTACAACATGATGGTCCGCCAGAGCGGAGGGGGCGCGGGGGGCGACCGGGCCTCCCGCTTCAGCCGCGCCCGGACCCGCACCGTAAATGAGAAGGATAAAAAGTTCACCTTTGCCGACGTGGCCGGCTCCGATGAGGAGAAAGCTGAACTTCAGGAGGTGGTGGACTTTCTCCGGGAGCCCCAACGTTACATGAAGCTGGGAGCCCGGATCCCCAAGGGTATCCTGCTGGTGGGCCCTCCGGGCACAGGCAAGACCCTGCTCGCCAGGGCAGTGGCCGGGGAGGCGGGAGTCAATTTTCTGTCCATCTCGGGTTCTGACTTTGTGGAGCTCTATGTGGGCGTAGGCGCCGGGCGGGTCCGGGACCTCTTTGACCAGGCCAAGAAGGATTCCCCCGCCATTATCTTTATCGACGAGATCGACGCCGTGGGCCGCCAGCGGGGCGCGGGCCTGGGCGGCGGACACGATGAGCGGGAGCAGACCCTGAACCAGCTGCTGGTGGAGATGGATGGTTTCTCCGCCAATGAGGGGGTGGTAGTCCTGGCCGCCACCAACCGGGTGGACATTCTGGATCCCGCCCTGCTGCGGCCCGGCCGTTTTGACCGGCAGGTCTATGTGGGCGCCCCCGACGTGAAGGGCCGGGAGGAGATCCTGCGGGTCCACGCCAAAAATAAGCCTCTGGCAGAGGATGTAGACCTGAATACGGTGGCCAAGACCACCGCCAGCTTTACCGGAGCGGATCTGGAAAACCTGATGAATGAATCCGCTCTCCGGGCCGCCCGGTTCCGCCGGCCGGTCATCACCATGGAGGATATCCAGGAGTCGGTCATCAAGGTCCTGGCCGGCCCCGAGAAGAAGAGCCGGGTGGTCATTGAGCGGGAGCGGAAGCTCACCGCCTACCATGAGGCGGGTCACGCCCTGGTGATCCACGCCCTTCCCAGCCAGGACCCGGTCCATCAGATCACCATCATTCCTCGGGGTATGGCGGGGGGCATGACCATCCACCTGCCCAAAGAGGACGTCACCTTCCGATCCAAGCGGGAGCTCACCGACCGCATTGCCGTCTGTCTGGGCGGTCGCTGCGCCGAGCAGCTGGTGCTGGGCGACATCTCCACCGGGGCGGGCAACGACCTACAGCGCGCCAGCCATATCGCCCGGAACATGATCATGCGCTACGGCATGAGCGAGAAGCTGGGCAACGTGGTCTTTGACTCCGGTCATGACGAGGTCTTCATCGGTCGCAGCATGGCCCAGGCCAAAACATATTCCGAGGAGACCGCCAACCTCATCGACGAGGAGGTCAAGCGTCTTTTGGACGAGGCATACGTCACCTGCGAGACCATCCTGAGCCGTGACCGCGCCCTTCTGGACAAGGTGGCCCAGTACCTGCTGGAGCATGAGGTAATGGACGCGGAGACCTTTGAAAAAATGCTGGAGTCCTGAACGCGTTTCAAGGAGCCTCTGTCAACAGAGACCGGGTGGGCCGCGCCCGGCCGCCCTTTTCGGAAAGGAGGTCCCCACCGTGAATAAGCGCCGTCTTTCAGTCCTGCTCTGCCTTTTTGCCCTGCTCTGCGCCCTTGCCCTTCCCGCGTCGGGGTCCTCCTCCACCCCGATCTATCTGCTGGCCGCCAACGACAAATTCTGCGACCTCCCCGGCGGGGCCCTGCCCATTGCGGTAAACGGGGTCATCTATGTCCCCTACTCCATCTTTGACCGGAACCTGACCGGGGTGGATCTGGGCGTCTACTACGGCATCACCCTGGAGAGAAACACCATCCTCACCCTGTACTCCCTGAGCGGTATGCTCACCTTTAACGTCACCATGGGCTGGTGTGAGGACAACCAGGGCAACTCCATGAATTTCCATGCCCTCACCCGCAGCGGCGCCAATATCCCTTATGTGCCCGCCGCCGCGGTGTGCGCTTTCTTCGGTCTTCAGTACTCCTTCCTGCCCACCACCGACCGGGGGACCGCCATCCGCATCACCAACCCCTCCTCTCCCCATATGGACGACGGCACCTTCCTCACCTCTGCCCGGGGCGCTATGACCACCCGGTATAACCAGATCCTTCAAAGCCTGGCCCCCCAACCCTCCGCCTCTCCGACCGCCCCCGTCTCCACTCCCCCTCCTCCGGTGGCAAGTCGCCCCCCGGAGGACAGCAACAGGGACGTACATGTCTATCTGTCCATCGACGCCTCCCAGGCCCAGAGCGACCTTACCGGTCTCTTCCCAACAGGGGTGTACGCTCTGTTCCTCTTTACCCCGGACTCCCTCCCCGCCCAGGCCGCTCTGGTCCGAAGGGCAGTGGCGGCAGGACACTCCGTGGGATTTATCCTGGACGACGCCCCAGACACAGACACGGCCCTGGAGCATCTGGAGGAGGGGAACCGCCTTTTGAGCCACATTGCTCGGGTCAAGACCCGGATCGTGTCCGTCGACGGCGGAGCCTCCGGACCCCTCCGGGAAGCCCTGAGCTCTGAGGGCTGGGCTGTCTGGAGCCCCGGCTTCCGGCGCTCGGCCAACCCCTCCACCATTCAGAGTGTGCTGGGAAGCCGTCCATCCACCGTC
This sequence comes from uncultured Pseudoflavonifractor sp., assembly GCA_947577065.1. Taxonomy (GTDB): domain Bacteria; phylum Bacillota; class Clostridia; order Oscillospirales; family Oscillospiraceae; genus Vermiculatibacterium. The sequence continues at coordinate 25,912 of CANPTT010000025.1, forward strand.
CGCATGGATCTGTCCTCCACGTCCCTGTCCTCGGTCAGCCGGGTGGTCTCGACCCTTCGCGACAATGGCTATGACCTGCGCCAGCCTCTGGAGACCGATCTTTGACCTTCTGTCCGTTCAAAGAAACCGACTATCCGAAATCAGTGGACAGTCGGTTTCTTTTTTCTTATACTTTATCTGAAAGGAGGGATCCTCCATGGAAGTGGATATTCGCGTGGTCCCGGGCCGGGAGGTTCCCGGCCTAGTGTTGGAGGTCCCCGCCCTCACCCCCCAGATAGAGGCCCTGGCCCAGCGGCTCTCCGCCTTGGACGACGGCACCCTCCCCGGCTTTCAGGAGGACCGGGCCTTTCTTCTGGAGACAGCCCGTCTCACCTGTCTCTACGCCCAGGACAAAGGGGTCTACACCCGGCGGGAGGACGGGGAGGTCTTCTCTCTTCGTTTTCGTCTTTATGAGTTGGAGGAGCGGCTGGACGCCCACACCTTTGTGCGGATCTCCCACTCGGAGATCGTAAATCTGAAAAAGGTCACCGCCCTGGATCTGAAGCTCTCGGGCACCATCCGGATGTCCCTGGCCGATGGGAGCGAGTGCTATGTGTCCCGCCGGTATGTGAAAAAAATCAAGGAGGCGTTGAAGCTATGACGGTATTTGACGAGAAAAAGCGGCCTCTCCTCCGCATGATGACAGGAGGCCTGCTGGGCGTGGCGGGGTTCCTGCTGCTGGGATGGATCACCCAGCCTGGGGCGTTTTTGGGCGGCGGCTGGGACTTTGACTTTACCTTCTGCTACAACTCCAACGTGCCCGAGGCCCTGGGGGCGGCGCTGGGCTTCCTTCTCTGGTTTCTCTTTGGGGTCGAGGTGGGGACAGCCACCCTGCCCTTCGCCGATGAGGGAAAGGCCCTGCTCCTCCGCTCCCTGTGCCACTTTGGGATCATGGCCCTGACTCTGTGGGGATGGGTGATACTGAACTTTCCCTATGAGCCCCTCCCTGGGCTGGCCCTCACCTTCCTGCTCCCCTTCGCCCTCTGCTATCTCCTCATCTGGCTGGGCCGGTGGGTGGGCTGGTACGCCGAGGTGGCCCAGATCCGGGAGAGGCTTGGATTGGCTCCCGGCCCCTCCCCCCTCAAGTGGCGGGAGACCCTGCCCCACATCCTCTTTTCCGCTTTCCTATGCCTTCTCCTGCCCCTGATCCTGCGGCTGTGTGACGACCGGACAACGCCTATCCTGAGTGTGTTCTACGCCGTTGTCCTTCTCCCTGTAGGCGGCCTCTGCTCGGCCTGCTCCCTGGGTAAGCGGCATGGGATCTGCCCGCTCTATCCTCTGGCCTGCATGGCCTTTACCCTCGTCTTCATCTCTCTGGCGCGGCTTTTTTCCAACATCGCCGACGGAGAGCTGGTCCTCATCGCCTTCGTTTCCACCCTTCTGGGCAACCTGCTGGGGGCGGGGATAAAAGCCCTTCGGGGGAGGAGAGCCCCATGAGCACGGAATGCTGCCGCACCCGCTACCCCATCCTGCTCATCCACGGCACCGGCTTCCGGGACTGGAAGTCGGTGGGCTACTGGGGGCGCATCCCGGAAACTCTGCGCCGCCACGGGGCCCGGGTCTACTTTGGCGGCCAGGACGGCTGGGCCACCGTAGAGGAAAACGCCAAGGCTTTGAAGCGCCGGATAGAGGAGATCCTGGCTGAGACAGGGGCGGAAAAGCTCCACCTCATCGCCCACTCCAAGGGCGGACTGGACGCCCGGTATCTCCTCTCCTCTCTGGGCATGGGGGCTTACGCCGCCTCCCTCACCACCATTTCCACCCCCCACCATGGCTCCAGGACCATGGACCTTCTCTACCGAATGCCAAAGTGGGTCTTTCGGCTGGGAGGCTTCTTCGTCAACGCCTGGTACCGCTTCATCGGGGACAAAAACCCCGACTTCTGCTCGGTCTGCTTCCAGTTCACCACCCCCTGGGCCGCCGAGTTCAACCGCCAAAACCCGGACGCGCCGGGGATTCTGTACCGCAGCTATGCCGGGGCTATGGCCAGCTTTCGCTCCGATATTTTTATGTGGTGGCAAAACCTCCTCATGGGTCTTGTAGAGGGGGAAAACGACGGTCTTGTAACGGTGGAATCCGCCCGCTGGACCGGCTTCCAGGGCGTCTGGCGGGGCACGGGAGGCCGGGGCATGTCCCACATGGACGAGATCGACTTCCGCCGCCGTCCCCTGAAGGGGCGGGAGGGCCCGGTGGACCCGGCGGAGCATTACATAAAGCTGGTATCCCAGCTAAAAGAGTTGGGGCTTTGATTCGCAGAAAGGAGGCTGCTGACCATGTTGTTTTTAACCCTTGACTGGGGACTTGGGCTTCTGCTTCTGTTTCTCATTATTCCCCTGGCCCTGGCCCTCCCCTGCGGGTTTGTCCAATACCTCATCTCGTCCAAGGTAAAATCCTCCTGGTCCCCCTCCCTACTCTGGGGCTCTGGCTTCTGTGGCTCCTGTCCCAAAAACCGCTTTTAAACATTTCCCTCTTCGACCGGGACATAGGCATGATCTATGTGGCTTTTGCCCTTTTGGGAACCTTCCTCCGCTGGCTTCTGGGCTGGGCAGCCCGTAAATAAAGGGCTTGTAAATTTCCCCCAAAGTCCTTATAATAGGGGTTACGACATCCCAAACCGTGGAGAGAGGAAGTAACC
>CANPTT010000026.1 GCA_947577065.1 uncultured Pseudoflavonifractor sp.
TGGTCGGAGTGGCGGGATTCGAACCCGCGGCCTCTTGGTCCCGAACCAAGCGCGATACCAAGCTTCGCCACACCCCGGAAGGCTTTTGATATTATACCGGGAACGAAATGGAATGTCAAGCCCTGACCTGGCTTTCGAGCGGCAAATCCGTTTGCATAGTCTTTGCCCTGGATTCATACAATGTCCAGGACAAAGGAGTGGGACAATATGGAAAAAGCGGCGGGACGAAGAGCGGAACATCGGCGTGGAGGGCAAAAGTCTATATTGGGGGAGCGGGAGAAGCGAAGGCTGCTTCAGCTGGTAGTATGCCTGGTGGTTTTTTTGGCTGTGTTTTTTGCCAAGGGGATGGACAGGCTGGAGATACTTCGGGAGGACCTTTTACGGGCTCTCCGCTCAGATGTGGATATAGAGACTGCTTTTGCCGATCTGGGATGGTCTCTGGCCTCAGGGAAATCGGTGGGAAAGAGCCTGGGTGGACTATGGACAGATGTGTTTATTCCACAGGAGAGGGAGTGCGTGCCGGTATGGGGAGAGGGGCTACTCTATCAGTCTGTCCGCAGAGAACTGCAAACAGGGAACGGGCTTTTGAAGGTGGGCCGGGAGGAGCAGAGGCCGGTAGATCCCATGGCATCCAGCGGAAGGCGGATGGAGTCGACACCGGATGCCGCCCAGGAACCTGCGCCCGCTCCGGAGCCATCGACGGAGGAGCCTGCGGTGGTATATATGGATTATACAGGGCCCGCGCTTCCAGACAATACCACCATGGATCGTTATGCACTGGGCCTTCAAGAGACGATGAGTCCGGTGGAAGCGACTTTGACATCTGGCTTCGGATGGCGGGAGCATCCCATTTCCGGAGGGGAAAAGTTTCATTATGGAGTGGATCTGGCCGCGGAGCTGGGGACGACTGTCCGAGCATTCGCGGCGGGGACGGTGGACTATATTGGGGAGAGCGATATATACGGGCAGTATCTCCAGCTTGACCACGGGAATGGGGTGACGTCTTTTTACGCTCACTGTTCCAAGCTCTGTGTTCAGAAAGGACAGAGGGTGGCCTTAGGGGAGAAAGTAGCGGAATCGGGGGCTACCGGCCAGGTCACAGGACCCCATCTCCACTTTGAGATGAAAAAGGATGGCGTTCGCTTGAATCCCGCATACTACCTCAGCCTTTTGACATGAGACTGGGACGGCTGGAGATCAGCGGAGGGGCAATGGGAGTGTTGGCGCTTCTCTATTATTTGGACGGCAACGGAGTCGTTCCTTGGGTGTTGTTGGCCTGTACGTTCCATGAACTGGCGCACTGGAGTGTGATCCGCGCTTTGGGAGGGCGGGTGGTCCTGTTGCGGCTGAGCTGCGCCGGGGCGGAAATGCGGCTGTCAGCAGCCCATCCGCTTTCGCCGGGTGGAATGCTGCTGGCGGCAGTGGCGGGGCCGGCATCCAATTTGGCGATAGCGTGGTTCAGCGTTCAACTGGTCCACTGGGAAGAAAAGCTTTACTTTTTTGCCGGACTTAACCTGGGGCTGGCCTGCTTTAATCTGCTGCCGGCCAGTTGGCTGGATGGCGGGAAGGCGTTGGAAGCGTTGCTGGTGCGAATGGGCCGAAAGGAGTTGGGAGGCCGCCTGGTGGAGCTGGGCTCTGATATAACGGCAGGATTTCTGTTGGCAGCCGGACTTATTCTTCTGTGGCAGACGGAGGGGAGAAATTTTACTCTCCTTATCGCGGGACTGTGGATGGCGGCCGCGGCCCGGCGGGAGAGGAGGACGGCGTTCCTCTAAAGATGAGGCGGAAGAGAAAAATTTACTTGCATTTGCCAAACGAGTGTGGTAAAATACCACAGTCTTAATAACGGGCGTTCCGCTGCGGCGCTGTCCTCACTAAGGGCGGACGGCACAGAAAACCGGAATGAACGCCTATAAAATAGGAGGAAAATCAAATGGATATCATGCAGGCTTTTACCGCTAAGTACGTAAAGGAAGAGCCTCCCAAGGCCGATGTGGGCGACACCGTTCGGGTGCACGTGAGGGTCAAGGAAGGCAGCCGTGAGCGTATTCAGGTGTTCGAGGGTACCGTCATTGCCAAAAAGCACGGCGGTATTGATGAGAGCATTACCGTCCGCCGGGTCTCCTATGGCGTTGGCGTGGAGAAGGTCTTTCCCCTTCATGCTCCTGCGGTAGAGAAGATCGAACTGGTCCGTAAGGGCAAGGTTCGCCGGGCTAAGCTCTATTATCTGCGTGACCGTGTGGGTAAGGGCGCCAAGCTCAAGGAGAAGCTGTAAGACAGGAAACCATTCAAAAAAGGAGCGGGTGACCGCTCCTTTTTTGTGCCATTTAAGGAGGAACGTGTGAAAGGATTTCATCTGGTGAAGCTCCGCCAGGAGCCGGAGCGGAGAAACGCCATGGCCCGATGGTTTCATGAGAAATGGGGTATTTCTTCAGAGGCCTATGAGGAGAGTATGGCTCAGTGCTTGGAGGGAAAGGCTGCCGTGCCTCAGTGGTATCTGCTGATGGAGGGGGAGACTGTTATGGCTGGGGCAGGGGTCATTGAGAACGACTTTCACGATCGCCCGAACTGCGGCCCAATCTCTGCGCTCTCTATGTGGAACCGCCCTACCGGGAGAAGGGGCTGGCTCGCGCCCTTTTGGATGCAATCCGGGCTGACATGGGGGAACTGGGGGAGGAGAGGCTTTACCTGGTCACCGATCACAAAGGCTTTTATGAGAGCTGTGGCTGGGAGTTTTTGGCCTTGGTGAGCGACTTGGAAGGCCGGCCTGAGAGGATGTATACGGCAAAAACCCATTGAAGGCTTTTCAAACGGCGAAATGTTGTGTATAATGTTGTATCAGACCCAAAATGAGTAGATGGGCTGGGTAAAAAGCATACCAAAGATATTTCAGCCTCCGACAGTCCGTTCCCTTTTTTCCGTTGTAGAGAAAGGTAAACCCTACACCCAGCAGCGGACCCAGGCCGTTTAGGAGGAACATGCTCAGGCGGAACCCCTCGGTCAGGTGCAGATAGAGCAGCCGCCAACGGCTGGCGGGATAGAGGAACAGCCAAAGAAGGGCCTTTCTTTCTGTGGGCCACTGTTCGGTAAGGAAAAAGGCCAGAATAAATAAGAGGTACCGGCCGCCACCCTCGAAAGGTGAGAACGTCCAGGACAGGATCACCGTCAGGGCTGCCAGCATATAGCCAAGAGAAGGCTGTCTTTCGTTGCCCCAGTCCATGAGGCGAAGGGTGAGAAGCCCCGTGAGTTGGGTAAAGATGATGTTCCCGTGATTTCCGAACAGCAGGTGATAGGGCCACTCTGCCAGACAGGCGAACACGAACAGCCGCAGGGCGTATTGCCTCCAATCCTTCGTATGGCGGTACCCCTGGGCCACCGACCAGAGGAAGATGGGGGCGGCGATGCGGCCAATGTAGTGGGAGATGTGGAACAGCCCCTCGAACAGTTCTGCGGAGATGTTCGGAAACAGCTCCGGCAGGAGCAGGACTGGAGGATAGACGTAAGCCACATGGTCGTAGAGCATTGATAATAGAGCAATAAGCTTTAACGCGAGAGAACTCATTTTATAGATACCTCCTTTTGATATGGGGGTATTGTAGAGGATAGTTCTTACAGAAAAATGGACATTTTCCCGACAAATTTCTTACAAGGGAGGCGGGCCAATGAATATCCAGTGGTATCCCGGTCATATGACCAAGACGAGAAGGCAGATCGAGGCGGATCTGGGGCAGGTGGATATGGTGGCCGAGATCATTGACGCCCGGATCCCTGTCGCCTCCCGGAATCCGGATATCGACGCCATCTGTGCCGGGAAACCCCGGCTTATCGTACTGAACCGGGCGGATCAGGCGGATCCAGAGGGGAACCGGGACTGGGGAAGATATTTCCGGGGAAAAGGCTACGCTGTTATGGAGACCGACGCCAAGACCGGCAAGGGGGTGGGGCAGTTTGCCGCCGTCTCCCGGGAGTTGTTGCGGGAACAGATCGAGAAATGGCACGCCAAGGGTCTGGTGGGCCGTCCCATCCGGGCTATGGTGGTGGGGGTTCCCAATGTGGGAAAATCCACCTTTATCAACCAGGTGGCCAAGCGGAAATCTGCCAAGGCGGGGGATCGGCCCGGTGTGACCCGGGGCAAGCAGTGGGTCACAGTGGATCAAGGGCTTTCCCTGCTGGACACTCCCGGCATCCTTTGGCCTAAGTTTGAGGATGAGCGGGTGGGGCTTCATTTGGCCTATACCGGAGCGGTGAAGGATGATATTATGGACGTGGAGACACTGGCCTGCCGGCTGATGACGGATTTGGCCCGGCGATATCCTCGGGCCCTGGAGGAACGCTACAGGATGGAGTTTTCTCCGAAGGAGGAGGGAACAGATCCGGTGGCCTATGGCTATGAACTGCTGCAAGCTGCCGCTGCCAAGCGGGGTTTTCGTATCTCTGGCGGGGAGACGGATACCGAGCGGATGGCCCGCATTTTATTGGATGAACTTCGAGAGGGAAAGCTAGGCCGCTTTACACTAGAAATGCCGGAGGAAATGATAGAATGAGCCTTTGGGAATATGAGGGATCCTGCTGGGCCAGGGGCCATACTTTGGTCTGTGGTTGTGATGAGGCAGGGGCGGGGCCGTTGGCGGGGCCGGTTTATGCTGCCGCTGTCATATTGCCCCGGTACATAGACATACCTGGTCTCAATGATTCCAAACAGCTTACCGAGAAACGCCGGGAAGCCCTATACCCTGTTATTCAGGAGAAAGCGGAGGCTTGGGCAATAGCGTGTGTGGATGCGGCGGAGATCGACGCCACCGATATCCTGAGCGCAAGGATGAAGGCCATGCAGAAAGCAATGGATTCTCTGTCCCCTTCACCAGACTTTGCCCTTATCGACGGCAATCGGGACAAGGGGAAAACCTCTGCCATTACTATTTCCCATTGCTGTATTGTAAAGGGAGATAGCCTGTCGGCATCTGTGGCGGCGGCATCTGTATTGGCGAAGGTGAGCCGAGATCATTTCATGCTGGAAATGGCGCGGCTGTATCCGGAATACTGCTTTGAGAAGCACAAGGGCTATGGAACAAAGCTCCACTATGAGCTGCTGGATAAATATGGTCCCAGCCCTATACACCGTAAGACCTTTCTAAAGACTTGGGAGAGTGGGAGATGAGGGCCGGAGAGGATCGGAGGCTTCTGGGCCGCTGGGGAGAGTCTTTGGTGGCGGAAAAATTGAGAAAGAGGGGCTGTACGATCCTGGCTGCAGGGTGGTATTGCAGAATGGGGGAGATCGATCTTGTCGCGGCGGACAAAAAATATCTCCGCTTTGTAGAAGTAAAGCTCCGCAAAGATGCCCGTTTTACCCAAGCCAGGGAAGCGGTGGATGCCAGAAAGCAGGAAAAGCTTCGTCTTTCTGCGCAGCTTTATCTGGCGGAAAATCCGACCGACCTTCAGCCTTGTTTTGATGTGGCGGAGGTCTATGCCCCGGAAGGGACAGCCACCAAGACTCCCACGATCATCTATATCGAAAACGCTTTTTAGGAGGTGGGCATTGATGCCCAAGGTTTTTGACGGACACTGTGATACCATTCTCCGTTGCTATCTGGATGGGCGGGGATTTCGGGAGAACGGCGGCCACCTGGATCTGGAGCGGATGAAGCCCTACGGAGGCTGGGCCCAGTTTTTCGCTTGTTTCGGCGAGCCTGAGGATATGCCTGGAAAACCCCTGTGGAAGGTGTTTCAAGAGGAGGTGGCTCTGTTCCGAAAGCAAATGGAGGAGAATACGGCCTTAATTGTCCACTGCCGTACGGCGGCGGAGGCGGAGGCCGCCTGGGCGCAGGGCAAGGCCGCGGCGTTCCTTTCTGCCGAGGGGGCCGAGTTGCTGGAATGCGACCTTCAAAAGCTGGAGATTGCCTATAGCTGGGGACTGCGGGCGGTAAATATCACCTGGAACCATGAAAATATTCTTTCCGGGACCAATGTGGAAAGCCCCCAGAAGGGCTTGACGGAACAGGGGAGAGCCTTTGTAAAGCGCGCCCAGGAGTTGGGGATACTGGTGGATGTGTCTCATTTATCCGACCCAGGCTTTTGGGATGTGGCAGAGCTTGCCAAAAAGCCCTTTTTTGCAAGCCATTCCAATAGCCGAAGCCTTTGCTCCCATCCCAGGAACTTGACCGATGAACAATTTACTGCCATAATAAGAAATCGTGGGGTAGCGGGCCTAAATATGTGCGATGAGTTTTTGGGGCAGGCCCCTACGGTGGATACTTTGGTTTCCCATGTGGAGCATTGGTTTGGCCTGGGGGGGGAGGAAAATGTCTCCTTGGGGGGAGACTGGGACGGAATTTCTCATCCGCCTGCCGGTATCGGCGGAATCCAGGATATCCATAAGCTGGCAGACAGACTTTTGCGAATGAATTATTCCGAGGAGCAGGTGAACGGGTTATTCTACAAAAATCTGATGAGGGTCGTGAGAGAAGTATGTACTATGTGAGCACAAGAGACAAATTGGGCAAAACCACGGTGGCGGGGGCCATCGCCTATGGCCTGGCTCCAGACGGGGGGCTCTATACTCCTGAGGCGATCCCCTCTTTGGCGGGAAATGCCTTGGAAACGCTAAAAGAGATGACCTACCAGCAGCGGGCAGTCTACATTATGAACATGTATCTGGACAGTTACTCCGCGTCAGAGCTGGCGGGCTTCTGCGCGAAAGCTTATGGCGGAGGGAAGTTTGACGACCCCGCAGTGGCTCCGGTCCGGACTTTGGATGGGAAAACTCATGTGCTTGAACTGTGGCATGGGCCCACCTGCGCATTCAAGGATATGGCCCTGCAGATGCTGCCCCATCTCCTCACTGCCGCGTTGAAAAAAGAGGGGGAGACCAAGACGGCCTGTATTCTGGTGGCTACCTCTGGGGACACAGGAAAGGGGGCTTTGGAGGGATTCCGGGACGTGCCGGGGACCAAGATCTTGGTTTTTTATCCCAGGGATGGAGTCTCTGAAGTACAGGAGCTTCAGATGACCACCCAAGAGGGAGATAACGTAGGCGTCTGCGCGGTGGTGGGAAATTTTGACGATGCTCAGACCGGCGTAAAGACCATCTTCTCTGATCCGGAGCTCCGGAGGGAACTGGCAGAGCAGGGGTCCTTTCTGTCCTCGGCCAACTCCATCAACTGGGGCAGGGTGCTGCCCCAAGTTGTATACTATGTTTCCGCCTATTGCGATCTTCTGAAAAGCGGAGCGCTGAGGAGGGGGGAGAAACTGAATGTCTGCGTGCCCACGGGGAACTTCGGAAATATCCTGGCGGCCTATTATGCCAAGCAAATGGGGGTGCCTATCGGCAGGCTGATATGTGCCTCCAATCGAAACAATGTTCTTACCGACTTTATTGAGACAGGTCTTTACGACAAAAACAGAGCTTTCTATAATACGACCTCACCCTCTATGGATATCCTCATTTCCTCCAATCTGGAACGGCTTCTTCACGCTTACACTTATGGTGACGCCGGGCAGGTGAAGGGGTATATGGAGAAACTGGCCCGAACGGGAAGCTATCAGATCGAGGAAAGTATAAAGAAGCGGATGGATCGGGATTTCGCCGCCGGCTGCTGCGATGATGCCAGGGCCAGGGCCGCCATTGGAGAAATGTGGAGGGAGAAGCGATATCTTATCGACCCGCATACGGCCGTGGCGGTGGATGTGCTGGACCAGTACCGGGCTAAAACGGGGGATGAGGCGCCTGCTCTGGTGGTTTCCACCGCCAGTCCCTTCAAGTTCTGCCCCGTTGTGATGGAGGGCCTGGGGGTGAAGATGCCGGAGCAGGGGCTGAAGGGGATCGACCAGCTATCCCAGTTTACCGGCATTGCTCCTCCTGCGCCGTTGGCAAGTCTGGCGGGGAAGAAGGTCCGCTTCACCGAAGTGACCGAGAAGGCGAACATGGTAGATAAGGTCCGGGAGATGCTGAGATAAGCATATATGCAGGAGGCGGACCATGGCACTTTATGCGATAGGAGACACCCACCTCTCTCTGGGGGGCACCAAGCCCATGGATCCATTTGGCGGGGCCTGGACGGGGTATATCGAAAAGCTCCGGGCAGGTTTCGCAGCCCTTACCGCTGATGACGCGGTAGTGCTGTGCGGCGATCTTTCCTGGGGGATGAGCCTGGAGGAGGCGCTAACGGATTTTCAGTTCCTTGATGCGCTGTTTCCTGGCAAAAAGTATCTTTTAAAGGGAAATCACGACTATTGGTGGACGACTGCCAATAAGATGTACACCTTTTGGAATGAAAATGCCCTGGAGAATTTTGCCCTTCTCTACAATAACTGTCAATTTTATGACGGAATCGCCCTTTGCGGTACTCGCGGATGGTTTTTTGAAGAGGAGGCCGACGCGCACAATGAAAAGGTGTTTAAACGGGAGATCTTGCGGCTGGAAGCCTCGCTGAGAGCGGCAGGAGAGGCGGAAAAAATATGTTTTCTTCACTATCCGCCGCTTTATGAGGGGTATGTTTGTCAGGAGATCGTGGATCTGTTGGAATATTACAGGGTCTCCGCCTGCTACTATGGGCATCTCCATGGGGGCAGCCATCGCCTGGCTCAGGAGGGGCGGCGGGGGAGTGTGGAATATCATCTGATTGCGGGTGATTATTTGGATTTTTACCCCCGGCTGGTACTGCCGTAAGGGTAAAATGAAAAAGTTCAGGAAAATCTGGAAAAAACACTGGAAAAATAATGCTATCCCTGCTACAATAGACAAGATAACGCATGGCGCCGCTGGGGGATCTATAGAGAGCGGCTCGCAGCGCCGACAGGAGGAAAACGAGACATGAAAGTGAAGAGCGTTGAAAAACTGGAAAAGAGCATGGTAGCCCTGACCATCGAAGCGGATGCGCAGGAGTTTGAGGCTGCCATCGACAAGGTCTATAAGAAGCAGCGGGGCCGTATCCTGGTCCCTGGCTTCCGGAAGGGGCATGCCCCTCGGAAGATCATTGAGACAATGTATGGCGCCCAGGTATTTTATGAGGATGCGGTGAACGAGATCTATCCCGATCTTTTTGCCCAGGCGGTGGAGCAGGAGAAGCTGGATACCGTAGCCTATCCCGAAGTGGAGCTGCTGGAACTGAATAAGGACGGGTTCTCCTTCAAGGCCACCGTGGCGGTTCGTCCCGAGGTAAAGCTGGGCAAGTACAAGGGCCTCACCGCTCCCAAGGATGAGGTGAAGGTCACCGACAAAGATATTGATGGAGAGCTTAAGCCTTATATTCAGCGGGCCACCCGGATGGTGGATGTGGATCGGAAGGCTAAGAAGGGTGATACGGTCACCATCGACTTTGAGGGCTTTATTGATGGCAAGGCATTTGACGGCGGAAAGGGAGAGAATCACGATCTGGAGCTGGGCTCCGGCAGCTTTATCCCTGGCTTTGAGGATCAGTTGGTGGGGGTGAAGGCTGACGCGGAGAAGGACGTGGTGGTCACCTTCCCGGCCGACTATGGCGCCGAGGAGCTGGCCGGCAAGGAGGCTACCTTCAAGGTGAAAGTCCACACGGTCAAGGAGAAGGTGGAGCCCAAGTTGGACGATGAGTTTGCCAAAGACGTCAGCGAGTTTGAGACCTTGGCCGAACTGCGCAAGGATCTGGGCGACAAACTCTCCCAGCGCCGGGAGAAGCAGGCCCGCTCCGCCTTTGAGGAGGCTCTGCTGGATCAGGTCACCGAGGATATGACGGTGGAGATCCCCGATCCCATGGTGGAGGCCCGGGCCCAGCAGATGATTGAGGAGTACAGCCAGCGGATCACCAGCCAGGGTATCTCCTTTGAGCAGTATCTGGCCATGACCGGCATGACGGTGGATATCCTGAAGGCCCAGGCCGCGGAGGGAGCTCTGCGTCAGGTCAAGACCGACCTGGCTTTGGGAGCCATTGCCCAGGCGGAGAAGGTGGAGGTCACCGAGGCCGACGTGGATGCCGAGTGTGCCCGCCTTGCCGAGCAGTATGGGATGAAGGCGGAGGAAGTCAAGAAGATCGTGCCGCTGGAGGATCTGAAGAAGGATCTGCGCAATCAGAAGGCCGCCAACGTGATCTTCGATTCCGCCAAGGTGGGGAAGGCCCCCGCCAAGAAGACCGTAGCCAAGAAGTCTGAGAAGAAAGAGGACGAGACCAAGGCGGGGGAGAAGAAGCCTGCTGCCAAGAAGACCTCTGCCAAGAAGGCTGCGGCCGAGACCGAGGAGAAGAAACCCGCCGCCAAGAAGACAACGAAAAAGGCTAAGACCGAGGAATGAGTTGGGGCGGGCTGGGAATACTGGAAGATGTGTGAGCATTTCCCTGTGTCAATTCGGTAAAGGAGACATGAATCATGAGCTTAGTTCCTTATGTAGTGGAGCAGACCAGCCGCGGGGAGCGTTCCTATGACATTTTTTCCCGGCTGCTCAATGACCGCATTGTATTTCTGGGTGAGGAGGTAAACGCCACCACCGCCAGTCTTGTGGTGGCTCAGCTTCTCTATCTGGAGGCCCAGGATCCGGACAAGGAGATCCAATTCTACATCAACAGCCCCGGAGGGTCGGTTACCGACGGCATGGCGATCTATGATACCATGCAGTATATCAAGTGTGATGTGTCCACCATCTGCGTGGGGATGGCGGCCTCCATGGGCGCTTTCCTCCTGTCCTCCGGGACCAAGGGAAAGCGGCTGGCCCTTCCCAATGCGGAGATCATGATCCACCAACCCTCCGCGGGGACCCAGGGACAGATCACCGACATGGCCATCCACCTGAAACGGCTGGAGGTCATCAAGAAGAAGATGAACCAGATCCTGGCAGGCAACACCGGAAAATCGGTGGAGGAGGTCACTGCCGCCTGTGAGCGGGATAACTTCATGTCCGTAGAGGAGGCCAAGGAGTTTGGCCTTATCGACAAGATCATCTATCAGCGCTAAAACCGCAGGGAGCGGGGCCTCAGCCCCGCTCTTTTGCGCCCAGACCCCAAGACGGAGGAGAACCGTATGCCGAAAAATGACGAGCACAAACCTGTTCACTGTTCCTTTTGCGGCAAGCATCAGGAGCAGGTGTCCCGGATCATAGCCGGTCCTCGGGCCTATATCTGCAATGAGTGTGTCCACCTGTGTATGTCTATTTTAGAGGACGCGGAGGAGCGGCCCCAGGTTTTCGGTCAGGACACACCCGACATTATCCCTACGCCCAAAGAGATCCATAAGGTGCTGGACCAGTATATCATTGGCCAGGAGGAGGCTAAGGTAGCCCTCTCGGTGGCGGTATACAACCATTACAAACGTATCTACTTTGGCGGTGGGGAGGATGTGGAACTGCAAAAGAGCAATATCCTGCTCATTGGCCCCACCGGCTGCGGCAAGACCTTGTTTGCACAGACCTTGGCCAAGGTGCTGAAGGTGCCCTTTGCTATCGCTGACGCTACGACTCTCACCGAGGCTGGGTATGTGGGTGACGATGTGGAGAACATACTGCTTCGTTTGGTACAGGCCGCTGACTACGATGTGGAGTTGGCGGAGCGGGGCATCATATACGTGGACGAGGTGGATAAGATCGCCAGAAAGAGCGAGAATACCTCCATTACGCGGGATGTATCCGGCGAGGGTGTACAGCAGGCCCTGTTAAAGATCCTGGAGGGAACCATGGCCAATGTCCCGCCGCAGGGGGGACGAAAGCATCCGCATCAAGAGTTTATCCAGATCAACACGCGAAACATCCTCTTCATCTGCGGAGGCGCTTTTGATGGGTTGGATAAGATCATTGAGAAGCGGCTGGACAAAAAGAGTATGGGCTTTGGGGCAGAGATCCGAAGCAAGAAAGACCAGAACACGGGAGAGCTTTTCGCTCAGGTCCAGCCCCATGATCTGATGCAGTTTGGCATTATTCCCGAGCTGGTGGGACGTCTGCCTGTGGTCACTTCTCTCAATTCCTTGGACCGGGCCCAATTGGTTCGGATCCTTACTGAGCCCAAGAACGCATTGGTGCGTCAGTATCAAAAGCTGATGGAATATGATGATGTGCAGTTGGAATTTCAGCCGGAGGCTCTGGCTGCCGCTGCCGACAAGGCATTGGAGCGGGGGATCGGCGCCCGTGGCCTTCGGGCGGTGCTGGAGGAGGTCATGACCCACACCATGTATGATGTGCCCTCTGATCCCTCGATCTCAAAGGTGGTCATTACCGAGAAGAGCGTGAAGGACGGCGAGGTCCCTGAGCTGATCCATGACCGGGACAAGGAGGAACGGCCCCGTTTAGGAGGAGAGGTTCCCAAGTCCACTCAAGGGCGAATGCCCGCGCGGGATACCGCGTCTTAAAAGCAAATTGGGGTGAGGGGAGACCTCGCCCCAGTTTTGTATGGATATAGTATAGTAAATAGTGGAGGTGACCTATGACGCTGAATACACAGCGGGCGGAGTTTATCCGTTCTGCCGCAGGACCACGGGACTTTCCGAGAGACCCCTTGCCTCAGGTGGCCTTTGCGGGCAGGTCCAATGTGGGGAAATCCTCGGTTATCAACCGGCTGTTGAACCGGAAAAATTTTGCCCGAGTAGGTTCGGCGCCAGGGAAGACGACCCACATCAATTATTTTTGTATCGACGAAAAATTGTATTTAGTGGATTTGCCGGGATACGGCTATGCCAAAGTGTCACAGCAGGAAAAGGCCCGGTGGGCGGGACTTATTCAAAGCTGGTTTGATGATCCGCGCCTTATGACCCTGGGCATCCTTATTGTGGACGCCCGCCATAAGCCGACTGCGGATGACCGGCATATGGCAGATTACTTCCGAACCTCTGGGCGTCCCTGGGCTGTGGTGGCAAATAAGCTGGATAAGTTGAAGAAGAGCGAGATGGAGCCCAATCTGGCCCTGATCAAAGAGACATTGGAGTTGGGAACAGATGTAAGGCTGATTCCCTTTTCAGCAGAGAAGGGAACCGGTAGAGAGGAACTTTTGAGGCTGATTCTGGACCATATGGAGGGAATAATATGAAATACGTTCGCATCCTACGGGAGAACGTTCCTGCTTGGGGGATAGTGGAGGAGGAGACCGTATATACCTTGTCCGCCGCCCCATTTGAAGGGGTCAGCTATGATGGAGGAGTTTTGCCTCTGAAGGACTGTAAGCTCCTGCCGCCCTGTGAGCCGACCAAAATAGTCTGTGTGGGCAAAAACTATTTTGATCACGTGAAGGAGTTTGGTGGTCCGGTACCGGAAAAGCCCATTCTGTTTATTAAGGCTCTTAACACTCTGAACGGTACAGAGGGGGAGGTCCATGCTCCGGATTTTGTGGAGCGGTTGGACTATGAGGGCGAGTTGGCCTTTGTGATAAAGAAGAAAGCGAAAGATGTGAAGCCGGAGGATTTTTCAGACTACATACTGGGTTATACCTGCCTCAACGATATAACCGCCCGCGACATCCAACAAGCTGATGGTCAGTGGACGCGGGGAAAGGGGATGGACGGCTTTTGTCCCATCGGACCTCTGGTCACTGACGAGATCGATGGAGGATGTGCGGATATTGAGACCCGGCTTAACGGGAAAACGGTCCAGAAAGCCAATACCGACCTTTTCATGACCAAGCTGCCCCAGCTGATGGCCTTTATTACCGCCTCCATGACCTTGGAGCCCGGGGACGTAGTTACCACCGGCACCCCGGCGGGGGTAGGTCCCATGAAGCCTGGGGATGTGGTGGAGGTGGAGATCCGGGGGATCGGCATTCTTCGGAACCATGTCGTCTGACAGGACAGGATTTCCGGCGCTTTGATGTGCATAGAGTTTTCGGTCGCCCTCCGGAAAGCTGGAACTTGTCCTCTGTGAAAAAAGTTAGAAAATATTACAAAAAAGACTTGAAATTGCGGGGGAGATATGGTAATATTTCCTCGCAATAAGGGCTTGTTATCGAAAGAGCAATACCCGCGTGCAAGAAGAACCTACTTAGGCTCTTTTTGTCGCGGGTATTTTTATATCCAGTGGGATAGGGGGGAGACAGGTGCAGATCAAGCAGATCATCAATAACAATACCATTTTCTCCGAGGACGCCCAGGGCAACGAATTGATCGTAATGGGAAAGGGGATCGGGTTTCAGGGCCGCAGGGGGGAGGAGGTGGCCCCCGGCGCAGTGGAGAAGGTCTTCGTCTTGAAAAATGAGACCGAAAAAAATAAGTATCTGGCCATGACTGAGGATATCCCCTATGAAGTGATCTCCTTCGGGATCAGGGTCTCAGATTACATCGTGAGCTGCAGCGCCAAAGCCATCCACAAAGATCACCTGATGCTCCCTCTGGTGGATCATATCTATACCACTTTAGAGCGGTACAAGAAGGGGATCCGTTTTGACAACACCGTTCTCTGGAATCTCCGGGTCCTTTACCCTGAGGAGTACAAGATCGCCCAGGATGTCACCGACATGATGATCAGTGCCTTTAACCTTCCTATTGATGAGAGCGAGGCCAATTACATTACCCTTCACATCATCAATGCGGAGCTGGACCTGGAGCCCCAGGATGGTTATAAAGCCACCGGCATCATAGACCTGGCGATGAGTACCGTAGAGGAATTTTTTGGAACCGTCCTGGACCGGGACAGCGTAGACCTGGCTCGATTTATCAGCCACCTGCAGTTTTTTGCCAAGCGGATGCTGAAAAATGTGCTCTGGAATGGGGAGGATGAATTATCCCTGATGGTCCGTCACCAGTATAAAGAGGCCTATGAGTGTGCCGGGCAGATCATTCAGCGGCTGGAGAAAAGCTACGGTATTCCCATCCATGAGGAGGAGCGGACCTATCTCACGATCCATATCGCCCGGCTGATGAAGCCTGGCGAATGAGATAAAAAGCAATAGGAGGAAAAGACTATGAACTTCAAAGAGACAGCACCCAAGATCATTGAGCTGGTCGGCGGCGCGGCGAATATTGAGGCTCATACCCACTGTATGACCCGTCTTCGCTTCGTGCTGAAAGACCCGTCCAAGGCCAAGGAGGAGGCTTTGAAAGCTCTGAACGGCGTCCAGGGCGTGGTCAGTAAGGGCGGCCAATGCCAGATCATCATCGGCCCCTCTGTGGAGCAGCTTTATAACGAGATCGCCCCCCTGCTGCCCAATGCTGAAGGGACCAAGCCCATTCAGGAGAATCTGGATAAGAAGCCCAACCCCGTCAACACCGCCTTCACCTTTATCTCCGGCTGCATCACTCCCACCTTGCCGGTGCTTATCGGGTCGGGTCTGATCAGCGCCATTCTGGCCCTGCTGACCAATTTTAAGGTCCTGTCCAACGAGTCCTCCACTTACATCCTGCTCAACACTCTGGCCAATGCTGCCTACACCTATCTGCCGGTGATGGTGGCCTATGCCGGAGCCCGGCGGCTCAAGACCAATGAGTATGTGGCGGCCTTTATCATGCTGGCTCTCTGCTCCGGGGCGGTGTCCGGTGTGGCTGACCTGACCATCTTCGGGATCCCTCTTACTACGGTGAAATACACCTCCAACATTGTTCCCGCTCTGCTGATGGTACCCGTGATGGCTCTGCTGGACCGGGCGGTGCTGAAGGTCACTCCCGACGCCGTCAAGTCGGTCCTGCGGCCCTTTGTTCTGGCTATGGTCATGTTCCCCCTGACCCTTGTGGTCCTGGGTCCCATCGGCACTCTGGTGGGCACTGCCCTGGCTAACTTCTGCGTGTGGATCACCAGCCTGGGCGGTCTGAGCATGGCGGTCCTCTCAGCCCTGCACCCCCTGCTGGTCATGGTGGGTATGCACACCGTCATCACCCCTCTGATCGTCAACGAGATCTCCACCGTGGGTTCCTCGCTGCTGTTTTCCAAGGCTCTGGCCGCCAACCTTGCCATCGGCGGCGCGGCTCTGGCTGTGGGCGTCAAGGCCAAGAAGGCGGAGAACCGGCAGACAGGTATCTCCACCGGCGTTACCGCTCTCCTATCAGTCACCGAGCCCGCCCTTTACGGCTGTCTGATCCGGTTTAAAAAGCCCTTGATCTCCACCATGATTGCCTCCGCCCTCACCGGCATTTTCATCGGCATTTTCGATATCCGGGCTTACGCCACCGCTTCCTGTTCTCTGCTGACTCTGCCCATCTTTATGGGTGGACCTATGAGCAACTTCTATCTGGCCTGCGCCGCCGCTGTGCTGGCTGTGATCCTGGGCTTTGTGGTCACCTGGATCGTGGGCTTTGACGAGGACTGAGAGAAGATTGTAACACCGGATACAATATTACGTTCAAAATCACTCCGTTTTTCTTCAGAAAGGAGCAAAAATGGGCAACAAAAAAGTAACACCCTTTCCCCAAGGCTTTCTTTGGGGGGGAGCTCTGGCCGCCAACCAGGTGGAGGGAGGCTGGAACGAAGGGGGCAAGGGTTTGTCCGTTCAGGATGTTCAGGCATACAAGCCCCATGTGGACCAGAAAGATCTGGCTGCCCATGTGAAAGTCTCTCTGCCCCAGTTGCTGGAGGCTGCGAAAGAGACGGATGACACTTATTATCCCAAACGGCGGGGGGTGGACTTTTACCACCGTTATCCCCAGGATCTGGCCCTTTTTGCGGAGATGGGCTTTCAGGTCTTGCGGGTATCCATCTCCTGGCCCCGGCTTTATCCAACTGGAATGGAGACACAGCCGAATCCGGAGGGAATAGCTTTTTACCACGGTCTGTTTCAGGAGATGCGAAAACAGGGTATAAAGCCACTGATCACCCTGGCCCACTATGAGATGCCTTTGGCGCTGGCCCTGGAGTGGAACGGTTGGACAGACCGGCGGGTCATTGATCTCTTTGTACGCTTCTGTGAAACCTGTTATAAGGAGTATGGACAGTACACCGACCTGTGGCTCAGTTTTAACGAGATCGACAGTTGTATCCGTCATCCCTTCACAACGGCGGGAATCATTCCAGAGTTGTGCGGGGAGGAAGGGGAGTTGGGGGCTTGCTATCAGGCGCTACACCATCAGTTTGTGGCCGCCGCTATGGTAACAAAAATGTTGCGAGAGATGGTTCCGGGGGCCAAGATGGGTTGTATGCTCACCAAGCTGACCACCTATCCCCGGACCTGCGCCCCCGACGACATGATCGCCACCCAGGCCAGAGAGTTGGAGAATCTCTCCTACGCCGATGTCATGGTGTTTGGAGAGTATCCCCGCCTGATCCTCCGCCGGATCGCGAAAAAGGGGATCACCATCCAAATGGAGCCTGAAGACGAGGAAATTCTCCGGGAGGGGACGGTGGACTATGTCTCCTTCAGCTACTATATGAGCATGACCGAGTCGGTGGACCCCAACGCGGAACGGACCCCGGGGAACACGGTGCTGGGGGTGAAGAACCCCTATCTGGAGTCCAGCGAGTGGGGATGGCAGGTGGACCCGGTGGGCCTGCGGTATTCCCTGGTGGAGCTGTACGACCGATATAAAAAGCCGCTGTTCATCGTGGAGAACGGCCTTGGAGCCCGGGATACCCTGGAGGCGGACGGGTCCATTCATGATCCCTACCGGATCGAGTATTTCCGCCGTCACTTTGAGGAGATGGCCAAGGCCATCGACGATGGGGTGGAGTTGATGGGCTTTACAAGTTGGGGACCCATCGACATCATCAGCGCTTCCTCCAACCAGATGAGCAAGCGGTACGGTTTCATATACGTGGACCAGGACGACCTGGGAAAGGGATCGCTGGAGCGGCGCCGAAAGGATAGCTTCTATTGGTATAAGAAGGTCATTGAGACCAACGGGGCGGATCTGGATTAAAACCTCACACTCTCTCACATAAAGGCCAAGGGCGTCGGAAGTTCCGGCGCCCTTGGCTCGTTGTTGGGGAGGAGAAGGGGAGAGCGTTTCTTTGGCTTGTATATGGGGGAAGAATTTGATATAATAATCTAACTATCTGATTTTGGGAGGGCGGAAGTTGTGTTTGAGTTCGACTGGCAGGGATTTCTGACGCTTCTGCTCTCCGCTGTGGCCTCTCTCTTTTGTATCACGTTCCATGAGTTGTCCCACGGGTACATGGCCTACCGGTTGGGGGATCCCACCGCCAAGAGAGCGGGAAGGCTGAGTTTGAATCCCATTCGGCATGTCGACATTTTTGGCTTTCTGATGATGATGGTAGCCCATGTGGGGTGGGCCAAGCCGGTGCCGGTAACCCCCGGGTATTTTAAGGATCCCAAGCGGGGGATGGCCCTCACTGCTCTGGCCGGACCGGCGTCCAATTTTTTGATGGCGGGCCTGGTCTTGAGCCTTGGGTCACTGCTGTTTTGGTTTGGGCCCGACGGGCAGTGGGTGGCATACATGCTGCTGTTTCTGTGCTATACGGCGGTACTCAGCGTGGGTTTGGGACTGTTCAACCTGATCCCCATTCCGCCCCTGGACGGAGCCAAGATATTTTGCGCCATTCTGCCAGACCGCCTATACCGTACTATGCTCCGCTATGAGCGGTATATGTGGTTTGTGGTACTGATCCTGGCTTGGCGGGGGGTCTTTTCCGGGCCGCTGGACTTTTGTATCGGGAAAGTGGTTCGGGGGCTGTGCGGGCTGACCCGGTTTCCCTTTCCGCTCATGCAATATTATTTCGACTTCTGAGGGGAGTGAGACGGCGTGGATAGTCCCATCTATCATTTGGAAAAAGTGGTCCGCGCCCGAGCCGATGATATGGAGGACTTCAACGGCCCTCTGGACCTGATCCTGAGCCTGCTGGCAAAGAACAAGATGGAGATACAGGACATTCAGATCGCCCTGATCCTGGATCAGTACATGGCCTGGATCGAGAAGCGGCGCGCCCTGGATCTGGAGGTGGCCAGTGAATTTATTATCATGGCCTCCCAGCTCATGTTTATCAAAAGCCGGATGCTCCTGTCCATCCATGACGAGGAGGCCATCAGTGAACTGGACCAGCTCATTGCCTCCTTGGAGGAGCACCAGAGGCATGAAAACTATGCCCGGGTCCAGGCGGTGGTACCACAACTCTCCGACCGCTATGACATCGGTCGTGATTACATTACGAAGGTGCCGGAGCATCTGCCCATCAACAAAGTTTACCGGTACAGCCACAAGCCGGAGGACCTGCTTCACGCTATGGCTGCCGCTATGGAGCGGGTGGACAACCACCTGCCGCCGCCCATGGCGGCCTTTGAGGGCATCGTGGGCCGGGAGCCCTACCCGGTGAGCGATAAGGCAGGGGAGATTCTGGAGCGGCTCCAGCGCTTTGGCGTTACCCGATTCCATGCCCTGTTCCACGGCAATCGGAGCCGGTCCGAGATCGTAGCTACTTTCCTGGCTGTGCTGGAGCTGTGCAAGGCAAGAAGGCTCCGGTTGGCGGGGACCGAGACCGACTGTACCGTTACCAGCATCGGCGGAGGAGACGAGGACTTTGAGTTTTCCGCCGACACTTACTAATGAGGGGGGGAGCCATCTGTGGAGCTGAAGGAAGTGGAGTCCGCCATTGAAGGGATCCTTTTTGCCGCTGGAGAGCCGGTGGGGGTGGAGCGACTTTGCATGACCCTGGAGATCGACCGGGAGACCGCTGACGCAGTGTGTCAGCGGTTATCCGACCAGTACAGTTATGAACGGCGGGGGATTCGGCTGGTAAGGTTGGAAAACTGCTATCAGCTATGTTCGGCCCCGGAGTACGCTGACTATATTCGAAAGGCATTTGAGAGCCGAAAGCCGGCACGGTTGAGTCAGCCCGCTCTGGAGGTGCTGGCTATCATCGCCTACTATCAGCCCACTACCAAGGCATATGTGGATCAGATCAGAGGGGTGGACAGTTCCTATACGGTAGGGCTTTTGACGGAGCGGGAGCTCATTGAGGAATGCGGACGCCTGGCTGTGCCGGGACGGCCTATCCTATACCGGACCACCCAGAATTTCCTTCGCTCTTTCGGCCTGGGAACCCTAGAGGAACTGCCCGATCTACCAAACGCTTCGGCGGAGGATGAACAGATCACCCTGGATATGCAGGAAAACATTACCCGTCTTCAGGAGGAAGAGGAGAGGAGACGGCTTCAAGAGGGGGGCGAGCTTCCCATTACTGATGAGGAACTGGAAGCCGCCGCCCGTGAGTTGGCCCAGTGGGAGGAAACCCAGGAAGGGCCCGCCGAAGATGGAGAGCCAACCGGCGGAACTGTGGAGATCGTGGAATGACTGGACTGAAAATACTGGCCGGGGTAGTCCTGGCTCTGTTCCTTTTGGCCCGGGTCCGGTTGGGTGGAGAGATGGAATATAGCTCTGAGGGCCTGCTGGTGAAGGTCCGGATAGGGTGGCTCCGCTTTTCCGTGTTTCCGGGGAAGAAGGACAAGCGGGAAAAAAAGCCTTCCCGCAAAAGGGAAAAGAGTCCGGAGGAAAAGGAGCCAAAGCAAAAATCGGGCGGTTCTCTGGAACTGGTGAAGCGGTTCTTACCCTTGGCCGGACAGGCAGCGGGAGAACTAAAACGGAAGATACGGATCGACCGGCTGCACCTGGATCTGACAGTCACCGCTGAAAATGCCGCCGGAGCCGCCATGGCCTACGGATACGCCAATATGGCTTTGGGTATGCTTTGGCCTGTGATCGAGCAGAATTTTGAAGTAAAGGACCCTAAGCTCCGCACAGGAGTGGATTTTACCTCACCAAACCCCGCAATTTATATCAGCGCCGCCTTTTCCGCCCGGTTGGGTCAGCTTGTGAGTTTTGGCGTTCGGTTTGGATGGAAGGCGATTCGGATATACCTACAAAGCAGAGAGAACACAAAAATGCAGAAAGAGGCGATCTGACATGACAGAGCATCCTGTGAACGACCTGATGAGTTCTACAATGGAAAAGATCAAAGCTATGGTGGATGCCAATACCGTGGTGGGCCAGCCGATCGTTACCGGGGAGGTCACCATCATTCCTGTGTCCCGGGTCAGCTTTGGCTTTGCGTCCGGAGGCAGCGATTTTGCCTCCAAGCACCAGAAGCCTGGCGGAGACAACGCCTTCGGCGGCGGCAGCGGGGCGGGGGTCAACGTGGAGCCCATCGCCTTTCTTATTGTCCGGGGAGAGAATGTGCGTCTGCTGCCTGTCATCCCTCCCAGCGGGCCCATAGACCGTGCCATTGACGTGGTGCCTGAGGTAGTGGACAAAATCACAAATTTTGTGGAAAAGCAGCAGGAAAAAAAGGATAACGCCGGCTTCTGAAGCGCATAATGACAGTATCTCTGTATGGTGAGGTAGTGTCATATGAAGCGGATGTTTTTGTTTGCTCTTGTGTTGGTCCTGCTCTGTCCGGTCTGCTCCGCCCAGGAGGGTCCTCCAGCTGTTTCGGCGGAGGCGGCCATTCTGATGGATGCGGACAGCGGGCGGATCCTCTATGAGAAGGATGCTCATTCTAAGCGGCTCATTGCAAGCACCACCAAGCTGATGACGGCTCTGGTCGCCCTGGAATCCACGCCTCATTTAGATAAGAGCATCACTGTGAAGCCGGAGTACCAGGCAGAAGGCTCCTCCATGTATCTGAAGGTGGGAGAGGAGCTGACGCTGGAGGAGCTTCTCTATGGACTTCTGCTGGCCTCGGGCAATGATGCCGCACTGGCTATCGCAGGGGGATGTGCCGGAGAGGTGGAGACCTTCGTGAGTTGGATGAACGAGTGGGCCGCCGATCTGGGTATGGAGGATTCTCACTTTGCCAACCCCAATGGTCTGGATGATGAGGAGCATTACTCCACCGCCTACGATATGGCATTGCTGGCTCAGGCCGTTCTGAAAAATGAGATTTTGCGGAAGATGGTGTCTACCCGCTCCATTACGGTGGCGGGGAGGAGTCTGACAAACCACAATAAGCTGCTTTGGCGCTATGAGGGCTGCATCGGCATGAAAACGGGATACACGGAGGCGGCGGGACGGACACTGGTCTCTTGCGCGGTTCGAAATGGGCAGACATTGATTTGTGTGACGCTAAAGGACCGGAATGATTGGGAGGACCACGCCGCTCTGTTTGATTATGGGTTCCGGAATTGGTCTGCCCACCCTCTGGCTCGAAGGGGAAAGGAGTTTCGGGCTCTGCCGGTGACCGGGAGTCTAATTCCGCAAGTGAAAGTGGAGACTGCCGCAGATGTGATCTACCCGCTGGGTCTAACGGAACGGGTGCGGGCCAAGGTAACTTTGCCCGCATCCGTGGAAGCGCCGGTCCAAAAGGGGACTATCGCGGGAAAACTTACCTTTCTGTTGGAGGAGACCGTGATCGGGGAGACATATCTGCTCTACACGGCGGATGCTCCAAAGGATATGGCTCGGCCCACGCTGTTTCGTCGTGTGAAGGATATGCTTTGCGGCGGGGAGGGAGAAAAAACCTCTCTTGCCGCTTTTTGGCTAAAAATGGAGTGAAAGCCATATGGAAGAGAGACTGCAAAAACTCCTCTCCGCCGCGGGGATCTGTTCCCGTCGGGCAGCTGAGGGGTACATAATTGCCGGACGGGTAACCGTGAATGGATCGACTGCCCAAGTGGGGGACAAAGCTGACCCGGACCGGGATCTGGTGCAAGTGGATGGAAGAACCATTTCTCGGCAGGGAGCGCCCATTTGGATCTTGCTTTATAAGCCCAGGGGATATGTGACTACCCTCTCCGATGAAAAGGGACGTAAAACAGCGGGGACACTGGTAGCGGGATGTGGCCGCAGGGTCTGGCCGGTGGGGAGGCTGGATCTGGATTCGGAGGGGCTTTTGCTCTTTACAGATGATGGGGCCGGGACAAACCGGATCCTTCATCCCAGCCATGAGACGGAGAAGGAGTATCATGTGACGGTGACGGGGGATGTAAAACGGGCCGTGACGCTCCTCAACGCTCCCATGGAGCTGGACGGAGAGCTTTTGGCCCCGGCCAGGGCGGAGCTCTTGCGTCAAAGAGCGGAGGGCGGAGTGCTGTCTGTGGTCATTCACCAGGGAAAAAACCGCCAGGTGCGGCGAATGTGCGCTTTGGCCGGCCTGGAAGTAAAGCGCCTTGTTCGAGTGCGGGAGGGGGAGCTTGTCCTGAAGGGTCTGAAGCCGGGCGATTGGCGGTATCTGACGCCGGAGGAGGTTGAAAGACTGTTTTCCCACTCCCATCTTTTGCAGGATTGACACAAGAAAACTTGCAAAAAATGGTTGCTTTTCTTGGTAAATCAGGCTATGATAGTAGTCGCTGATTGTAAGGAAGGGCGGGGTTTTCATGCCTAAGGATATTTTGTCGCTGATCCAGAGCGAAATGAAGGGTTTTTCAAAGGGTCAGAAACTGATCGGGAATTATATTTTGAATTCCTATGATAAAGCGGCTTTTATGACGGCCAGCAAATTGGGAAAAACGGTTCAGGTCAGCGAATCCACCGTGGTTCGCTTTGCGGCTGAGCTTGGATATGACGGGTATCCCGCTATGCAGAAGGCACTGCAGGAGATGATCCGTAATAAGCTCACCGCCGTGCAGCGTATGGAGGTCTCCAATGACCGCATGAGCAACCACGATATCCTGCCTATGGTGATGCACGCTGACGCGGAAAATATCCGCCTTACCCTGGAGGAGGTGGATCGGGGGAGCTTTGACGCCGCGGTGGAGGCCATTCTCTCCGCCCAAAAGATATATATCCTGGGCGTCCGCTCAGCCTATGCTCTATCCAGCTTTTTGGGCTTCTACTTCAATATGATGCTGGAAAATGTGGTGGTAGTCCATACCAATTCTTCCAGCGAACTTTTTGAACAGATCCTGCGGGTCGGCGAGGAAGATGTGATCTTGGGCATCAGCTTCCCCCGGTATTCCAAGCGGACCTTGAGAGCGATGGGATATGCCAAGGAGCGGGGAGCTACCGCGATTGCCATTACCGATTCCCAGGCGTCTCCCCTGGCTGGGATCGCGGACCATACGCTGTTTGCCAAAAGCGACATGGTATCCTTTGTGGACTCCCTGGTAGCTCCTTTATCGCTGGTAAATGCGCTTATCGCAGCCGTGAGCCGCAAGAAGGGAGCTGAAGTGGAGGGTACCTTCCGGACGTTGGAGCAGATTTGGGATGAATACCAGGTCTATGAAAAGTCAGATGAATGATATTGTAGTGATAGGCGGCGGCGCAGCCGGAACTATGGCGGCGTATACCGCCGCTGCCCAGGGAGCGAAGGTATTGCTTTTAGAGCGGAATCCCAAGCTGGGGAGGAAGCTTTATATCACAGGAAAGGGCCGCTGTAACTTGACGAACCGGTCTACGGTACAGGAGTGCCTGGCAAATGTTCCTCACAATCCTAAATTTCTTACCAGCGCTCTGACACAGTTCCCGCCGGAGGAAGTCATGGCTTTTTTTGAAGCCCTTGGCGTTCCGCTGAAAACGGAGCGGGGCAACCGGGTATTTCCACAGTCAGACAAAGCTGCCGATGTGATCGACGCTCTTCTGCGCGCCTTGCGAAAGGCGGGGGTCGATATCGTTCAAGACCGAGCCCAAGCCATCGTTTTGGAGGAGGGAACGGTTGCGGCGGTAAAAGGGGAGCGGGAGGGACGATATCACTGTAAGGCGGTAGTTCTTGCTACCGGCGGAGTCTCTTATCCCGCCACCGGTTCTACTGGGGATGGCTATCGGATGGCAAAGGCGGTGGGACACACAGTTCAACCGCCCGGCGGCTCTCTGGTCCCGCTGGAGGCGGAGGACTGCGCCTCCATGCAGGGGTTGTCTCTGCGGAATGTGGGTTTGCGGATAAAGAATGGGAAAAACAAGGTTATTTTCTGCGGACAAGGAGAACTCCTTTTCACCCATTTCGGCCTGTCGGGTCCCCTTATACTCAGTGCCAGCGCTCATATGCGAGATTATGAGACAGAGCGCTATACTGCCTATATTGATTTGAAGCCTGCTCTGGATGAAGAGACTTTGGATCGGCGACTGATCCGGGAGTTGGGGGAAGGAGCGAACAAGGACCTTCGCCATGTACTGGAGACAATGGAGCCCAAATCTTTGATCCCGCTGATCCTGGCGCGGGCAGAAGTGCCTGGGGAGGAAAAAGCGAACACGGTGACAAAAGTTCAACGGCGGAGGCTGTTGGAGACTATAAAGGCGTTGACCTTTCCCGTTTCCGGTCCCCGTCCGGTGGAGGAGGCAATTGTTACCGCGGGGGGAGTGTCCGTGAGAGAAGTCTCCCCTAAAAATATGGCGTCGAAAAGCTGTAAGGGTCTTTATTTTGCGGGTGAGATCCTGGATGTGGATGCTTATACCGGCGGCTTTAACCTTCAGATCGCTTGGGCTACAGGGCGGGCGGCAGGCTTGGGAGCTGCGAGATATTGCAGGGAGGACGTCAAAGATGAAATATAAGAGCGTTGCCATCGACGGTCCCTCGGGGGCAGGGAAGAGCACCTTGGCCAAGCGG
Organism: uncultured Pseudoflavonifractor sp.; assembly: GCA_947577065.1. GTDB lineage: Bacteria > Bacillota > Clostridia > Oscillospirales > Oscillospiraceae > Vermiculatibacterium. Next base: position 25,286 of record CANPTT010000026.1, read on the forward strand.
CTGGCGAAGGAGTTGGGTTTTATCTATGTGGACACAGGGGCGATATACCGAACCCTGGGTCTATTTGCCCTGTCTAGAGGGGTGTCCCCCTCAGACGAGGAGCAGGTGAAGGAACTGTTGCCCTCGGTCTCCATCTATATGGACTATGGCCCAGACGGTCTTCAACATATGTATTTGGGTGGAAAGCCGGAGCTGGGGGGAGTGGATGTAACGGACCGGATCCGCACTCCAGAGGTTTCCGACGCTGCCTCCAAGGTCTCTGCCCTTCCGATGGTCCGTGATTTCCTCATGGATATGCAGCGGGGGATGGCACAAAACTACAGTGTGGTCATGGATGGCCGGGATATTGGCACGGTGGTCCTTCCCCATGCCGAAGTGAAGATTTTTCTGACCGCATCCCCTGAGGAACGGGCTCGTCGCCGCTGTGCCGAGCTTCAGGAGCGGGGGACTTCGATCGCCTATGAGACGGTGCTTTCCGACATCATGGAGCGGGACTCCCGGGATTCAGGCCGCTCCGCAGCTCCGCTCAAGCAGGCGGAGGATGCTATCCTGGTGGATACCACCGGAATCTCTCTGGAGGAAAGCTTTCAGCTTCTTCTTCAGACGGTACGGGAGAACTTGGCATGAAAATTTGGTTTTCTATACTCTACTGTGTGATCTGGCCTTTTTTCAATTTGTTTCACCCCTGTAAGGCGGTCGGACGGGAAAAGGTCCCGGAGGGGGCGGCGATCCTGTGTCCCAATCATACTCGGATGAGCGATCCCTTTTTTGTGATCTTTGCACTGGGGGTAAAGGTAAAACCCAGGGTCATGGCTAAGGCGGAGCTTATGAGCGTCCCTGTTATCGGTTGGATACTTAAGAAGGCCGGAGTCTTTGCGGTAGAACGGGGAAAGTCGGATGTAGGGGCGGTAAAGGAGGCCATTAAGTGCCTTAAGGGCGGCGATAAGCTGCTTCTGTTTCCGGAGGGGACCCGTCACAAGGATGGGGCAATGGATGAATCGGGTAAGACAGGAGCCGCCATGTTTTCCGTTCGTACCGGAGCTCCGCTGGTTCCCATTTATTTACCGGCGGAAAAAAGATGGTTTCGCAGAACATCTGTCATCTTTGGGGAGCCCTTTTTGCCCCAGGTGGAAGGCCGAAAGGGTTCGGCAGAGGAGTATAAGACGATCGCAAAGGATCTGATGGGGCGTATTGCCGCATTGGAGGAGCAGGCAAGATGAGAGTATCGCTGGCGAAGTCGGCGGGTTTCTGCTATGGAGTACGACGGGCGGTAGAGCTTGCCCAAGAGGCGACCGCCGATGGCAGACCCTGTCTTATGCTGGGCCCGGTGATCCACAACCGGGCAGTGATAGAACGCCTCCGGGATATGGGGGTAGAGATGATCCAATCTCCGGAGGAAGCTCCTGCCGGGAGCCGCGTGATCTTACGCTCCCACGGAGAGGGGAGAGTTACCTTTGAAATGCTGGAACGGCAGGGGGTAGACGTTATGGATACCACCTGTCCTAATGTGTCCCGCATCCATAAGCTGGTACGCCAGGCCGGAGAGGAGGGGCGGCGGGTAGTCATCATCGGTGCGGTGGGGCATCCGGAGGTCCAGGCTATTGCAGGCTGGAGCCGGGATCCGCTGATATTTAAGGACGGAGAGGCGCTGGAGGAATATTTCCGGAAGCATCCAGAGGAGGGAAAAAGCCCCCTTACAATGGTCTCTCAGACGACCTGCACGCAGACGGTTTGGAAAAATTGTAAAGAAAACGCAAAAAAACTGTGTACAAATATCAAAATTTTTGATACAATATGTAATGCTACCTGT
>CANPTT010000027.1 GCA_947577065.1 uncultured Pseudoflavonifractor sp.
GTCTATCTCTTGTTTTCGGTTACTTGCTTCTTTACCGTACATGAGCATTCGCGCCCGGATTGTCGTTGCCGTAGCCCTCCATCAGATTGATTACGCCCCAGATACCAAGCCCGGCTCCAAGTGCTACAACAAGGGTCTGCAAAACGTCTACTGCGCTACGGTATTTGTACCGCTGTAACATTTTCCCGGTTTCCAAAATCAGTGTTCCTTTCGGGTCAGTGACGATATACGACGTTGGAAAATCCTTTGACGTACATTGCATGAGCGACGGTTTCACAAAGAACCGGGTCTTGCCGCTGCCGGAACCGCCGATTACAAGGATATTTTTGTTTCTTGCGTATTTCGGCTGCTTCGGGCGGCTGTTCATGGTGAGCCGTTCCGTCTGCGTTAAGGGGATATTGTTCTCAAATACCGGGTCGGTGTACGGCTTTATGTCGTCAGCCCCGCCCCAACGCGCCGAACCGTATTCTGTCCCGCGGCGGTATTTCTTCGCGTTCTTGCCTTTGGTGTAGATAATCAGCCGGACAATGACCGCCCCCGCAATGCCGATAACTAAGTCTGCCGGGTGGAAGCTCGGCGCGATACTGGAAAAGGCGGCGGTAAAACCGTCCCCAAGATGTAGCAGCTTTGCGCTTGCGTCCGCGCCGGGGGAGAGCCGGACAGCCGCGCCCACTTTATCAAAGAGCCAGACAAAGAGCAGATATGATGTGCTTTACGCCTATGTCCTTTCCCGTCTGCAATACTGGTCTGTGCTGGCACAGCAGGATGGGGACAAACTTCTGAAACGGCTACTTAACGCCAGCGACAAGGAACGCAATACTGCAAGGAAGCGGCAGACAGCCGAACTGAAAAAGGCGGAAAAGCGCAAAGCAGAAGTAGACACCCTGTTTGCAAAAATGTATGAGGACTGGTCTGCCGGACGCATTACAGAATACAATTTCAATATGCTGTCCGAAAAGTATCAGGGCGAACAGCGAGAATTGGACGTAAAAATTGAACGGCTTCACGAAGCGATGGAGACCGCCGCCCAGACAGCGGTTGACGCTGAAAAGTGGATAGGTCTGATGAAACAGTATGTCAATCCCACAGAATTGACGGCTGAACTTCTGAATACGCTGATTGAAAAAATCCTTGTCCATGAAGCGGTCAAAAGTGAGGACGGAAGCCGGGAACAGGAAGTGGAAATCTTCTACCGCTTTATCGGCAAAATCGAATGACACATCTTGAGATACCCAACAATATCTTTAACTAAGGGAAACGGGGCAGGGCCTGCCGGAGGCGGCCACCCTTTTGACCTTGGCCGACCTGCTGGGCTGTTCTCTGGACCAGCTTATGCGGGAGGAGCTGACGGAGGAGCCGGTCCAGGAGGAGACAGCCTGGGCGGACCCTAGGTATCAGTGGGAGGTATACTCCCAGCACATGCGCCGCTTTTCCCTGGCCATGGCCTTTGGGGTGGCGCTGATCCTGATGGGGGTGGCCATGACGGTGGCGGCGCTGGGGCTCCTGGGGGATGAGACAGGGCTTCCCGCCCTGCCCGTGCTCTTCTCCATCGCCGGGGCGGCGTTCCTCTTTGTGTTCGGCGGGGTAGACCACGACAACTTCCGAAAGTCCTGTCCCGTGCCCCCTTTGTGCCCCTGGCCCGAGGAGGTGGAGCGGTTCCGGCAGATCTTCCGGATCGGGATGGCCTCCGCGGTAGGCGGGATCCTGTTGAGCGTTGCCCTGGTGGTGGCGGTGGTCTCCTTCTTTGAGGACAACGATACCTTGCTCCTCTACATCATGGCAGGCTTTCTCCTCCTTCTGTCCCTGTGCGTGGGGGGCATCACCTATCTGGGGATCCAGTATGACAAATATGACGAGAACTCCACCGAGCGGGTGAGTCGGATGTAAGCGGTGTCATCATGCTGATCGCCACCGGGATCTTCCTCCTTCTGGGGTTTGTGTGGGACAAATGGCACCCCGGCTGGGTGGTCTTCCTCATCGGCGGTATCCTCTGCGCCATCACAGACGAGGTGAGCGGTGCGAAATGATCCGGAGTGGCAATATGAGACTACAACCGCGATGGAACGCAGACCATTTGAAACTGATCGCCATTATTGCCATGACCATAGACCATGTAAGCGATCTGATCTGTCCCGGCTTTCCGGCTGAACCGGGAGCAATGGCGCTCCATATGGTCGGACGTTTGACCGCCCCCATCATGTGGTTTTTTGTGTGTGAAGGGTATTATTACACCCACAATGCAAAACGGTATCTGCTGCGACTGGGAATTTTTGCCGTCATCTCCCATTTTGCCTATTGTTTCGCCTTTGGTATCGATCCGATCCCCTTCCGTACAGGGATCTTCAATCAAACAAGCGTGATGTATCCGCTTTTCATCGCGGTTTTGGTCCTGTGGCTGCGGGACCATGAGCTGCCTATGAAGAATTGGGGGAAGAATACGCTGATCCTTGTTCTGGTCTGGAGCGCCTTCCCGGCGGACTGGAGCTGCATAGCGGTACTGGCAATATTGGAAATGTATCAGAAAAGGGGAGATCTGAAGGCACAGATGAGGAGAATGCTCCTGTATGTCGCGCTATATGCGGCGGTATCCTTCTTCTTTGTGAGCAAAGTGTATGCCCTGGTACAGATCGGCGTTTTGCTGGTCTATCCTGTGTTAAGGCTATACAACGGTGAAAAAGGGAAATCAAACTGGATGAAGTGGTTTTTCTATCTCTACTATCCGGTCCATCTGGTCATCATCGGCATACTTCGCATCCGTATGTATGGAGATGTCAGTCTACTGTTTTAAAAAACGTATAAAGAGGGCAAGGCAGACGCGGCCGTCTGCCTTGCCCCTCCCTTTTTTACTGTCCCTGCTTCTCGTGAAACCACTTCCAGCTCATAAAATAGGTCAGGGCGATCCCCCCAAAGGTCACGATAAAGAACCCCAGGAAGAGGGGCTGCACCGGCGCCCACAGGGCCGCCACCGCCGCCACCAGCCCGGCCAGGAAGAACACCCAGCCTCCCAGCCGCTGGGTCTTGTTCCACACATCGGGGTCCGAGAGGGCCCAGGGAGTGCGAAAGCCCATGAACCAGTTGGTCTTCACCTTGCCCATCATATTGCCGATGATGATGAACAGGAGCCCTATCAACAGCATGATGACCCGGGATACATTGATCCGACCGGGCCAAATACTCTCCGACAGGGTGACGGCGACGCACACCAGCAAAATTAGAGGCACCAGGGGCCCGAAAAAGTCGTAGTAGGACTGGAATTTTTCGTAGTTTTCCTTTCTGGGGTCCAGCTTGGGCAGGAACTGGAGCCCCGCCGACAGGGGAAGGTTGATGGCACACAGCAGCCACAGGGTGGAAGGAGAGCTGTAGGCGTCCACCCGTCCGCCCACCCCCCAGTGAGTGGGGACCTTCTCGGGCAGATAGGGCCAGGCCACAGCCACCAGCACAAAGGGCAGCAGGGATAACAGCCACATCAGCGCAATGGCTTTTTTGCTTTTCATATCAGGAATCTCCTTTCAGTCCGGCGATCCAGCCGGTGATCTCGTCCAGAATAGTCACGTTCAGCTCATAGTAGATATACTTCCCCCGCCGCTCATCCGAAATGAGTCCCGCCTCCTTCAGAACGGACAGGTGGTGGGATACGGTGGCCCCCGTCATGTCAAAGGGCACCCCGATCTCCCCCGCGGTCTTGGCCCCGCCCTTGAGCAGGTCCAGGATCGCCCGCCGGGTGGGGTCGCTGAGGGCCTTGAAGGTCTCCTGAAAAGCCACACGATCCCTCCTTATTTAGAAGTTTGTCTAAATGATAGCAGGTCCGGACTGTCTTGTCAATAGATATTTAGATAATTGTCTAAATAAAGTGTTTCCAATTAGGAGGCGGGGCCCCGAGAGAAGATGTTTCCCGCAGGTGGCACCAAACCTGAATGGGCCGCTGAGGGCGGCGGCCCGCCCTTGCCCTTAGGCTTCCCCCTGTAAGGGGAAGCCTCTTTATGTACAGTGTGAAACGATCCTTTCCAGATTCAACCCAAACGAAAAAAGCCGGGAGGGCACAAAGGCCCTCCCGGCTGGTCTCTTTCTGCTCCTCACTCCCCAAACAAAGGGGTGGAGAGATACCGGTCCCCCGTATCGGGGAGCAGTACCACGATGGTCTTGCCCTCGTTCTCGGCCCGTCGGGCCAGCTCTATGGCCGCCCAGACCGCCGCGCCGGAGGAGATTCCCACCAGGACCCCCTCCCTGCGGCCCACCTGCCGCCCGGCGGCAAAGGCGTCCTCACTCGTCACAGGGATGACCTCGTCATAGACGGTGGTGTCCAGTACCTGGGGGACAAAACCGGCGCCGATGCCCTGGAGCTTGTGGGGGCCCGAGCGGCCCTGGGACAGGACGGGGGAATCGGCGGGCTCCACCGCCACCACCTTCACGGAGGGGTTTTTCTCCTTCAGGTAGCTCCCCACCCCCGTGACAGTGCCGCCGGTACCCACCCCCGCCACAAAGATATCCACCTTCCCGTCGGTGTCCGCCCAGATCTCCGGTCCGGTGGTGGAGCGGTGGGCGGCGGGGTTGGCGGGGTTGACGAACTGGCCAGGGATAAAGCTGCCGGGGATCTCCCCCGCCAGCTCCTCCGCCTTGGCGATGGCTCCCGCCATGCCCTTGGCCCCCTCGGTCAGCACCAGCTCGGCCCCGTAGGCCTTCATCAGCTGGCGGCGCTCCACGCTCATGGTCTCGGGCATGACGATGATGATGCGGTAACCCCGGGCGGCGGCCACGCTGGCCAAGCCGATCCCCGTATTGCCCGAGGTGGGCTCGATGATCACCGAGTCCGGCTTCAGCTTCCCCGTCCTCTCCGCCTCGTCCAGCATGGCCTTGGCGATCCGGTCCTTCACCGACCCGGCGGGGTTGAAATACTCCAGCTTGGCCAGGATCCTGGCCTTCAGATCCAGCTCCTTCTCCAAATTGCGCAGCTCCAGAAGCGGCGTCCTTCCGATCAGCTGGTCCGCAGATATATAAATGTTGCTCATAGCAGAGGTCCCTCCCTTAGATTTTCAAGTGAAACATCGTGTTTCAGGGCTCTTCAGGCTCCTCCGCGCTACATCGCTCCTGTTCCAATCGCTCCAGCCGGGCCGACAGCGCCTGCAGCTCTCTCTGCACCGGGTCGGGTATGTGGATCTGGTCTACCTCCTGCGTAAAGTCCACCCGCTCCCCGGCAATGCTGACCACACGAGCGGGAACTCCTACGGCGGTGGCGTTTTCCGGCACCTCAGACAGCACCACCGCGCCTGCGGCGATCCGAGCGTTGTCCCCCACCTTGAAGGGCCCCAGGACCTTGGCCCCACAGGCAATAAGCACATTATTTCCAATAGTGGGATGCCGCTTGCCCGTCTCCTTACCGGTCCCTCCCAAGGTAACCCCATGATAGAGCAAGCAATCATCCCCGATCTGGGTAGTCTCTCCAATGACGATTCCCATACCGTGATCGATGACCAGCCTCCGCCCGATCCGGGCGCCGGGATGGATCTCGATGCCCGTGAAGTGGCGGGCGATCTGCGAATTGAGCCGGGCCAAAAACCGCAGATGGTGCTTCCACAGCCAATGGCTCACCCTGTGAAAGATGGTGGCGTGAACGCCGGGGTAAAGCAAAAAGATCTCCAACCGGCTCCGGGCCGCCGGGTCCCGGGCCTGATAGGCCCGCAGGGTCTCTCCCAACCGTGTCAATCCGATCCCTCCGCAATTCATACTAATATACTATGTTTATGAGATTATATTCCTATCCGTTCCGGATGTCAAGCCTGAAAAACGAGCAAGGAGAACCCTTGCTCGTTTTTCATGGCTTTGGATCATTTTTCATCCTCATCCTCGGTGTTCTCCGGCTCCCGGAGCTCCTCCGGGGCCGGAGCCTCCACAGGCTCACTGACGATGTGGATACTTTTTGCGGGGGCCTCCACCTCTCCCGGCAAGGGGACCGCCTTCGGCAGGGAGGACGCGTAAGCGTCCTCCACCAGCGCCGGGTCCCGGCCTTCGATGATGGCCACCATTTCGCCGCCGGTAATGGTCTCCTTCTCCAGCAGATATGCCGCCACCTTATCCATCAGCTCCCGATTGTTCTCAATAAGCTTCACCGCCTCGGCATAGCACACATCCAGAATAGCTTTTACCGCCTTATCCATGACGGCGGCAGTGTCCTGGGCACAGTCCAGGCCATAGCCCCCGTCCAGATACTGGTTGCGGACGCTGCCCAGAGCCATCATGCCGAATTCCTCGCTCATGCCGAACATAGCCACCATGTTCCGGGCGATATTGGTCGCTTCCTGAATGTCCTGGCTGGCTCCGTTGGTCATGGTGTGCATCACCACCTCCTCGGCGGCACGGCCGCCCATGGATACGGTGATCTTGGCCATCAGCTCCTCCTTGGTCCGGAGGTTGGTTTTATCCTCCTCCGGCATGAGAAGGGTATATCCCAAGCTTCCCTCGGTGTGGGGGACAATGGTGATCTTCTGTACCGGCTCAGCGTTCTTTTGCTTGTATGCCACCATGGCATGCCCCACCTCATGATAGGCCACCAGCCTCTTTTCAAACTCGGTGAGGACGGAATTTTTCTTTTCGCTGCCCGCAATGACAAACTCAAAGGAGGCCAGAAGGTCCTCCTGGGTCACCAGCCTCCGCCCCTTGCGGACCGCCCGAAGGGCCGCCTCGTTCACCAGGTTGGCAAGATCAGAGCCCACGCAGCCCGCGGTAGCCAGGGCGATCTTTTTCAGATCCACATCCTCAGACAGCTTGATGTTCCGGGTGTGGACCTGGAGAGTAGCCAGCCGCCCCGCCAGATTGGGCCGGTCAATGGTAATGCGCCGGTCAAAGCGGCCGGGCCGGAGCAGGGCCTTGTCCAGCACCTCGGGCCGGTTGGTGGCGGCCAGGACAATGACTCCCTTGGTGGGATCAAAGCCGTCCAGCTCAGCCAAGAGCTGGTTCAAGGTCTGCTCCCGCTCGTCGTTGCCCCCCATACGGTTATCCCGACTCTTGCCGATGGTATCGATCTCGTCGATAAAGATGATACACGGGGCCATCTTGCTGGCCTCCTTAAAGAGGTCCCGGACACGGGAGGCGCCCACGCCCACGAACATCTCCACAAAGTCAGAGCCGGAGATGGAGAAGAAGGGCACGTTGGCCTCTCCCGCGATGGCCTTGGCAAGCAGAGTCTTTCCCGTACCCGGAGGCCCCACCAGAAGAGCTCCCTTGGGCAGCTTGGCTCCGATCTCGGTATATTTTTGAGGATTGTGGAGAATGTCGATGATCTCCTGTAAGGATTCCTTGGCCTCATCCTGGCCCGCCACATCCTGAAAGGTAACTCCGGTCTTCCGTTCTACATACACCTTGGCGTTTGCCTTCCCCACGCCGCCGATGCCGCCCATCCCTCCCATCTTGGAGGTCATGGACCGGAACAGCAGGAACATGAGCCCCACCATCAAAATGGAGGGCAAGAGAGCCATCAGCAGCGACAGCAGAACCGACTGGGGCTCCACGCCGTAGTGGACCAGCCCCATCTCGTCCATCAGGGGAATAAGCCCCGCGTCGGTGACCGGCACACAGTAATAGGCGGTCTGCCGCTCCTGCAGCGCCTGGATGTCGCTCACCCGCTTTTCCGCCTGGTCCAGCTCCCTCTGAAATTCCTGCAGGGCGCTGCTCTCCGCATCCTTCAGCGGCGGCCGCTCCTCCCGAAGCGCCGCAAGGTCCGCCCGGGCCGTCTCCATCTGTTCCTGCAGGTCAAACAGCTCTGTATCCGCCGGGGTATCGGGGCCGACGCCGTTTCCATCCTTGTCCACCTTGGGGTAGATCAGGTATTTGTCCGAGGTCATGACCACCCGGGAGATCTTCCCGTCAGCCACCATCTGGCGGAACACTCCGTATTCCAGTTTTACCGCATTGGCCTGCTGCCGGTTCGCGGTAAAATTATAGAGCAGGAAGGTAAGCGCCGTGATCCAAAGAAGAAGGGAAGCCACCGTAATGGCGTTTTTCTTCTTGGGACCTCCGGGCTGATTTTTATTATCATTATGGTTGAGATCGGGCATTGAAAAGCCCTCCTTGCTTTGTCATGTATGGGGTATGATACCATAGTTAGAAAAAAAAAACAAGAAAACCGAGCGTAAACTTTCTGTGAATGAGGCATTTCCCGCAAAAAGGGACGCCGCCCCAAACCCGGGCGGCGCCCCTTTTCCGTTTTTATGCCTCTTCCGCGGCCATGTTGGTGTAGTCGATGATCAGCTCATCCAACCGCGCGAAGTCATCGCTGTTGATGGCATACAGCCCCTCGCTGTTCTGCTCCACCTGTACCGTGATGGACTTCTCTGTCATATTTCCGATCTCCTTCAGGGCGTCCTGATAGAGATCCAGGATCAGCCGGGCCCATTCCCGGTCCATCTTCTCATAGTCGCTGTCCCGCATGGCATTGATCTTATCCTGGGGATACTTCTCATAAAACTCCTCGGTAGCGCTGTTCTTGGCCTCGTTCACCGTCTGGGCGATGTCGATGGGGTATACGTTCAGCTTTACCGAAAAAGAGCCGTCCTCCTGCTCGGCGGCGGAGACGATCTCATACTTGATATGCGGATAGATCTCCCGGTATAGCTTCTCCACCTCCTCGCGCATCTCGTCGGTGGGGTAGTCAATGTCATACATGTAGAAAAAATACTCCACATCCATACTCAGGGCGCTTTTATAAAGCGCCTCTACATCCTCGGCGTGGGTATCCACCAACTCCAGATAACTCTCGTCGGCCTTTCCCAGGTAATTCTCCCGGATAAGTCCATTCACATAGACCTCCGCGTCATGGACGGTAAAGCCTTTGGTGGTGGCGCTCTCCTCCCGGCAGGAGGTCAGGCTCAGGCACAGGGCCAGGGCCAGAGTCAGGGCAGCCCCTCTTTTTCCGCTTCGTCTCATAGTTCCATTCTCCTTCGCAGGGTGATCTCTCTTATTTGCAAAGCTCCGCAATGGCAAGGGCAAAGATCTTGGCAGACTTCAAAAGGTTGTCCACACTGGCCTGCTCGTTGGCCGAGTGCATTTTGGGGTCAAAGCCGGGAAAATCACAGCCAAAGGCCACCCCACCCGGAATGTCGTGGACATAGGTCCCGCCGCCAATGGCGATGGGCTTGGCGTCCCGCTCCCCCGTGTAGGTCTCATAGCATTTCAGCAGGGTCTTTACCAGGGGGGAATCGGCCTCCACCACATGGACATGGGTCATCTCGTCATCCCCTGTAATGACGATATTACGGCTCTTCAGCGCCGCAGCGCAGACGTCGGCGCAGTTCTCCTTTGTGGCACAGATAGGCACCCGGGCGTCGATCTTGGCGGAAAAGCCGGTCTCCGAAAGGGTCATCAGGGCCAAATTCAGGGTCAATTCCCCACTGTCCGCATCGGACTGGGCAATGCCCAACGCCCTGCCGCGGGTATCCCCAAAGGGAAACAGCGACCCCATAGCCCGGATGGCCTCGGTGGACTGGCACTGGGCAAGGGGCAGAGCGGCAAGGACCTCCAGCAGGGCGGAGATGGCGTTGATCCCATCGTCTGGGCTGGCGGCGTGAGCGTTCCTCCCTCCGCAGTGGATCCGGACGCCTCCCACCATATCGGTAAGGGTAAATACCGCCCCCGACTTTCCCTCCACCGCCCCGCACAGGGGCTTCACATCGGCGGCATTGAGCCCCAGCACCTCGGCCTGGGCCTCGGGAGGCACCACATTGGTCCGGAAGCCACCCTCCAGAGCGGAGACCCGGGGCTCCACCACGACAGCGGGCCAGGAGGCGCCAAAGTCCGGATGGTAATGCCCCTTCTCAATGTGGATGACAGGAAAGTCCGCGTCAGGGGTAAATGCCTGCGGGGCATAGGGCTCCCTGGCGTAGTAATAGGCGATATCCGCAGACCCCGATTCCTCATCGGTGCCCATAATGAGCCGCGCGTTCTTCTTCAGCGGCAGCCCCAGGTCCCTCACACACCTCATGGCAAAAAGCGCGGCGCAGACGGGCCCCTTGTCGTCGCTGACCCCCCGGCCGTAGAGGATGCCGTCCTTTTCCACACAGGTATAGGGATCCGTATCCCAGCCGGTCCCCTCCCCCACTACGTCCAAATGTCCCAGGATATGAAGCTGCACCGCCTGGTCATTGAGATCGGCATACCCCACATAGTTATCATAATTTCGGGTGGCAAAGCCCATCTCAGCACAGAGCCTCAGCCCCTCTTCCAAGGCAGCCTTGGGACCGGGGCCGAAAGGAGCCTCGGGACCGGGCTCTCCCTTCACGCTTTTGACCGCCACCAACCGGGACACGGCGTTCACCAGCTCCGCACGGTGGGCGGGGTCGTCAAAATATCGGTCGATCTGCTCTTTCCAGTTCATCCAATCACTCTTTCCGGGCGGCAGCCTTTTCTGCAGCCAGCTCATCCAAATATTTATACACGGTGTACCGGGACACCTTCAGCCGGGAGGCTACAAACGGCACCGACTTGCGAAAGGAAAAGGCGTTTTTCTGGTCCATAAGGGCCACAAGACGCATCCGGTCCTTTTTGCCCAGCCCCTCCGCCGGCTTCCCCAGGGCGGTAAGACACTCCTCAAAGATCTGATAAAGCTGCCCCGCCCCTCCGCTCCAAAGGGCGCTTTGGAGGTCGGCGTCGGCGCTCATAAGCCCCATGAGAGTGCGGTTGGCATAGGCCAAAGACGTGAAGTCAAAGTCGATCCCCAGGGCAAGGTCAAAGTTCTCCCCTCTCAAGTGAAAGGTCGAGGATTTCACCTGGGCCCCTGAGGGGGTGGTGGCGTATAGGTTGACAAAATCGTTGGACAGAGTGGCGGCGTCCAGCACCTTGTCAGAGCCCAGGATATCCTGGGTAGAGCCCACCTCCCGGCCTGAGACCTGACCGTTGTATATGGAGAGGATGGGGTGATTCACATCCCCCATATCCTGGACCAGAGTCTCACAGGCAGGGCCAAACATCTCCGCAATGCCCCGGGCCGTCCGATCCAGAAATTCAAAAGCTTCCTCCCTTGTCACAGTTCAGCCCTCCTTGCCCTTTTGTCAAGGTGTATTTTATCATTGTGCACAGGGAAAATCAAGGGATTTTCAGGAAGGCGGCAATAAGGTCCCCGCTCCTCGCGGTCCCCCTCCCGCAAAGCGACAGCCCCCCCACGCCCGCGGCGTTGATATTTACAAATTATTCATAGTTCCGTTAAAATTTAGCCGTAATTCTCTGTTATCTTAAGGATGGACACAGGAAGAGCAAGCACATTCCTCCTATCCCTCTCTATTCTCTCTGAACAACACACACCCCAAAAGCCCCCGGTGAAGACCGGGGGCTTTTGGGGTCTCTTGCCTTTTTCAGAGATTCGGGGTACAATAAGAAAAGCATTTCCTACCCATGCGGGCCCATACCGCGCCCGGCATAAGGCCGCCCCCCTCCGCAGGGGTGGAGCCCATTTTCATTTTCCTCAAAAGGAGGAACTCCTATGCGAGACGGATTTATCAAGGTCGCCGCCGGAACGCCCAAGATCAAAGTAGCCGACTGCGTCCATAACGCCCAGGCCATCATTTCTCTGATGGAGGAGGCGGCGGACCAGGGCGTCAAGGTGCTGTGTCTGCCCGAGCTGTCTCTTACCGGATACACCTGTGGCGACCTGTTCCTGCAAAGCTCCCTCACCCGGGGCGCCGAGGAAGGGCTCGGCCTCATTTTGGAGCAAACCAAGCGCCTGGACATGATGACCGCCGTCGGTCTTCCCGTCCAACTCGAAAACAAACTGTATAATTGTGCCGCCGTTATACACAAAGGAAAGATTTTGGGCCTGGTCCCCAAAACCCATATCCCCAACTACGGCGAATTTTGCGAGGGCCGCTGGTTTGCTCCCGGCTCTCTGGACATGACGTACTACTGCTCCTTCTGCGGCCAGAAAGCCCCCTTAGGAAGCTCCCAGCTTTTCCGGGTCCAGACCGTTCCCAACCTGACCATCGGCGTGGAGATCTGCGAGGATCTGTGGGCGGTCACTCCCCCCTCCTCCCATCTGGCCGCCCTGGGCGCCACCCTCATTCTGAACCTTTCCGCCTCCGACGAAGAGCTGGGCAAGGCCGAGCGCCGCCGCAACCTTACCGCCGGTCAATCCGCCCGCCTTTGCTGCGGCTATATCTACTCCAGCGCCGGGGAGGGGGAGTCCTCCACCGACCTGGTCTTTTCCGGCCACAATATCATTTCCGAAGACGGCATTGTTTTAAATGAGCGCCGCTTTGAGGCCGGACTCATTATCTCGGAGATCGACGTAGACCGGCTGGCCTATGAGCGGCGGAGAAAGAATACCTTCCCCCGCCAGGAGCTGCGGGAGGACATCCTGGCCCACGGCCTCTACTCCTGCTCCTTGGCCCTGGAGTCCTCCCCCACCACCCTCACCCGCTCCGTCTCCCCCACCCCCTTCTTCTCCTCAGACCCGGAAGAACTGGCCGGACAGTGTGAAGAGGCCCTGACCATCGCCGCCCTGGGCCTGAAAAAACGGCTGGAGCACGTGAAGGCCCCCGTTGTCATCGGCCTTTCCGGGGGGCTGGACTCCACCCTGGCCCTGCTCATCACCGCCAAAGCCTTTGATATGCTGGGCCGGGACCGGAAGGACATCCTCACCGTCACCATGCCCTGCTTCGGCACCACCAAACGGACCCGCTCCAACGCCGAGATCTTGGCCGAGCGGGTGGGGGCCACCCTCAAGGTGGTGGACATCTCCGATGCGGTCAAGCAGCATTTTAAGGACATCGGCCAGTCCATAGAGAACCAGGACGTGACCTTTGAAAACGCCCAGGCCCGGGAGCGGACCCAGGTACTCATGGACCTTGCCAACCAGAACGGCGGCCTGGTCATCGGCACGGGGGACCTTTCGGAGTTGGCCTTGGGCTGGTGCACCTACAACGGCGATCACATGAGCATGTACGCCGTCAATGCCTCCATCCCCAAGACCCTGGTACGCCATCTGGTGGCCTGGGTAGCGCAGATGAAGGAAGATACCGACCCGGCCCTGGCGGGCTGTCTCCGGGACATTCTGGACACCCCCGTGTCCCCCGAGCTGCTTCCTCCCTCTGAGGGGGAAATTTCCCAGGTCACCGAAGACATTGTAGGGCCCTATGAGCTCCACGACTTCTACCTCTATTACGCCATCCGCTGGGGCTTCCCGCCCCGAAAGATCCTGCGGCTGGCGGAATACGCCTTTGAGGGCCGCTATGACAGGGCCGCCCTTTTGAAGTGGCTCAAAAACTTCTACCGCCGCTTCTTCTCCCAGCAGTTCAAACGTTCCTGCGTGCCTGACGGCCCCAAGGTGGGCTCTGTAAGCCTCTCCCCCCGGGGGGATTGGAGAATGCCCAGCGATGCGGTATCCACCCTTTGGATGAAAGAACTGGAGGGATTGGAATGAGGCTGATGGCCATTTTCGGTATTCTCCTGCTTCTTTTGTCTGCTGGGTACCAGCCAACAAATATTCCAACTGGGGAGGAATCGGCAGTGTCTGTTATGGATGATGTGAACCGGCTCAACTCCATGCGGGATCTGGATGAGATATTTGCGCTGGAGGGTGACAACGAGTTTAGTATCGCCTTCTCCTCCGCCTTGGAGGATTGGACAGAGTATGGAGAACATTTGGAGGAGCTTTCCCCGGAAGCCCGGATATTCTATCTCTGTAATGCCATAGAGCGGGATGTAAACTGCGATGGTTTTCTCGGCTATATTTTTGAGCATGACGGCTGCTACGCCACAGAGACGGTGGTCGCACTGGAAACCATTGGGGCTCCCAAGACCGCAGACATTCTTCGCCGGGCCATCGCCCTTCTGCCAAATGGAGTGTGTCCCACGGATTATTTTGAGCGCGAAGATATCCTTTTTACGGACTATGACGGCTATTCCAGCGCATACAGCGAGCTGGACGAGGAGTTCTACTCCTACCCCGATGGGGTCCTGTGGCAGCTTAACGCCGCTTATGCAAGGGCCCGCCGGGATTCTTTTTCCGCGCCGGGGGAGGGCGCGAAGCCGTAAGGCGGCCCGGCCCCCTACGGATATGTGAGCTGACGGGAGAAAGGGGCCGGGAGCCTATGCCGCTCCCGGTCCCTTTTTTCTATTCCTCCACATATTCGATGATATCCTCTACCCGGCAGTGGAGGATACGGCAGAGGTCGTCGATTTTTGTGGTGGTAACAGCCTTATTCTTTCTCATGCGCTGAATCGTAGAACTGCTAATTTACAGTTTATTTATGAGCATATAGGCAGATATGCCTTTTTCTTTCCGTGTCCCCCAAAAAGGATCATACTGAATCATGTTTCACCCCGCCTTTCTAATTCCTATCATAATCTGTAGTTACTTACTCGACTATAGTCTAAGTATCGACTATAACAGAGGGTGAGGTGATTGTTACGAACAAGCCCTAAATCCTGCCTGTCCCAATATCCGGCGTTACCGGGAGGCCGCGGGACTGACCCGCGCCGCCCTGGCCCGGCAGCTGCGGGAGCAGGGGTATGTCATCACGCCGCGGCGCGTCAAAAGGATCGAGGAACAGACCGCCTGCGTCCGTATCAACGACCTTGTGGCCTTCGCCCGCTTTTTTAAGGTCAGGATCGCCGACCTGTTTGCGGAATAGCAAAAGGCCCGGAACCTTACGGTTCCGGGCCTTTTATTGGCTTTCTTACTTCAGGTTGAAGAAGGCGTCCTCGCCCAGGTACTGGGCCACGTCGTCCAGCTCCTCCTCGATGCGCAGGAGCTGGTTGTACTTGGCCACACGGTCGGTGCGGCTGGGAGCGCCGGTCTTGATCTGGCCGGCGTTGGTGCCCACCACGATGTCGGCGATGGTGGCGTCCTCGGTCTCGCCGGAGCGGTGAGAGACGACGGCGGTGTAGCCGTGACGGTTGGCCAGCTGGATGGCGTCCAGGGTCTCGGTCAGGGTGCCGATCTGGTTGACCTTGATGAGGATGGCGTTGGCAATGTGGTTGTCAAGGCCCATCTGGAGCCGCTCGGTGTTGGTGACGAACAGGTCGTCGCCCACCAGCTGCACCCGGTCGCCCAGGGCCTTGGTGAGCATCTGCCAGCCCTCGATGTCGTCCTCGCCCATGCAGTCCTCCATGGAGATGATGGGGTAGTTGTCGGCGAACTTCTTCCACATGTTGACCATCTGCTGCTTGGTCATGGACTTCTTGGCCTTCGGCAGATCATAGCAGCCGGTCTCGGCGTTGTACCAGTCGGAGACGGCGGCGTCGATAGCGATCTTGAAGTCCTTGCCGGGCTTGTAGCCGGCCTTCTCGATGGCGGCCACGATGCACTTGAAAGCGTCCTCGTCCTTCTTCAGGTTGGGGGCATAGCCGCCCTCGTCGCCCACGCCGGCGGCAGGAGTGCCGTTCTCCTTCAGAACGCTCTTCAGGGTGTGGAACACCTCGGCGCACATACGGAGCGCCTCATGCCAGCTCTCAGCGCCCACAGGCATGATCATGAACTCCTGGATATCCACGTTGTTGGTGGCGTGAGCGCCGCCGTTGAGAATGTTCATCATCGGTACGGGCAGGGTCTTGCCGTTCACGCCGCCAATGTAGTTATAGAGGGACACGCCCAGGCTCTCCGCGGCTGCCTTGGCGCAGGCCAGAGAGGCGCCCAGAATGGCGTTGGCGCCCAGACGGGACTTGTTGGGAGTGCCGTCCAGATCGATCATGGCCTTGTCAATAGCGGTCTGGTCCAGTACGTTCATTCCCACCAGGCATTCGGCGATCTCAGAATTGACGTTGTTGACAGCCTTCAGCACGCCCTTACCCAGGTAACGCTCCTTGTCGCCGTCCCGCAGCTCGCAAGCCTCGTGCACGCCGGTGGAGGCGCCGGAGGGGACCGAGGCGCGGCCCACAGTGCCGTCTTCCAGATAGACCTCCACCTCCACGGTGGGGTTGCCGCGGGAATCCAGGATCTCACGGCCCAGAACGTCAACGATTTCAATGATCTGCTTCATATTGCATTTCTCCTTTCAATTAAGAGGGCGGTCAAGCCCAGGGTCCATGAACGGTTAAGACTCGATCAGGGTTTCCCCTGTCATGTCCTTGGGCTTTTGAAGGCCCATCAGATCCAGCATAGTAGGGGCGATATCACACAGCTTACCGTCCCGAAGCTTTACGTTGGCGCCCACGATATAGAAGGGCACCAAATTGGTGGTGTGGGCGGTGTAGGGGGTCTCTCCGTCGTCTTCCAGCATCCGGTCGGCGTTGCCGTGGTCGGCGGTGATAAGTGCCACGCCCCCCATCTTCTGGGTGGCCTCCACCACTTGGGAAACGCACTCGTCCACCGTCTCCACCGCCAGACGGGCGGCCTCATAGACTCCGGTGTGGCCCACCATGTCGCAGTTGGCAAAGTTGAGGATGATCACATCGTACTCCCCACTCTCGATACGCTTAACGGCCTCAGCCGCCACCTCTCGGGCGGACATGTCGGGCTTCAGGTCGTAGGTGGGCACTTTGGGGGAGGGGATGAGCACCCGGTCCTCGCCGGGGAAAACCGTCTCCACACCGCCGTTGAAGAAAAATGTGACATGGGCATATTTTTCAGTCTCAGCAATGCGCAGCTGGGTCAGCCCCAGCTGGGAGATGTATTCCCCAAAGATGTTTTGAAGGCTCTCCTTGGGAAAGGCGATGACCACATTGGGCATGGATGCGTCATAGGAGGTGGTACAGACATAGTTGACCTTAAAAAAGCCGTTTTTCCGCTCAAAGCCGCTGAAATCGGGATCCACAAAGGTACGGGTGATCTCCCGGGCCCGGTCGGGGCGGAAATTCATGAAGATGATACTGTCCCCCTCCCCGATCTCGGCGTTCTCCGCGGTGATAACGGGGATCACAAACTCGTCTGTCACATCGGCGGCGTAGCTGGCCTCCATGGCGCCCACAGGGTCGCCGATAAAGCGCTGCTCACTCTCGCCGTAAACCATAGCCTGGTAGGACTTCTCCACCCGGTCCCAGTTGGTGTCCCGGTCCATGGCATAATAGCGGCCGGAGATGGTGGCGATCTGGGCCCCATACTGATCGCAGGTCTCCTTCATCTGGGCCACAAAGCCCTTTCCGGAGGTGGGGGGCACGTCCCGGCCATCCATAAAGCAGTGGACAAAGATCTTTCCACACCCCAGGTCATGGGCCATTTTCACCGCCGCCTGGATGTGGGTGATGTGGCTGTGGACACCGCCATTGGACATCAGGCCAAAGATATGGACCGCCTTGCCCGCCTCCTTGGCGGCAAGCATGGCGTCCTTGTATGCCTTATTTTCAAAGAACGTACCGTCCTGAATAGCCTTGGTGATCTTGGGCAGATCCTGAAACACCACCCGACCCGCGCCGATATTGGTGTGGCCCACCTCAGAATTGCCCATCTGCCCGTCGGGCAGACCCACATCCAGCCCGGAGGCGGACAGCTTACAGCCGGGGCATTCTTGAAAAACCTTACCCAAAAAGGGCTTTCGGGCATTGGCAATGGCATTGCCCGCCGTTTCATCCCGAAGGCCAAAGCCATCCATAATAATTAAAGTAGTAGGCGTTTTGCTCATACAATACCTCTATTCTCAACGGGGAAACCCCTATATCCGCCGCCTTGCAGCGGCGTTGTCACCCAAAAAGCGGGCTGACCGCAAAACGTTTTTGCAGCCCCTGCCTCTCCGCTTCCTTTCAGTCCTGGTTGGCCGCGTTGACGATATCCATGAGCTGATCGGGCTTTAGGGCCGCACCGCCGATCAAGCCGCCGTCCACATCGGGCTGGCTCAGCAGCTCATAGGCATTCTTGGGATTCATGGAGCCGCCATACTGGATGGTGACGGCCCGGGCCACCCGGGCGCCATACAGCTTACGGATCACAGTGCGGATATGCTCACAGACCTCCTGGGCCTCCAGCGCGGTGGCGGTCTTTCCGGTACCGATGGCCCAGATGGGCTCATAGGCAAAGACCACATGGCGCATCTTCTCGGCAGGCACGCCGCTGAGAGCGCACTTGACCTGATAGGTGATAAGGTCCAGTGTGACCCCCAGTTCCCGCTGCTCCAGGCTCTCGCCTACGCAAACAATGGGCCTGAGTCCCGCCTCCAGCGCGGCCTTGACCTTCTTGTTCACGGTAAAGTCGGTCTCATTATAATACTGGCGGCGCTCGGAGTGACCGATGATGACGTACTTTACTCCGATGTCCTTGAGCATCTCGGGGGACACCTCGCCGGTGAAGGCCCCGGTGGACTCATAGTGGCAGCTCTCGGCGCCGATGGATACCCGGCTGTCCTTGAACATACGGATGGCGGCCTGAAGGTTCACATAGGGAACGCACAGAACGACCTCACACCACTTGGGCCGGCCCAGAAGGGGCTTGAACTCCTCAGCAAACGCCTTGGTTTCGGTCAGGGTCTTGTTCATCTTCCAGTTGCCGGCAATGATAGTCTTACGGTAACGACGATTCATGTTATTCTCTCCTAAATCTTGTATATTTGCGGGAAACAAAACGGAACTAGTTTACGCATCCAGAAGACAGGCAACGCCGGGCAGCTCCTTGCCCTCCATAAATTCCAGGCTGGCGCCGCCGCCCGTGCTGATGTGGGTCATCTTGTCGGCGTAGCCAAGCTGCTGCACAGCGGCCGCGGAGTCGCCGCCGCCGATGATGGTGATGGCGTCGGTCTTGCTCAGCGCCTCGGCCACCGCCTTGGTGCCCACGGCAAATTTCTCAAACTCGAACACACCCATGGGGCCGTTCCAGATGACGGTGCCGGCGTCCGCCACCGCGTCACAATACAGCTTCACGGTCTCGGGTCCGATGTCCAGGCCCTCCCAGCCGTCGGGGATCTCGCCGGACTGGACCACCTGGCTGTTGGCGTCGGGAGCAAACTTGTCCGCGCAGACAGTGTCCACGGGAAGGAGCAGCTTCACACCCTTGGCGGCGGCCTTTGCCACCATCTCGTTGGCGTAATCCTTCCAGTCCTCCTCCAGCAGGCTGTTGCCCACCTTGCCGCCCTTGGCGGCGGAGAAAGTATAGGCCATACCGCCGCCAATGATGACGGTGTCGGCGATCTCCAGCAGGTTATTGATAACGCCGATCTTGGAGGAGACCTTACTGCCTCCCAGGATGGCCACCAAGGGCCGCTTGGGGTTGGCCAGGGCCCCGCCGATAAACTCCAGCTCCTTCTGAATGAGGAAACCGCTGACAGCGGGCAAATAGTCGGCTACCACCGCGGTGGAGGCGTGGGCGCGATGGACCGCGCCAAAGGCGTCGGAAACATATACGCCGTCCGCTCCGGCCAGAGCAGCCATCTTCTTGGCAAGCTCAGGATCCCCCTTGGTCTCACCCTTCTCAAAACGGGTATTCTGAAGAAGCATGATCTCACCAGACTTCAGGGCAGCCGCCTTTGCGGCGGCGTCAGGGCCCACCACATCGTCGGCCAGGATGACCTCCTTGCCCAGCAGCTCTCCAAGACGCTGGGCCACGGGCTCCATGCGAAGCTCCTTCAAGGTCTTCTGCCACTTTTCCTCAGTAAGCGAAGCGGGGTCCTTTCCCTTCTCGGTCTGCTTCTTGACCCACTTTTCAAAGCTGGCCTCCGGCTTTCCCAGGTGGGAACAGGCGATGACGGCCGCACCATTGTCCAGCAGATACTGGATCGTGGGCAGGGCCGCCCGAATACGCTTATCATCCGTGATGACGCCGCTGCCATCCTTGGCGAGAGGCACATTGAAATCACAACGGAGCAGGACCTTCTTCCCCTTCACGTCGATGTCTTTTACAGTCTTCTTATTGTAGTTCATCGTTTTGACCTCCTTACATATATTACATATACTTGGCTGTCAGTCTGCTTCGGCCATCTCTCCCGACTCCTTTAGTCCCGGAAAGCCAGCTTGTCGCAGGGCTTCGTAGGCAAGGATCGCCACGGAATTGGACAGGTTCAGACACCGGGCTGTCTCCCGGATCGGGATGCGGATACAGCGCTCCGCATGGGCAAGGCGAAATTCCTCCGATAGTCCCGCGGTCTCCTTGCCAAAGAAGAGCCAGCAGCCATCCCGGAATTGGACCGAGGGATCCACATAGCTTTTGGCTCCTTTGGAGGTAGCCAGCCAGATGTCCTCCGGCTGCTCGGTCTCAAAAAGCTCTTCCAGGCTGTGCCAAACGTGAAGATCCACCATCGGCCAGTAGTCCAGCCCCGCCCGCTTGACGGCCTTGTCACTGATATCGAAGCCCAGCGGCTCCACCAGGTGCAGGCGGAGCCCTGTGGCGGCACAGGTCCGGGCCACATTTCCCGTATTGGGGTGGATCTCCGGTTCCACCAGGACTATATTCATCATGGAGAACTCCCCCTCCTCTGAAAATGTCCGTGTCACAAGGCTTTGTCATTCGCAATGCGTATTGTACCCCATTTCCCCGATAATTTCAACCAAAATTGGAGGAATTTAGAAATTTTTGTGAGGTTTTTATTTCGTTTGTCAAAACTTTCACATCACAGCCATCCGATTCGTACATTTTCCCCAAAATCCTTCGGGCAGGGAGAATTTTTTTTGTTTTCTCCTTGCTTCTTTTGTCAAATGTGGTATCATGAAAAAAATATATCGCCAAAGGGGACGATGGTCCATGGACAAGCAGCGTTTGGTCATTAAGGTAGGCACCTCTACCCTCCTCCGCCAGGGAGGCGGAGTCAACCTTCGGGAGATGGACTCCCTGGCCCGGGTTCTCTCCGATCTGAAAAACATGGGCCATCAGGTCATTTTGGTGTCCTCCGGTGCCATTGGCGTAGGCGCCGGTAAGCTGGGGCTTCGGGAACGGCCCCGGGAGCTTCGGTTCAAGCAGGCCGCCGCCGCGGTAGGCCAGTGTGAGCTGATGCACCTTTACGACAAATTTTTTGGAGAATATGGTCAAAATGTGGCTCAGATCCTTCTTACCGACGAGGATGTGGACCACCCCGCTCGAGCGGAGCATCTCTCCGGTACCTTTGAAGCCCTGTTGGAGATGGGCTGTATTCCGGTGGTGAACGAGAACGACTCGGTCTCCGCCAGTGAGATCGAGACGGGCCAGAAGAAGGTCCTGGGCGATAACGACACTCTCTCCGCCATTGTGGCGGGGCTGTGCAGGGCGGACCTGCTGATCCTCCTCACCGATATCGACGGTCTCTTTGACGCCGACCCCCGAAAAAAACCAGAGGCCAAGCTTATTCATCGGGTAGAAAATATTACCCCGGAAATAGAGGCCCTGGGGGGAGGCGGCGGGACCCAGTGGGGCACGGGGGGTATGGCTACCAAACTCACCGCCGCCAAGCGCTCCATGGCCCACGGCATCGACATGATCATCGCCAACTCCAATGACCTCAACGCTCTCTACGATATTGTGGAGGGAAAGGATGTAGGGACCCGATTTGTGGGGGAAAGGGGAAATCTATGACGATTCTGGAGCTTCAAGGCCTGGCGGCCAGGAGCGCCGCCCGAAAACTGGCCGTCACCGGAGAAATGTTGAAAAACGCCGCCCTCAACGCCATAGCGGACGCCCTTCTGGTCCGGCGGGGGGAGTGGCTGGAGGCCAATGCCGCCGACCTGGCCGCCGCCCGGGCGGAGGGCATGGGGGCGGCCCTTCTGGACCGGCTGGCCCTGGACGAAAAGCGGATCGCCGCCATTGCCGAGGGTGTGCGGCAGGTGGCCGCCCTTCCCGACCCGGTGGGCCAGGTGGTCAAGACCACCCTGCGGCCCAACGGTCTGAAGCTGGAGCAGCGCCGGGTGCCCCTGGGGGTGGTCGGCATTATTTACGAGGCCCGGCCCAACGTGACGGTGGACGCCGCCGCCCTCTGCCTGAAAGCGAGCAACGCCTGCATCCTGCGGGGCGGCAAGGAGGCCTTTCGCTCCAACAAGGCGGTGATCACCATCCTCCGGGACGCTCTGGAATCGGCGGGTCTGCCCAGGGACTGTGTAGCCCTGGTGGAGGACGTCAGCCGGGAAAGCGCCGTGGAGATGATGGATCTGACCGAATACCTGGACGTTCTTATCCCCCGTGGGGGCGCGGGACTCATTCGCTCAGTGGCGGCAAAAGCCCATGTGCCCGTGATCCGTACGGGGGAGGGGGTCTGCCACGTCTACGTCCATGGGGAGGCCGATCTGGACATGGCGGTCCGCATCCTATACAATGCCAAATGCTCCCGGCCCTCGGTATGCAATGCCGCCGAGTGTGTGCTGGTAGACCGGGTCGTGGCGGAGCGTTTTCTGCCCATGGCCTGGGAGGTCCTGAAGACCAAGAGCGTGGTCCTCCACGCCGACCCCGAGGCCCTGGACATTCTGGGGGAGAGAGCCGTCCCCGCCACCGTTCAGGACTGGGACAGCGAGTACGGGGATTATCAGCTGGCGGTAAAGGTGGTCGCCGACCTGGAGGAGGCCATGGCCTTTATTGCCGCCCACGGCACCGGTCACTCTGAGGCCATCGTTACCGAAAGCTATACCGCCGCCCAGCGCTTTCTGGACGGAGTGGACGCCGCGGCGGTCTACGTCAATGCCTCCACCCGCTTTACCGACGGCTTTGAATTCGGCCTGGGGGCGGAGATCGGCATCTCCACTCAAAAACTCCATGCCAGAGGCCCCATGGGTCTGGAGGAACTGACCTCTACCAAATACGTGATCTACGGCGCCGGCCAGATCCGGGAATAAGGCCCGCCCTCCCAGTGGGGGAAAGGCCATTGAAAGCTGCCGCGTAACGGAGTAAAATAGGACTTGATCCACCAAAAATCAAAAAACGCTCCGGAACAAAAAACCTCTGATGACCGCGGAGCAAAAAGGAGTGTCTTGAAAATATGAACAAAAAAAAGGCCCGTGCGCTTCTCTGTCTGGCATTGACGCTGCTCATGCTGTTTTTATCCGCCTGCACCCCAGAGGGCGGCGAGAACGGTCAGGAAGAGATGCAGGGGGAAGTTCTGCTTCCCGTCAGCATAAACGGCAAGGAGATCAAGGTGGGAGAGACCACCCTTCAGACTCTGCTGGACCAGGGTCTGGACGTATCCTGGGTGGACGAGGACTATCAGCGGATCACCATCGATCCCACCACGGAGCTGGAGGCAAATTCTTACTATACCGGCGGCAGTATCAAGGTGACGGACAACATGTCCTTCTCCATCTCCCTGGCTACGGAGGATGAAGCGGTCCCCCTGGGGCAGGCGGTCATCGCCAGACTGGAGGTAAACATGGCGGCCGAGAACGATACCAGCGTCCTTGAGAAGATCTCCTTCGACGGCGTCCCGGTCACCGAGCTGACCCAGGAGAAAGCTGCGGAGAAGTATCCCGATTGGACCGGAAACGAAGTCATGTGGCTGCACTATGGCTTGGAATACAAGTACGACCTGATATTCGATATCTCCTCCGGCGCCCTCACCGGCTTCACCGTGACCCGGGTCTACGATGTGGACTGGAACGGCTGACCCCTTGTTCGGCAGACACAAAAAATAGGCGAGAAGCAGCGGGGGGGGGGGGGGGTTTTGCGGCGCGGCGGGGGGGGAGGGCGGGCCGGCCACCCGAATAAAGATAAAACACCCCCCGGGGGGGGGGGATCTGTTTGGTGGCTGGTCCGGGTGTCCCCTTGTGGCGCAAAAAAAAAAATTTGCGCTTCCCGGCGCGGGGGGGGTTTTTTTCATCCGCAGCGCGCTGCTTCTCTGCCGGGCTCATACCCTTTATCAGCTTCAGACCACCCTTGCGGCTGAGAAAGTCCACAAGGCTCCGATCGTTCAAAAGGGTGTCCGCATTCTTCACCACATCCCCAATCACCGTCCCCAGCTTCGCATTGGTCAGCAATCGGCTCAGCCCCGCCGCCTCATAGGCCGTTTTTCACAGGGCCGTCTCCCGCAGAAAGCTCTTCCAGTCCGTCACCGGGTTGGGGTTATACTGCAGAACCGCCCCCTTGTTAAAACGGTTTGCAAATTCTGGGAAATTGTGGTAAAACAAAGGGGAGGTGAAGGGGCGGAGATATCTGCCCCGGAACAGAATCAGAGAAGAGGAAAAGAATATAGACCCCGTCATGAAAAGTCTGCTTGCCCGCAAGTTTGTATGAGGCTTCACCGGGGCGCCGGTGACGGCGGAGGAAAAGGCCCCGCTGCCGGAGGCGGCCCATCAGGCATCCACGAAGGGCGGCCGGCATCCTGCGCCACGATCGACATCACCGGCCATCAAGGACGAGCTTTCCGGCTCTGCGGCCACCAGCCTTTCATAGACGGGAAAGAAAAAGGAGGACACACCCATGAAAAAAAGAGTTCTGTCCCTTTTCCTGGCCCTTGTGATGACCCTGGGCCTGGCGGCCCCGGCGTCCGCCGCCAAGGACGATAGGAGCGATCTGCCCGAGTATGAGATACTTTCTATGCTGCCCGAAAAGCTGGACCGGCCCGCCCGCCCCACCACGCTGGAACAGGCGGATCTTTACAGCCACCCCGCCGGGGGAGGCAACCTTGTCAAGTGGACCGATGAGAACACGCTCCAGGAGATCGTGGAGCTCACCGACAGCCTTACCGCCGGCAAGACCACCGACACCCAGAAGATGAAGGCCATCTTTGAATGGGTGTACCAGAACATAAATTATGGTCACGAAGACAACACGCTCTGGGGGAAGAGATTTTCCGATCTGACCCAGGAGCAGAGAAAACGGCTGTGGGAGGCCGGCGATCCCTACAGCGTCTATACCAAGCGGCTGGGCATCTGCGAAGGCTACTCCAACCTGTGCTGGCTCATGGGCACCATCGCGGGCATCCCGGTGGCCAAGCTCACGTGCTACACCAGCATGGGCCACGCCAGGAACGCCGCCCTTCTGGACGGGAGGTGGGTCTTCTTCGACGCCACCGAAGCATGGAACAAAGTAGACCCGGACCACAGCTGGGATCTTGATCCATATGAGCGCGCAAGCTCATACAGCGCAATTTGCTTCTACGATGGCGTGTACCAAATGTATGTTGCCAGAGGGTATGAGAAAAACATCATCGTTTCGGCAGCCTTCCGCTCGGGGTTTCAGTGTCCCGCCAACGTGACCATCCCCTCCTATGCGACCGAGGTGTCAAGAAGCGCCTTCAAGGGCTGCACCGACTTAAAGAGCGTGACCATCCCCAACGGGGTGACCACGATCGACGGTAACGCCTTCGAGGGCTGCACCAATCTGGAGAATGTGGACATCCCCAACAGCGTGACCACCATTGCAGGTGGGGTGTTCTACGGCTGTACCAGCTTAAAGAGCATCACCATCCCCGGCAGCGTGAGCGAGATCTCAAGTATTCTGTTCAAGGACTGCACCAGCCTGGAGAGCGTCACCATTTCCGATGGCGTGACCAAGATCTGGCAGGAGGCGTTCGCTGGCTGTACCAGCCTGAAAAGCATCACCATCCCCGGCAGTGTTACCGAAATGGAAGCGGCGTTTTACGGATGTGCCGAGCTGGAGAGTGTCACCATCGAACGGGGTGTTCCCAGCATTGGTTTTGCCGCGTTCCAGGACTGCACCGGCTTGAAGAACATTACCATCCCCGACACCGTGACCACCATTGAGGGGCAGGCGTTCTGGGGCTGCACCG
>CANPTT010000028.1 GCA_947577065.1 uncultured Pseudoflavonifractor sp.
GCCCACGGCGGATCCGCATAGATCACGCTGTACCGCCGATCAGGTAGCGGGAGAAAGTCCGCCATAGCTGCCACCCCTTTCCACCCGCCGCTGTGTGGGCTTGTCCGCCCACGGACAGGTCCGCCGGTGGAGTACAAAGGCCACGGGGAGGTCCCGGCTCTCCTCCTCCGGCTTGGCCTGCCGCCCGGTGATGGTTGCGCCCATATCGTCCAGGAACGCCTCCGGGCTGCCGTCCTCGATCACGAAAACGGGATCCGGGTCCACGGGGACCTGCTTGCCCTCCATGCTGGTGATCCAGTCGATTTCCTGGCCGCAAAATTTACACCGCGCCACAGGCAGCCCCCCTCTCCGCCGCCGTGGTGAACTTCTCCACCATGCCCCGCTCCAGCAGGTCCTTGGTGTCCAGGTCATGGACCACGCGGGAAACCTGCGGCCCGCAAAACTCCTTTTTGTCGATGGACAGCAGGGCCTTTCCCATGCAGGTGGAGAAAAACGCCACGCACAGCAGGCCGTCCGCGTCTGTCCATTTTAGCCACCAGTCCGGCGTCCGGTATGCCTTGGTGATTGTCACCCGGCGCATGGGCGGCAGGTCCTCAAATTCGCCCACCAGCTTGTAAAGGCTGGTTTTGTTGGCTTTCAGTCTGAACATTTACCGGAACACCTCCCGAAACCACGCCCGGATCCTCTTTTCGTATTTTTTTCGGGTCCTCTTTTTCTTTGTGTGGAGGTAGCGGTGGGCCATAGCCTTTGTGGACTTATAGCAGCCGGCCAAACAAACGGCAATACGCAATTCCGTTTTGTCTAAAAAGTCTCTTAATCCGTCGCCCACCACTTCCATTGTTATGCAAATGTCCTCCCACGCCTCCAGGGCTTTCTTGGCGGTCCTTGCGTCCTCTGAAATATCTTCAATAGTGAACTCTGGCAGCGGTCCCTTGATTTCAATGGGTTTGCCGTCAAGATAGGCCACCATGTGGCCGCTGTTGCTTTCAGGTCCCACTTGGCCACCCCTCCCCGCGCTCATACCCCAGCAGGATATTGTGGCCCATGTCGCCCAGGCTGTGCGCCAGGACCTCCAATTCCAGCAGGTCCCGGTATTTCAGCCCCATGGCGTCCAGGCGGGCGTGGAACTTCTTGGCCCGCTCGGTCACTTCCCGGATGGCGGCCTGTTCCTTGGCCGCGTCCTCCGCGTCATAGGCCGCCTGCAGGTCCTGGAACTTGATTTCCTTTTGCTTTGCCATGGCGTCCTCCTATCTGCCGGCGGCCTCCACCGTCTGGCTGTTGTCGGTGGGCTGTCCGGCCCGCTTGCCCCGCCGCTCCAGTGACGCCTGCACCCGGCGCTGGGCCACGTCCGCACTGTACCGCAGGCGCCGATCCGGCAGGCGGGTCCCGTCCTGTCCCCTGGTCAGTTCCTTGTAGACCACATGAACAGACACGCCCGTGGTTTCGGAAATTTCTTTCGGCGTCCGCCCGTCCTCCCACAGTCTTTCGATTTTCTGGCGGTCCTCCAGGGTCCTAAAAGCATAATCGGCCACGTCCTCACCCCCAAACGATAAAAAAATTAGGCCACACATGGCCGTGTGGCCTTGTGTAACCTAATAATAATGGCTGCCCTATATGGTCTGGATCTTAACTTCCTTCCAAATGTTATCAGTATGCTTTTGTTTACCCTGCTATGTATTTTCTACTTTAGCCTTATTTCCTGCTATTCCATTTCCATTCTGGCCGCAAATCTCCAAATCGGCGCTTACGTCCTTCTCCTTGGATTGTTTCTAATGGTACTCCACCCACTTTTGTAAGATAAAAAGTGGCCCACCGACTAAGCCGGTGGGCCACTTTTTTCGGATAGGATCCATGGAAATTTAGCATAGGCAGCAGCAAGGCGGACCAAGACGTCCCGTCTATACAGATACGACGCCATCCTTCATAAACAATGCCTTATCTTCTCCCTACGCATAGAGCTGACTCTCCTCATCCGCCCCTATCAGGTCTTCCGCAAACCGCTGGGCCTGACGGATCAGCTCCTTTTCCGCCGGGTTCAGCCGCCGGTTCCGATCGTACAGGATCTGGACCCAGGGGCGAATGGGCTCATCCCTCCAATCCAGACAAACCAGCCCCTCCGCCCGCAGATGGGGCACGGCGGAGTAAGGGATCAGTGCGATGCGGTCGTCCTGAAAAACACTTCGCGTCACCGCCGACACGCTGCCCAAAAACAGCTCTGAGGCAGGGGTCGCCCCCTCCTTCCGCATCCGATCCCGAAAGGCCGCAGTAAAGCAGCAGTTATCATAGGTAAAGGCAAATTTCTGTCCTTTAAAGTCCCGGTAAAATATGCCGGCCTTTTTGGCCAGCGGGTTTTTCGGCGTGGTCAAAAAGCAAATGGGCTCGCTGAACAAGGGTACGCTGATGTAAGCATCATTTTTGATCGGCTCCATCTCATGGATGTACCCCATGTCCACTTCGTGGCCCCTGATCCAGGCGGGCACCCGGGCACAGCAGGTGGTCTGCACATTGACGGAAACCTCCGGGTACTGGGTGGAGAAATCCAGAAACAGTCGGGCCAGGCTAAAGCCCACAATGGGTTCTCCCCCCGCGATGTGGATCACGCCGCGGATCCCACCCAGACTGGAAAATTCCTCCGCCGCGTCCCAATAGGTATCCAGCATCCTGGTGGCATAGCCATGAAACCGCTGCCCGTCAGAGGTCAAAAGGATCTTGCTCTCCCGGTACTCCACCAGCTTGACCCCCAGCTCCTCCTCCAGGCTGCGGATGTGCTTGGCCAGGGTGGAGGGCGCGTAGTTCAGCCGGTCGGCGGCCTTAATATAGTTGTTTACCTCCGCCAGTGTCACAAAGGTGGTGAGCTGTTTGGTATCCATATTGGTCTCCCTCATTCTAACTTTGTCACTATTATAACAAATTCAGGCCGCGCTTGTAAAGAATGAAAACAGGCCGCAGAGGTAAATGCCCCCTCTGCGGCCTTGTTTTCAAAGGAGAGAAACGCTTATTTAGAGATGGTCTCGCCGGCCAGCTTGCCGAAGACCACAGTATCCACCACGGCGTTGCCGCCCAGTCGGTTGCCGCCGTGGACGCCGCCGGTGATCTCCCCGGCGGCCACCAGGCCTTGAATGACCTTGCCGTCGGTGCCGATGACCTGGCACTTTTCGTTGATCTTCACGCCGCCCATGGTGTGGTGGACACAAGGCTGGCGGGGAGTGGCCACAAAGGGACCGGTGAGCAGCTTGGTGGAGAACAGGGTACGACCAAAGGGATCAGGTGCGCCGTCCACAGACTTGTTGAACTCCTCCACAGTGGCTTTCAGGGTGGCGGGGTCACAGCCGATCTTTTCCGCCAGCTCCTCAATGGTGTCGGCAATGTAAATATAGCCCTCTTCTTCCATCTGCTGGAAGGTAAAGCCATCAGCGGTGACCGCAGTCTTCACATCGGTGTAGTCGCCGTCGGCGGACTCGATGAAGAACCAGGTGGAGTCGGTCTGCTCCAGCAAGGCGGTGCAGATCTCATCCCGGCGCCCGTCTTCGCGGACAAAGCGCTTGCCCTCTTTATTGACGCACAGCTCCTGGTCGGTGTTGCTCAGCACCCGGAAGGGATACTTGGTCATGGAACCGTCCTTCACGTTGCCCAACTGGAGCAGTTGGATCTGATCCATATCCACCAGGTCGGCGCCCACAGCCTTGGCCATGGTGATGCCCTCGCCCTGGGAACAGCCGCTGCGGTTGGTAGTCATGACCTTGCTCAGATCGGGCCATTTTCCGGTGGTATTGTACTCCTGGACCATCTTGCCGTTGGCGGCAAAACCGCCGGTCGCCAGAACGACGCCCTTTTTGGCGCTGAGGGTATAGCTGTCGCCGTTGACGCCGGTAGCCTTCACGCCTACCACAGCGCCGTTCTCGGTCACCAGCTCGGTGGCGGTAGCGGAGGTAATGATCTCAATGTCCTTATTCTTGGCAATGTTATCCACATAAGTGTAGATAAATCCCGTGCCCATCTTCATGACGGAGGAGTGGGTCCGCTGCCACAGGGAACCGGCGCCCTGGCCGATGGGGCCAAGGAACTCCATTCCCAGATCCTGGACCCAGTCAAACCCTGCCACGGCATTCTCGGTGAGGACCTTCACAAGGCCCAGATCGGCCACATTGTCGCCGCCGTTGTAAGTTTGAAGGGTATACCATGCCACGCTGTCAAAAAGGTCGGTGCGGCCGGACTTCTTGTACTCGTCCCACTCCTTCTGGACAGTGTCCATCAGTGCCTTGTGCTCGTCGCTGACGGGCTTGGCCGCCAGGGCGGTCTTGATGGTGCTCTTTACGGAATCGGTCATGGTGACCTTGCTCTGCCGCTCGGGGTCGGGGTTGTTGTAGATGCCGCCGCAGACCAGGGTATCGCCGCCCACAGCGCCGTTCTTCTCCACCACGATGACCTTCGCCCCATTCTGGGCCGCGGAGATTGCGGCGGCCAGACCGGCTCCGCCGCCGCCCACCACGATGACGTCGGCGTCCTTGACAACGGCCTCAGGGGCCTTCTTGGCGGCGGGGGTCTTATACTTGCTCACATCAAGCCCGGCCTGCTTCAGGCAGTCCTCCACGGCGGACTTGATGGCGTAGCTGGTGATGGTGGCGCCGGTGACGCTGTCCACATTCACGCTCTGGTTCGCCACAATGGCCTCAGGGATCACCACAGCGGGAATGGAGCCCTCGGCCTTTCCGTCATACAGAGGCGCGCCGATGCCCGGCGTCTCCTGGCTCTTGACGACCTTCACATCGGCGATCTTGTCGCCCTCCAGGGTGACCTGGACCTGGACCTGGCCGTTGACGCCCAGCTTGGAGGCGGTATAGGTCACCTTATCCATGACCAGCTTGGCGATATTGGGGGCATTCTTGTCCCACTCCACCTGGATCCCCAGCAGCTCGCTGAGGTAGCGAAGGGGCACATAGGTGGCGCCGTCGTAGGAAAATACCTCGGCGGCGGTGCCGTCAGACTTCTGAGGGGTGACGCTCTGACCGTTGATGGTCATGTCCATGGGGGTGACAGAGATGGTCTTCTCTGTCCCGGCGGCCACGGCCACCGTACCCAGGACCATGAAAACGGCCAGCGCAAGGGCGGTAATGCGTTTTTTCATGACATGATCTCTCCTTTTCCATTCTGGGCGGGGATGGAAAATATTCCCCCGCCCTCTTGTGAAAAGTATAACATTATACAGTCTCTTTGTCCCGTCCGAAAAAGTGTTATCAGGTCTCACCTTTTTCGTTTTCTCTCCGTTTTTCGGCAGCGGCCCGACAGGACCCCGGCCACACCAAAGTCCTGGCCGGAAAGGGACTCCTTCAGCGTGCATTTTTTCCACCTTTGTGATATAATTCCTCTAAAAAGGGGGGAGGACCATGCTCTCACGTCAACGGCTGTTCTGGCGGCCCAAGACCTACGATCTGCTCGGCTCAGACAAGGCTTTTGTCCGGGCCTGCCGGGATAACTGCGCCTACCACATCAAGCACTGTCCCGGCTACGCCGCCATCTGCCGCCATCTAGGCTTTTCCCCGGACCGACTTCAAACCATAGAGGATCTCAGCGCCATCCCCGTGATCCCCACCCTCTTTTTTAAGCGGAAGGCCCTCTTCTCCATGCCCCAGTGGCGGATGGCCATGAAGGTCACCTCCTCGGGCACCAGCGGGAAATACAGCCGGATCGGCTTCGACTGGGGCTGTATCCTGGCCGAGGCCCCCATGGTGGTAAATCTGGGTTTCCGCCACCATCTGGTCTCCCCCAAGCCCGCCCACTGCGTTATCCTGGGCTATAAGCCCCATAAGTCTAACCACACCGGGGTCACCCGGACCATGTTCGGTCTCACCCACTTCTCCCCGCCCCTGAGCCGCACCTACGCCCTCAATCTGGTGGACGGGGCCTACGTCCCCGACCTGGACGCAGTGGCGGAGGCACTGAGAAAGCTGGAGCGCTCCTCCTTTCCCACCCGGGTCATCGGCTTCCCCTCCTATCTCTGGTTCGGCCTTCAGCGCATGGAGGAGCTGGGGCTAAGGATCACGCTGCCCAAGGGTTCCCGCATCATTTTGGCGGGAGGCTGGAAGCAGCACGCGGACCAGGAGGTGGACAAAAAGACCCTTTACGCCTTGGTAAAGTCCGTATTGGGGATCCCTGAGGGGAATATCAATGAGCTCTTCGGAGCGGTGGAGCACCCCGTTTTTTACAACACCTGCGAAAAACATCATTTTCATATTCCCATTTACGGCAGGGTCATCATCCGGGACCCGGACACCCTGGAGTCCCTCCCCACGGGCCAGGTGGGGCTGGTAAACCTCATCTCCCCTCTGATGACCGCCACCCCCACCCTCAGCGTCATGACCGACGATCTGGGCTATCTGACCCCCGGCGACAAATGTGGCTGCGGCATTCAAAGCCCCTATCTCACCATTTTGGGGCGGGTGGGGATGCGCGACATCCAGACCTGTGCCGCAGGGGCCGCCGAGCTCTTAGGAAAGGGGGACGCCTTTTGATCTTCGCCAACGGAAAATTGCTGCCGGACAGCCGGCGGAGAGAGGTCATCGCCGATCTGGAGACCGCTGTCAATGAGGTTCGGATGGGTCCGCGCCTGGAGGCCGAGACCGTCATCGCCGCCGTGGACGCTTTGGGAAAGCGGCTGGCGGGGGGAGAGTTTGACCAGCTCCTGGCCCAATTCCTTCCCGCAAACGTGACCTTGGACGACCTTCTCCCCCTCCTCTCCCGGGAGACCATCGAGGCCAAGCTGGCCGCCGAGCTGGGCCCCGATCCATTTGGGGACAGGCCCTTCCCCAGGACCACCGCCCGGGTCCTGCCCCTGGGGACCCTTCTCCACATTGCCCCCGGCAATATGCCGGGCCTTCCGGTCTATACTGCGCTGGAGGGGCTGCTCACAGGTAACGTGAACCTTCTCAAGCTGCCCCACGGGGACAAGGGCCTGTCCCTGGCAGCCCTCCGCCTGCTGGTGGAGCAGGAGCCCCGGCTGGCCCCCTACCTCTACGCCTTCGACCTGCCCTCCAAGGAGCAGGGAGATCTGAAGGCCCTGGCCGCCCTGGCAGACGGTCTGGTGACCTGGGGCAGCGACAGGGCCATTTTGGCGGCCCGCTCTCTGGCCCCCGCCGGGTGTAAGCTCATCGAATGGGGCCACCGGCTGAGCTTTGCCTATGTCTCCGGTTATGAGGATAAATCGTCTGAGCTTTCCAGTCTGGCAGCCCACATTATCGAGACCGGCCAGCGCCTCTGCTCCTCCTGTCAGGTCATTTTTTTGAATACCGACCGTTGGGAGGAGGGCAAGGCTTTTTGCAGAGATCTCCTCCCCTACCTGGAAAAGGCCGCCTCCCTCCGGCCCGGCCGGGGAGCGGGAGCCCAGGCCGTCCTCAGCGGCCAGACCGCTCTTTTGGAACGCATCATAGAGGGCCGGGCCAAGGGGGAGGTCCTGTACCCCAGCAAAGGCTGTTCCGTGATCCTCCGCCCCGACAGGGAACTAGAGCTCTCCCCCATGGAGGGCAATGTTCTGGTAAAGCTGCTCCCCCAGGAGGAACTGCTGTCCACCCTCCGCCGTCAAAAGGGGCGCCTGCAGACGGCGGGCCTTATCTGCTCTCCCGAAAGTCGGGAAGCCCTGACCGCTCTTTTATCCCAGGCCGGCCTGACCCGTATTACCAGAGCCGCCGCCATGTCTGCCGCCTTCCCGGGGGAAAGCCATGACGGAGAATCCCCCCTTCGCCGCTATCTGCGCATTGTAGACATAGAATCATAAGGAAGGAGCTCCCCCTATGTCCGAGATCACCAAGCACGCTCTGGAGGCGTCTTTGAAGCATCTCCTTCTCCAAAAGCCTTTGAACAAGATCACCATCAGCGACATCACCGAGGACTGCGGCGTAAACCGCATGACCTTCTACTACCACTTTAAGGATATCTACGATCTGGTGGAGTGGTCCTGTGTAGAGGACGCCCGGCAGGCGCTGGGGGGCAAAAAGACCTACGACACCTGGCAGGAGGGATTCCTCCAGATATTTCAGGCCGTCCAGAGCAACAGGCCCTTTATCATGAACGTCTACCATTCGGTAAGCCGGGAGCAGGTGGAGACCTACCTTTACGATGTGACCTACCACCTCCTCATCAACGTGGTAGAGGAGAAGGCAGCCGGTTTGTCCGTAAGTCAGGAGGACAAGGAGTTTATCGCCCACCTCTACAAGTATGCCTTTGTAGGCGTCATGCTGGACTGGATCCGCGCGGATATGAAGACGGACCCCCAGGCCATCATCGCCCGGCTCTCCCTGGTCCTCCACGGCAACATCACTGCCGCCCTGGAGCGGCTGCGGAGTGACGCTCTTTTATCAGATCCGGCCATTTGATAAAACTTTCAACACTCTCCCCCCTGTGATGAAAATTTCATCACAGGGGGGAGAGTGTTTATTGTAAAAAAGTTTCTTTTTGTCTATCATAGGGATCACCAAACGGAAAATAAAATTTTTTGGAGGGATTCACAATGTATTACGCCAGCGGAACCTACGAAGCCTTTGCCCGTCCCCTAAAGCCGGAGGGGGTGGACCACAAGTCGGCCTATATTATCGGCACCGGTCTTGCCGCCCTCACCGCCGCCTGCTACCTGGTGCGGGACGGCCAGATGAAAGGCGAGCACATCCACATTTTTGAGAAGGACCCCATCCCCGGCGGCGCCTGTGACGGCTGGCGGTTTGAGAAGATCGGCTATGTCATGCGGGGCGGCCGGGAGATGGACAACCACTTCGAGGTCATGTGGGACCTGTTCCACTCCATCCCCTCCATCGAGACCGAGGGGGTCAGCGTTCTGGACGAGTACTACTGGCTCAACAAGCGGGACCCCAACTACTCCCTCTGCCGGGCCACCGAGAACCGGGGCCAGGATGCCCACACCGACGGCAAGTTCGCCGTGTCCGACAAGGCGGCCATGCAGATCATGAAGCTCTTCTTCACCCCCGACGAGGACCTTTACGACAAGCGCATCACCGACTACTTCGATGACGAGGTCCTCAACTCCAACTTCTGGCTTTACTGGCGGACCATGTTTGCCTTTGAGAACTGGCACTCCGCCCTGGAGATGAAGCGGTACATCAAGCGCTTCATCCACCACATCGGCGGTCTTCCCGACTTCAAGGCCCTCCGGTTCACCAAGTATAACCAGTATGAGTCCATGATCCTGCCCATGGTCAAGTATCTGGAGAGCCACAACGTCCAGTTTCACTACAACGTGAAGGTGGAGAACGTGATCTTTGACTGCTCCGGAGACAGGAAGCTGGCCAAGCGCATCGACCTGGTCCGGGATGGGAAAAGCGAGTCCGTGGACCTGACGGAGAACGACCTGGTGTTCATCACCAACGGCGGCTGCGTGGAGAACTCCTCCATGGGCAGCCAGAATACTCCCGCCGCCTACAACACCGAGCTGAAGCCCGGCGGCGGCTGGGACATGTGGCGGAAAATCGCCGCCCAGGATCCCTCCTTCGGCAACCCCGACAAGTTCTGCTCCGACCCGGAGCAGACCAACTGGATGTCCGCCACGGTGGAGACTCTGGATGGGCGGATCATCCCCTACATCAAAAACATCTGCAAGCGGGATCCCTTCTCCGGCGGGGTGGTCACCGGCGGCATCGTCACCGTCAAGGACTCCTCCTGGCTCCTGAGCTGGACCATCAACCGCCAGCCCCAGTTCCGGGACCAGCCCAAGGGCCACTGTCTGGTGTGGGTCTACTCTCTCTTCACCGACCGCCCCGGCGACTACATCAAAAAGCCCATGCGGGAGTGCACCGGCAAGGAGATTTGCATGGAGTGGCTCTATCATCTGGGCGTACCTGAAGACCAGATCGAGGACCTGGCCGGGCACAGCGCCAACACCGTGCCCGTTATGATGCCCTACATCGACGCCTTCTTCATGCCCCGCACCGATTTTGACCGTCCCAAGGTAGTCCCCGATGGGGCCGTGAACTTCGCCTTCCTGGGCCAGTTTGCCGAGATCGCCCGGGACACCATCTTTACCACCGAATACTCCATGCGTACCGGCATGGAGGCGGTCTACGCCCTGCTGGATATCGACCGGGGCGTTCCCGAGGTCTGGGGCAGCACCTATGACATACGGGATCTGCTGGACGCCACGGTAAAGCTCCGGGACGGCAAGCCCATCACCGAAATGGAATTGGGACTAAAAGAAAAGATCGTCCTTCATGAGGTGTTGAGAAAAATCGAAGGGACCGACATTGAAAAACTGTTAAGGGAATACCACGTCATTTGAGCGGGACTTCCCCGCGGCGGCAATGCCGCCGACCTCAAATACGAAGACGGCTTTTTAAGAAGGGCCTCCGGACAATGCTTTGTCCGGAGGCCCTTTTGGAAAACCAATTTCCTCCCCTACGGACAGCCTCGCCCAAAGCGCCCTCCCGCCGCTCCGGGGCGCGCCCTTGACTATCTCTTTTGTTTTTGGTAAGTTAAACATAGGATCACCGGGCGTCTGGCCTGAGGCCACAGGAAAGGAAGGAGCAGAACACATGACCAGGAGCAGAGACATTTTGCAGGGTCCCGAATGGGCAAACGTGAGAGCCCTCTACAAATCCTCCGGCTTTAGCGAGGAGGAACTGAAAAGACCCATTATCGCCGTAGTGAATTCCTACAATACGGTCTGTCCGGGCCATATGGTTCTTAAGCAGCTGACCCAGCGGGTGAAGGAGGGGATCTACGCCGCCGGGGGAACCCCCGTAGAATTCGGCACCATCGGGGCCTGCGACGGGGTGGCTATGAGCCACAAGGGAATGCAGTATATCCTCCCCGGCCGGGAGATGATCGCCGACGATATCGAAGTGATGGTGGAGGCCCACCGTCTGGACGGTCTGGTGCTTCTTGGTTCTTGTGACAAGATCGTCCCCGGTATGATCCTGGGCGCCCTCCGGGTAAATCTGCCCACCGTCTTTGTCAACGGCGGCCCCACCCTGCCCGGGCGGATGAAGGAGAATAACCCTTATGGAGGGGAGTACATCGACCACTCCATCATCCAGCAATCCGAGGGGACCCTGAAAAGCGGGGCCATCTCCCAGGAGGAATTTGACTGGATCGAAAATAATGCGGTGCCCACCATCGGCTCCTGCGCCATGCTGGGCACCGCCAATACCATGTGCTGTCTGGCCGAGGTCCTGGGTCTTTCCCTGCCCGGCTCGGCGGCCATTCCCGCGGTATACAGCCGCCGGCAGAGCGTGGCCTTTGAGAGCGGTCTGGCCGTCATGGAGCTGGTGCGGCGGGATATCCGGATCCGGGACGTGGTCACCAAGGCCGCCCTTACCAACGCTATCAAAGTCAATTCCGCCATCGGCGGGTCTACCAACGCGGTGCTCCATCTGCTGGCCATCGCTTACGAGGCGGGGGTAGAGCTGGACATCTTCACGTTCGGCCGTCTCAGCATGTCGGTCCCCCACCTGGTCCCCCTGATCCCGGCGGGACAGTACACCCTCCTTGACTTCTATGAGGCCGGAGGCGTCCCCGCCGTCATGAAGGAACTGTCCTCCCTCCTGGAGCTGGAGGGGATCACCTGTACCGGTCGGACCTTCCGGGAAAACATCGAGGGCCTTAAAAACCGGAGCCGGGATGTGATCCGGGACCTGTCCCACCCGGTCCATCAGCGGGGCGGCATTGCGGTACTTCGGGGCAATCTGGCTCCCGACGGCGCCGTGACCAAGCCCTCGGCTATTCCGGAAAAAGCTCTTCGCTTCCAGGGTCCTGCCCGGGTGTACGAAAGTGAGCGGGAGGCCCTGGAAGGAGTCCGGGCAGGCCAGGTGAAGGAGGGGGAGGTCCTGGTGATCCGGAACGAGGGACCCAAGGGGGGCCCCGGAATGCCCGAAATGTATAAGATCATGAAGGTCCTGGTGGGTATGGGGCTGGGCAGCAAGGTCTGTGTGATCACCGACGGCCGCTTCTCCGGCTCCAATAACGGCTGCTTCGTGGGCCACATCTGTCCCGAGGCCCTGGATGACGGCCCCATCGCCTATCTGCGAAACGGGGACCTCATCACGGTGGATGTGCTGGGGGGGACCCTTCAGGCAGAAGCGGACCTGGAACAGCGGCGGACCCAGGAGGAACGAAGGGCCCCCAGTCCCGCCGCCGGCTGTCTATACCAATATCGAAAAAATGTCTCCACCGCCTCCAAGGGCGCTTACATCCCCACCCGTGGAGAGGGCGCAATGTCATAGAAGAGAAAACCTCCGATGGGGGCTTTCCCCTCGCAGTCGACGCCCGGCAGGCTTACCATGCGGAGCAGTGCCACACATTATAGGCACTGATGGCGATGATCATGGCCATAAACATCTCAAACGATCTGTCCCCCTTGGCGTTGTCCAGCTTTTTATTCAGCGCCCTGCCCATCACGCCTTCCCCGATCCTGGAAAACCCAAACCCGGGTCGGCGCCTCCCTTTTAGGGTTTTCAAAAGGAAAATCCTGTGGTATACTATATTAGTTATCCACCTCACTATAGAGAGGATCTGACTTTATGCGAAAACACATCCTCCTGCCGGCGCTGACCCTGTCAGGCGGCGCGGCGGGTTTTATCCTGCGAAAATGGCAGCTGAGTTCCGGCTTTGAGGCGGACACCGGGCTGGCTCTTCCCCATGCGCCCTCCGCCCTTGCGGTGGCGGGATTTTCCGCGCTCCTCCTGCTGCTTTTGTTGTTCCTCTCCTGGCGGGAGGAACAACAGCTTCCCTGGGAGCTCGCCTTTTCCGCCGGGAAGGAAGCTCCCCTGGCCATAACCGCCCTTATCCTGGCCGCTATGCTCCTTTTGGCCGGGGCCGGAGCGGAGATCGTCACTTACGTGGTCAACGGCGCGTTTTTCCTTGAGGGGGAGACCCCCTTTTCCCGGGCGGCCTCCGCGGCCCTTCCTCCCCTCCGGATCGCCCTCAGCATCGGCGCTCTGCCCTGTATTTTTTTCTGGGCCCGGGCCCTGTTCCGGGGAGATACCCGCAGGGAAAACGCCGCCGCTCTGGAACCCTGCTTCCTCTACTGCGTTTGGCTCATCTCCACCTATCAGCTCCGGGCCGCCGATCCCGTGGTCC
Source organism: uncultured Pseudoflavonifractor sp. (assembly GCA_947577065.1). Lineage (GTDB taxonomy): Bacteria > Bacillota > Clostridia > Oscillospirales > Oscillospiraceae > Vermiculatibacterium. Next base: position 13,075 of record CANPTT010000028.1, read on the forward strand.
AGGATTACCTCTATGAGGTACTTGCCATTGTCGCGTCGCTCCTGGGGCTCTATTTCATCGCGGGCCATTCCTTTGGCAACGGAAAGCCCCGGCAAACCGTCTTTTTCTGCCTTGCGGGAGCTTACTTTTCTCTGGTCACACTGGCGGACGGCCACTCGCTGGCCGATGCTTTTCGATATCTCTTCGCCGTCCTTTACCTCACCGTCCACGCCGCTCTTATTCTAAATCATCCGCCGGTAGGGAAAGCTCCGGCAAAAGCTGAAACGGAGGCTGACGAAAATGCCTGAAAAATTTTATATCACTACCCCCATCTATTACCCCTCGGACAAGCTCCACATCGGCCACGCCTACTGCACCGTAGCCACCGACGTCATCGCCCGGTATAAGCGGCTCCAGGGCTACGACGTCATGTTCCTTACCGGCACCGATGAGCACGGGCAGAAGATTGAGGATAAGGCCAAGGCCGCCGGGGTCACCCCCCAGCAGTATGTAGACAACATCGTGGAGGGAGAACGGGGCGTTCTGGACCTGTGGAAGCTGATGAACATCAGCTATGACCGTTTTATCCGTACCACCGACGATTACCACGTCTCCGCCATTCAGAAGATCTTCAAAGCCATGTACGACAAGGGGGATATCTACAAGGGCAAATATGTGGGCAAGTACTGCAAGCCCTGCGAGTCCTTCTGGACTGAGTCCCAGCTCAAGGACGGCAAATGCCCCGACTGCGGCGGAGAGGTCCAGGACGCGGAGGAGGAGGCTTACTTCTTCCGCCTCTCCAAGTATGCGGACCAGGTTCAGGACCTGTTGGAAAACACCAGCTTTCTGGAGCCCCGTTCCAGGGTGAACGAAATGGTGAACAACTTCATTAAGCCCGGTCTGGAGGATCTGTGCGTCTCCCGGACCTCCTTCACCTGGGGGATCCCCGTGGACTTTGACCCAGGCCACGTGGTCTATGTTTGGATCGACGCCCTTTTCAACTATATGACCGCTCTGGGTTATATGAATGACAAATATAACGATTTGGATACCTTCTGGCCTGCCGATGTCCATATCATCGGCAAGGAGATCGTCCGTTTCCATACCATCATCTGGCCCGCCATGCTTATGAGCATGGGCCTCCCCCTGCCCAAAAAGGTCTTTGGTCACGGCTGGCTGCTGCTGGATGGGGGCAAGATGTCCAAGAGCAAGGGCAACGTGGTGGATCCTTACCTCCTCTCTGAGAAGTTCGGCGTGGACGCCCTCCGGTTCTTCCTTCTGCGGACCTTCCCCTTCGGCTCCGACGGCAGCTTCAGCAACGAGCTGCTGATCCAAACCATCAATATTGACTTGGCCAATGACCTGGGCAACCTGGTCAGCCGCACCACCGCCATGGTGGGAAAGTATTTTGACGGTACGCTTTCGGCGGAGCGCCGCTATGAGAAGGAACGGGATGACGAGCTGGTCTCCCTGACCACCGGCCTGCGAAGCAGATATGAACAGGCCATGGAGCAATACGCCCCCCACAAGGCCCTGGAGGAGATCTTTAAGGTCATCCAGCGGGCGAATAAGTATATTGACGAAAACGCGCCCTGGATCCTGGCCAAGGATCCCCAGGACCGCCCCCGCCTTGCCAGCGTTCTGTACCACTTGCTGGAGGCCACCCGGATCTGTGGGATCCTTCTGACTCCATTTATGCCGGAAAGCATGGACAAGCTTTTCACCCAGATCGGAGCGGGTCCTGACTGCCGCACCTGGGAGAGCGCCGGCATTTGGGCCGCCCTGCCGGAGGACACCGCTGTGGTCAAGGGGGAAAACCTTTTTCCCCGGATCGACGCGGAGAAGGAGCTTGCCGAGTTGGAGGCCATCTCCGCCGCGGCCAAAAGGGCGGCCCTCCCCCAGCTGGAGATCGAGCCTCTCACGGAAGAGCCGGTGGACTTTGACACCTTTTGCAGATCCGATTTCCGGGCCGTAAAGGTAAAAGCCTGCGAAAATGTAAAAAAGTCGGACAAACTGCTCCGGTTTACCCTGGATGACGGCACAGGCGTTGACCGGCAGATCCTCTCCGGCATTGCCAAGTGGTATAAACCCGAGGATCTGGTGGGCAAGACCCTGGTGGCCATTGTGAACCTCCCTCCCCGGAAAATGATGGGGCTGGACAGCTGTGGAATGCTACTTTCCGCCGTCCATACCGAGAAGGGGGAGGAAGTCCTGAATCTGCTGATGCTCCACGACGCCATTCCCGCCGGAGCCAAGCTGTGTTGATTTTCTGACCATTCTTTGAAAGTTCCGTACAATGTTTTCATTGTACGGAACTTTTTTTGCCCACTTTTAAACATATGATGTTTTACTTTCTTTTGTATCTTTTCTTTCTTTCGAAATTTACTTATCCTTTATTTGTTATCTTTCTTATGAAATAAAAAATACATCTAAAAATTTTAAAACGAATGTTGCAATTCCATTTTTTTCATGATATACTGTAGGCAGTTCTTTGAAAATCATCTATTCCTCACCCCCCAAAGCGCCGATTTGCAACATTTGAAATTTATTAAACGGTTGTTGCATTTTATGTCTTGGTGTAGTACAATAGGGAAGAACAGGAAGCTGCGGAATTGCCGCACGGAATCGGCGGGAGCACACTTGGCGCGTGTGTCCCATTGGGAGGGGCTTTGCCATAGACGGAAGAGTACGCTACACAAAAATGGTGATACGGCAGTCGTTCCTCTTCCTTCTTAAGGAGCAGGCCATTGAAAAGATCACAGTAGCCGACGTCTGCCGACTGGCAGAGATCAACCGTGCCACCTTTTATCGCCATTATGAAAATCAGTACAGTGTTTTGTTTGAGCTGGAAAACGACCTGTTGGCCCAGATCCAGCCCCCGGAGGAGGTCCGTGAACCGGAACCCTTTCTTCAATCGGTCTTTCATGTCCTGGCGGAAAAGAAGGAAGATTGGCTTCTGCTTCTCTCCTCCCATGCCGACCCCGGTTTTTCTGCCAAGCTGTATCGCTTTTTTGAGCAGCGGCTCCCATCCGGAGGGGACAGCGTCGACCGGCGTTTTCTTCTCCACGGGCTCAGCGGCCTGCTGGTAGATTGGATGAGCGGCGGCTTTCAGGAGGCGCCGGAACAGATGGCGGACTATGCCGTCAAATATTTTTACGACTTAACGGGCAGGGCTTGACCCCACCCGTTTAAGTCCATATAATCGGACACTTGCTTTGGTAGAATAAAAATACAGAAGAAAGGAGTGAGGTCCACATGACAGAACGGTTCGAGCTGCGGTATGTGAGGGGCCACGTTGAGGTTTTTGACGCTACTGGGCACTTTTACTTCTCGGCTGACACAATGAGCGAGGCCCAGAGCGAACTGCAACACATGGACGCGGCCTGACAGGAAAAAGGACGGGGTGCCCCGTCCTTTTTCCTGTCCAAATTTTCGCAAGCGCTTCCGGGCCCTGCGGGGAAAGGCCGAAACGCATTCCTCACACCATCTGCCAAAGGCCCAGAGCCACCAGCATGGTTCCTGAGACCGGAAGGGCAAAAGCGCTCCAGCGGGAGAGGCTCTTTCCCAACTGGCGCCCCAAAAGCAGCGACAGTATGGTCACCGCGAAATTGCACCCGGAGGCCAGAAGCGGAGACAGGCCCGTGACCCCAGCCGCCACCCCCACTCCGGCATTGTTTACCGCCAAGGCGGCGGAAAGGGCCAGCCAGCTGTGGTCTGTCTCCCCGGGGGCTGAGTTTTTCCCCCGAAGGGCATCCAATACGTACCAAAGGCCCAAAGCGGTAAGGGCCAGTCCGCCCAGCCGCTCCGCCAAGCCCTCAGGAAGCAGAGCGGCTCCCAGCGAGCCCAGCGTCAAAGAGAGGAAGGTCACCGTCGTGGTCACCGCGGCTACGGTCAAAAGCTCTCTGGCCCCCATTCGCCCCCCCGCGCCCTGGCCAATAGCCGCCAATACCGTATCCAAATTACAGGCCAGGGCAAATAAAACTCCCGCGCACACAGCGGAAAAAAAATCCATAGGATCACCTCTTTGGTATCCTATGGAGAAGCAGGAATGGTGGTGCGGACCTTGTTTTGGCCCGGCAGGCGTGATATACTAATACAAAAGGAGATGACCCAATGAGCGGAAAAGACGAATTTATTGAGATATTCCGGGAAAACATTCACCGGGAGGGCTCCGACGCCCTGCTGGACTACCTGGAAAATAAGTCTGATTTTTTTCTCTGTCCCGCCTCCGCCAAATTCCACGGCTGCTATTCCGGGGGGCTGTGCGACCACAGTTTGAATGTGTACCACTGTCTCAAGGATTATCTGGCCCGAGAGCGGGTCCAGGAGCTCTACGGGCTGGAGATCTCTCCCGAGAGCACGGCGATCGCCGCCCTGCTCCACGATCTGTGCAAGATCGGGTGCTACAAAACGGGAACTCGGAATGTAAAAAACGAGCAGACGGGACAGTGGGAAAAGGTACCGTCCTTTTTTTATGAGGACCCCATGCCTTACGGTCACGGAGAAAAATCTGTGTACATTATCTCCGGTTACATGAAGCTCACCCGGCAGGAGGCCATGGCCATCCGCTGGCACATGGGCTTCTCCGGCAGCGAGGACAGCCGCCTGGTCGGCCAGGCGCTGGAGCAATACCCCCTCGCCTTCGCCCTTAGCGTGGCGGATATGGAGGCCACCTATTTTCTGGAAGGGAAGCAGGACATCTGATGGAAGACAAAAACGCTCTTGGTACCGCCCCGGTGGGGCGGCTGATGGTGAAGCTGGCCATTCCCGCCGTGGTGGCCCAGCTCATCAACGCCTTCTACAATATCGTAGACCGGATGTACATCGGTCACATGGAGGGGGTGGGGGACCTGGCTCTGACAGGGCTGGGAGTCTCCTTCCCCATTATCATCTTCATCTCCGCCCTTTCCGCCCTGGCGGGGATCGGAGGCGGTTCCCGGGCTGCCATCCGCATGGGGGCAGGAGATACGGACGGCGCAGAGGCCATCCTGGGGGGCTGTACCGCCCTGCTGTTGGTCATGTCGGTGGCCGCCACCGCCCTGTTTCAGATCTTCCGGGATCCTCTGCTGCTCCTTTTTGGGGCCAGTGAAAACACCCTGCCCTATGCCAGCGGCTATCTGGAGATCTACCTGTGGGGCACCGTGTCGGTGCTTTTTTCCCTGGGTCTCAACAATTTTATTACCACCCAGGGCTTCGCCACCTTCTCCATGATGACCGTGATCATTGGGGCGGCGTGCAACATTATTCTGGACCCCATCCTCATTTTCGGCTTCCACATGGGGGTACGGGGGGCCGCCTTGGCCACCATCCTGTCCCAGACCCTGTCCGCCCTCTGGGTCCTGGCCTTCCTCCTGGGGAAAAAGACCTTGCTGAAGCTGAAGGTCCGGCATCTGCGGCTGAAGGGCTCCATTCTGCTGCCCGTGGTGGCGATCGGGGTATCCCCCTTTATTATGCAGTCCACCGAAAGTCTGGTAAGCATCTCCTTCAACTCCTCCCTGCGCAACTACGGCGGGGATCTGTATGTAGGGGCCATGACCATCGCCTCCTCGGTGATGCAGGTGAGCGGCATGCCCCTCCACGGTCTGGCCCAAGGGGCCCAGCCCATTATCGGCTTTAATTACGGGGCGGGAAATTTTGACCGGGTAAAGAAGGCATTCCGGCTGCTGCTGCTGAGCTGTATTACCTGTACGGTGGTCATTTGGCTTCTGGTGGAGCTGTGGCCCGACATATTTATCTCCATCTTCAACAATAAGCCCGAGTTGGTGGATGTGGCCCGCCGGACCCTGCGGGTCTACTTTGCGGGGATCTTCATGTTCGGCATCCAGTCCTCCTGTCAGCAGACCTTTGTGGCCCTGGGCCAGGCCAAGATCTCCCTGTTTCTGGCCCTGCTGCGGAAGGTCATCCTGCTGATCCCCCTCATCTTCATTCTGCCCCACTTTTTGTCCGACAAGGTCTTTGCCGTGTGGGTGGCTGAACCGGTGGCCGATATTCTGGCGGCGGCGACCACGGGGATCATGTTTGCCAAGCGGTTCCCAAAGATCCTGAAGCACCGGGAGGAAGAACTTCAAAAATAAAAAGTAGGGGCCGGTGAGGACACCGGCCCCTACTTTTTATTTTCGATCCAGGCGCTTCCAACCACCACGTCGCCGTCATAGAACACCGCCAGCTGCCCCGGCGTGGGGGCCCGGACGGGGACGTGGGCTTTCACCAGTATCCCCTTTTCCTGGGGAAGGATCGTGCAGGGCGTTTCCGTCCTGGCATGGCGGAAGCGGACGTTCACCTCTTTGGGGCTGTCCAGCGTGGGAATGGATAGCCAGTTGGGGGAAACACAGAAAACCTCTTCTCTCATCAGGTCAGCGCCATCCGAGAGAGTCACCGTGTTTTTCGCCGGGTCCATGGCAGAGACATAATAGCGGTGGGGCCCGGACACCCCCAGCCCCCGGCCCTGACCCAGGGTGTAACGGTGGATTCCCTTGTGCCGGCCCAGCACCCTGCCGTCCGGGGAGAGAAAATCTCCGGGAGGACAGCTCTGGCCCCTGTCCTCCAGCCACTGACCGTAATCGTCACCAGGAATAAAACATATCTCCATGCTGTCCGGCTTCTCCGCCACCGGGATACCGAACTCCCTGGCCTTATTCCGAACCATAGACTTATCGTAATTTCCAAGGGGGAATATTACTCTTTGTAGTATGTTTTGGGGCAACCGGGCAAGCATATAGGACTGGTCGTTGGCGGGCATTCCTTTCAAAAGGAGGGTCCGCCCATCATTCCCCACTCCGGTTCGGGCATAGTGCCCCGTAGCCACAAACTCCGCCCCCACCTCATCCGCCAGAGCCAGCAGGGAGGGAAATTTCACCAGAGGGTTGCACCGGGCGCAGGGCAAAGGGGTACGGCCCGAGAGGTAATCGGCGGCGAAGGGGGCCTTGACGTGCTCCTCCAACGCCCGGGAAATATCCATGGTGTGAAAGTCGATATGGAGTTCCTCCGCAACCCTGCGGGCGTCCTCCTCCCCGGCGGCCTCAGGGCCGATGGAGAGGTAGAGGCCGATGACGGTATAGTCTTCCATCAGCAGCCGGGCGGCCACGGCGGAGTCCACGCCGCCGGAGAGACCCAGGATGATTTTGGGTTTTGTCATGGGACCTCCTTTCCGGCGATAGATGAAAATGCTTTTTGAATGTTTTCTTCTGTGGCCTCCTGCCAGTTTGTAGCAGAAACCGCTGATTCTCCCAATAGGTCGTAGTATTCCTGAAGAGTGAGTTGTTCCCCGTTTGTATCCTCAAAGGGAAATTCTTTCACAGCCACCAGTTCACCGTCATCATTAAACTGTGCGGAACGCTCATAGCCATACCAGTAATGGTCCGGGTCCTTGTCCTTCAAATGCCAAAACTCCGTATATAGCCCCCCGGCGCCATTTATGGTGCCAAAATATCCTGTATCATAAAAGAATAAGAGGTCCATTAAAGGATAGGTCCGGGGACCGTCCATATCTTCCACGGAGCCCGATTCCTCATTCCAGGATAGAATATTCAAAAGTATCTCAGGATCGTTATATCGGATTCCCAAGCCCAACAGCAGTTCGGGTTTCCCATCCTGATTGAGATCGGACAGTGAAAAATAGCATGGGAGTTTATCTTCCGCAATTTCTTCCAATTGCCATGAATTTTCGCTGGGGATATGCTCCGCCACCGCGTAAAACTCCCCGCACTCCTCCGGGTACAACAAAATATCCCGGTATGCCTCCTGCCAGGGCTCCAGAGGCGGGGCGTAGTCCAGAACGGGACGGATATCGGCGGAGGAGAGGCCTGTCGGTTCCCCCAAGGGCATTGCTCCGGGGACAAAATCCTCCGGCTTGGCGGGGAACCATTCGTCCTCCTCCCACCAAAGCACCTCATCCAAAAGCTCTGCTCCCTCCAGGATTCCATCCTCCAGGGTAAATTTTCTCCACCAGTGGGTCTCCCCAGAGGGATCGGCCCTGGAGGCCTCGCTCAGGACACCATTTTCTCTGGGACAGGAGTAGAGGTTGGAGGCCAGCCGCCCCCCGTAAAACTTCCCCGCAAAAAGAGGGTCCTCCCCAGGGCAGGTATATACGTCAAAATAAAACTTTCCCGCCCCAAGGCGGCGGAGAAAGAGCTCGGGAAGCCCGTCCTTATCCACGTCATAGAGGAGATAGTCTATTTCCGCGGAGGAGAAGCCCTTCTCCGCCTCCCAGGCCTTATCCCTCTCCTCCCGGCCATCCCCCTGAATAAGTTGGATATAACCCGCCTGCCAGCTCTCCAGGGTGGGGGTGGGTTCCGGCGTGGGTTCCGGAGCTTGGACCGGGGAGGGCGTTGGCGGAACAGGCTCCTCCGCCGGAGCTGGGCGGCACCCGGACAGAAGAAGCAAAGCGCAGAGAAGCAGTCCCAGCCTTCTTTTCACCTTCCACTCCTCCTTTCCCTTCTTTCGCTTCGCAGGGGCGGGTTCTAAACCCGCTCGTCCCCCTGCCTTTCCTTCTCCAAGTACACCATCAGCGCCGCCACGTCGGCAGGGCTGACCCCGGAGACACGGCTGGCCTGGCCCAGATTTTCCGGACGTATCTTGTCCAGCTTTTGCCGGGCTTCCAGGCGAAGGCCCTGCATATGGAGGTAGTCCAGGTCCGGAGGCAGGGGACGGACTTCCAGCTTTTTCATCTCCTCCACCTGCTTCTCCTGGCGGCGGATGTAGCCGGCGTATTTGATCTCGATCTCCGCCGCCTCGGTGACCAGCCGAAGCAAAGCCGGGCGGTCAGGGTCCAGCTCCGCTATGCTTTCATAGGTATTCTCCGGGCGGCGGAGAAGGTCCGCCAAATGCCCCCCGGGACAGCCCGTTTTCTCCAGCCGCTTGATCTCGGCCTCCACAGCGGCATATTTGTCCAGCACCTTCTGATAGTCCCCGTCGCTGACCAGCCCCACCTCGTGCCCAATATGGGCAAGCCGCCGGTCGGCGTTGTCCTGGCGCTGGAGGAGCCGGTATTCGGTGCGGGAGGTCATCATGCGGTAGGGCTCATTGGTGCCCTTGGTCACCAGGTCGTCAATGAGGACCCCGATGTAACCCTGCTCCCGGCCCAGGACCACCGGGGGCTTGCCTAAAAGCTTCCGGGCGGCATTGATCCCCGCCATCAGGCCCTGGGCGGCGGCCTCCTCGTAGCCCGAGGAGCCGTTGAACTGGCCCGCGCCGTATAGGCCGGGGACCTTCTTGTGCTCCAGAGTGGGCTTGAGCTCCGTGGGGTCTACGCAGTCGTACTCGATGGCGTAGGCCGGGCGGGTCATCTCGGCGTTTTCCAGGCCGGGGATGGTGTGGAGCATGGCTGCCTGGACCTCCTCGGGAAGGGAGGATGAGAAGCCCTGGATGTAAAGTTCTTCGGTGTTGAGCCCCATGGGCTCGATGAAAAGCTGGTGCCGGGGCTTGTCCGCAAAGCGAACCACCTTGTCTTCAATGGAGGGGCAGTAGCGGGGGCCCACCCCCTCGATGGTGCCGTCGTAGAGGGGGGAGCGGTCCAAATTGGCCCGGATGACCTTGTGGGTCTCCTCGTTGGTATAAGTAAGATAGCACACCGCCCGGTTTTCGGGAGGACTTTGGGTGGAGAAGGAGAAGGGCACCGGGGTCTCGTCCCCCTCCTGAAGCTCCATCTTGGAAAAGTCCACGCTCCGGCGGTTCACCCGGGGGGGCGTGCCCGTCTTGAAGCGGCGGAGGGTGACCCCCAGCCCTCTCAGGCTCTCCGACAAAGCTCCCGCGGCGGCAAGGCCGTCGGGGCCGCTCTGACGGGTGACCTCCCCCACGATGGTCCGCCCCGCCAGATAGGTCCCCGAGCAGACGATGGCGGCCTTCACAGCGTAGAGTGCCCCGTGGGCAGTGCGGACAGCGGAGACGGCCCCTGTTTCATCGGTCAAAATATCGGTAATCTCCACCTGTTTCACCCACAGGTTTTCCTGCTTTTCCAGGGTGTGCTTCATGATCTCCTGATAGCGGCGGCGGTCGGCCTGGGCCCGGAGGGACCAGACGGCGGGACCCTTGCCCTTGTTCAGCACCCGGTACTGGATACAGGCCTTATCCGCCGCCCTGCCCATCTCGCCTCCCAGGGCGTCGATCTCCCGGACCAGATGGCCCTTGCCCGTGCCGCCGATGGCGGGGTTGCAGGGCATATTGCCCACCGCGTCCAGGTTCACCGTGAAGCAGAGGGTGCGAAGGCCCAGCCGGGCCGAGGCCAGAGCAGCCTCAATGCCCGCGTGGCCCGCCCCGATGACGGCAATATCAAAGATTCCAGCGTTGTAATCTCTCATCATTTTATCACTTTCCGTATACGATTCGGATGGGGGTATTGACGGTGGCGATCTCGGTCTCGGTATGCTCGCCGCCGAACTCCCCGTCCAGGGTAAAGGGGATGGGCTCCGTACAGGTGATGTGAAAGCGGGAGGAGTGAAGCCCCACCACCCCGCTTTCCGCCGTATACTCCTGCCTTGCCAGGGCCATCACAACGGCGTTGAGCTGGGCCACCGTCCTGGGCTTCTCCACCAGCACCAGCTCCAGAAGGCCGTCGTCCAGCACCACCTCGTCGCTGGGAAGGCCCAGGATACCGCCCACGGATATGGTGTTGCTCACCATGCCGTAGAGGTATTCCCCCTCCAGCGTCCCCTCGTCATGCTCTACCTTAAGGGAGTAGCTTTTCAAGCTTCCCAGCTCCGAGACGCCTTTCAGCACATAGGCCAGGTGTCCGAAGGTGTTTTTGAACTGCTGGGGGGTATTGTAGGCCACGTCGGTAAAAAGGCCGAAGGCCGCCACGTAGATGAACCAGTTCTCCCCCAGCCGCCCGATGTCCACCGGCCGGGGCTCCCCGGAGGCAGCCAGGGCAGCCATCTCCTCCATGCCGCGGGGCAGCTTCAGGTTCCGGGCGTAGTCGTTGGTGGTCCCGGCGGGAAGGTAGCCGATGGGGGGACGGGAGCCCTCGGGCAGCTCCATGAGCCCCGCCACCACCTCGTGGAGGGTGCCGTCCCCGCCGCAGCAGGCGATCCGGTCAAAGCCGGGGGCCCACTCCCTGGCACACCGGGCCGCGTCGCCGGGACCCTGGGTGGGGTAGGCGGTGCAGAGACACCCCGCCCTGGTGAAGGCGTTCAGCACCCCCGCCAGCTTGCCCCGGACCTGGCCCCGGCCTGCGTGGGGATTGTAGATAAAGAGAAGTTTTTCCATGGCACGGCCCCCCAAAAAAACTGGTTTCTTGGGGGATATTATACCCCTTTTGCGCTGAAAATGGAAGCCCCCCAAGGGCTTGCCTTTTTCTCCCCGGCATTATATAATACCCCAAAATCCCCCGCAAAAGGAGTGTCCCCTGTGAACCGCAAGACCCTTGCAGCCGCCTTTCCCGCTACTCTCCCCGTCCTGTTTGGATTCATCCCCCTGGGCGTCGCTTTCGGACTGCTGATGAACGGGGCGGGGTATCCCGTTTTCTGGTCCTTCCTCATGTCTCTGCTGGTCTACGCCGGCTCCGCCCAGTTTATGGGGGTAGAGCTGCTGGCCGCCGCGGTCCCTCTCCCCCAAGTGGCGGTGATGACCCTGATTATTAACTTTCGCCATCTGGTCTACGGTCTGTCCATGCTGGAAAAATACCGGGATACAGGCTGGCGGAAGCCCTATCTCATCTTCGCCCTCCCCGACGAGACCTATGCCATCCTCTCCGGGGGACAGGTTCCCGAGGGGGTGGAGCCCCATGATTTTTACCTGGCGGTGTCCCTCCTTAATCAGGTCTATTGGGTAATGGGGTCGGTGCTGGGCGGACTTTTGGGCGCAGCCCTGCCCATCAACACCCAGGGGGCCGACTTCGCCATGACCGCCCTCTTTGTAGTCATCGCCCTGGGCCAGTGGGAGGAAAAGGGGAACCGGCCCTCCGCCCTGCTGGGGCTGGGAGCGGCAGCCCTGTGCCTGCTCCTTTTCGGCCCTGACCGCTTCCTCATCCCCACTCTGGCCCTCATCATCCTGAGCCTGCTGGTCCTACAGTCCGGGCTGGACGGAGAGGGGACGGCGGTATGAACCCAGGCTATACCGCGGCCCTCATCGCCGTGATGACCGCCGTC
>CANPTT010000029.1 GCA_947577065.1 uncultured Pseudoflavonifractor sp.
TCCTCTTCTGGTGTTGTCTTGTCTTCACGTTGTTTAATTTACAAGGTGCACGCCGCACTGCCAACAGTTGTTGCAAAACCCGAAATCCGTTCTCTCCCAAAGGGTTGAACTCTTTCAAGGTCTCGCCCCCGTTCGGAGTGCCTTATTAATATACCAAAACGTCAAGGGAATGTCAACACTTTTTTTCATTTTCTTCATTACTTTTTTTATCGCCCTGTTTTACCGCTACATCTGCCTCCTCTTTTCTCTCCTCTCCACAAAATGTGGTCCGGCTTTTTTGGCTCTCCTGAAACCGTATGGTCAAAACAGCGAAGACAGGCAGCAATACGCCCAAAAGCAAATTCCCCCGAGGGAGGATCGCGGCCAGCCAACCCCACGCCCGACCCAGTCCAGGCAGCACCCCCGCCAGGGCAAAGGCCGCACCTACAGGCAGGCATCCCGCTCCGGAGAAGGGCGGGGCAAGCTCCCGCCACAGAGCCATGCTTCCCCTGCTGAGCACGGTCAGCAGCGCAAGGTCCGCCAGGGTCAACAGGGCGACAAGCCCCGCCTCCCCCCGCTGAAAGGCACCCGGCACTTGGACCCCCTCCAGCAAATAGAGAAAGGGCTCCCCCATCCGTCCTGCAAGGGCCGGGCCAAAGGTCCCTACTATTATAAATAGCAGCGCGGCATAGAGTCCGCAGCCCCAGGCCGCCCAGGGCCATGTCTTTCCCCCGTCTCTTTCCCTCTGCCGGGGCAGGCACAGGACATAGATCCCATAGCCTGTCAAACTCAGGCACAGCGCTCCGCTTCCGGGCAGCCCTTGCCACTCCGTCCCCTCGGGCGGCCACAGGTTCATCCAGTCCACTCCCGGCAGGGACAGCAGCAGCGCTCCCCCCAGCGTCGCCAGCACCGCCATCGCGAACAGCTGTCCGCTTCGAGCCAGGACCGCCCCGTCGCCCCGGCCGAGCCACAGGCACAGAGCCAAAGCCGTCACAAGGAAAAACCAGCGGACTCCCTCCCCCTCCGAAATCGTCAGCAGCCGTTCCGAGTATCGGCGGGCGGCGTCGGCAAGCAGCGCCAGGGCCCACAAAAAGTAGAGCAGCGCCGCCGCTTTTCCCCCAACCCGTCCAAAGGCGGCCCTTAACCCTGCGGGCAGATCCCTCTCCCCCAACCGCCTCCAGACCGGGCCCAGGCACAGTCCCACCGGCAGGGCCAGCAGCGGCCCCAGCCAGCTCAGCCGTCCCGCCAGGAGAATGGCCGGTCCCAGCAGCCCCAGCCCCGCCGGGATAAGCGCCGCTGCCGCTACCTCCAGCCGCTCCCGTCGGGAACAGCCCCCGCTCGTTTTTACCATTAAGGGTTCACCAGCTTTCCTGTCACTTTTACCGTCAATTTTTCCACCGGATACTTCCTCCACGTCTCCCAGTCTCCGGGCCGCAGGGCTCCCAATTGCCGGTCCAAGCCCCAGCAATCCCAGCCGGGAGTCAAGGCGGCTCTCAGCACCCTTTTCCCCCAGTCCTCCAGCTCCTCCCTTTGGACCTCTCCCTCCGCTACCCGGGCAGTCAACGCGCAGCGAAGCGTTCCGTCCACCGCCCAAATTTTAGCGGCAGTCAGCTCTGCCGCACCATGGGGAAACGACACCACCTGTCCCTCGCCCACCCCCGCCAAAAGAGTGGCGCCCAAAGCGGCGTCCGCCTCAAAGCAGCCCACCACCCCTTCGGAACTCAGGACCGCCCAGCCCGCAGGCTCCAGGGCCCCGTTCTCCCCGGGGGCAAGGGCGGGAGCGAAGGTATATTCCCCCTCTATCAGGCGGGGCAGCAGCTCCCCCACAGTCCGCCCCCGGGGATCCTGGCCCCCGGTCTCCCCCGCCACCATCTCCGCCGAATCCTCAAGCGCTTTTCCGGCGTCTCCCCTTACAATATACAATAGGGTATCCATCCGCAGCTCCCGATCGGTCAGGATAAAGTCCAGGGTCTTTCCCAGTTCCCCCTCCTCCCCGATCAGGATCTGCTCTGTCTGCCCCAAATAGGCCCTTCGGGCCGAGCCTTTTCTCAGCTCCCGGCACGCCTGCGCAAGGCTGCTCCCCTCCCCGTTCAGCACCTCCGCCGCTTCGTCCTCCGAGACCCGGACCCCGGTGACGGCGGTGACCGTGATCGTATCCTTGCCGTCTACCGCCAGGACAGAGATCAGCTTCCGTTCCTCTATCTCCCGGCCCCGGGGCAGCATCCCCACCCCTCTCGCCGCCAGCAAAAGCGCCACGGCCGCCATCCACTTCGCGCCCTTCATCGCTGCTTCCTCCGGTTGCCAGTATTCAGATATCCCGGGCGCAACTTGTCAGTTTGTAGAGGCTGGCGAAAAACAGCGTGGCCCTCCACCCGCTCCCCGGCATTGGCGGCAAAGGGAGTGAGATAGGCCACTTCAAAGCTCTCCAGCCCAGCCAGGTGTCCCACCAGCAGAGCCGTCCCCACCGTCATGCCAAAAAGCCCCATCGTCCCTCCCAAAAGGGTAAGGAAAAAGCGCCATATCCGAAGGGCCGCCGCCAAATCCTGAGAGGGCATGGTGTATCCGGCGATCCCGGCAATGGCCACCACTACCAGCACCGCCGGAGAGATCAGTCGGGCCTCCACCGCTGCCGATCCCACTACCAGGCCGCCCAAAATGGAGACGGTCTGTCCGATGGACTGCGGCAGGCGAAGCCCCGCCTCCTGCAAAACCTCAAAGGCAACCAACAAAAGCAGGGTTTCAAAAAGCGCCGAAAAGGGCACGTCCCGCCGGGCCGCCATAATGGACAGCGCCAGTCGGGTCGGGATCATTTCAGGATGGAAATCTACCATCGCCATATAGATCCCCGGCAAATAGAGCGTCACCAGCAGACACAGCCACCGCAGCGCTGTCAGGGAGGAGGCTACCAGCCAGTTCTCCGAGCGGTCCTGGGGGGCGCGCAGAAAATCCCCAATTACCGCCGGGGCCAAATAGCCCAGGGGGATCCCCTCCACAAGGATCCCCACCCTTCCCTGACAAAGCCCGTAGCAAAAGCGGTCAGGGCGCTCGGTATATTGCAGAAGAGGAAACGCGGTATCCATCTCGTCTATGATATATTCCTCTAAGTTCCCCGTAGCCAAAAGGGCGTCGATGTCAATGCACTCCACCCGCCGCTTCAGTTCTTTTACCGTTTGGGGGTCGGCAATACCCTCCACCCAAAGGATGTCCACCGGGGTCAGGGTCTGTCGGCCCACGATCTGCTCCTCGATCCGCAGCTCCGGGGCCTTCAAATGCCGCCGGGTAAGAGACGTGTTGGTCCGCAGGTTCTCCACGAAAGAATCCCGGGGCCCCTTGACCGAAATCTCGTTTTCCGGATCCCCAATGCTTCTTTTTTCCTCGGTCCCCGTATTAAAGGAGAGCGCCCGCTCCCTGCCCGGAAAAAGCAGCAGACAATTGCCACCGATCAGATCCATGACCGCCTGGTCCAGGGTAGTCCGTTCAGAGACCGACAGATTGTAAAGAGCCCCCGAGCGCATTTTCTCCCACGCCACCGACTCTCCCGATTTCCCCAGCTCCCGATCCTGAGCCAGGGGGCGGAGCACATAGTCGCTGACCCGTTCCATCCGCACCATTCCGGCAATAAAAACCAGCTCGGCCCGCAGCGCCTCATTTCCCCCCACGCAGACGCTTCGCCGGTTGTAGTCCACGCAGTTTTCAAAAACCCGGGCCAGATTTTCCGGGGTCAAGCCCCCCTCCAGCCTGGGTTCCTTTCGGGGGTGAGGCGGATCGGGACGGGGCGTGTGTCCAAAAAATCCCATGCTGTCCCCTCCTATTCCCCTCCAGTGTCTCCCGCGGAGGAAAATTTTATACAATACGGGTTGCACCCCGTCGGCAGACTGGTTATAATAAGGGGCAGCCGATAGAAAGGAAGTCTTTATTATGGACTTTTATGCCAACGAGGGGAAAAATGTGATCATTGAGGCCGGGGGCAAGAAATATGCCCGTCACGCCATTGCCACTCACTTTGTCCAGGTAGGGGAGAGCTACATCGACCTTATCGAGAAATATGTGAAGCCCGTCTATCAGCCGGGGGATATCCTCTCCTCCAGCGAAAAGGTCATCGCCCTGTGCCAAGGCCGCATCGTCACCGAGGACGAGTGCAAACCCGGCTTTTGGGCCAAGGTCTTGTCCCGCTTCGTCCATCAGACCTCCGCCGGCCCCGGCATGGGGCTTCCGGTAAAAATGCAGTTTGCCATCAATATCTGCGGACTGGGGAAAGTCTTGTGGGCCGCCCTTTGCGCCGGGGTCGGCAAGCTTTTTGGCCGGCACGGTGTTTTTTATGATATGCTGGGCGAGGAGGTCACCGGCCTGGACGGCTTTTACGGGGAGGACATCCCGGAATATGAGCACATGGGCGTGCGGGTACCCAGCAACCCTGGAGCGGTCTGCGATGAGGTTTTTGAAAAGACGGGCGTGGTCATGATGATCGTAGACGCCAACGACCTGAATGTGGAGCTGCTGGGGAGGGGTGAGCAGCTCAAGGGCTGGAGCAAGGAGGACCTTCTGGCCCTGATCCGGGACAATCCCGCCGGTCAAGACCGGCAGCTGACCCCCTTTGTTCTGATTCGGGAAGCGGAATAAAAAAGCGGCGCTGTACAAATTGTACAGCGCCGTTTTTTTATTTTTCTTTTCTCCGCCCAGCCTTCCTTCGCCACGCCTTTTCCGCTTCGCATATCGCCACAGGGGCCACTGCCAGCAGGAGCACCACCGTCCACTCCAGGGGGTCCAGGGGCACCGTCTGAAATACTTCTTGCAGCGGCGGCAGACACAGTACCGCCATCTGCATTCCCAGCCCTGCCAGAAAGGCCCTGTTCATGGCCGGATTTGAAAAGACGCCGATATGAAACAGGGACCGTTCCTCGCTCCGCACATCATAGGCGTGAAAAAGCTGGCAGAGGGTAAGGGTGGCAAAGGCCATGGTATTGGCGGCCTGATACGCCTCGCCGGGATCGGAGTGCACATATTCCCCCAGGAAATAGGCCCCCAGCGTGAGCAACCCCACCATCGCCCCCTGCCAGGCCAACCGCAGGGAAAATCTCCGGGTAAACAGGCTCTCCCGTGCGTCCCGCGGCGCCTCCTCCATCGCCCCCTCCTCCACCGGCTCCACCCCCAGCGCCAGCGCCGGCAGGGAATCGGTGACCAGATTCAGCCACAAAAGTTGCACCGGCATAAGGGGCATCTGATGAAAGCCCAAAACGGTGGCGAGAAAAATGGTCAGGATCTCTCCGATATTGCAGGAGAGTAAGTAATGGATCGCCTTGCGGATATTGGCGTAGATCCCCCGTCCCTCCGCCACTGCAGAGACGATGGTGGTGAAATTGTCATCGGTCAATATCATGTGAGCCGCTTCCTTGGCCACATCGGTGCCTGTGATCCCCATGGCGCAGCCGATGTGCGCCGCCTTCAGCGCGGGGGCGTCGTTGACCCCGTCCCCCGTCATAGCCACGACCTTTCCCTTTTTTCGCCAGGCATTGACAATGCGCGTCTTATGCTCAGGAGAGACCCGGGCATAGACGGTGAATTTTTCCACGTCCTGCTCCAGCAGCTCCTGCGGCATAAAGTCAAGCTCCGCGCCGGTGAGGGCAAGATCTCCCTTCCGGTAAATGCCCAGCTCCTCCGCCACCGCCACAGCGGTGAGCTTATGGTCCCCGGTGATCATTACAGGCTTGATGCCCGCTCTCCGGCACTGGGCCACCGCCTCCTTGACCTCAGGCCGGGGCGGGTCCATCATCCCCACAAGGCCCAGAAAGCGCAGTTCCCTTTCCAGCGTTTCCGCCGTCAGCGTCTCAGGCAGCTTGTCAAGCCGCCTCTCCGCCACTCCCAGCACCCGGAGCGCCTGCCCCGCCATTTGATCGTTGACGGCAAGGGCCGCTCTTTTTTCCGCCTCCCCCAGCCCGCATTTGGCCAGCAGCACATCGGGGGCGCCCTTGACACACAGCCGGAAGCCCCCGCCGGGCAACGTGTGAACGGTGGTCATCAGCTTTCTCTCGGAGTCAAAGGGCACCTCGCCTCTCCGGGGCGTCTCCCTCTCCAGCGCATTCTTATCCAGCCCCTCCTTCCGCGCCGCGTCTACCAGCGCCGTTTCAGTCGGGTCCCCAAAGCTCTTTTCCCCGCTCAGCGCGGCGTCGTTGCAGAGCGCCGCCGCAGTCAAAAGCGCCCGCCGGTCTCCCCCTGCCGGGACCCACACCTGCCGCGCAGTCATTTTATTTTGCGTCAATGTCCCCGTTTTGTCCGAGCAGACTACCCCGGCGCAGCCCAGAGTCTCCACCGCGGGCAGTTTTTTTACAATGGCCCCCCGCCTGGCCATCCTCTGGACCCCCAGGGCCAGCACGATGGTGACAATGGCGGGCAGCCCCTCCGGAATGGCGGCCACCGCCAGAGAGACGGCGGTCATAAGCATATCCACCATCCCCCGCCCCTCTATCAGCCCCACTCCGAACATAACGGCGCAGACGCACAAACACACAAAGGACAACGTTTTGGATATCTCCCCCATTCGCCGCTGCAAAGGGGTCTCCGCCTCCTCCTGTTCCAGCAGGAGCCCGGCCACCCTCCCCACCTCGCTGTCCATTCCCGTGGCAGTGACAACGGCCACCGCCCGGCCCGCGGTGATAACGGTGGAGCCGATGACCATATTCCTTCGGTCGCCCAGCGCCGTCTCCTGGGGCAAGCCCTCTCCGGCGGCCTTTTCCACCGGCACGGACTCTCCTGTCATCGCGCTTTCATCCGCCTTGAGCCCCGCCGCCTCCAAAAGCCGCCCGTCGGCAGGGATCAGATCCCCCGCCTCCAGGCGGATGATATCGCCAGGGACGATCTGGGCGGCCTCCACCCTTTGTTCCCTCCCGTCCCGGAGCACCCGGGCCTGGGGGGCGGATAGCTTTCTCAGGGCCTCCAATGCCTTTTGGGCATTATTTTCCTGGGAAATGGAGATGACGGCGTTGATCACCACAATGAGGAGAATGATCGCGCTGTCCAGCCAATCCTCTCCCCCGCTGGACCACAGGGACAGCCCCGCCGCCGAGAGCAGGACCAGGATCATAGGGTCCTTTAGCTGATCCAAAAGCCGCAGCGGCATGGGCCGGGTCGGTTTCCCCTCCAAACGGTTTGGCCCGTATTTCTCCAGCCGCTTTGCCGCCTCCGCCGCACTCAATCCCCCCCAGCGGTCCGTCCCCAACTCATTCAGGGTCTCCCCCAAGCTCTTGCTGTGCCATGCGTTCATAGGCTCCCAATCCCTTCTTTTCCACATTCTGGTAAGCCCATAATAGCCGCCCAGCCTGTCCGATTACAAGGGAATCCTGGCGGCTTGGGAAAGAATATCCAGGAATTCCCGGTTTGACAGGGGCGGGGCGCCACCCTCTCTCCCGGTGAGCCGGCGGTAGCGGGGAGTCCCCTTCCGATGGACCTCCTTCGCCAGACGTTCAATGTTTTTGGAGACGCTGCCCGCCGTAGTCCTCTGCCTTCGGGCCACTTCGATATACGCCTCCTTTAAAAGGGTGCATCTGTTCTCTCCCAGCAAAGCGGCACACTGGACCGCCTGCTCGAAGCCCCTCCCCTTTTCCCAGCCCCCCATCTCCCGCAAAAGGAGCCGGCACTGCTCCTCCAGCCCCCCCGCCAGCAGCCGGCAAAGACCTATCACTTCTCCCCAGCGCACGGGCTTACTCAGCAGCATGTTGGCCCCCAGAGAATACACCAGCCCCTGGACCTTTCCCAGGTCCGCTCCGGTCATGACCAGCACCTTTGCCCCTCCGCCCTCCCGCCGGTACTGCCGCAGCAATTCCACTCCGCTCATCACAGGCAGGATCAGGTCCAAAAGGATCACATCCGGCCGCCAGGACCAGGCCAGCTCCAACCCCTCCGCCCCATCCTCCGCCAAAACAGCCTCCATCCCTCCCAAGCCGGTCAGGATCCGGAGCCCCAGCCGCCCCAGCAGCGGTTCATCCTCCACCAGCAGGACACGGAGGGGCCTCTCCTTATCGCTCATTTTCCGGACCGATCGCCTCCAGAATGCCCTGGAAGCCTACCACCGTCCGTGCCAGCAGATCCCGCTCGATGGGGTTCATCTCCCCCAGAAACTCCGCCGCCAATCCCGCCAGGTCCTCCTGCCCCTCCCGGCCGAAAAGCAAATAGTCGCTGGAGACCCGCAACGCCTTTGCCAGCTTTCCAAACTTGATCATCGTCATGCTCTGTTCCCCCTTCTCCACTTGGGAAAGGAACTGCACCGAGGTCTCGGCATCCTCCGCCAGCTTCTCCAACGTCATCTGCCGCCCCTGGCGGGCCAGCCTTACCCGGCGGCCCACCGCCTCTACCTCCGGATCCTTCTCCTTCTTTTTTGCCATGATATAGCCTCCTATCTACCCAATGATAGATATAGCTTGCCACAATCATGGTGGAATGGAATCAACAATCATATTGCCGCAATACAGCAATTATTTCATTTTTGCAAAAAAATCTGGCGGAGCTCCTTCGCTCCGCCAGATTCTACCCTGTTCGCGGTTAAGCGGCCGGGCTCTCAGTCGGCGTCTCTCCGGCCGAGGGCTCCGTACTCTCCTCCGGTGTGGGCGCCTGCGTCAGCTTGCCCTCGTTCACCTTCTGGAGGTTCTCATAAAACACCTTGGGGTCCAGCTCGTCATAGAGATCGGTGGTCTTGATGTTCGCGTTATTGATCCACTCTTGGATCGTGACCCCCATCTTGTAATCGCTATTCAAGTTCTCTTCGATCTCTTCCCGATCCTCTGGGATACGAAGGATAATGTGATAGCCGTAATCAGTCTGGATGGGATCGCTGATCTGCCCCACCTCCAGCGCCAGGGCCCCCGCTTCAAATTCAGGGACCATCTGGCCCGCATAGGCAAGGGTATAGCCGTTGGGCGAGGAGAGGGTCCCGTCCTCATTTCGCCCATCCTCGCTATACTCATTCATCAGCTCATCAAAAAGCTCTTCGCTGTCTCCGGCGTCGGAAAGCTGTCTGCGAAGATCCTGGGCCTTTTGGAGCACCTGCGCCTTTTCCTCATCAGAAAACTCCTCGTATCCGCTGCCATCGGCGTTGCTGCGTCGGGTAGAGAGAAGGATATGCTTGGCGCCGTATATGCCGTACTCCTCAATAAAGTCGTCCACTTCCTCCGCCGTCACCTCCAGTTCCCCCGCCTGCTCCATCATCTCCATAAGCGCCTCGTCCAAATAGGGGACCCGGTTTAACGCCAGGAAACCTTCCCTGCTGATGCACCCCTGATCCAACCAGTTTTGGAAATACTCCTCCCCGCCCAACTGGCCGATCATCTCCTGGAGCTGCGCATCCATCTCCTCGGCGTCGGTCTGGCTGATGACAGCGCCCCGAAGGGCAGCCTGATTCTCCACCACCTGATATATAACAGTGGCGTCAAGCGCGTCCCCCTTGATCGCGTCCCGGATGGAAACGCCGCTCACCTGCTGGATCCAATCCTCATCCGTCTCCAACGCATAACCCCGGTACTTCCAGGTCTCAATGGCGTTCACCAGCCAGAACAGATACCGTTCCGCCTCCACCTCCGTGTCGTCGATCGTCAAAATGGCGGTATTCCCAGGCACGCCCAGCACCTCCCGGGCGATATCATGCTCTCCGGTAGCAGCGGGAGCCGGGTCCTGGGCGGCACATCCGGCCAGCAGGGCAGCTGCCAGAAGCCCCGCCGCGATTCCTGTCTTTTTCATTTCGTTCCTCCTCGATCCTGCGTGATAGAGGGTATTGTATCACTAAAGCAATGTCAAAACAATGGCGGAATGAGATCGTTTTCAAAAAGTTTTCAAACCTGAAGAAAAAATATAGGGGCGGCTGACCGCCGCCCCTATCCCCGTCCTTATCCTTCGGCCCCACAGCGCAGGCAGAGACCTTCTTCCCCCGTCACGCTCTCAATAGCCCTGCTGCGTATCCGGATATTTTTCCAAGTCCCGGGAGCGCAGCAGCCCGCTGAGCTCCTCCTCCTGCAGCACCTTCATCATAGCGGAGGCGGAGTTTTGCAGGGTCACGCTCAAATGGTTGGTATAGCTCTCCCGCTCTCCGTTAGGCTGATAAGCGGTCAAGGTCAGGGTAAAATCCACATCCGTATAGTAGCAGTTTTCCCTCCGCTCCCGGCCATCCAGCAGATAGCGGTGAATGCGTCCCCCCTCCAGATCCTCCAAAAACGCCTTCCACAGCTTTCGGGTCTGTTCTTCCGTAAGATCGGCCTCTCCCCGTTCCTCGTCGTTGACATTCGAAAGCCATCCGGCCGTCACCGCCACGTCCTTCTCTCCTATTTGCGCCAGATAGATCTCCCGCAGGACCTCGGGCCGGTTCAGCAGCTCCTCCAGCCGGGCGGCGTAGGAATTTGGATCCGCCAAAGCCTCCTCGCTGATGGGGACGCTGGTATACCACCGGGTCTCAAAGCCGCTGTTCTTCATATGATATTCCAGCCGCAACCCGGTGGCAGTGCTGGTCTCCCAGCCTTCCGGGGAGGTGCTGTCCCGCTCCCCGTCCCACCGGGCCCGCTCCAAGACATCCAATTCCTTTACCAGGTCCCTGTGCAGGGCTACGATCTCCTCGACAATAGCCGGGTCGGCAATTTCCACCCCGCTCCATCCCCCGTCATAAGGGGCGGACTGCACATTTCCCAGATAAACGCTCTCCACCTTTTCCGGATCGGGAGTCCACTTCTGATACCCAAAAAAATCGGCCCTGGCTCCACCCAGCAGCAGAAGCATGCAAAGCCCCACCAGTCCGCAGCTCTTCCAGCTCTCGGCAAAGACGCGCAGCGTCTTCTTCAAAAACATCCGGGCGACAAAGGCCCCCAGCACCGCGCACAGGGCCACCAGCACCGCGAATGCCCAGGCTCCCTGTCGGCGGAAAAAGTTTTCGTACAGAATGGTCCCCAGGCTCAGTCCTGTGCAGATCCCTACACCCCACTGAAAAATGGGCCGGACCCAACCCACGGTGACCACGTCCCCAGCCCGCTCCAGCTGCCGGTGCTGGTAAACCACTACGGCAACGAGTGTAAACGCCGCCCCCAGCACCAGGCAGTAGCCCATGGCCACAGAGGTCCCGGCGGCGGTATCATAAATGCTCTCCGCCTCATATACGGCCTGAAGCTTCCGCAGCAGATGCCAAACAGGAGTACACCACTGGGTCAGGGCAGCGTTGACCAGATCGTTGCCCGCATAGCCCACCAGCAGAACGTTCACAGCGTTGTCTGCCAACAGGCAAAGCCCCGCCACAAGGCCGTTGAGCACCCCATAAAAGACGGGCAGGGCCAAAATATGCCCGGTAAACATGGCGCAGCACACCGCGAAGCAAAAGAAAAACATGGCCACGACAGTATGAAGGGCGAACCAACGCAGGGTCAACGCCGGCTGCAGGGCGCCGAAGACTCCCTCCACCGCTAGGGCGATAAGGGCCGCAACGGCGTTGGGGGCCAGAAAAAAGCTGAGTCCCGTGAGCCAGTTGGTAAGAAAAAGCCCCTCCCGGCGAATGGGCAGGGCGTGGAGCATCCCCACCGAACGGCTATTCATCAGGTAGAAAAACAGAGCCATGGCTGCCAAAAGGCCAAAAACCAGCCCCAAAGCCACCGCCCATGTTGTAGCCGAGAGGATCCTATTGGCAAAGAGCTGGGACATATTCCGGCTATAGTCCGCCCGGGTGATCAGATCCATGGGAAGGACAAAAAACTGAATGAGCCCATAGCCCGCCGCCAGAGGCCAGAATCGGGCCCAGTTCTTCCGAAAAAGGGTCAGGCTGAACCAGCCTTTTTTCTCAGAGGACGATATCTCGAACGGCATAATCCTCACCTCCCAGCTCATAAATAAAGATCTCCTCCAGCGTCAGGGGCAGGGCGTCCATCAGGATGGGAGAATAGACCGCCAGACGGTTGGTCACCTCATCGGCCCGTCCCCGGACGATCAGGGTGTGGATCCGTCCCACCTGCTGGACATTCAGCACCTCCATATCCTCAGGAAGCTCCGGCAGGTCCCTGGTTTGAAATACCACCTGCATCTTTACCAGGTTCTCCTGAAGGTCGGAAAGGCTCCGCTCCACCAACACCTTTCCGTGGGACAGGATCCCCACATGGTCGCACACATCCTCCAGCTCCCGCAGGTTATGGGAGGACACCAGCACCGTGGTGCCGTCCTGGGCCACATCCGACATAAGCAAAGACCAGACCTGCCGCCGCATCACCGGATCCAGGCCATCCACCGGCTCGTCCAGCACCAACACCTCCGGGCGCAGGCACAGCGCCAGCCAAAAGGCGGCCTGCTTCTGCATTCCCTTGGAGAGCCGCCGGATGGGCCGCTTTTCGTCCACTGTACGGAACACCTCTCGCAGGGTCTCGTACCGTTTTTCGTCAAACCGGGGGTAGATCCCCTTGTAAAAACGGGCCATATCCCGGGTGGAGGCGGAGCCGAAATAGTAAAGCTCATCGGGAATATCGGCAATCTTCTCCTTTACGGCGGGATTTTCATACACCGTCTGTCCATCCACCAGCACCAGCCCGCTGTCCTGTTGGTATACTCCGGTAATGTGGCGCAGAATGGTGGACTTTCCCGCCCCATTGGGGCCTACCAGCCCATAGATGGCCCCGGTGGGCACAGTCATGGAAAGACCGTCCAGGGCCTTAAAGCCATCAAAGCTTTTGGATACTGCCTGTACCTCGATCATGCTCCTTCTCCCCCCTTCGTTTCCGCCGCCTGCTCGATCCGCTCGGCCAGCTCCGTTGGGGTCATGCCCAAAAAGCACAGCTCCCGTGCGGAAGCGTCAAACTGCCGCAACAGCTCTCCGCGCCGCCGGCTTCCCTCTCCTCCGCCCTTGGCCGCAAAGGCTCCCCGCCCCGGCTCGGAGAGGAGATACCCCTCCCCCTCCAATGCGGCATAGGCGCGCTGAATGGTATTGGGATTAATGGCAAGACTGGCCGCCAGCGCCCGAACCGAAGGAAGCCTCTCCCCTTCGGCGATCGCTCCGGAGACGACCAAGTGCCGCAATCCGTCCCGTACCTGTTCATAAATAGGCCGGGCGTCCCTGTAATTGAGCCTGATCATGGCCCCTCTCCCTTCCGGCGCGGCTTTCCCGCGCCCCTTTCCCGCGGTGGGCCGGATGTCGGCCGGCCCCCGCCCCAAAGTGTATGAATTCCTTTAGTACAGTCAGTATAGCCATTCCCTTCCAGGGAATCAAGAGGGGAACCCTTACAATAATCTTACGTTTTCCGGTATTTTTTCTTTTTTCGGGTGACAAGTGAAAAAGGAGCCGTTATAATAGACCCATACCGGTCTCAACATCTCTTTGTGGAGGTATACGCCCATGCGCCTGATCGACCTGCCCAACTGGAACTCCTTCCGGAGCTGTCTGGATGGTCTTTTGGATTCCCCCCAGGTCCAATCCATGCGCTCCCTGCCCCACCATCCGGGAGTCAACTGCTATGAGCACTCCGTTTTTGTCGCCTACGTAGCCTTTCGCCTGGCCCGCCGCTGGGGCCTGGACTACCGCGCCTGTGCCCGGGGCGGCCTGCTCCATGATCTCTACCTATATAATTGCCACGATTCCTCTGCCCATCCGGGAAACCAGTGTCTGGACCACCCGGTCTTTGCCCTTCGAAATGCCAGCCGACTGACCCGGCTTTCCACGCTGGAGCGAAACATCATCCTGGCCCACATGTGGCCCCTGGCCCTTCACCTGCCCCACTCCCGGGAGGCTTGGGTGGTAAGTCTGGCCGACAAGATGTGCGCCACGGCAGAGGTCGTTCAGCTCTTTAAGCGGATGAAGCTTCGGGCCATTCTGGCCGCATAAATACGGTCCCTGTCATACTATCCAAAAAGGCCCCCTAAAAAAGGGGCCTTTTTCTTTTTATTTTCTTTGCATTTCCTTCCAGCGTCTGGTATAATATTTTCATATGAAAACTTCGGCAAACGCCGGAACTGAGGTGACCTCCCATGGACTGTTCAGGCGCCATCGTGTTTCTTGATCAGGTCGAGCGCGGTTCGGCCCTGTTTTTTCAGGATATCTTGTTTGACCCGGCGGCTCTGTGGCTGTCGGAATCCCTCCGCCAATCGGGCGTGGAGCGTTTTTTGGTTGTGTGCAGCGCCGTTCAGCAGGAAACTGCCGCGGCCTGCTTTCCTGAGGGGACCAGCTTTGTCACCTCCCAGGCAGCCGACGCCCCAGCACGGCTGGCGGAATTTTTATCTCAGGTCCCGGGTTCGGTGGCCGTGGTGACCCGGCCCGTTCTTCTGGCCCCCGAGGGAACTCACTTCTCCCTTCCCGGCAAGGACCCGGGCGGCAAAAGCATCTGCACCCTTTGCGGCTCGGCCCTGGCCGCCGCCTTGCGGGACGGGAAAGGCTTTGACGAGGCTCTCGCCGCCCTGGGCGACGCCAAGCCCTGGCAGGACCGGGTCCTGCCCCTGAAGGACGACCCGTTCTACCGCTGCGCCACCGTGGAGCCTATGGCCGGTCGCTTGAGCGTGGAGCGGATGCTCCGCTCAGGAGTACGGGTCATAGACGCCGATCACACCTATGTGGGCCCCGCCGCCGTAGTAGGCGAAGGCTCCGTTCTCCTCCCCGGCACCATTCTCCGGGGAAAGACCACCATCGGCAAAAACGCCCTTCTGGGTCCCAACACGATGATCCGGGACTGCGCTTTAGGGGACGGAGTACAGGTCAACTCCTCCCAACTCAACGAGTCAGTCATTGAGGACGGGGTCGTCATCGGCCCCTTCGCCTATATCCGTCCCCACTGCCATCTGCGCAAAGGGGCCAAGATCGGCGATTTTGTAGAGTTGAAAAACTCCGTGGTGGGCGAGGGTACCAAAATCAACCACCTGACCTATGTGGGCGACTCCGATGTGGGAGAAGGGGTCAATTTTGGCTGCGGCACCGTTACGGTGAATTACGACGGAGAAAAGAAGTTCCGCACCACCATCGGCGACCACGCCTTTATCGGCTGCAACACCAACCTGGTGGCTCCCGTCACAGTGGGGGCTGGCGCTTACACCGCTGCCGGAAGCACCATTACCGAGGACGTCCCCCCCGACTCCCTGGCTATCGCCCGGGACAGGCAGACGGTAAAAAAGAATTGGGTCAAAAAGCGTCGGAAAAAATAGAGGAATTTTATATAAAAAGAGGGAAGATAGAAAAAGAAACGAAAGATGAGAGGATGGGGAAACATGATCGCGCACGGAAAAGACATCAAAATTTTCTCTGGAAACTCCAACCGGGCCCTGGCCCAAGCCATTTGCACCCACCTGGGCACTCAGCTCGGCAACGCGGAATCCGGCAGATTTTCTGACGGAGAGAACTTCTGCTCCATCTATGAGACAGTCCGGGGCTCCGACGTCTTCGTGGTCCAGTCCACCTGCGGCCCGGTAAACGACAACCTGATGGAGCTGCTCATTATGATCGACGCCTTTAAACGGGCCTCTGCCGGACGGATCACCGCCGTGATGCCCTATTTCGGCTATGCCCGCCAGGACCGGAAGACCAAGCCCCGCGACCCCATCTCCGCCAAGCTGGTGGCCAACATGATCACCGCGGCGGGCGCGGACCGGGTGCTGACCATGGACCTTCACGCCTCTCAGATCCAGGGCTTCTTTGATATCCCGGTGGACAATATGCTGGGGAGCCCCATTTTCGCCCAGTACTTCCATGAGAAATTTTTGGGCCAGGAAGAGAACACCGTGGTGGTCTCCCCCGATGTGGGCAGCGTGGGACGAGCCCGGGCCTTTGCTCAAAAGCTGGGCATGCCCCTGGCCATCGTGGACAAGCGCCGCCAAAAGGCAAACTCCTCCGAGGTCATGAATATCATCGGTGATGTGAAAGGCAAGCAGGTCATCCTGTTTGACGATATGGTAGACACCGCCGGCAGCCTCTGCCACGCTGCCGACGCCCTGGTTGAGATCGGCGGCGCAGTGAGCGTCAACGCCTGCGCCAGCCACGGCGTCCTTTCCGGCCCCGCCTATGACCTCATTGAAAAGAGCCCCATCCAGGAGCTGGTGTTCCTGGACACCATCCCCGCCTCCGAGAGGGCCCAACAGAGCGGCAAGATCAAGTATCTGACGGTAGCCCACCTCTTTGCCGACGCCATTGACCGGATCTATCAGGAGGTCTCCATCTCCAAGCTGTTCAACTGAGAGGTACATCCCTACGGGGCGGGGTTTTCACCCCGCCCCGTCTTTTTTGGGAGGAGGGCGGCGCGGCAAGCCAGGACGAACAAAAAGTCCTCTTATCCGCCTGCCCCCCCGCAGACAGGAGGTATCGCCATGTTTTTTTCCCGAAAACCCACCGGCCCGGTCACCTGGCTCATCGTTGGTCTGGGCAACATGGGCGCGCAGTATGAAGGGACCCGCCACAACGTAGGCTTTGATGTGGTCGACCGACTGGCCGACTCCTTGGATATCCCCGTTCAGCGCCTGAAGTTCAAGGCTCTTACCAACACCGCCTCCCTGGGTGGAGAGCAGGTACTGCTCATGAAGCCCGTGACCTATATGAACCTGTCCGGGGAGGCAGTGGCCCCCGCCGCCGCTTTTTATAAAATCCCCCCCGAGCGCATCCTCGTCCTTTCCGATGAGGTCTCCCTCCCCCCCGGCAAGCTCCGGGTCCGGCCCGGCGGCTCCGCCGGCGGCCACAACGGCCTGAAAAACATCATCGCTCACCTGCACACCGACCAATTCCCCCGCGTCCGTCTTGGAGTGGGAAGCAAGCCCCACCCCGACTACGATATGGCCGACTGGGTCCTGGGCAAGCCTCAGGGGGAGGACCGACAGCTCATTGACGACGCTGTCAACCGGGCCGTCCTGGCATTGGAATGCTACATTAAGGAAGGGCCCGACCGGGCCATGGGCAAATTTAATTGACCCTGCCGGCTCTCTTTTCGGGCGTCTTGACAAACGTCCATCCCGTCTTTCGGGCGCAAGGTCCGGAGACGGGATTTTTCTTCGCCCCTCTTGTGTGGCTGTTTCCCCCTGTGCTATAATCTATATAAACCAAAAAGAAAGGAGTCTTCCTATGAGCCGCCGTCTTTTCTTCCTGCTTTTCGCTCTGGGTCTTCTATACGGTTCGCTTCCTGCTGCCGCCTCCGCGGAGGAGGCGGCCCCCGCCGTCACCGCCCTGTGCGTGGCAGAGCCTGGGCAGTCCGTCCCCCTGGACTTGGCCGAGCTTCAGCTGCTCTGTCAACAGGCCACCGGCCATGATCTGGTAAGCATCTCCTTTTCTCCCCTATCTCCCAGAGTCGGGACCCTCGCCTGTGAAGGGAAGACGATGACCTCCCAGGACGTCTATTTTCTTCACGAGCGCCCCCTGCTCTCCCAGCTCCAGTTTACCCCGTATTCCTACCGCTCCTCCCAGTTTACCGGTCAGGCCGAGATCTCCTTTACCATGACCAACGAAAAGGAGGACACAGTCTCCGGCACCCTTATCCTCTATGTCCCCGAAGCTCCCCAGTGGATTCTTCCCCTCTCCCAGCTCGCCCCCATGGATGTGGACGCCCTGGATGAGCTGTGCCGCCAAAAAACGGGCTCCGCCCTCCTGCGGCTCTCCTTCCGGGAACCCCATATTCCCTTCCTCTCCTATGACCGAGGGGAGGGGGAGTCCTCCTATATCACCAAACGCATGACCTTTTACGCTCACCCCTCCACCGAAAATGAGCGCGATCTGTCCAAGGTCTCCCTCTCCGCCAGCTCCCTCCCCTATATCTACCTCACTGTAGACGGAAGCTCCGTGGACAACCAAGGCTTTTCCGCCAAGATCCGGGTGGATATGCCCGAGAGGGAGACCGGATGGGGCACCCTGGTCAAAGCGGAGGAGCCCATCTTTTTAATGGATCACCTCCCCTTTTATAAAAACAGCGCTGGGGAGATCGTCTGCAAGGGCGGAAGGGTGACCTCCGTCTCCTTCTCCCTCCCCCCCACCAGCCAGGGCTCCATCTGGTTGGACCACGGCGACCGCAAGGGGCGAAAGCTCCTTCCGGAGGAGACCTTCCATCCTGACGACGGCTTTAACCTCTACCGGCTCACCCTTGTCCCCGCTAAATGGGCGGCCGGACCGATCTGCCTGGATTACGCTTTTGTTTCCGCCGAAGGGGGCAGACAGGAGGGCACTCTGTTTTTCCGTCTCCCCGCGCAGGCCGGCTCCTCCTCATCGGGAAAGAAAGAGCCCACCCCGCAAAACAGGGATCCCGCTCCCGCCGCCGTCTCTGCCTGTACCGCCCAGACGGGCCTTGCCACCGCTCTCTACCAGGCTTGCGCCGCCCGGGAGCTGGGGGCTTTGGAGTCGGTCGTTTTTGATACCCTGCCCACCGCCGGAGAGGGCGTCATCCAATCCGCCGGGCTTCCTGTGTCCGCCGGTACGGCTTACCCCTACCACTCCCTCTCCTTTCTTCCCGGCGATACCTTTCAGGGCAATATCACCCTGCGGTATGTGGGCGTAGACAGCAAGAAGCTCTCCTTCTCCGGGGCCCTGACTCTGGATCTGGCCCTCCCCCTGACGGCCGTTTTCAGGACCTGTCCGGGTGGGAGTGGGCCACCTATGCCGCAAGATTTTTGGACGAGAAGAAGGCTGTTCCCTATTCCAGAAGCGATCCCTTCTTCCGGCCCGGGGAGAACGCTACCCGTATGGAGCTGGTCTATGCCCTGGTCCAGGTGGCCTATCCCACCGCAAAGGCAGCCGCCCCCAGCTTTCCTGACCTTCCCGCCAACGAGGAGCTGGCCGGCGTCGCAGCTGTCGCCATTGCCCACGGACTGCTTCATGGGGATGAGGAGGGCCGACTTTTTCTCGACTCCCAGGTCACCCGGCAGGACGCTCTGGTCCTGCTCCACCGGGCCTTGAGCGATTTGGGGCAGGAGCTTCCTCCCGCCGGATCCCTGGCCCTCTTTTCCGACGCCGGGGACCTTTCCCCCTATGCCAGAGAGGCTGCGGCCGTCCTCTGCGCCAAGGAGGTCCTTCAGGGGGACGGCTCAGGGCATCTGGACCCTCTCTCCCCCATTACCCGGGCCGAGATGGCCTGTCTCCTCTACCGGGCCTTTTCCCGGTAACGGGTTTGAGGGGCCGCCTCGGGGGCGGCCCCTCTCCTTTTCCCCTTGACCCCCGTTCCCTCCAATGATATACTAAACCGTCGACACCCCCCTCCCTTCCGGGACGGGGGCTTTCCGCATCTTCAGACGGGCGGAGATATTTTTGAGCTCCCCCGTGCGGGTCCGGTTCCCCACACTCCCTTTTTCCGGAGGTCCCTATGAACCAGCTTCTTCCCGCCCTTCCCCAACTGCCTGAATTTCAACAGCTTACCGCCGCGCTGGACAACGGTATTTCTCCCGTTGCGGTAAGCGGCCTGTCCCCTATCCACCGTGCCTGCTTCGCCGCCGCCCTCTGGCGGCAGTCAGAGCGACCGGTGGTCCTTTTCTGCGCCGACGACGCCGAATGCCAGCGGATGGCCACCGATCTGAAGGCCCTGACGGGAGAAGAGATCTGGACTCTCCCCGCTCGAGAATTTACCTTTCACAACGCCGCCGTTGTCTCCCGTCAATGGGAGCACCGGCGGCTGGAGACCCTTTGGGCTCTCAGCCAGGGGGAGGTCTCCTTTCTGGTCGCTCCGGCCCAGGCCCTTCTTCAGCGCGCCATGCCCCCAGAGCTGCTGTCAAAGGCCAGCCGGGTCCTTAAAATGGGGGAGACCTACGACCTGAACGAACTTACGCAGGTCCTCACCACCGCGGGCTATTCCCGCTGTGAGCAGGTAGAGGGTGTGGGACAATTTGCCCTTCGGGGCGGGATCCTGGACTTTTTCTCTCCCGCTCACCCCCAGCCGGTCCGCATGGAGTTCTTTGGGGATGAGGTAGACTCCATGGGGCTGTTTGACGTGTCTACCCAGCGGCGGACTGAGCAGCTGGAGCAGGTCCGCCTTCTTCCCGCCGCCGAGGTTCTTCCCCAGCTTGCCCCCGGCGGAGCCATGGGCCTTGCCCAAGCTCTGGAACAGCGGCTGTCCGCCGCCGTTAAAAAAGGAAACGTCCCCGACCCGCTTTTGGTTACCCTGGCCCAGGACAAGCAGGCGCTGGAAAACCAGGTTTTCTTTCCCGCCATCGACCGCTATTTGGCCCTTATCTACCCCCAGATGTCTACCGCCCTGGACTATCTTCCTCCAGATGCGGCCGTCCTTATCAGCGATGTGCCCCGGTTTATGGAGCGGTGCAAAAATGATCTGTGGCAGCTCAACGCGGACGTGACCGCCCTCAGTGAGAGCGGCGTCCTTCTTCCGGAGCTGGGCCGGTTTTGCCTCACTCCGGAGGAACTGACCACGGCCCTGGACAATTGGCCTGTGGCTTATTTGGACTCCTTTGCCCACTCCCAGTTTCCCCAGCGGCCCCGGCAGCTGCTTCCCGTTACCGCCAAGCAGCTGTCCTCCTATGGCGCCAGTCTGGAGACCGCGGTCAGCGACCTCAGTCACTACCTGACCGCTGGGTTTGCCGTGGTGGTACTGGCCGGCACCGAGCAGCGGTGCCTGAACCTCCAGACCCTGCTGCGGGAGCAAAATGTCCGCTCGGCAGTGGATTTTAAGCTCACCGCCATACCCAAACCGGGGCAGGCGGTGATCTGCTGCGGCGGACTCAGCTCCGGGATGGAGCTGCCCACCATCCGCCTGGCCATCCTTACCGAAGGCTCCACCGCCCCTGCGAAAAAACGGAAGCCCAAGGCCCCCACCAACCGGGAAAAGCTCCACTCCTACGCCGATCTCAGCGTGGGGGATCTGGTGGTCCACCAGCAGTACGGTGTGGGCCGCTACCAGGGTATGGTGAAGATGCCGGTGGAGGGGGTGGAGAAGGACTATGTAAAGATCGCCTACGCCGGGGCTGACGCCCTCTACGTCCCCGCCACGCAGCTGGACCTGGTAAGCAAGTACATCGGCGGCGGTGAGGACGCCAACGAGACAAAAAAGCTCTCCCGCCTGGGCGGCGGCGACTGGGAGCGGCAAAAGGCCCGGGCAAAAAAAGCGGTCCAGGATCTGGCAAAGGGGCTTATTCAGCTGTACGCCCAGCGGCAGCGGCAGCCGGGCTTTGCCTTTTCCCCGGACTCCCCCTGGCAGAAGGAGTTTGAGGAGGAGTTCGAGTACACGGAAACAGAGGATCAACTCCGGTGTATTGCCGAGATCAAGCGGGACATGGAACTGGACAGGCCCATGGACCGGCTGCTTTGCGGGGACGTGGGCTATGGGAAGACAGAGGTGGCCTTTCGGGCCATCATGAAGTGTGTGCTGGACGGCAAGCAGGCCGCCATTCTTGTCCCCACCACCGTGCTGGCCCGCCAGCACTACCTCACCGCCAAGCACCGCTTTGCCAAGTATCCCGTGGATGTGGAGGTCATCTCCCGCTTTCGCACCCCTGCCCAGATGAAAGAGACCCTTCGAAAGGTATCCGAGGGGGGGGTGGATCTTCTTATTGGCACGCACCGGCTTCTCCAAAAGGATGTACGTTTTAAAAACCTGGGCCTGCTTGTGGTGGATGAAGAGCAGCGGTTTGGGGTCACCCACAAGGAGAAGCTGAAGGAACTCTCCCGTCAGGTGGACGTGCTCACCCTTTCCGCCACCCCCATCCCCCGAACGTTGAATATGGCCCTTTCTGGTATTCGGGACATGTCCACCCTGGAGGAACCCCCCCTGGACCGCCAGCCCGTCCAGACCTATGTGATGGAGCACGACTGGTCCGTCCTTGCCGACGCCATGCGCCGGGAGCTAGAGCGGGGCGGTCAGGTCTACTACCTCCATAACCGGGTGGAAACCATCGCCCGGACCGCCACCCGGATCCAGGAGATGCTGGGGGAGGACGTCACCGTTGCTGTGGCCCATGGAAAAATGACCCAGGAAGAGCTAAATGACGTGATGACCCGCATGTCGGAGGGCGAGGTGGGGATCCTCTGCTGCACCACCATCATCGAGACAGGCATCGACATCTCCAATGTAAACACTCTCATTATCGAGGACGCGGATAAAATGGGCCTTGCCCAGCTTCACCAGATCCGGGGCCGGGTGGGACGCTCCAACCGCCGGGCATTCGCCTATCTCACCTACCGCCGGGGCAAGGTCCTCAGCGAGGTGGCCTCCAAACGGCTGAGCGCCATTCGGGAGTTTGCCGAATTTGGCTCCGGCTTTAAGATCGCCATGCGGGATCTGGAGATCCGGGGCGCCGGCAATGTGCTGGGCCCTGAACAGTCAGGCTTTTTGATGAGCGTGGGCTATGATATGTACCTCCAGCTTTTGGAGGAGGCCGTCCTCACCGAGCGGGGGGAGACGGCGGAGATCCCCGCCGAATGCTCCGCCGATCTGACGGTCACCGCCTCCATTCCCGACCGGTATGTCCCCTCGGCAGAGCAGCGGATGGACCTGTACCGCCGCATTGCCCTTATCCGCAGCGAGGCAGACGCCGACGATCTGACCGATGAGCTGATCGACCGCTATGGGGACCCGCCCCGGCAGGTAAATAATCTGATCGCCGTGGCCCTCCTCCGTTCAGACGCAGCCCGCTGCGGGGTAAAAGAGCTGACCCAAAAGGGGAATCATGTGATCTTCTCCCTAAATACCTTTGACCTGCGCCGGGTATCCACCCTCTGCTCCCAAGAGCGCTGGAAGGGCCGTATCCTCTTTTCCGCCGGGGAAAAGCCCGCCCTGACCCTGCGGCTGAAAAAAGGAGAGGACCCGCTGAAATTTGCCAGAGCAATGGTGGAGGACTACGGAAGCCTGGCTGAAACTGATTCGTAGGGGACTCCCCTGCGCCTGGGATGGAGGAGATATTCCGTGAACGACGAAGCGTATATGTCCCGCGCTCTGGAGCTGGCCAAGGAGGCGCTTTTTGCCGGGGAAGTCCCCGTAGGCTGTGTCATTGTGGGGCCCGACGGCTCCATCGTGGGCGAGGGCCGCAACCGACGGGAGCAGGAGCGGGACGCCCTGGGTCACGCCGAACTGGCCGCCATCCGCATGGCCTGTCAGACCCTGGGAGGCTGGCGGCTTTCCAATACCAGGCTCTATGTCACCTTGGAGCCCTGCCCCATGTGCGCCGGGGCCATCCTCAACGCCCGCATCCCTGAGCTCCACTATGCCGCCAAAGACCCGGCCATGGGCGCCTGTGGCTCTGTGTTAAATCTTTTTGAGGAAAGCTTTGGGTTTCATCCCCGCATTTTTCGAGGACCTCTGGAGGCAGAGTGCTCCCATCTTCTCTCCGACTTTTTCGCACAGACCCGCCGGAAGATTTAATATATTTGTAACAACTAAAGATCTCCTTTTTAACAATTCTCCCGTATTCTATGATCGTGCAAGAGAACATCTTCTTTTCATTCTATCCTCCAATCCTTTTGCAAAAAAGCGGCGGTTTCCGCCGTTTTTTTGTTTCCCGGCCTCTGTTACTGAAATGCAACAGGAAATTCCCAAGATTTAATTCTTCTGTAACAACTTTTGTTCGTTTCGTTCACAACTGTCCTGTATTATAACACTTGCAAGAGACAGTTTCTTTTTCATTTCATTATCCTCTTTCCTTGCAAAACGGATCAGGTGAAAGCCTGATCCGTTTTGCATATTGTCTCCCCTCCTAAAATATGCTATAATCGGCCTCTCCGCGGGGCAAGCTCTGCCCGCGCCTCATTCTTTTCCTGGGAGTGATTTCTTTGCTCCAGATCCTTCTTATTGCCTTGAGCCTTGCCATGGACGCCTTCGCTGTCTCCGTCTCCACCGGCATTGCCGTTCCCGGTTTTGGCTGGAAGCAGGCGGCCCGCATCGGCGCCTGGTGCGGCTTTTTCCAGTTTGCCATGCCCCTTGCGGGCTGGTTTTTAGGTTCCAGTGTTAAGGTGTACATAGAGGCCGTGGACCACTGGATCGCCTTTGGCCTTCTCGCCCTCATTGGCGGCGCCATGATCCGCGAGGCCCTCTCAGGCGGCGAGGAGGAGGCGGTCACCGATCTGTCGGTCCGCCGCTTATTTCTTTTGGCCCTTGCCACCAGCATTGACGCTTTGGCGGTGGGCGTCACCATGGCCTTTATGGCGGATGTGAATATTATCCTTTCCGCCGCCGTGATCGGCGCCGTCGCTTTTTTTATGGCTATGCTGGGAGGCCTTCTGGGCCGCCGTTTGGGCCAGCTTTTTCAAAAGAGGGCGACCCTTCTGGGCGGGGCTGTGCTTCTTGCCATTGGGATAAAAATTCTTCTTGAGCATCTGTTTGGGAGATAATTTTCATAACTTCCTGTATTTTTCTCTCGGATTATACAAATTGTTTTTCTTTATCCCCTTGACATCCTTCGGATCCCATGATAATATACCAACCAAATTCAGCATGATAGAGGCGCGGTTCTCATCAGTATCCGCCCGCAAGGCCAGACAGCCGCGGGCAGAGAAAGGGGGCGCCGCCGAAGGGAGCTCCGGTGTCTGCCGGAACTTTGCCTGGGCCATCGGGAAACACCCGCTGGACTGTCACGATCTCGTGAAGCGCTATCATGGTTCCATACGGGACCATTTTCAGGTCCCACTGTGTGTATGAGGCCATGAACCGCGGTTCATCGGTCTCTTTTTTCATGCGGGAAAGAATGGAGAGAATACATTATGGAACCTGTCAGCCAGTTCTACAACACCTTTTGGGCCTTCCTGCCGCCCATCATCGCCATCGGCCTGGCCCTCATCACCAAGGAGGCCTACTCCTCCCTGTTCATCGGCAT
>CANPTT010000030.1 GCA_947577065.1 uncultured Pseudoflavonifractor sp.
CGGAATAGCCCAGCACGGAGGTGAGGGGGGTCTTGATGTCGTGGGAGATGGAGGCAATGAGCCGCCGCTCGGCCTGCTCTTTGCGCGCGATGGTCTCTGTCAGCTCCACAAAGGCGTTTTGGAGCCGGCCGATCTCGTCGGAACGGACGGTGCGCTCCGGGGCCTGGCCGGAGGCGGAATACTGCCGCATGGCCTTCCGCAGGCGGACGATGGGGGCGATGACCAGTAGAAAGAAGAGGATGGCGGCCACCGCCAGCACCAGCAGGTTGAAAAGCAGCATACTCAGGGCGGCGTACCGGGAGGCCACCGCCGGGTCAGCGGCGGTGTAGATGGCCTGAAGCGCGTCCACAAAGTGGAGAGAGATCACACACCAGTTCAGCAGGGACAAGGCCACCACTATGACGATGAGCTTGCGACTCAAGCGGCTGGAGAGCCATCCCACGCCGGGAAAGCCGCTTTTGTTCGGTATCTTTTGTGTATCATCCATGTCCCCTTCACTCCCCCTCGATCAGGCCGCTCTGGGTGACGAAGCGGTAGCCCTGGCCCCAGATGGTCTTGATGTAGCGCCACTCCGGATCCAGTTTCAGGCGCAGATTTTTGATATTGATGGCCACGGCGCTCATGTCCCCGTACTCGCTCTGCCACACGTCCCGGTAGATGCGCTCCCGAGAGAGGGTCTGGCCCGCATGGGTCATGAGGTAGTGGAGCAGCTCCAGCTCCCGGGTGGACAGGGATACGGGCGTGCCGGCTCTGGTGACGGTAACATTTTCCATGTCCAGGCAGATCTCGCCGATCTGGATGGGGCCCCGGGAGACAGCGGTGGAGGAGAGGATGCGCTCCTGGCGGCGGAGGTGGGCCTGGACGCGGGCGGCCAGCACCTCCAGCTCAAAGGGCTTGGTCAGGTAGTCGTCGGCGCCCAGGTCCAGGGCGCCGGTGATATCCTTGACGGAATCCTTGGCGCTCAAAAAGAGGATGGGACAGTCCACACTGTCCCGGATATGGCGGCAGACCTCAAGGCCGTCTATGCCCTTCATCATGATATCCAGCAGAATGAGCTCGAAGCTCTCCTCCTCCAGTATGGCGAGAGCCTCCTCACCGGAGGTAGCAGCGGTGACGGAGAGCCCCTGGTCGGTCAACACATCGGAGACCAGAAGGCGGATGGAGGAGTCGTCGTCCACCACAAGTATTTTTGCACTCATCCGGACCACTCCCTTTCACTCTGAAGCATACCATACCCGGGGCAAAAAATCCATGAAAAAGTATGAAAAGCCAAGGGCTGTCCCATTCATGAAGAATTATGAGAAAGACCCCCAAACCATTGACTTTTTGGCTTGGAAAAAACTAAGATAGGGGCGTCCCCGCAAAGGGGGACGTCCCGTTCAACAGGGACTGACTCTTCCCGGAAGGTGATCGAATTGCTGGAAAAAATCGCCCACAAGCTGACAAGAAGACCCAAACAGGTTGTGATCATTGCCGTAGTGCTGCTCATCCCCAGTATCCTGGGTTATTTCGGAACACGGGTCAATTACGACATCCTGACCTACCTGCCCCAGGAGCTGGACTCGGTAAAGGGGGAGGCCCTCTTGGAGGAGCCCTTCCAGATGGCGGCCACCACCATGCTCATTGTGGAGGATATGCCGCCCCAGTACACCAACCAGCTGCTGGAGCGGGTGAAGGAAGTCCCCGGCGTCAGCGGGGCCATCTGGATCTCCAACATGGCCGGGATCCAGATCCCTCAGGAGATGATCCCCGCCGAGGTGCGGGATGTGTTCTTCTCGGGAAAGGCCACCATGATGATCGTCCAGTACGACCAGGCCGGCGCCTCGGAATCCACCATGAACGCCATCGCCCAGGTGCGCCGGCTGTGCAATGAGAAGTGCTTTTTGGCCGGCTTTTCCGTGTTCATCAAGGACACCAAGGATCTGGTCATCAAGGAGATGCCGCTGTATGTGATCATGGCGGTGATCCTGTCCATGGTGGCCATGTGCCTGATGATGGAGTCCTGGCTCCTCCCCGTGGCCCTGCTGCTCAGCATTGGCCTGGCGGTGATCTATAACTTTGGCACCAACATCATGTTTGGCGAGATCTCCTTTATCACCCAGGCCATTGCCGCGGTGCTGCAGCTGGGCGTCACCATGGACTACTCCATCTTCCTCTATGACCGGTATATAGAGGAGCTGCACAACTATGAGGATAAGCGGGACGCCATGGCCACCGCCATCGTGGCCGCGTTCAAGTCCCTTTCCGGCTCCTCCCTCACCACCATCGCGGGCTTTCTGGCCCTGTGCTTCATGCGCCTGACTCTGGGCAAGGACATCGGCTTTGTCATGGCCAAGGGCGTGGTGCTGGGGGTGGCCACGGTGGTACTGGTGCTGCCCGCCATCCTCCTGCAGATGGATAGAGGCATCCAGCGCTTCCGCCATCCCTGCCTCAAGCCCAAAATGGCGGGGGTCAACGCCTTTATCGTCCGGCACCGGAAGGGCTTTGTGATCCTGTTCCTTGCGCTGTTTATCCCGGCGGTATACGCCAACAACCATGTGGAGATGTACTACAAGCTGGACGAGTCCCTGCCCCAGGATATGCCCTCCATCGTCTCCACCAACAAGCTCAAGGACGACTTTGATATGGCCTCCAGCCACTTTGTTGTCATGGAGGACGACCTGAGCCACAATGAGATGCTCCGGCTCATCGACGAAATCGAGGCGGTGCCCGGTATCACCAGCGTGGCGGCCTACGACAAGTTTCTCCCCGCGGGCATCCCGGATTTCTTTATCCCCGACGCCGTCAAGGATATCTGCAAAAAAGACGGATATCAAATGATCATGATCAACTCCTCCTACGTCACCGCCTCCGACCAGGTGGCCGCCCAGCTGGAGACGCTGAAGGACATCCTTCACACTTACGACCCCAACGCCTACATTACCGGCGAGGCCGCCCTCACGGCCGACCTGATCACCGTCACAGACGTGGATTTCAAGGTCACAAGCTACCTGTCCATCCTGGCCATTCTGATCCTGGTGGCCATCACCTTTAAGTCCATCGCCGTGCCCATTCTGCTGGTGGCTACCATCGAGCTGGCCATCTTCATCAACCAGGGCATCCCCTACTTTACCGGCAGCGTGGTGGCCTTTGTGGCGCCGACGGTCATCGGCTGCGTCCAGCTGGGCGCCACGGTGGACTATGCCATTTTGATGACCACCCGGTTCCAGGAGGAGCTGCAAAAGGGCCACGACAGGCTGGAGGCCATCCAGCGCGCCGCCACCTCGGCGGACACCTCCATCCTCACCTCCGCGCTGGTGTTCTTCTGCGCCACCATCGGTGTGGCGGCGGTGTCCACCATGGACATCGTAAAGGCCATCTGCATGATGCTCTCCAGGGGCGCCATCATCTCCGCCTTTGTGAGTATTTTCATTCTGCCCTCGGTGCTGTGCGTCTTTGAGCCGCTGATCCATAAGACCACCCTCCACTGGCGCACGCCCAAGCCCCCCAGGGAGAAAAAAGTCCCGGCCCTGCAAGCTGTCCAAGGAAAGGAGTCCGATCCCCAATGAGAAAAAATCGTAACCGTGCCCTGGCGCTGACCCTGGCGCTGAGCGTGACCGCCGCCTCCCTCGTCCCCGCCGCCAAGGCAATGGTCATCCCCCCATCCTACGACGAGGCCTATTACGCCACCCTGGACTACTATGGCGGGGTGCAGGAGGCCAGTGTGGTGAAAAGCTACCGGCTCAACGGCACCGCCACCGTCACCGACTACGGGACATATGACGAGGTGATCAACCTCACCGACGGCCTCACCCCCGTCATTGACGGCGGGAAGGTCACCTTCCAGATGGGGGAGGACGCCCCGGAGAAGTTCTACTTCGAGGGCAAGACCGTGAAGCCCTTTGAGCAGCTGCCCTGGAGCATCGCCGTGTCCTACCGGCTCAACGGCGCTCCCGCTCCGGCGGAGGAGTTGGCGGGGAAGACGGGACTTGTGGAGATCTGCCTGGACATTCTCCCCAATCCCGCCGCCCCGACCTACAGCCGGGACAATCTGGTGCTCACCGCCGCCGCTGCCTTCAATGACGATGACATCGTCTCTCTGGAGGCCCCCGGGGCGGAGGTACAGCTCATCGGCAACCTGCGCACGGTGCTCTTTGCCGCCCTGCCCGGGGAGGAGGATCACTTTGTCATCCGGGTGGGCAGCGAGGACTTCTCCTTCTCCGGCCTTATCTTCCTGGCGGTACCCGCCACCCTCCAACAAATGGAGAAGGTAGCCGACCTGAAGCAGGCCAAGGAGAAGGGAGAGGACTCCCTGGACGCCATCAGCGACAGCCTGGACGTGATCTTAGATACGCTGGACGGCATGAGCGGCAGTCTCCATGCCACCGTCAACGGCCTGGATCAGCTCAGCGGCGCCCGGAGCACCGTCTCACAGGGGAAGGGGGAGGTCTACGACCAGACCGATCTGGCCCTGGAGGGGCTCAACGGCCTGGCGGACACCCTGGGAAGCATGGACAGGTACGCCCAGGTGGCCTCTCAGGCCATCACTGACCTGAACAGCGATCTCAACCGGCTCAACGCCACCACCCAAGGCCTGGCCCCGGATCTGGAGAGAGCGCGGAAGACCATTGCCGCCATCCAGGCCGATACCAAGGACCTCAGCGAACTGCTCACCGACGTGGAAAGCTACAACAAGCGGGCCAGCGCCATCGCCGACAGCCTGTCCAACGGTATGGAAGACCTGGACGGCGAGATGGAGGGGATGCGCTTTGCCCTGAATATGCTGGAGACGGCGCTGAAGAGCACCAATGGCATCTCCACCATCAAGGACTCCGACATGCTGGGGATGCTCTCTCCCGACCAAGCGGCCCAGATGAAGACGGTGCTGGAATACCGCCGGCAGTATGAGAGCTATCTGGCGGAGAACGGGCTGAGCGAAACGGATATGTCCTTCCAGGACTTTATCGTTTTGGGGGCCTTCCAGCAGGGGTATGAAAAGCAGGTGGAACAGACCGTCAAGGATCAAGTGGCCGCCGCATATGCGGGCTATGTCGCCGGCGTACAGCCCGGAGATACCCCAATGACTCCGGAGGAGTTTGCCGCCGGGCCGCAGGGGCAGGCCATCGTGGCCGCGGTAAAGCAGCAGGCCGAGGCGAATTTTCAGAGCGCTTACGCTGCCTTTTTGGCTGGTGGGAGCAGTGAGCTGACTGCCGCCAGGAATCAGGCGGCCGCCGCCGATGCGGCCTACGCGGAGTTCTCTGCCCAAATGCCCATGGTGGACACCGTGAACAAGAAGATCAAAGAGATCAACAATCTGATCACCGGCCTTACCGATCCCACCGCACGGCTGGTGGGCGAGCTGTCCGACATCTGCGAGCTGGTGGGGGACACGGGGACTGTGGACGACCTCCACTCCCTGGCCAAGCTGTGCCGGGATCTGCTGAAGACCCTGAAGGAACATGAGGGGGAGGGCGCCGCCCTTCTGGGGGATCTGGATGAGGTGGGCGATCTCCTCTCCCGTGTTACGATCACCGCCGACACGGCCCTGTCCGATCTGGATAGCCTCATCTCCACACTCAATACCTATGAGCCGGAGCTCCAGGCCGCCGTGACGGACATCCAAAGCCTGTCCGCCTCCGCCCAGACTGCCCTGGGGGGCACCGCCTCCGCCATCGGCTCCGCCGAGAGCCTGCTGCGGCAGGCCGGGCCCCAGTTGGACGCGGGCACCGCCAACACCTTGAGCGGGCTCTCCGGTGCCCTGCGCAAAGCCACCATGGGACTGGAGCAGACCGGCACCATCCGGGACGCCAAGATCACCATCTCCGACCTCATCGACGATGAGTGGGACGACCACAGCGGCCGGGTGGACGGCATTTTGAACATGGACGCCAATGCCACGCCGGTGTCCATGACCGACCAGCGTAACGCCGCGCCCCGGAGCGTGCAGTATATCATGCGCACCCAGGAGATCAAAGAGGAAAAGCCGGAGCAGACCGAAGAGGAGCAGAAGGCCGCGGAGAAGACCACCTTCTGGGATCGGGTGGCCAATCTGTTCAAGGGACTGTGGGCGGATCTTAAAAAGCTGCTGCACGTCGGATAAATGTGCAAAGCCCTTTGCGGGCGTCCCCAGGCGTCGATCAGCTCATCGCCCCGGTTGATCTCGCGGTGGTTGGAGCACTGGCCGCAGCTGGCCTCCCGGGTATGGAACTCCATGTTCTCCACCGCAAAGTCGAATTTCTGCCGCTTGCTGCTCTTTTTGGCCGGAATGGCCACACCCAGAGCGCCCATCAGGAGGAAGGCTCTTTTGTCCTGACTCCCTAAAGGCAGAAAAACCGTCCCTGTGTGTCGCCTATGGACGGCTTCCACCAAGGGATCTTCCAAAATATCAAGCGAGGAGGACCGCATTGCGGCCCTCCTCGCTCTGTTCCTATCCATGCAAGGCTCTTGCCTTTTTGCAGATCTCTGCCGGGTTCGCCTGGGGATTCTCCTCCATCCAGGCCATCAACTGTTCCCGCCGGTCTCCTTCGCGTACAAGCAAAGAAACAATAACAGCCGAATCTATATCGACTTTTGCCGCTTTAAGCTTCTGTCCCAACTCAACGATTGGATCCATAATCATATCCCTTTCTAATCTTAGATCTGTGAATGTTCAATGTTTCATTGCTCATCACACTGAAGATCTCAACATTCCCATCCATCACATCGAACAGATACTCGTTCTGATACGTCCGGTAAACTCACTTATGAAACGACGTTTTCTCTCCGATTCAGAAGGGCCCGTCTCCGCCCATTCTTCCTCCTTCTCCATCGGCTGGTGGATGGACGCGTCCGGAGTTTGGTCCCCGCTCTCATCCTGTATCACATAGCTGGGAATATAAAATTCCCCTGCCACTTGCTGCTCTCCTTGGACTATTGACCCCTCTGGTGGAGTAATAACTGTGTCTTTTGCCCAGCTCTTTACAGGCTGCTGCCCAAAGGAGGCTGTCAGTCCTCCGGAGGCGCTCCCATGTATAGCTTGTCGAGAAAGTCCCTCTTGAACTCCTCCGCCCGTTTC
Source organism: uncultured Pseudoflavonifractor sp. (assembly GCA_947577065.1). Classification (GTDB taxonomy): domain Bacteria; phylum Bacillota; class Clostridia; order Oscillospirales; family Oscillospiraceae; genus Vermiculatibacterium. The sequence continues at coordinate 7,034 of CANPTT010000030.1, forward strand.
CTGTACTCCGGATCTGTCTCCATCTTGTGCTGATGTTCCCGCAGGTACTTCACTTCCGGGAACTCCTCCTGTCGCTCCTTCTTCTCCTCGTCCATCTGTCAAACCTCCCATCTGATGAAGCAATGCGTCTGGATTTATTTTCTCCAGTATATCATTTCCCTCCGGTTTTTCAAGGCCAGGTTTAGAAACGTTTTTCTTTTGTACGGCCCTCCCCAAAGCCTCCCGGATGGTCGTGCGCTTCCGGTCCCGGGTCATGTCCTTCGTTAGCTTCAGATCGCCCTTGCGCTTCAGGAAGTCCAGAAAGCTTTGATCGTTCATCAGTTCGTTCAGGGCCTGGTCACTGATCAGGGAGGGCTGGCTGTCGGGGCTTTTGGAGGCTTGAATCCCCATGTCTAAACGGGATTCTGGCTTTTCGGTATATTCCGCCCCCTTTTCGGCATACTTTTTATTGATGCTATCCCCCGTTTGGGGTATAATAGAGTTAAAAGTAGAGTCATCAATGGCATATACGGGTTGCGATACATCTTGTGTGTCCACCCGCGCCGATGGCTCTATTTTTATATCCTCAATTTCACCGATGGTGTGACCGTAGTAACTGTCTCCACTTTTGGTTTCTCTCACCCGAATATATGCCATATACTCTTTTTCATCTACGGTGATAGGGCTTTCATAATATTCATACCCCAGAATTTCTGCTCGTCCTTTTACATCCGTAGCTTCTCCCACTTTATGGGCCTTCTCCACCAATTCAGGAATATGGAACCTGGTGGCATATTTTTCATAGGGAAGCCTGCCGCTCAAGAACTTATCCAGTCCATTCCTGGATATTTTAATTGTCTTCCCTGTCTCTAGATTTTGAACAACACCCGGAAAGTTGGCCTTAGCAAATTGAATTAGAGTCTTTCGCGCTTGGTTTAGATTTGCCAATATTTTACGATTAAACAGAGTAGTATCTGCTTTTACCGTCTCCCTTTGGGAGACGGTCTTTTGTTTTGTCGCCCTACTATCCACCGCTACCTGATCACTACCCATAGCTATCCCGTTTTGGGATGTAGCATTCCCCGCCCAGTTCACTCCGTCGGTCACGCTGCCCATCACTCCGCCGGATATCACGCCTCCCGCCGCCGAGCCACCCATGAACAGGGTCGCCGCACGTCCCAGCGTCCCCACCAGCAGGGCGCTGATAGCAAATTTTTCGGTTGCTTTTTTCCCTGTTTTGACATATACTATTTTTGTTCAGAAGATGTGCGGCTGTATATAGCAGGTTCGGTAAAACCGTCCGCTGCTATGGTCGATAGCATCTTCTGAATTTTTATGTCATAGAGATACGACTTTCCATCAGCATCGTTCCTCACAAGGAGAGTGGCACTATAAGTATTATAATGGCTGATATCTCCACTTAGTTCCAACACAGGAAGCGCAAATCTGCTTTTATAGTAATACCATCCATTTTGAGCTGCTGCTCCATGCTTCCCATTTTTATCCTCACCCCAACTAACATTATCCGCAGCAACATGTCATTTAAAATATGAGCTGCTTTAAATTTTGCAGCTTTCAGGTCTCGGAATAAGTTCTTTGTGTACTCCGACTGAGTATACTCACCAGGAAGATCCTTTCCTACATATATTTTCTGAGCATCTGACAACACCATGGAAAAAGCATCTTTTGACACCAAACCTTCCAAGTAAGCAAGGACAGCCTTTCTTTCACTGTTGACCTTTTCATCCAAGACAGCAATTGCTCCCTGCTGGTCAAACTTGATGGAAAATTTTTCTCCATCTGTTCCAACAGCGCTTTCCGGTCCCCCACCGGTTTTCGCCTGTCGGCTGCCTTCCTGCAATGCTGCCAGCAGCTTGCCCTCCGCTGTCTGGGCCTTTCGCTTCTCCTCTCCCGTCAGCTTGGCGATCAGTCCCCGGATGGCCTCCAGCAGCTTCTCCAGCATGCTCCGGTCTGTCCGGTGCCTCTCGATGAACTCCTCCAGCACTCTTCCCTCCTGAAGCAGCCGTCCCGCGCAGTTGGCCGTGGCCTCGTCCAGCGCTCCGGCGTAGTCGATCCCGATCCCCTCGCCCCGGTAGAGCTCATAGAGTCCCCGGGCCTCCTTCTCCGCCTCGGAGCGCACCGCCTCCCGGAACTGGGCGTAAGCCTCCGGCGCCGTCTCCTGGAGCCGGCGGGTCAGCTCATGGCCCAGAAGGTAGGTCACCAGGTTGGGGCATATCGCAGAGCCGTCCCCTTGTGTTCTTGTTCCAGTTTTCGCTTGTATTCCTGCTTCCTTTTGGGTATACTGTTGTCAGTGAAAGGTATACCGTTTAAATGCGAAGGCAATTAACTGCCGGAACCTCTTTGCGGTGTGCCTTTCACTTTTTTTGAAAAACAATTTTGTTCCCACGGGAATGTAAATATTTCTGCAAGTCGTCTGGCTCAAACGCTGTTACCGACACATTGAAGCTGCCACCTTCATATCCATTCATAAACTCGGGATTTTTCATATCCCCAAAATCAAGGACCGCCCAGGCTTTTCTTCTGCGTCTGTCATAGAAAGGCACCACTTCCACATACCGACCATTCTCCTGAAGTACGATGTAACTTGGGTCATCCATCCCCTTGATGATATCCAGCATACTCTCTATACTAATGTCGTGCTGTCTTTGTCCCATTTCACTGTAGTCTTCTTCCATAGCCTGTCGAGCCTTACCCACATTCATTACAATGGGCAGATCCTCAACTGCAGTCCTTCCTCCGGAGTATTCGGTCACCTTCTCAATTAGGATGGAGGGAGTATTTTTCCTCAGTGGGATATAGCTTCCGTCTACATATTGTCCGTTCATGGCATTTTCCAGGAGTCCCTGCACATCCCCTTCTGTGAGGGCTTGGATCTGTTTCAGGCTAAAGCTTGGCGTTTTCCCACCCGCGCTTTCCGGTCCCCCACCGGTTTTCGCCTGCCGGCTGCCTTCCTCCAGGGCCGCCAGCAGCTTGCCTTCCGCTGTCTGGGCCTTTCGCTTCTCCTCTCCCGTCAGCTTGGAGATCAGTCCCCGGATGGCCTCCAGCAGCTTCTCCAGCATGCTCCGGTCTGTCCGGTGCCTCTCGATGAACTCCTCCAGCACTCTTCCCTCCTGAAGCAGCCGTCCCGCGCAGTTGGCCGTGGCCTCGTCCAGCGCTCCGACGCCGTCTCCTGGAGCCGGTGGGTCAGCTCACGGCCCAGAAGATAGGTCACCGGGTTGGGGTTATACCGCTCGATCCGGATCTCCCGGCCCTAGATGCCGGCGTTGGCCCTCCCGCCCCGGACGCCGTCCACGAACCGCACCCGCACGCCCGGCTCCTGGGCGATGGTGTTGATCCGGTCCGCTCGGGTGAGGTAATCTACAAAGCTGCGGTCATTCAGCAGAGCGTCTGTCATCTGGTCACTGACCAGGCTGTCTGTATCCTTCAAGGAAAACTGTGCCCTGCCGGTATAATAGCCCGCTGGATTTCTCTCCTCGCCAAAATGAGCCAGCACATCTTCCGATAGAATACTCTGGTGGGTCTGCTTGACTGTTTCCAGCAAATCGCTTATACTGATAGTGGCAGTCTTGATAGGGGAAAACCCCTGGGCCTTTGTGTCCACCCGCTCACTTTCACTTTGAGCAGTCGTGGAAGGCTTTTCAGCCTGGGCACTTGTTGCCGCCGGACTGCTCTCTTTTTTTGTCTGCACACGTCCACTGATAGAGTGTGCCACATCAATAAAGTCCATGTCAGCCACACTATTACTATGTTGTTCAACAGTCACTATTGCAACAATATTGTGATCCCCACTTTGTAACAAACATGCCATTGCACACGTTCCAAGTGCCTGCCCATTTTCATTTCACAATGCATTAATTGGTACTGAATTTTGAATGATATCTCCTGCTATCGAAGCTAACCTTGCATTTGTGCGAACATAAGAAGGCTTTCCACCAAGACTATGAGAAAGTGTTCTCCCACTAATTTTGATCTCTCTTCCCATGTATCGGTTTTCAACCGCTCGCACAGTATCAGAAATAGAACGCCCAACTTTTTAAGCATTTTCTAATCCAAGCTCAACAGCTCTTTTTTGATCTACCCTATCATTGATTTTAACATCAGAAAGCGGTGGCAAAGCCGTCACCATCATATCCGGCAGGGAAGTCAGGAAATCATAGCTGTACACAGACCCGTCCTTGGAAAGATCCCTGCTTGCGTATTCCCGCTGGGCATCCACCTTTCTCCCTGTCTGACTCCGTTGGGTGTTCCCTGCCCAGTTCACTCCGTCGGTCACGCCGCCCATCACTCCACCGGATATCACGCCTCCCACCGCCGAGCCGCCCATGAACAGGGTCGCCGCACGTCCCAGCGTCCCCACCTGTAGGGCGCTGTCCCCAATGCTCATGCCCGTCTGGTAGAGGAAAGAGGCCACGTTCTGTCCAAACAGCTCCCAGTCCGTGTTCTTTTCGATCTCCTCCGCCACCGTTCCCCGCAGGGTATTCACCGTGTTGGTTATGTTCATGTTGTAGGGATTCATGGGCTCATAGCTCCCCAGCTCCCCCGTATCGCTGTGCCCCCAGCTTCCCAGGGCCTGTCCCACGAACTCCGCCCCCTGGAAGGGAGCCATGCCGACGCTCACCGCCGAGGCCATAACGGGGTGCTCTTGGGCAAACCTCCGCAGATTTTCTTGCCGGACCTGATACCGCTGGGCATCCACCAGCATCTGGTCATAGTCCAGCATCCGGTCATAGTCATAGCCCGCTTCCTTCAGCTCTGCCGTCAATGTATCCCACCGGCTTTGGAGTTCTTTGACCAGTTCAGGTGCCTGCCTTTCCAGTTCCCGCTCCGTCAGGCCGTACTTTTCCATCAGGTAGGCCCGGTCCCGCTGGGCCTGGGCGCTGCCGTCATTCCCGGCAGTCACCGCCCCCAGCTTTCCCATGTCCTCCCGCACTTCCTCAACGCTCTGAAACAGGGTTTGCGCATCCTGATCCCCGGCCAGAGCGGCACGCTTCTCCTCGTTTTCGGTAAAGTAATACTGCCCTGCGATCTCGTCCTTCTGATCCAGCAGGGAATTTTTCCATTGCCGCAGCCGTTCCATCTGCCGGTCTGCCTCCGGGCTTGGGGCGCTCTCCTGGGCGATGGAAGCCTGTCCTATCAGCTGCTCCACCCGTTCCAGGTCGTTGAGCAGCAGCTCATGCTGGATATCCAGGTCCGCCGCCGTGGGCCGGTAGGTCCGCTCCCGGTTCATCGCCTCCCTCCTCGCCAGCTCCCCGGCCGAGGTCCCCTTGGCCAGCTGGGTCCGCTGCCGGGTCTCCATCCGCAGTTCCTCCTTCTCGTCCCGCCCCTGGGGGGTGGGCAGAAGGTCATAGGGGCTGATCTTCTTCTTTTCGTAAGGAATACCCCTTTGATAGCTCTGCTTGGGGAGCTCCAGCTTTGTCTGGAGGCCGGCGGCATAGGGGAGGGCGGTGGTTTGCAGCTCCCCCTGCTTTGCCGCATAGGGTGTGACAGCCGGCTTCCGCCCCCCGGTGGTAAGAGGAGCGGAGGACCTGCTCTTGGGGGCGAGGTCAGGCTCCACGCCGTACTTCTTTAGGATGGATTCCTTGGTCCCGGGCTCCCCCGGTTTGGTCACACCGGCATAGGCCGGGGGCTTTGAAATGCTTGTCCCCACACTAAAATCCTCCCGCGGTCCCGGCCCCGTCGTCACCTCCGGCTGCTTGGGCTTTTCGCTGACCGGCGCCGACTGGGAAAAGGGCGGGGCCATGGGGGATTTGATCCCCCTTGGCTTTTCCCAGCCCCGTTCCTTTTCCCATGTGTTCTGCTTTCTTCTTTCCATTGACACTCTCCTTTCTCTGCCCGCTATTGTGAACAGGTGTTCTATTATCATAGCAGACCTCTCTCTTTTTTCCGCCTGTAATTTCCGGTTTTTTAAAATTTTTTTGACTGTAGCATAACAGGGACCCCAAAAATACTTTTGCCCCCAAGGCCGCCCGATCCAAAAAAGAAAGCGGAGACATCCCCCAAATTGGATGTCTCCGCTTTCTTTTTATTCTATTGGGCCCCCTGGCGGCCCCGTGACCTTCTCCGCCGCGTATCCTTGGCCGTAAAGAATATCGTAGACCAGGTTCCGCCAGACGTCCACCGTCTCCTCCGCCTCCTGAGGCGGTTTTTCATAGGGTGTACCATCTCCGGCCACAAAGAGCCGGGAACGATAGATGATGACCTCCTCCGAGGCCCGATCTACCCATTGAAAGTAAAGGGGCCGCTCCACTCCCGCCCAGCCCAGGAGCTTAGTCCCCAGATCGGTGCAGGAGAGGATCTCCGGCACCTCCAGCTGTGCCTCATAATTGTTCCAGACCAGAAAGGAGGTAGAGTGCATCCTCTTCATCTCCTCCGGGCTCCAATCCTGGGTGTTGCTGCTGGTACAGTAACCCAGAGTGGTATAGAGGGTATCCTCCTCGGTGACATAGAGCCCTGGCAAATGGTCTCCCAGAAACACGACGATGACCGGATCTGTCTGCCGGGCAAAATAGTCCAACAGCTCTCCCAGCGCCACATCCGCGTCCCGAAGGCCATAGGCCAAAGAGTCCATGACCTCCAGGCCCCACTGGTTCAAGACCCCACACTCCATTCCCAGGTTGGAGGTATCTCCCCAAAACTTCCCCACATGGTAAGGTGGGTGGTTCTCCATGGACAGACCGTAGAGAAAAATAGGCCCGTCCCCCCTGTCCTCAAACCGCCGGATCAGCTCCTGCGTCAAACTGTGATCGGAGAGAAAGCCGCCCGCCTCATGGGAGCCCTCCGGAAAATCCTCCTGAAATACCATTTGCTCAAAGCCCACCATGGGCATGTTTTCTCTTCTGCTATAAAGACTGTCATCATAGGTATGGACCATCACCGTCCCATAGCCCTGATTCGAAAATGCCTTTACAATGGACGGCAGACGTTCGTAGACTGTGGGATCGGCAAGGGTCGTATGGCTCTCCCCCGCCCCCAGGAAAACCGATGGGATCCCCGTCAAAATCTCCATCTCCACATTACCCGTTCCCCCGCCATAGGTGTTGGAGAGAAATGTACCCGAAGGATAGGCCTTTCCAAGGGCGCGAAAATTCAGCAGCGGATCGTGGGAAAAGCTCAGGTTGGGAAGCTGGGTCACGTCAAAAAAGCTCTCGCTGACCACCAGCACCACGCTGGGCCGCGTATCGACCTGAGGTACGGGCTCCGCTTGGGCCTCCAATTCCAGCAGGATCCGATTCATGTTATCCTCGGTATAATCTCCCGGCTGGCTCATCACATGATCTACCCCGGCGCTGTATAGTCCCAGCATAAATCCCAATCGCTCGTTGCGTCCGGCCTGGGTCTCCCCCTCCTCTCCGGCGGCAAAGCTTTGAAGGGGGGCGGTAAAAAGGATCAGCGCCAGAGCTACTATCACCACCTCACAGCCCAAAGCCCGGTATCGGCCCGGTCTCAGGGCGGCGCCCCGGTAAAAAAACCACAGTCCCGCCAAAAGCAACAGCAAGAGCAAAAGGGCCGGGGCCGTCCCCTTCCCCCAGCTCATCCCCGGGCGCAGAAAACCGGCAATGGCGCCGGCCTGGGCCGCCATGGACAGATCGCTGATGAGCAGCGGGACGCCGTTGACCATCTCCTTCACCGTACTGACCACCGCCAGGATCATCACAGGCACGGCGGGAAGCAGCACAGCCCACACCGGCCGCCCCACCGCCAGCAGAAAAATAAGCTCCGCCAAGAAGAGCAGCCCCGCAGTGATCAGAGCGGCCGGCAGATGACCTGTAAACCAGGCAAGTGTCTTTTCCCCGGAGCGAAGCGTGATCAGCTGGCAGCACAAGGTAAGCAGCAGCGGCGATGCCAGGAGCAGCGCTCCCCCTAGCCTGCGGCGGACCCGGGACCCCTTTCGGGGTATGGGGAGCAGACCTGCCCACCAGGCCAGGCTTGCCCCCATCTCCCGAAAGCTTCCAGCAACGCTGGAAAGGTATTCCCTGACCCGCTGGTCCCAATGCCTCTCCGGCAGGGAGCGCTTCGGTGCTGTTTTTCGCCGCTTTCCCCTCATCTCCAATGCGTCCTTTCCTCTTCCGCACGACAGAACGCACCGCAAAGCCGTTAGAGCCTTGCGGTGCGCTCAATATGATATTTTAAAAAGCCTCTCCCTCTCGGCAGACGCCTCTCCGGACCCCGCGCCCTCTTCTGCTCTTTTCCAAAAAATTAAAGATGAAAACATTGTACCATTTTCCCCGACAAAAGGCAACAATTTTCGACTTTTCTCTCTCCTGCATTCCCCTTCCGCAAAGCAAAAAGAAATATTTGCAGCCGGACAGACAGTTCTGCTTGCAACCTCCTCTTTTTTGTGGTAGTATAAACTGCGCGTCATAAAGCGGACCACCGCTTTATGACGTAACAATTGAATGGAGGAGAACGAAATGAAAAAGAAATTTGGCGCGCTGCTTCTGGCTCTGACCGTGATCCTGAGCCTTGCCGCCTGCGGCAGTAAGGATCCCGAGCCCACTGTGGAACCCTCCGTGGAGCCCACTGTGGAAGCCACTGTTGAACCCACTGCCGAGCCCACTGTGGAGCCCACCACGGAAGCTACTGAGGAGCCCTCTGCCGAGCCCACCGCAGAGGCCACTGTGGAGCCCACTGCCGAGGTCATGGCTGTCGCCTCTGCCGAGCCCACTCCCGAGGCCAAGCCGGAGCCTACCCCCACCCCCGCTCCCACGCCGGAGCCCACTCCCGAGCCCGCCCCCAAGACCTATAAGGACGGTACTTACAGCGCCTCCGCTCAGGGCTTTGGCGGAAGCATTACCGCCTCTGTCACCATCAGCGACGACGTCATTACCGCTGTGAGCCTTACCGGCGACAGCGAGACTCCCGCCATTGGCGGAGCTGCCCTGGACACCCTGGCCGCCAACGCCAAGGCTAACGGCGCCGCTATGGACAGCGTCTCCGGCGCCACCCTGACCTCCAATGGCGCCAAGGAGGCTGTGGCCGCTGCTCTGGCTCAGGCCAAGAACTGATCCATACAAGATCTATCTGTGTGATGAAAAATCTCCGGTGGAGTGAGTCCACCGGAGATTTTTTTCGAAGTTTGGGTTGCATCTAAAGCAGCTTTAGATTGTAAAATGATCTCAAGATGGGGTACATCCCCAAAACGGAAGAAAAGGAGAGAAGACCCATGAAGAAACGCATCACAGCCATGGCTCTGGCCCTTGCCATGGTCATGGGCACGGTCGCCCTGGCGGCCGGGACGGAGAAAACCATCTCCGTCACAGCCATGAACATGACCATCAACGGCCAGGCCGTCACCCCCACCAAGTCCAACGGCGAGGCCGCCGAGGTGTTCGCCTATGACGGCGCCACCTATGTCCCCCTGCGCTACCTCAGCGAGCTGCTGGGCATCCAGGTGGAGTGGGACAAGGATTCCCCCAACACCGCCAAGCTGGTCAACGTGCCCAACTTCACCGCCCCCGGCGGCGACGGCACTTACACCGGTAAGGCCTCCGGCTTTGGCGGTGAGGTCGTGGCCACCGTCACTGTGGTGGGCGGCAAAATTACCGCCTGCACCTTGGTGGGCGACAAGGAGACTCCCGCCATTGGCGGAGCCGCTCTGGAGACGCTGAAGGCCCAGGTGGAGGCCGCGGGCAGCGCCGCCATTGACGGCGTGGCCGGCGCCACCATGACCTCCAACGGCGCCAAAACCGCCGTAGCCGACGCTTTGGCTCAGGCCGGAAGCGGCAGTGCCGTCTCTCTTACCCTGAGGGATGGTACCTACACCGCTTCCGCCCGTGGCTTTGACCTGTTGTCTCAGGTCCCCGTCACCGTGACAGTGACCGGCGGCAAGCTTTCCGCCATTGAAATGGGCGAAAATAAGGAGACCATGGGCATGTCCGCCTGTGTCAAGGAGTTGCTGATCCCCCGCATTCTTGAGCATCAGAGTCTTGCTGTGGACGCCATCACCGGCGCCACCGCCACTTCCAACGCGGTAAAGATGGCCGTTCTGGACTGCTGCAAGCAGGCCGGAGCCGTCGACTCCGCTCTCTATGCAGCCATCCCTGCCTCCACCGCGGAGGAGACCTACACCGTGGATGTGGCTGTGGTAGGTATGGGCGGCTCCGGCTCCGCCGCCGCTTTGTCCGCCGTCCAGTCCGGCGCCTCCGTCATGTCCATCGACAAGGCGGGCAAGTGGGGCGGGACCAGCGCCATCACCTCCGGCCCCGCTGCCGTCAACGCCCCCAGCCAAGTGGCCGCCGAGTACAAGGAATGGGCCGATCCCATCACCAAAGAGACCCGGGTCAAGAAGGCCGGGGAAAATCTGGTGGACCGGGATGCTCTTTATAAGGACTGGGTCGAGTATACCACTGTGAACGGCAAGCAGCACGCCAAGACCGACATCATCTCCCTGGAGCTGGACAAATCCGGCGAGACCCTGGACTGGCTGATCGACAACGGCTTCCAGTTTGATCCCGCCAAGGGCTTCGTGGGCGGCAAGTGGGGGATCTTCACCTCCTACTCCGGCAACAAGGCCCTCACCGAGAGCTTCTTTGCCAACCTCTATAAGGCCTATACCGATAAGGGCGGCAAGTACATGCTGGAGACCGAGGCCACCGAGCTGATCACCGACGGCGGCAAGGTGGTGGGCGTCAAAGCGATAAAGGCCGACGGAACCAAGGTCACCATCCACGCCAAGAGCGTTATCCTGGCTACCGGCGGCTTTGGCGGCAGCGATGCGCTTATGGAGCAGTATCTGGGCGAGTCCTGGCGGCTTTACGGCATGGCGCAGAATGACGGCGCCGGCGTCCGCATGGCTGTGGCGGCAGGCGCCAACACCTACAATGCCGACATGCCCCCCATGTCCCACTTTGTAGCTCCCTACCAGATCATGACCGCCTTTACCCCCGCTGACAATGACATTCCCTACGGTCTGGTAGCCACCGGTGAGTCTCTGGCCGTGGATCAGACCGGCACACGCAAAATGGCCGAGTCCTCCCTGGCAATGAACGCCTACACCATGGGCGCCAAGTACTACACCATCTGGTCCAAGGAGCAGATCGACATTCTCCGGACCCAGGGCCTGTCCGCCGCCGCCTCCGGCCGTTACCTGAGCCAGGGCGGCGTCAAGGCCGACGTCCCCCTGACCAATATCGACGCCGTCATTGACGAGGGCGTGAAGATGGGCTTTATCTACAAGGCCGACAGCTTGGAGGCCCTTGCCAAGGCCATTGGCGGCAAGATGGACGCCGCTGCCCTGACCACCTCGGTCAAGGGGTATCAGGAGGCCGCCAAGGGTTCCGATCCCCTGGGCAAAAAGGCTGAGCTCTTTACCCGGATGGGCGCTCCCGCCTCCGAAAGTGAGTACTACGTAGCCATCACCGGCGCTCCCTACATTTACAGCACCTGCGGCGCTTTGGACGTAGACGTCACCATGCGTGTTCTGAACAAGGCCGGCGCTCCCATTCCGGGCCTCTATGCCGTGGGAACCGACTCCATGGGCGTGCTGTTCACCAACACCAAGGGCTATACCAACTATGGCGGTATCGCCCAAGGCTACGCCTTTGTCTCCGGTAAGACCGCCGGAGCGGAGGCCGCCAAATTCGCAGGCAAATAAGCGTCCCCTTGAACTTTCATATAGAGCCCGGCGGAGAAATTCTCCGCCGGGCTTTTTGTTGAAAAAAACTGGTTTAAAAAAGTCAATATTTTAACGAAAAAACGATTTACAAATGAAAACAAAGAATGTATAATGCTTTTGCATTTGAACAATGCTAAAAAGTTTTGTGTATAAGGAGAGAAGCCCTATGAAAAAACGGATCACAGCCCTTGCGCTGGCCATTTTCATGGTCCTGGGAACGGTTGCCCTGGCAGCCGGGACGGAGAAGAACATCACCGTCACCCCCATGACCCTGAGCATCAACGGTCAGCAGGTCACCCCCACCAAGTCTGACGGCGCCGCCGCCGAGGTGTTCTCCTATGACGGAGCCACCTATGTGCCTCTGCGCTATCTCAGCGAACTGCTTGGCATCAAGGTGGAATGGGACAAGAACGCCCCCAACACCGCCAAGTTGGTCATGGACAAAATGACCTACACCGCCACCGTCAACGGCAATAACGGCCCTCTTACCGTCACCACCACCATCGCCGACGGTAAGATCGCCGACGTGACCGTGGGCGACAACGTAGAGACCGTGGGCGTGGCCGACAACGCCCTGGTGGAGATTCCCCGGCAGATCGTGGAGTACCAGTCCACCAACATTGACGCGGTGACCGGCGCCACCATTACCTCCTTCACCATCGCCGCCGCCGTGAAGGACTGCCTCACACAAGCCGGTCTGGATACGGCCAACTTCAACACCAAGGTTCAGCCCCAGCAGATCGCTGAGACCCGGAAGGAGAGCTGCGACGTACTGGTCATCGGCGGCGGTGGCGGCGGCCTGGCCGCCGCTGTGAAGGCCGCCCAGGCTGGCAAGAGCGTCATTCTCATTGAGAAGCTGGGCATGCTGGGCGGCGACACCACCCTGAACGCCGGCACCCTCATCGCCACCGGTTCCCGCTTCCAGCGGGAGGACCTGGGCGAGAAAAACGACTCCCCCGAGCTGGCCTACGCCGACATTATGAAGGTGGGCAAGAACGCCAACGACCCCGCCATGGTCACCATGATCACCAACACCATCGGTTCCACCGTGGACTGGCTCATTGACGATTTGAAGATTCCTTATGACGTGGCCGCCACCCAGTACCCCGACCACTCCGCCGCCCGCCAGATCGGCGCGGTGGGCCGCTCTCCCGCTTGGGTGGAGAAAATGAGCGAGAAGCTCACCGAATTCGGCGGCAAGATCCTCCTGTCCACCCGCGGCACCGACCTGCTCACCGACAACAAGGGTGCCGTCATCGGCGTCCGGGCCACCGACAAGCAGGGGGTCATTGAGTTCACCGCCAAGAGCGTGGTCATGGCCGCCGGCGGCTTCGGTGCCGCCACCGAGCTTCTCCCCGACACCCTGGAGGGCTATAAGTTCTATGGCCGCAGCACCGAGACCGGAGACGGCCTGAAGATGGGCACCGCCATCGGCGCCGACACCATCAACCTGGACATGGTGAAGGTCTATCCCCAGGGCGTGGAGACCCAGCCCAACCGGGCCCTGGCCGCCACCGCCTCCTCCACCGCCGCCACCGCCGGTCACGGCGCCATCTATGTGAATACCGCCGGTAAGCGCATCATCAAGGAGACCGCCACCCTGGGCGAGCTCACCGACATCACCGTAGAGCAGAGCGACAAGATCATGTACATCGTCATGGACGAGGACGCCTGGCAGGCTTACATCAAGAAGAGCCTGGAGGACCGCCTGGTCCCCACCGAGGCCGACCTCTACAAGTGGGCCGACATCAAGAACGACGGCAAGCCCGTCCTGGCTTACGGCAAGGACCTGTCCGAGCTGGCTAAGACCATGGGCATCGACGCTAATGGCCTGCTGGCTGAGGTGAAGCACTACAATGAGATGTGCGCCGCCGGAACCGACAAGGACTTCGGCAAGGAGTCCCCCGTGGCTCTGGCTGAGGGCGGCAACTACTACGTTGTGGAACAGAAGCCCCGCTTCGCCACCACCCTGGGCGGCCTGAAAGCCAACACGGATATGCAGATCATGGGCACCAACGGCAAGCCCATCGCCAACCTGTACGGCGCCGGCTGTGTGGTCGGCGGCGGCAATGGCAAGGACTCCATGACCGCCATGATGAACTCCTGGGCCATCGGCTCCGGCGCGGTAGCCGGCGCCAACGCTGCCAAAAACGCCAAATAATATCCTTTACAATAGGTAATCGGAAAAGGACCCGGCAGAGCAACTCTCCGCCGGGTCCTTCATTTATACAAAGGGTTTCTCTCCAATTGTGAAAAAATTGATTTACAAAGGCGCCCGACATATGTATAATAAAATTGTCCGAGTTACCACAAACCCGAACACAATTGTAAAGGAGAGTACGCAGATGAAAAAAAGGATCACAGCCCTGGCCCTGGCCATTTTCATGGTCCTGGGAACGGTTGCTCTGGCAGCCGGGACGGAGAAGAACATCACCGTCACCCCCATGACCCTGAGCATCAACGGCCAACAGGTCACCCCCACTAAATCTGACGGCACCGCTGCCGAGGTATTTTCCTACGACGGCGCTACCTATGTGCCCCTGCGCTACCTCAGCGAGCTGCTGGGCATCCAGGTGGAGTGGGACAAGGATTCCCCCAACACTGCCAAGCTGGTCATGGATAAGATGACCTATACCGCCACCACTCCCGGCCACAACGCCCCCATCACCGTGGCCGTCACCATGGAGGACGGCAAGATCGCCAAGGTGGAGGTCTCCAATGAGATCGAGACCCGCGGCGTGGGCAAGGTGGCCATTGAGAAGATGACCCAGCGCATCGTGGAGACCCAGTCTCTGGCCTGCGACTCCATCACCGGCGCTTCCATCACCAGCAATGCCATCAAGCGGGGCGCCCTTCAGGCCCTGAAGGACGGCGGCGTGGATACCACCGAGCTGGCCAAGGCTCCCGCCAAGGCCGAGGCCAAGGACGCCACCTATGACGCCGACGTGGTCGTGGTGGGCGGCGGCGGCGCGGGCCTTGCCGCCGCTGTCTCCGCTGCCCAGACCGGCGTGAAGGTCGTGGTCGTGGAGAAGCTGGACATTCTGGGCGGCTCCACCAACGTGTCCGAGGGCGCCCTCAACGCCGTTGACCCCGAGCGGCAGAAGGCCCAGGGCATTGAGGATTCCGTGGAGACCTTCATCAACACCACCTACACCGGCGGCCATGAGGTGGGCAATATGGAGCTTGTCAAGTACCTGTGTGAGAACTCCATGGCTGCCGTGGAGTGGCTGGAGAGCGTGGGCGTGGAGTTCTCGGACGAGATCGGCTCCGCCACCGGCTCTCTGGGCAACCGCAGCCACTATCCCGCCGAGAACGGCAAGGTCATGAAGTCCGGCAACCTTTACATCCAGACCTTTGAGAAGGTCCTGGGCGACATGGACAATGTGACCATTCTCACCGGCACCGAGGCCAAGGAGCTGCTCACCAAGAGCAGCGCCGTCACCGGCGTGAAGGCCACCGGCAAGCAGGGCGAGACTGTCACCGTCAACGCCAAGAAGGGTGTGATCCTGGCCACCGGCGGCTTCGGCTCCAACAAGGAGCTGCTGGGCGAGTCCAACACCGGCGTGTGGAAGCACGTGGACGTGACCAAGCTGGGCTGCACCAACATGGCTCTCTCCGCCCAGGGCGCCGGCGTCGAGATGGCCCAGGCCATCGGCGCTGCCGTCACCGGTATGTCCGACATTCAGCTCCATCCCTGCGGCACCCCCGGCACAGGCCTCATGGAGAACATCCGGACCTCCGGCTATAACCGCATCTTCGCCAATATCCACGGCGACCGCTTTGTCAACGAGGGCGCCGGCCGCGACACCCTGGCCCAGGCCATCCTGGATCAGGAGGACCAGACCTACTGGATCGTGGTGAACAATGTCCGTTTCCCCAGCCGTGACTGGGTGGACAACTATGGCGGCACCATCGCCGGCATGGTGGCTCAGGGCGTAGTGGTAGAGGCCGACACCCTGGCCGAACTGGCCGAGAAGACCGGCATGGACGCCGACAAGCTCCAGGCCTCCATCGACGCTCACAACGCCGTGGTCCGGGGCGAGAAGGAGGATGAGCTCGGCTTCAAGCCCAGCAAGTCCGAGGTGGAACTCACCACCGGTCCGTGGTACGCCTGCAAGAAGGTCCCCACCGTCCACCACACCATGGGCGGTCTGGAGATCGACACCGACACCCACGTGCTCAACGAGCAGGGCCAGGTCATCAAGGGCCTGTACGCCGCCGGCGAGGTCACCGGCGGTATCCACGGCTCCAACCGGCTGGGCGGCAACGCCATCGCCGACTGCATGACCTTTGGCCGTGCTGCCGGCGCCAACGCCGCGGCCGGTAAGTAAGCCTTATTTCCGGAACACAGAAACAGGACCCGACGGGGAAATTCCCCGTCGGGTCCTGTTTCTGACGGAAAAGCGGATCACCGCCCTTGCGCTGGCCATTGTTATGGTCATGGGCACGGTCGCCCTGGCAGCCGGGACAGAGAAGACCATCTCTGTCACCCCCACCAAATCCAATGGGGAGGCGGCCGAAGTGTTCGCCTATGACGGCGCCACCTATGTGCCCCTGCGCTACCTTAGCGAGCTGCTGGGCATCCAGGTGGAGTGGGACAAGAACGCCCCCAGCGCCACCTCCGGCCGCACTGCCGCTAACAGCATTACCGGCAAATAAGGATCGTCATAATTTAGAGATAGCAAGCAGATCCCGGAGAAGCCTCCCCGCCGGATCTGCTTTTTTGTAAAAAGAAAAAATAAAAAAAAATTTCGTGAAATAATTTACAAACTTGAGAAAAGGATGTATAATGAGCCCTGCTCGTTAAAAGAGTCCCAAAGTATACGTATAAGGAGAGAAAATCTATGAAAAAACGCATCACTGCCCTGGCGCTGGCCATTTTCATGGTCCTGGGTACGGTGGCTCTGGCCGCCGGCACGGAGAAAACCATCTCTGTCACTCCCATGGACATGACCATCAATGGTCAGCAGGTCACCCCTACCAAGTCCAACGGTGAGGCCGCCGAGGTGTTCGCCTATGACGGCGCCACCTATGTCCCCCTGCGCTATCTCAGCGAGCTGCTGGGCATCGAGGTGGAGTGGGACAAGGACGCCCCCAACACCGCCAAGCTGGTGAACGTCCCCAACTTTACCGCCCCCGCCACCGGCAGCTTTAAGGCCGGTACCTACACCGGCGAGGGTCAGGGCTTTGGCGGCGTCATCAAAGTCAGCGTGACCCTGTCCGCCACCCGGATCGAGAAGATCGAGGTCACCGAGAACAGCGAGACCC
>CANPTT010000031.1 GCA_947577065.1 uncultured Pseudoflavonifractor sp.
ATCAGGCATCCTGCAACATCGGCGGCGGTCTGGCTTTTGGCCGGATCTCCGGCAAAAACGCTGCGGCTGCGAAGACCGACAACTACCAGGGCAGCGTGATGGAGGGCAAGACCGCCTTTGCCCCCACTGTGGTCGAGGCCAAGTATGAGGCCGGCGCCGATCAGTACATTGGCAAGGGCGAGGGCAAGAGCACGGTGCCCATCACCGTGCGGGTGACCAAGAAGGGCGATGACATCACCAAGGTGGAGCTCCTGGAGTTCTGGGATACCCCGGGCTTCTCGGACCGGGCGGTGGACGAGACCATCCGTCAGATCGTGGAGAAGGACGCCGCGATCGTGGATGTGACCTCCGGCGCCACCATGACCAGCGTGGGCATTATGAGCGCTGTCAGCGACGCGCTCTCCCAGGCGAAATAAGCAATTTGAAAAAGGAGAGCCGCGGGACAAGATCCGCGGCTCTCCTTTTCCTATGCTTCTCTTTTTACCGAGTGGGCAATGGCCTCGGCCAAAGCCTCCAGCTCTCCGGCCTGCTCCCCCTTCAGGGTGGACTTCATGGTCACCCTGCTCTCCAGCAGAGCGCAGTCTTCCAGCTGCCCGGTGACAAAGGCTTCGATCAGCTTGCCCGCGGCGGGGTTCCAGGTGCCGTTTTCCATCACCGCGAAGGTCCGTCCCTTAAGGCCCAGGGCCCTCATATCCTCCAGGAAGTCCCGCATGGGCGGGTAAAAGTCCATGTTGTAGGTCACGCTGGCCAACACGATGTGGGAGCAGCGGAAGCTCTCGGCAATGAGCTGGGAGACATGGGTGGTGGATACGTCGTACATGGACGTCTCCACACCCCGCTCTGTCAGCGCTGTGGCCAGGGCCTCGGCGGCGGCCTCCGTGCCGCCGTACATGGACCCGTAGACCAGCAGGACGCCGTGGTCCTCCGGCTGGTATTTGCTCCACCTGTCGTACTTTTCTATGAACCAGTCCAAATCAGAGCGCCACACCGGCCCGTGAAGGGGACAGAGCAGCTTGAGCCGACCCTCCAGGGCGGTGAGCTTGGCAAGCAGGGCCTGGACCTGGGGGCCATATTTGCCTACAATATTGGCGTAATACCGTCGGGCCTCTCCCAGCCAGTCGTGGGGGAAATCCAGCTCGTCCTGGAAAAGTTTTCCGTTCAGGGCCCCAAAGACGCCGAAGGCGTCGGCGGAAAAGAGGACCCCGTCTGTCTCCTCAAAGGACACCATCACATCGGGCCAGTGGACCATAGGGGCGGCGTAGAAGGTGACGGCGTGCCGGCCAAAGGAGAACCTCTCCCCCTCCTTAGCGGTAATGCGCTGGGCCTGGATGGGGGCAAAGCCGAACTGGTCCATAAACCGCTGCGCCGCCAGACTGGAGATGAGCGTGGCGCCGGGCCACCTCTGCAGGACCGCCCACAGCCCCGCGCCATGGTCGGGCTCCAGATGGTGAAGGACGATATAGTCCAGCTCCCGACCGTTCAGAAGGTGCTCCACATTCTCCACCAGCCGGGGGGCGGCGGACCAGTCCACACAGTCGAAGAGGACGGTCTTTTCATCCAGCAGCAGATAGGAATTGTAGCTCACCCCCCGGGGGATGGGGTGGACATTTTCAAACAAGGGGGTGCGGCGGTCGTTGGCTCCCACCCACCACAGGTCATCGGTGACTTTGCGGATGCAGTGCATGGCAGATCCTCCTTTTGTACGGTATTTGCCGTTAGCGTTTGCATTTTAGCACAGTTTACCACAAAAGGGAAGAAAAAAAGCGGAGACGTTCGGGTTTTATAAAGGAAAAAAGCCCTGCCGGAAATGGCTCCGGCAGGGCTTTTGGTTTGGCTTGGGCTTATTCCGCCATGGCCTTCACGGTGCTCTGGAAGACCTCTACGGCCTCGTCTGCGTTTTCGGCGATGAGGAACATGAACCAATCCCCCTCGGTGACAAACTTGGCGTTCTCCACCTTGGGCAGATTCTGAGACAGGTACCAGGAGAAGGTATCCTCCTGGGTCTTGCGGTAGGTCTCAAAGCACTCCTTCAGCGCCTCCTCGGAGTTCTGGGCCATCTTGCCCAGCACCAGGGTATCGGGGGTGGTCATCATGGGCAGGAAAACCACGCCCTCGGTCATGTACTCGGCCTTAAAGCCCAGGGTCTCGCCATAAAACTCCTCCAGCTCGGCGGGGGTGGACTTCATGCCCCGGCCCATGTTGGCGGTCTCCAGAATGGAGGAGGCCAGCTTCAGCAGGGGGGTGCCGTTGGGGGTGGCGATGGCGTAGCTTTCCCCGGCGTCGGTGGAGTTGTCGGTGACGGTAACGCCCTCCAGCTTCTCCAGCACGGAGAAGGGGACATAGGTCACGCCCTCCAGAAGCAGGGCCTTGGCCCCCTCTACCTTCTCGTCATTGACGGAGACGGACATGCTGTGGAAGTCGGCCACGATCATATCCTTCTCATAGTAGAAGGAGCTGGTGTAGGAGTCGGCGTCCCAATAGGCGCTGCCGCCATCGGCCTGAAGCACCGCCCGAAGGGGCAGGTAACCAGCGGGGGCGCCGGGGATCTCGGCCAGCTTGACAGAGATGGTCTCGCTACCCCAGCCGGGGACCTCCCGCTCATACTCATAGCCCTCCAGGACCTCGTCGTTGATGGTGATGGTCTTGTCATAGCTGCCGGCGTTGGGATTGGTGGAAATAAGCATAGGGCCCCGGGCGCCGTCGGCGGGGGTCCAGCCCTGGGGCAGGTCGGCGGCCAGGGCGGCGGAGCCCAGGGAAGCGGTCATGGCAAGGGCCATTGCCGCAGTGGAAACACGCTTGAAGTTCATATCGGGATTCTCCTTTTTCTTGTGTTTTGGGCTGCCAGCCCATCATAACACATCTTAGACGAACCGTCACACAAAAAGTTCCGGAAAAGGGGAAAATTTTAGCGGCGGAAACCGGGAGAAAACAAAACGCTGGGTATTCTTTCTGAAAAAGAATACCCAGCGTTTATAATTTCCCGGGAAAAGTCAGCTTTTGATGGTCCCGTCGGCGTTAAATACGGGCAGAGGGGCCAGGAAGGTGATGTCTTTCCGATTCAGAGCATTACCCTCGGCCAGAATGGCGGCCTTTCCGCTGACGATGCCTCCGGCGGCTGTCACCAGCTTCTCCAGGGCGTGAAGACTCTCCCCGGTGGAGATCACATCGTCCACAATGAGGATCCGCTTCCCCTTCATTCTCTCGCAGTCGTCGGCCCCTAAGAACAGGTCCTGCTGGCGCAGGGTGGTGATGGAGCGGACCGAGACATGGACGGGATCCCGCATATAGACCTTGGAGCCCTTCCGGGCCAAAAAGTAGTAATCGGCTCCGGACTGACGGGCCATCTCATGGATCAGGGGGATGCCCTTGGCCTCGGCGGTGATCATATAGTCGTAGCTATCGGCGGGGATACGCCGCAAAAGCTCCCCGGCGCAGGCGGTAGTGAGTTCGGCGTCACCAAAGAGGACAAAGGCGGCAATGTACAACTCGTCCGTCACGGGGCACAGGGGGAGGTCTCGCTTCAGGCCGGCGACGTTCATGGGATAGGTCATGATGACAGCTCCTCGTATCATTCAGATTTGGCGGGGGCCCGCCTCTTTTTACAGTTCATTATACAACGGGGAAAAGGGAATTGCAAGGGACGTGGGCTCAGGTTTTCTGCCTTGCCAGCTTCCGGCCGTACCACGTCCGGTTGAAGCAGCTGCCCAGAATGACGATATTGCCACACAGGTAGAGCCACACCAGCAGGATCATCACAGACCCCAGGGAGCCGTAGACCAGAGAGTACCGGGAGGACAGGCCGATGAAGTAGGAGAACAGGATAGAGGCCATCACCAGAGCCGCCGAGGCCAGGAAGGCCCCGGTCAGCACAGGCGGGCGGGGCCTCCCCCTGGGCGCGGTGGCCTTGTAGATCAGCATGACCACCGCCATCACCAGGAAGAAAAGGATGAGAAAGCGCATCCACTGCCACTCCCAGGGCAGCTTGATGTGGCTGAGCGGGGGAAAGCGGCGGATGAATTCCTCCAACAGGTGGAAAAACCAGTTCCCCGTCAGCACTACCACAAGGGACAGGTAGATGGTCAGCAGGAACAGCACCGAAAAGACCACGCTGGCTACGATCTGCCAAAGGCCGGCGTAGGATCTGCGCTCATAGATGTCATCCATCACATTCATCAGGGAGCGCATGGCGGCGGAGGCGGAGAAGAGCATCATAACAATGCCGCCCAGCAACAGGGTGTGGGACTGGTTGGTGGAGATGTACCGAACATACTCGATAAGCACCACCAGGGCTTCCTCGGGGATAATAATGGCCGCCTCCTCCAGCAGGGAGACCACGTCCAGGTCCAGAGTGCCGATGACGGCGTTGATGCAGATAAGGGCGGGAAAGAAGGAGAGGATGAGAAAGTAGGCCAGCTCCGCCGCCGAACGGGAGACGCGCTTGGAAAAATACAGCTCTGCAATGTCCCAAAGAAACCGGATGACCCGGTTGCGTTTTAACTTTTCCAGAGACGGTCCCTCCTCTCCCGGCGATGAAAAAGCCGCCTGCGGGGGCAGGCGGCTTAGTGAGTCCTTTCGGGTACTCAGGCCAGCTTGTTCAGCTTCAGGGTCATGCCGCTTTTCTTGTGGGCGGCATTGTTCTTGTGCAGGATCCCACGGCAGACAGCCTTATCCACCGCCTT
The DNA here is from genome assembly GCA_947577065.1 of uncultured Pseudoflavonifractor sp. Classification (GTDB taxonomy): domain Bacteria; phylum Bacillota; class Clostridia; order Oscillospirales; family Oscillospiraceae; genus Vermiculatibacterium. The sequence goes on from CANPTT010000031.1 coordinate 4,680, forward strand.
GACAGCCACCTTATAAGCGCCCTCGGCCTCGCTGCGGTTGCCTTCCGCCACCGCGGCCTCGAACTTCTTGATGTCAGTCTTGAGAGCGGAACGGGCGGTCTTGTTCTGCAAAGCCTTGGCCTTGTTCACCAGGACACGCTTCTTGGCAGACTTAATGTTCGGCAAACCAAACACCTCCTCCGAACGACGATTTTTCGGGCACGATGCCCGTGCAGGTATCTATTTTAGCAGACCGCCCACAAAAATGCAAGAATTATTTTCACAATTTCCGATTTTTTCGCATAGCGAAGACTTTTTTGCCCAAAATAGAAGAAAGGATAGGGGAAAACCACAACATCTTGTGTTAAATGGGGGTATTTTTTATGCTGGAGCGGCGGACAGATCTGGCCCTGGAGGCCCATGAGCTGCTGGGGGGAGAGAAAAAGCTGCCCGGGGTGACCTGTCGGGAGACGGAGGCGGAGGGCTTCCCTCTCACCACGGTGGAGGTCACCGACCGGGAGGGGGCGCAGGCTCTGGGAAAACCGGAGGGGACCTATCACACCCTGGACCTGACCGGACTGGAGCGGCGGGAGGAGGGGGCCTTTCCCCGGGCGGTGGCCGCCCTGGCAAAGCTGATCGCCCCCCTGCTGCCCAAGGAGGGAGAGGTGCTGGTGGTGGGGCTGGGAAACCGGGCCATCACCCCTGATGCGGTGGGGCCCCAGGCGGCGGACAGGACTCTGGTGACCCGGCATCTCATCGACATGGCCCCCGAGCATTTCGGCTCTTTTCGTCCGGTGGCGGCTTTGGCGGCGGGGGTGCTGGGGACCACGGGGGTGGAGAGTGGCGAGATCGTGAAGGCGGTGGGGGAACGGATCGGGGCCAAGGCAGTCATTGCCGTGGACGCGCTGGCGGCCCGACGGGTGGAGCGGCTGTGCGCCACGGTCCAGGTCTGCGATACGGGCATCGCCCCCGGCTCCGGAGTGGGCAATCACCGCTTTGCGCTGGACAGGGAGAGCCTGGGCGTCCCGGTGATCGCCGTGGGGGTCCCCACCGTGGTGGACGGGGCCACCCTGGCGGCGGATCTTTTGGAGGAGGCGGGCCGGGAGACGGATCCCCAGGCCCTGGCGGGGGCCCCGGGGGCCACGCTGATGGTGACCCCCCGAGACATCGACCAGCGGGTGGCGGATCTGGGAAAGGTCATCGGCTATGGCATCAGCCTGGCCCTTCAGCCGGAGCTGGATCTGGCGGGGCTGGAGATGTTGGTGGAGTAATTTTCGTTCTCTTTTTTGTCCCCGGCGCATACACTGTCCCATATCGAGGCGCGAAACGCACAGAGGAGGGACAAGCGATGGGGATCCGTTGGGGGCGCGTATTTCGCCGGGGAATGGCGGTGTGTCTTGCCGCCGTGACCCTGTGGCTATTGTTAACGGCGGCGGCGGCAGGGGCCGCCGGCGGCCTGACGGGGGACGGAGAGCTGGTCGCCGCCGTCCTTCGTACGGAACTGGGAGAGGTGGACAGTCCCCTCCCCTTTTGGCAGCGGCTGGCAGTGTCCCAGTCCCTGCTGCTGGAACGGAACCCAGGAAAGCCGGGGGAGCTTTTGGACCGGCCTTCGGCGGGGCCGACCATGACCGCCGAGCCCCTGCCCAACGCCCAGCCCGCCCCCGACCACGACGACGTCCACGACCGGCCTCAGACCACCGCTGCCCCTGAGGACATTGTGGAGCGGACCCTGACCCCCGTGTCCTCCGAGGGATATGACACCGGGGCGGGTCTCTACTTATATAACCGGACCGACCGGGAGGTGGACCTGGCCACCGCCCTGTACCAAGAGCTGCCCTTCTCCCTGGCCCCGGCTGCCGCCGGGCCCCAGATCCTCATTATCCACACCCATACCACCGAGGCGTATACCCCTGACGGCGTGGACGTGTATGCCCCCAGCGACAACAATACCCGCACCCTGGAGGAGCCCTATAACATGCTCCGGGTGGGGGACGAGATGGAGGCGGTGTTTACCGAGATGGGGCTCAGCGTGGTCCACGACCGGGGGGTGTACGACTACCCTGCCTACAATGGGGCCTACGGCCGCTCTGGAGCGGCGGTGGAGGAATATCTGGCCCAGTATCCCACCATTAAGCTGGTGCTGGACGTCCACCGGGACGCCCTGGTGGGGGGGGACGGTACGGTGTATAAGGCGGTGACCACCGTGGACCGGGTCAAGACCGCCCAGGTCATGGTGGTGGTGGGCACCGACGCCGGGGGCAGCGACCACCCCGGCTGGCGGAACAATTTGGCTCTGGCGGCACGGCTGCAAAAAAATCTGGATACCCTCTACCCCACTCTGGCCCGGCCCATCGCGCTGCGGCAGTCGGCCTATAATCAGGCCCTGTGTCCCGGCTCTCTGCTGGTGGAGGTGGGGACCCATGGCAATACGCTCCAGGAGGCGCTGGCGGGCGCCCGTGATTTTGCCCGGGCGGCGGGGGCGGTGTTTTTGTCCCTGGTGGCGGAGAATGCGTAGACGTTCATATTTCCGGCTTCAGGCACATATATCTTTCCCAGAACGAACACGTTGGGGAGTGTTGCGCGTGAAAGGGAACATGGAGGAGCGGGCCGTCCGTCTGGCCCAGTACATCATAGAGAACCGGGCCACCGTCCGCGCCGCGGCGGACCGCTTTGGTGTGAGCAAGTCCACCGTACATAAAGATCTCAGCGAGCGTCTGCCCACCTTTAACCGGGCTCTTTACCTTCAGGCCAAGTCCGTGCTGGAGGAGAACAAGGCCCAGCGGCATATCCGGGGAGGCATCGCCACCCGGAAAAAATACAAAGGAACATAGGGCCTTCGCGCCGGGGCCGCCGGCCCAAAAAGAAAAGAAAAACGTCAGAAAAACGTAACCTCCGGTCCTCTCCTCTGTGCTATGATAAAAAAGAGGAAGGAGGGGGATGATGAGGAGAAGAAGGAGGGGCCGGCGAAACAGGGACGGATATTCCAGGGCCCCCATAAAGGCGTCTGTAGGGCTTTTCATCCTGGCTCTGCTGGCCCTCTTTTTGACCCGGTTCCCGACCCGGACCATCCCGGTCCCCCAGGAGCTGCCCGACTGGATCCGGGAGGCGCCGCTGTCGGTAAACCCGTGGTCCCGGCCGGGGACTGCCATGGAGGCGGTAAGCGACATAGTGGTCCACTATGTGGGGAATCCGGGCACCACCGCCGCCCAGAACCGGAGTTATTTTGAGGGCCTGTCCCGGAGCCATGAGACCTATGCCAGCAGCAATTTTCTCATTGGCCTGGAGGGAGAGATCCTTCTGTGCGTGCCCATAGGAGAGGTGGCCTACTGCTCCGGGGAGCGGAACAGAGACACCCTCTCCATTGAGGTCTGCCACCCGGACGAGACGGGGGAATTTACCGCCCAAAGCTACGCCTCGCTGATCCGTCTGGTAAACTGGCTGCGGGAATTTTACGGCCTGAGTCCCGAGAATGTGATCCGCCACTATGACGTGACGGGAAAGCTCTGCCCCAAATACTATGTGGAGCAGCCGGGGGCCTGGGAGCAATTCCAAAGGGACCTGGCGGCGGAGGCGGGTACGGAATAAAAAGCAGGGGGGCGTCCACAAAAGGACGACCCCCTGCTTTCAGCTCTCTCAGATCAGCCGCAGGAAGGCGATGACCGCTGCGACGCCCACGGCGATGGTGACCGCCGAGGCGCACAGCTCCAACCAAGCGGAGGCCCGCTCCCGGCGGGAGGGGGTGGCCGGGGCAGCGGAGAGCTCCGCAGGCTCCGGCTCCTGAGGGGCCTCCTGGGCGGCCAGGGTCAGTTCCCTCCAGGCGGCCTTGGTCTCCAGCCGCTGGCGGCAGCGGGCAAAATCCAGGACCTCTCCCCTCTCCCCGCCGCCGGCGGGGGCGGCAACGGGCACAAAAGACACCAGGTCCGCGCCCCCGCTGACCTTGACCCTTCTCACGTTAAGATGATAGTATACAGTTTCCATAGCGTTGGTCCCTCCTTTGGATCGGCTGCCATAAGCATACCGGATCCGCTGTCCCAATAATGGGACTTTGATCGCCCGTTGGGGCCACTTCCCAAAAATAGAACGTCTGTTCCTCTTTAATATACAACATTTGTTCGACCACGTCAAGAACAAATTTTCGATTTTTCAGAAAGATTTTCCCGGCAGGCAGGAAACTTTTTCATCCTCCCGTCGTCTAAAAAGGAAAGACGGGCTCCGGGCCCGAAAAAAGGAGGACGCATCACATGAAACTGCGTAAGCTTGCCGCCGCCTTTATGGCCGGGGCCCTGAGCCTGGGTCTGGCGGCACCCGCTTTTGCCGCGGAGGCCGCCGACGCCCGCCTGACCCGGGTCACTCTGGCCGTAAAAGAGACGCTGGATATCGGGGATGAGTACACCGAGTTTTACGGGGAGCCGGACGAGACCGCCCTGGGGACCCGCTGGGTGCTGAGCTGGAAAAACGGGGAGCAAGAATTCTCCGTCACCGCCACCGACGCCGGAAAGATCCTCTCCCTCAACCGCAGGGAGAACGCCGACAAGGTGGAATCCATCAGCGCCGGGGGAGACAGAGGGCTCACCTTCCCTGCTATGAGCCGGGATGAGGCTGCAGAGTATGCCAGAGCCTTTTTGGATAAGGTCCTGGCGGACAATGAAAAGGTGACCTTTTCCGATGAGGGGGAGGAGACTCTTTCCGCCACCGAGTACTCCTTTCAGGGAAATGTGGAGCTCAATGGCCTTCCCTCCCCTATGACCGTCTATGCCCGGGTGCGGCTCTCTGACGGAGCGGTGACCCGGTTCTGGCGGGGGGACGTGTCCGATTACGCCGGGGCTCCCGGCGGGGCCGAGACCTCCACCACGGACGAACGGGCGCGGGAGCTGCTGAGGACTACTTTGGATATGCGCCTGGAGTATGTTCAGGACGAGAAGGGGGAGACGGCGGTCCTGCGTTATCTGCCCAACAACACCGATGACTTTTACGTGGACGCCGCCACCGGGGAGCTGGTAAATCTCACTGAGCTGCAGAACAAACTGCGCCGGGAGTACGCGGTCAGCGGAGAGGGCGGGGCGCTCAACGTTACCATGAAGTCGGAGGAGGCCGCCGACGCCGCCGCCTCCCTCACCGAGACCGAGCTGGAGGGGGTAGCCAAGCTGGTGGGGGTGCTGGACAAGGAGGCCCTGGACGGAAAAATCAGGGCGTGGAAGGAGCTGGGCCTGGATAACTATACCCTGGGCACCGCCGGCTACACCGTGGATCGGGAGACCGGGGAGGTGACCGCCCGGGTGTCCTATGCCAAGAATACCGAGGAGGGGATCTACCGCCGCTATGTGACCTTGGACGCCAAGACCGGGGAGCTGATCCGGATGCACGGCTACGGCCCCGGAAAGCTTGCGCCGCTGGAGGAGGACAGCTGGGAGTACAAGGCCCTCCTCACCGCCCAAGCCGCCCAGGACAAAGCCGAGGCGTTTTTGAAGCTTCTCTGGGGCGACCTGTTTGCCGAAACGGAGCGGTACAATGAGATGGATCCGCAGGGAAAGGCGGCGGACTATTCCTTTACCTTTGCGCACAAGGCCAACGGCTACTTCTTCCCCGCCAACAGCATCACGGTCCAGGTGGACGGCGCCGACGGCTCCATTATGGGCTTTTCCAAGCGCTTTGACGAGACCGTGGTCTTTGACGACGCGCAGGGCCTCATCTCCGCCGACGCCGCCATCGACGCCTGGTGCCAAAGCTACCCCGTGGAACTGGGGTACATGGAGATCCCTGTGGCTCTGGACATGAGCAAGGAGTTCGAACTTTTGCGCAACGCGGGCTACAGTTACTATAACGCCCTGAAGCCGGGCTATGCCCTGGGGGAGCGGGACGCCTGGTATTCCGGGGTGGACGCCAAGACCGGGGAGCTGGTGAAGACGGAGAGCGCCGAGAGGGAGAACGTGTTCTATGACGACCTGGAGGGCCACTGGGCCCAGGCGCTTTTGGACGAACTGGCCCGGTACAATGTGGGCTGGCTGGGGGGCAAGGCGGAGCCCGACAAGGAGCTGACTCAGCTGGACTATATCATTCTTTTGGCCAGCGCCAACGGCTACCGCTGCGATCCCGCCGAGGAGAAGAGCGTGGACTTCCTCTATGAGTTTGCCTACCGCCGAAATTTCCTCACCGAGGCGGAGCGGCAGGAGGACAAGGAGCTGACCCGCGGCGAAATGATAAAGATGTTCCTGAACGGGGAGGGCTACGGTCCCGTTGCACAGCTAAAGGGGATCTTCCGCTGTGACTTTGCCGACGCCCAGACCATTCCGGAGGCGGATCTGGGCTACGCCGCCCTGGCCCAGGGCCTGGGTCTTGTAAACGGCGACAGCCAGAGCAGCTACGCCTCCGCCCGCCCCGCCGTCCGCTGCGAAGCGGCGGCCATGCTGTGGAGATATATGAAGGGGTAAGCCCCAAGGAAAGAAAAAAGTCCTGACGCTTTTGCGTCAGGACTTTTTTTACGGTCAATCCATTAAAACGCCACCCGCTCAGCCAGCCAGGACTTCAGCTCGCTGACCGGGATACGCACCTGCTCCATGCTGTCCCGCTCCCGGACGGTGACGCAGTTGTCAGCCTCCTCGGTGTCGCTGCCCACGGTCTGGAAGTCCACCGTGACGCAGAAGGGGGTGCCGATCTCGTCCTGGCGGCGGTAGCGCTTGCCGATACTGCCCGCGTCGTCAAAGTCCACCATGAAGTCCTTGCAGAGCTCCTCATAGATCTTCCGGGCGGGCTCAGAGAGCTTTTTGCTAAGGGGCAGCACGGCGCACTTGAAGGGGGCCAGGAAGGGATGGAGCCGCAGGACCGTGCGCACATCGTTTTTCTCCGCGTCCACCACCTCTTCGTCATAGGCCTCGCACAGGAAGGCCAGGGCCACCCGGTCACAGCCCAGAGAGGGCTCGATGACGTAGGGGACAAAGTGCTCGTTCTTTTCCTGGTCAAAGTATGTCAGGTCCTTGCCGCTGGCCTCCTGGTGGCGGCTCAGGTCGTAGTCGGTCCGGTCCGCGATGCCCCACAGCTCTCCCCAGTCGGTGAAGGGGAAGGCGTACTCGATGTCGGTGGTAGCCCGGGAGTAGAAGGCAAGCTCCGCCTTCTCATGGTCCCGCAGCCGCAGGTTCTCCTCCTTGATGCCCAAAGACAGGAGCCACTGGTAGCAGAAGTCCTTCCAGTAGGCGAACCACTCCAGGTCGGTCCCCGGCGCGCAGAAGAACTCGCACTCCATCTGCTCAAACTCCCGGGTGCGGAAGGTGAAGTTGCCCGGGGTGATCTCGTTGCGGAAGGCCTTACCCACCTGGCACACGCCGAAGGGCAGCTTCTTCCGGGTGGTGCGCTGGATGTTGTTGAAGTTCAGGAAAATGCCCTGGGCCGTCTCCGGTCGGAGGTAGACGGTGGAGGAGGAATCCTCGGTGACGCCGATCTGGGTCTTGAACATCAGGTTGAACTTCCGGATGGGGGTAAAGTCGTGTTTGCCGCAGACGGGGCAGAGGATGTCGGTGTGCTCGGAAATAAAAGCGTCCATCTGGTCAAAGTCCATGGCGTCGGTATTGACCTCGGGATGGGCGTCGCCAATGAGCTTATCGGCCCGGTGGCGGGCCTTGCAGGCTTTACAGTCCAGCAGGGGGTCGGAGAAGCCCGCCACGTGTCCCGTGGTGACCCAGGTCTGGGGGTTCATGAGGATGGCCGCGTCCAGACCCACGTTGTAGGGACTCTCCTGGACAAACTTTTTCAGCCACGCCTTCTTCACGTTGTTCTTGAACTCCACACCCAGAGGGCCGTAGTCCCAGGAGTTGGCAAGACCGCCGTAAATTTCGCTTCCCGGGTAGACAAAGCCCCGGCCTTTGCAGAGGTTGACGATCATGTCCATGGTCTTTTCGCTGTTTTTCATGTTGTCATACTCCTTTATGTGGTAATTAGACGAGATATTTTTTGCAGATGGGGACCCGGTGAAGAAGCTCCCACACCAGATAGCCGGCCCCCAGCATCAGCAATGCCATGCCGGGAATGGTGAGGCCACAGGGAAACAAAACGCCGCCCAGTCCGAAACGGGCAAAGAGCTTCTGAAAAAGAATGTGGGTCAGGTAAATACAAAAAGAAGCCTGGGCAAGCCGTCCGCTGAGCCTCGCCACAGCGTGGGGATAGTTTTTTCTGGAGACAGTCAGCCCGAACAGACCATAGGCCATCAGGAATGCGCCGGGGGTGTTGCCGCCCAGGAACAGCTCATAAAGGGCGCCGCTTTTCAGGGAGAAAAAGGCGGTGCATCCCACGGTGACGACAGCTCCCAGGGCCAACGCGGCCCAATACCGCCGTGTGGGGATGGAGGGGCCGAACTTCCGCAGGTAGTGACCCAGCAGGGCATAGCCCACCGAGGAAAAGGCCAGCCCTAAGGTCCACCAGGACTGGATGGGCGGGACCAGGGAAAAGGGCCAAAAGACGGGCAGCGCCGGGCACAGGATCCCCACCGCGAACCAGACTCCCAGCAGGTATTCCATCTCCCGCCGGGTGGCTGAGCGGACAAAGACCCGGAGGGCGGGGAGAAACGCATACACCACAAGTAAGATATGGAGATAGTAGAAGTGAAATTCGTGCTGGAAAAGGAGGGTCCGTTTCAGCGCGTCCCATATTCCCGCAAAGGAAAGAGCGTCTGTATCCCAAAGGTCGTAGACCCGGTGGGCAAAGGCCCAGACCAGCATGGCGGCGAGGATCCGAGGCAGGTTGTGAGTCAGCAGCCGCTTGGGGCTCACCTCCCGGCTGAGCATCAGTGCCCCGCTGCACATAAAAAAGAGAGGGACCGCCATCCGGGCGGGACCGCTCCATAGGAGGGCCGCCCACCAGTCCCCTCTGCCGGGGGGAAGGGAGGAGAGGACGGGGCCGGCGGCGTGGATCAGGGTCACCATGACGATGGCCAGCGCCCGCACCGCATCCAGCCCCGTGTCCCGTTTGGAGTTTTCCACGCCGTCACCTCCCAAAGAAAAACGCCCTGAGCCAATGGCTCAGGGCGAACAAAATGTCCGTGTTTCCACCTGAATTTCCCCTTTTTGAGGGACACTCTGACCCGGTAACGGCGGGGACCGACGGGGCATTTCCTCCCCATAGCTCCCGGGCGCCTTAGGCGGCATTCCAGAGGGCCTTGCACCGTCCGGCCCCTCTCTTTTGCTGGAAAAGTCCGCTTACTCCTCCCGGTCATCGCTGATGTGGAGTTATTTTACCACCCTTTTCAGGGCCTGTCAAGGCTCATTCCGCCGCCAGATAGAGTCCAATGAGTTCTATTGTAGCCTCCAGCCCATGCCAGTGGGTCCGCTCCATGCCGTGGGAGGCGTGGACGCCGGGGCCGATGAGGGCGGCGGGAAGGTCGCTGCCCGCCTTCCAGGCCACGGCTGCATCGGAGGAGTAGTGGGGGTACACGTCCACGGCAAAATCCACCCCGTTTTCCTCCGCCAGCGCTACCAGCCGGGAGACCATGGCATAGTCAAAGGGTCCCGCCGAATCCTTGGCACAGATGGACACCTGCTCCTCGGTACACGTAAGCTCCTCCCCGATGCAGCCCATGTCTACCGCCAGCATTTCGCTGAGGTCGGAGGAGAACGTGGCCCCGCCGTGGCCCACCTCCTCATAGACGGTGAAGGTGACCTCCACATCACAGCAGGGCGTTTGTCCCTTGTCCTTCATGATCTTCAGTGCGGTGAGGATGCAGGCGGCGCTCACCTTGTCGTCCAGGAACCGGGACTTGATAAAGCCGGATCCGGTCACCTGGGTCTTAGGGTCGTAGCACACATAGTCCCCGGGGGCGATACCCAGCTTTTCCACATCCTCCTTGGAATAGACTACCTCGTCAATACGGACGGCCATGTTCTTATCGTCCCGGGGCCGGCTTTTGGCGTCGTCCTCCACATGGACCGCGGGAGAGAGGGACAAAATAGTGCCTGTGTAGACCCGCCCTTGCCGGGTATAGATCCGGCAGTACTCCCCGTCCAGGGTGGGCAGCAGAGGTCCCCCGATGGGGGTGATGAGGAGTCGCCCGTCCGCGGTGACGGAACGCACCATGAGTCCCAGGGTATCCACATGGGCACACAGCCCGATTTTTTTGCCGTGGTCCCGCCCGGGGACCAAAATGGTCAGATTTCCCTTCCGGCTGCGCCGGGATCCCAGTCCAAGGTCCCGAGCCATAGCCTCGGCGGTGTCCACGGCCCCCTGGGTAAAGCCGCTGGGGCTGTCCTGGGCCAGCAGGGCCTTGGCGTAGTCCATGGCCGTATCCCGGTAGGGCGTTACGTCCCATTTCATATTTGAATTTCCCCTTTCAACCGTCTATAATGATCTATCATACCATGAGCGGAGAGGTGTTTCAACAATGGCGGAGGAAAAAACCAATGTGATGCGGCTGCTGGATCAGAAAAGGATCCCCTATACGCCCCGTCAATATGACGTGTCCGACGGCGTCCTGGACGCGGTGACGGCGGCGAAGCGGCTGGGAGTGGCCCCTGAGACCTGCTTTAAGACCCTGGTGACCGTGGGGGCCTCCAAGCGTAACTATGTCTTTGTCATTCCGGGGGAGAGGGAGCTGGACCTGAAGGCCGCCGCCAAGGCGGTGGGGGAAAAGTCCATCGAAATGATAAAGCAGGCCCAGCTCCTCCCCCTCACCGGCTATATTCACGGGGGCTGCTCCCCCGTCGGCATGAAAAAGCGGCTGCCCACCGTTATCGACGAGACGGCGAAGGAACTTTCTGAGATGACGGTCTCCGCGGGAAAGCCCGGGCGGCAGGTGACCCTGGCCCCCGGCGATCTGGCGGAGTTTGTGGGGGCGGAGTTTGCCGGGGTCTGCAAATAAAGGGATTGTTTCTCCACTCTGAATTTGGTATAATATTTGTTAATCATTTTATCCTGCCCCTTGTGGGGAGTAAGAGAGTGGAAGCACCCATGAAATACAGACAATGGAATGATCTGCCCGCCGCCTCCGCGGGGGCGCTGAAGGGAGCGGAGATCCCCGCCCTGTGCGCCCAGGTCCTGGCCAACCGGGGGATAACCGACCCGGAGGAGGCCCGGCGGTTTCTCTATGAGGAGCCCCCCCTTCGGGATCCCATGACCATGCGGGATATGGACAAGGCCGTTTCCCGCTTGCGCCAAGCCGTCGACGGGGGGGAGCCCATCGCCGTCTACGGCGATTATGACGTGGACGGCATTACCGCCACCTGCCTTTTAAGCGACTTCCTTCGCCGGGAGGGAGCCCGGGTGCTGCCCTACATTCCCAACCGCCTGGAGGAGGGCTACGGCCTGAACCAGGGCGCGGTGGAACGGCTGGCGGACCAGGGGGCCAAGGTGGTGGTCACCGTAGACTGCGGCATCACCGCCGTGGAGGAGACCGAGCGGGCCAAGGCCATCGGTCTGAGCGTTATCATTACCGACCACCACGAGTGTAAGGAGACGCTCCCCGCCGCCGACGCGGTGGTGGACCCCCACCGGCAGGACTGCCCCTATCCCTTTAAGCAGCTTGCCGGGGTGGGCGTGGCCCTGAAGGTGGCCATGGCTCTGGCGGGACCGGACCGGACGGAGGAGCTGCTGAGCCGGTACGCCGACCTTGCCGCCCTGGGCACGGTGGCCGACGTGATGAACCTTACCGATGAAAACCGCACCATTGTCCGCCGGGGTCTTGCCGCCCTGCCCGGCACGGAACGGCCGGGCCTTAAGGCTCTGCTGCGGGAGGCGGGGGCGGAGGGAAAGGCCCTCAGCTCCACCTCGGTGGGCTATACTCTGGCTCCTCGGATCAACGCCGCGGGTCGGATGGGGTGCTCTGAGGTGGCGCTGGAGCTGCTGCTTACCGGCGATCCCCAACGCTCTGACGAGCTGGCCCAGGCGCTTTGCGCCCTGAACCGCCAGCGCCAGGAGTTGGAGGGAGAGATCTTCTCCCAGTGTGATCTGCTGGTGGACGCCCTCCCTGCCGGGGAGCGGGACGCCCTGGTCCTGGCGGGAGATTCCTGGCACCAGGGGGTGGTGGGCATCGTGGCCTCCCGTCTCACCGAAAAATACGCCGTTCCCGCCTTTATGATCTGTCTCAACGAGGGCAGGGGGAAGGGCTCCTGCCGCTCTTACGGGGGGATCAATCTGTTTGCGCTGCTGGAGGGCTGCACCGATCTGCTGGAGGCGTACGGAGGCCATGAGCTGGCGGCGGGGTTTACCATTTTGGAGGAGCGGATCCCCGCCTTTCGCGCCCGGATCAATGAGCTGACCCGGCAGGCTCGGGACGAAAAGCCTCCGGTCACCTCCCTGACGGTGGACTGTGTGCTGGACGACCCCGCCCTTCTCTGCCAGGAGGAGGTGGAGGCTCTGGCCCTTCTGGAGCCTTACGGGCCGGGGAACCCCAAGCCGGTGTTCCGGCTGGACCGGTGCGCGGTCAACGGACTGACCCAGGTGGGAAATGGGAAGCATATGAAGCTGAAGCTCTCCGCCGGAGGACGGAGCCTGGACGCCATCTTTTTCTCCGCCACGGCGGAGGAGGCGGGCATCGGGGACGGACAGCGGGTGGATGTGTGTTTTTATCCCCAGATCAACGAGTATAAGGGCTGGCGAAACGTTCAGCTTCAGGTCAGCGACCTGCGCCCCGCCCGCACAAGGGCCCAGGTGGAGGAGGAGCTGTTTCGGCGGCTTATGGCGGGGGAGGTCCTCTCCCCTGCCGAGGCATGTTCCCTTCTGCCCACCCGGCGGGAGTTTGCCAACCTGTGGCGGTACCTGTCCTCCCGGCGGGAAGAGGGGACCATTGAGGAGACTGCCCAGCGCCTGGCCCGCAACGTGGCACGAAACTGTGGGCTGCGGGAGGAATTTATGCGCACACAGGTGTGCCTTGCCGTATTCCACGACAGGGGCCTGATCCACATGGAGCAGGCGGCGGACCACCTGCGCATCCGCATCCGGGAGGATGGGGAGAAGGTGGACCTGGAACAGGCGGAGCTTATGATCCGCCTGCGGCATATGGCGGCGGAATAAGAGGAGAGGAGGAGCGGACATGGACCCTATTTTAGAGCGGTACCAAGCCCTGGAGGACAGGATCAGGACCTACAATCCCACTGTGGATACCCAGCGGCTGTTTGACGCCTTTTCCTTTGCCGACAACGCCCACTCCGGCCAGCTCCGAAAGAGCGGCGAGCCCTATATCATCCACCCCCTGGCGGTGGCCGAGATCGTGGCGGAGCTGGAGCTGGATACCGACTCCATCGTCGCCGCCCTCCTTCATGATGTTATCGAGGATACGGGAGCCACCCATGAGGATATCGCCAAGCGGTTTGGGGAGCCGGTGGCCCTGCTGGTGGAGGGAGTCACCAAGCTGACCAAGATGCAGTACACCTCCAAGGAAGAGGAGCAGATGGAGAACCTGAGGAAGATGTTCATGGCCATGAGCCGGGACATCCGGGTCATCCTCATCAAGATCTGCGACCGGCTCCACAACATGCGCACCATGGAGTACCAATCGGCCAAAAAGCAGCGGGAGAAGGCCCTGGAGACCATGGAGATCTATGCTCCCATCGCCCACCGTCTCGGTATGCAGCGCATCAAGTGGGAGCTGGAGGACACCTCTCTCAAATATCTGGACCCGGTGGGGTATCAGGAGATCGCCGATGAGCTTACCGCCCGCTCCTCCGCCCATGAGGAATTCCTGGCCTCCATCCAGACCCGGATCCAGACCCGGATGGAGGAGGAGAGCATCCGCTGCAAGGTCTATGGCCGGGTGAAGCACACCTACTCCATCTACCGGAAGATGTATGCCCAGAATAAGACCCTGGATGAGATCTTTGATCTCTATGCGTTTCGGGTCATCGTCTCCGACGTGCCCACCTGCTACTATGTGCTGGGCTGTATCCACGATATGTTCAACCCCGTCCTGGGCCGGTTCAAGGACTATATCTCCACCCCAAAGCCCAACGGGTACCAGTCTCTCCACACCACCGTCATCGGCCGGGAGGGTATCCCCTTTGAGGTGCAGATCCGCACCGAGGAGATGCACAACACCGCCGAATACGGTATTGCCGCCCACTGGAAGTATAAACAGGGCATGGGGGACCAGAACCTGGGGACGGAGGAGGCGTTCGAGTGGGTCAGGAAGCTGCTGGAGAGCCAGCAGGACGCCGATCCGGACGAGTTCATGTCCACCCTGAAGGTGGATATGTTTGCCGACGAGGTTTTTGTCTTCACCCCCCAGGGAGATGTGAAGAGCCTTCCGGCGGGGGCCACCCCCATCGACTTTGCCTACTCTATCCACTCCGCCGTGGGCAACCGGATGACGGGGGCCAAGGTCAACGGTCGCATCGTGCCCTTTGAGACCGCGCTGAAGTCGGGGGATATCGTGGAGGTCATCACCTCCAAGACCGCCCACGGCCCCAGCCGGGACTGGCTGAAGCTGTGCAAGTCCAACGAGGCCCGGAACAAGATCAGACAGTGGTTTAAAAAGGAGCGCCGGGAGGAGAATATCGCCACCGGTCGGGCCTCCTTCGAGGCGGAGCTGAAGCACCAGGGCCTCACTCTGGCCCAGATCACCGAGGAGGGCGTCCTGCCCGGGCTGCTGAAAAAGTCCCGGTTCGGCACCCTGGACGAGTTGTATAACGCCATCGGCTACGGCGGTGTGTCCGCGGTGAAGACGGTAGCCCGCTTCCGGGACGAGCTGATCCGGCTGGACAAGGCCGCCGCCGACAAGCTCTCGGCGGAAAAGCTGATCAGCGCCGAAAAGGTCATCATGCCCTCCTCCGCCGCGGACAGCGCCCCCCGGCCTCACCTTCCCAAGCGCTCCCAGTCCGGCATTGTTGTGGAGGGGCTGGACAACTGCCTTGTAAAGTTTGCCAAGTGCTGCACCCCCGTGCCCGGGGACCCGGTGGTGGGCTTTATCACCCGGGGCTTCGGCGTATCTGTCCACCGCTCCGACTGCCCCAACGCCCTGGTGGAAAACCGCAAGCCCGACGAGGCGGGCCGCTGGATCAAGGTGGACTGGGTAGAGGGGGATCTCCCCGGCTACCAGACCGCCCTGGACCTCTCGGCCAAGGACCGGGACGGCCTGACCCTGGATGTGGCTATGGCCCTCTCCGCCGCCAAGGTAAAGGTAAACTCCCTCTCCGCCAAAGCCATGCCCGACGGCTACGCCATGGTGTCGGTGGTGGTAGAGGTCAGGGACCGGGACGAGCTGGTAAACGTGGTCAACAAGCTGAGCCAGATCCAAAGCGTCTACCAGGTCAAACGCAGCGTGGGGTAAGAGAAGCGGACCCGCGGCGGCCGGGGGCTGCGTACGAACGATGGCCCGGCGGGGTCGGTCGGCCCCCTTTTTGCGTTTCATTTTTCACTTTTAGATAAGGAGACCCATACGACATGAAGGAACAGCCTTTCGTCCCCCTCCTCCTCGGCGCCGATATCAACGTCTATTCCATGGCCCGGGCCTTTCACGAGGCTTACGGCGTCAAGACGGTGGCCTACGGCATGTACCCCTCCGGCCCCTGCTACGGCAGCTCCGTCATCGACTACCGGGTCAGCGCCCAAAACGACCGGCCGGAAAAGGTGCTGGAAAATGTGGAGCATGTTTCGGCCCAGTTTCCGGGGAAGACCATTCTCCTGCTGGGCTGCGGGGACAACTATCTCACCGCCATTGCCGCCAATCTGGGCAAATACCCGGAGAATGTGGTGGCCCCCTATGTGTCCCTTCCGCAGATGGAGGGCCTGATCCACAAGGAGCGGTTTTATGCCCTCTGCGAAGAGTACGGTATTGACCACCCCGCCACCTTCGTCTATCAAAAGGAGATGGGGCATGACTTTACCCTCCCCTTCCCCGGCCCCTTTGTGGTCAAGCCCGCCGAGTCCGCCACCTACTGGGACCACCCCTTCGACACCCAAAAAAAAGCCTACATCCTCCGGACAAGGGAGGAGGTAGACCGGGTGATCGACGATATTTACGGCCACGGATATGAGGATTCCCTCATCATTCAGGACTTTATCCCCGGCGGGGATGAGAATATGCGGGTGCTCACCTGCTACTCCGACGGGGAGGGCAAGGTCCGGCTCATGTGCCTGGGGCACGTGCTTCTGGAGGAGCACACCCGCCATGGCATCGGCAACCACGCCGTCATCATCACCGAACCCGGCGGAGAGCTGTACGAAACTTTCCGCCGCTTTTTGGAGACCGTCCACTTTGTGGGGTTTTCCAATTTTGATATCAAATTCGATCCCCGGGACGGGAAGTTTAAGGCGTTTGAGATCAACTGCCGCCAGGGGCGGAGCAATTACTACGTCACCGGGGCGGGCTATAACCTGGCAAAGTTTCTGGTGGAGGACCGGGTGGAGCACAGAGCCCAGGCGGAGCCTGTCCTTACCCAGAACCGCCATCTGTGGATGGCGATCCCTAAAAAGGTGGCCTACGACTATGTCTCCCCCCAATTTCATCCCGAGATGAAAGCGCTGGAACGGGCGGGGGCCTATGTGAATCCCCTGTGGTACTCCGCCGACCACGCCCTTCTCCACAAGCTGCGGGTCTACCGCATCCAGCGGCGGCAGTACGGCTGGTACGCCGGAAGCATGGAAAAGCCCAAAGATTAAAAGAAAGGAGGCCCCCATCATGGACAAAGGAAAGCTGGGCGTCATCGGCGGCATGGGACCTCAAGCCACCCTCCAGTTCTGCCAGCGGGTCATCGACCTCACCGCCGCCCACAGCGACCAGGAGCATATTCCCACCCTTATTGTAAGCGATACGGAGATGCCCGACCGCACCGCCGCCCTCCTCAGTGGGGACGCCGCCCCGGTCCGGGAGCGTCTCCTGTCCGATGCGAAGCTGTTGGAGGGCTGGGGGGCCGCCGCCATTGCCATCACCTGCAACACGGCCCACGCCTTCCTCCCCGCCATTGAGGGGGAGCTGAGGGTCCCCGTGGTGAACATGATAACCGAGACCGCCGCCGCCCTGAAGGCTATGGGAGCCAAGCGGGTGGGACTTTTGGGCACCGACGGCACCCTCCGGACGGGGATCTATCACAAGGCCCTGGAGACCCAGGGGATCGAGGCCGTCACCCCGCCCCGGGAGGCCCAGGCCCAGGTCATGAGTATCATTTATGACGAAATCAAAAAGGGCCTTCCCGGCAGCGGGGAAAAGTTCGCTGCTGCCGACAAGGCCTTGCGGGCGTTGGGGTGTGACAGGATCGTGCTGGCTTGCACGGAGATGTCCACCTATAAGGACTGGCATGGGCTGGATGATTTTTATGTGGACGCCATGGATATTTTGGCCCGGCGGTGCGTGGAGGTATGCGGGTATCCCTTACGGGATGTGTAGGCCCAGCTTTACCAGATAGTTGAAGAGGATCCGCTGCTCTGCGTCGTCCCGGCGGAAGACCTCCATTTGGTACTCCTCAAAAAGGGCCATCTGTTCCGGGGTAAGGGTGGCTTCCAGAGCCTGTTGAGCATCGTTGGGGTATTGGGTCACGGGAAGGAATTCGTCGACAAGGTAAAAAAGCTGTGTTAAAATGTCAGTCATATTATCATCTCCGTTCGGTAATAATATATCATATCCAAACGGTAGTGTCAAGGGGGAACTATGGAAATTTTAGCAACCCGTATGCGAGAACTCCGTAAGGAGAAAAAACTTTCTCAGGAAGTTACTGCCAAGGTTCTTGGAGTTGCCTGGTTAAGCTACCAACGCTATGAGGGAAATGAACGAGAGCCCAGAGCCCCCTTCATCGCCGCTTTTGCAGAGTATTTCAATGTCTCCACAGATTACCTCTTAGGTCTTTCTGACGATAGGTGACAGCGCTGGGGGGCTATTCTTTGAGGCCAAAGAATAGCCCCCCAGACCCCCCAAGAAAGC
>CANPTT010000032.1 GCA_947577065.1 uncultured Pseudoflavonifractor sp.
CAGGGCAAGCAGGTTTGTTGTACCTGTACCCACTTTGTCCAGCACTACCGAAGCGATGAAGCTCGTGCCGCCTTTGTGGTGGTGGGGTGTGGGCACTGCGGGTTTCCCCGGTTGAAGAGGCGCACTCCCGGGAAGACCTGTTACAACTGGAGGCCCGTTGATAGACCGGAGCCGGTCAGCGAAAGCTGACCGGCTCCGGTTTTCCTTGTTTGAAAAGTCTTATTCCTGCTCCATGGCCTTGGCCTCGGCGATGGCGCGCTCCTGGGCCTGGGGGGTGGCCTCCTCATATCTTACAAAGTGGAAGGTGAAGGAACCCCGGCTTTGGGTCATGCTCCGCAGGTCGATGGCGTAGGTACCCATCTCGGCCATGGGGACCTCGGCCTCCAGGATCTGGTTGCCCTCCCCGTCGGGGTTCATGCCCATGACCCGGCCACGGCGCTTGGTAATGTCGCCCATCACGTCGCCCATGTAGCTGTCGGGGATGGTGACCTTCAGCTCGCCCACCGGCTCCAGCAGGATGGGGTTGGCCTCGGGCATGGCGGCCTTGTAGCTGAGCTGGGCGGCGGTCTTAAAGGCGATCTCGGAGGAGTCCACCGGGTGGTAGCTTCCATCGTAGAGGGTGGCCTTCAGATTCACCACGGGATAGCCCGCCAGGGGACCGTGGAGGACGGCCTCCCGAAGTCCCTTTTCCACGGCGGGGAAGAAGTTTTTGGGCACGCTGCCGCCGAAGACCTCCTCGGCAAAGACGAGCTCCTCTTCCTCGGGATTGGGCTCAAAGCGGATCCACACGTCGCCAAACTGGCCGGAGCCGCCGGTCTGCTTCTTGTGGCGGCCCTGCTTTTCCACCTTTTTGCGGATCTTCTCCCGGTAGGGGACCCGGGCGGGGGCAGTCTCGGCCTCCACGTTGAAGCGGCTTTTGAGCTTGCTCACCAGAACGTCGATCTGGATGTCGCCGGCGGCGTAGATGACCAGTTGGTGGGTCTCGGCGTTGTTGACCCAGTAGAAGGAGGGATCCTCCTCGTTCATGCGGTTCAGGCCCTGGGCCACCTTGTCCTCCTGGCCCCGGGTCTTGGGGGCAATGGCCACCGAATAGCATGCCTCGGCAAAGGGGATGGGCTCTACCTTTACCACCTTCCGGGGCTCGCACAGGGTGTCGCCCGTCTTCAGCTTCTCCATCTTGCCGATGGCGCCGATGTCGCCGCAGCCCAGCTCCTTGACCTCGGTGTACTTCTTGCCCTTCATGGCATAGAGCCGGCCCAGCTTCTCAGTCTCCCCGGTGCGGGCGTTGACCATGGGCATATCCGGCTTGATGGAGCCGGAGAGGACCTTTACATAGGAGTACTTGCCGTACTGGTCGGAGACGGTCTTAAAGACATAGGCCACAGGCAGGGCGCCGGGGGCGGAGACGAAGGGGGAGGAGACCCCCTCCTCATTCTCGGCGTTGAGGGGCTGTCCGTCCAGGGGGTTGGGCAGCAGCTCCACAATGGTGTCCAGCAGCATGCGGGTGCCCAGGCCGCTGGCGGCGGAGCCGCAGACCACGGGGAAGAGGGAGAGGTCCTTCACACCCTGGCGCAGGCCCTGGATCATCTCGGCGTAGGTAAAGTCCTCGCCGGAGAAGTACTTATCCATGAACTCCTCGCTGGTCTCGGCCACCGACTCCTTCAGGGCGTCGTATAGCTCATCCAGCACGGGGATCTTATCCTCGGGCACGTCGATCTCCACACGCTCCCCCTTGGGTCCCACCTCAAAGGCCCGCTTCTGCAGCACGTCGATGATACCGATGACCTTCTTGTCCGCGTCCCAGATGGGGGCCACCAGAGGGGCAATGTTCTTGCCAAACCGCTCGCGCAATGTGGCGAAGGCGGCGTTGTAGTCGGAATTGTCCTCATCGGTCTTGGAGATGTACAAAAGCCGGGGCAGCTTCCGGGCGGTGCAGTATTTCCAGGCCTTCTCCGCGCCCACGCTCATGCCCGACTTAGCCGAGCAGACGATGATGGCGGCGTCGGAAGCCTGAAGAGCCTCCGCCACCTCGCCGGCGAAGTCAAAGGCGCCCGGGGCGTCCAGCACATTGATCTTACAGCCGTTATACTCCACCGGGGCCACAGCCAGAGAGATGGTGGTCTGGCGCTTTTGCTCCTCGGGATCGTAGTCGCAGACGGTATTTCCGTCGGGCACCTTGCCCAGCCGGTCGATACTGCCGGTGTGGAAAAGTATGCTCTCCGCCAGAGAGGTCTTGCCGTTGCCGGCGTGACCCAGCAGGCAGATGTTGCGGATGTTTTGCGCGGAATAGCTCATGTGTGTCCTCTCCTTACGTTGTGGGGTTACAGTGGGTATGGCTGAAAATTTCACTGTTCTTGTCCATTATAACGCAAAGCGGCCGCTGTGACAACATAAATTTTGAGAAAATCGCACAAAGGAGAAAAAGAAAAAAC
Organism: uncultured Pseudoflavonifractor sp.; assembly: GCA_947577065.1. Classification (GTDB taxonomy): domain Bacteria; phylum Bacillota; class Clostridia; order Oscillospirales; family Oscillospiraceae; genus Vermiculatibacterium. Next base: position 2,433 of record CANPTT010000032.1, read on the forward strand.
AGCGGCGAAAGCCGCTGTTTTTTTGCTGTATTTTATTCTCCCAAAAGAGAGGTTGGCTCTCCGGTAAGGCGACAGACGGTGTAGTAGTACACGTCGTCGCCAATTTCGGGATGAAACTCAAACCAGTAGAGAGTCTCATCTTCCTCTTCAGGAAGGAAGTATATGCTTCCGCCACAGCCTTGGGCTGTTACTTGGGCATATAGTCCCTCCTCCTCAGAGATATACTCTACACTGTCATAGCCAGAATACTCAAAAATATAGGTGACCAGCCGTTCCAAAGCCTCTCGGGCGGTCACGCCCACCGGCTCTGCCGTTTCATTAGGCGTCGACATGGAGGTGACCATGAAGGATTGGGCTGTGGGGGCCTCGGTTTCCTCCGGGGCCTCGGTGGGCTGGGGAGGCAGCGCGGAAAAGAGGGCGGGCATTTGGCTGACGGCGTTTCCGCCTTCGATCTCTGCCGCGGGGTCCGGCTCCAAAGGGGCTTCTCCGTTTTCAGCACCCATCCGGGCCATCCGGGGGGAGATTGCTGCCCCCGTCTCCGTAGCGTCCTCTAAGTTCTCACTGTCCATATCGTCTATGGACATCTTGTCCGCCCCGCCGCCCCCGCTGGGCTTGGCTTTAGCGGCTCCCTCTGCCGTGGGAGGCTGGGGAGAGAGGACAGGCTCTACAGGAGCGTCGGAGGATTCTGCGCCAAGGGCCGCCATTTCCGGGACAGCTTCCGGCGTGGTGGGTTCGGGCAGGGCCTTGGTAGAAATGGACGTATCCGCGTTCCGCTGGACCTCGGCGGCTTGGGGAGCGACATCGCCCATTGGATGCTCCCAAGGCTTCCAGCGGTAAGCGCCCGCCAGCACCACCGCGAACACGGCGGCGGAGGCCAGCCACCGCTGCCAGTGGACAGAGGACTTCTTTTTTTCAAGGGGGACAAAAGGGAGGACCTGCTCCGCCGCCACAGCCTTCATGATACGTCCGTGAAGGTCCGCCGGGACCTCCACAGGGGGGAGGTCCGAAAGGGCGGCATGGAGAACGGAGAGCTCTTCATAGAGGGCTTTGCACTCTGGACACTGGGCCAGGTGGGCGCTCAGGGCCTCCTCTTCGTCGGGGGAGAGCGCCCCGTCCAGGCCGGCGCTGATAAGCTGCCAATATTCGTCACAATATGCCATAGGGGCGACCTCCTTTCTTGGATAGGCTTTCCGGGCGGGCTTTCAACCCGCCTTTTTTCCCGTTCAGTCAGTTAGACGGGGGTGGGAGAGAAAAGTTCCCACTTTTCAAAAGAAATTCCCGCAGGGACATCCGGGCCCGGGCGATGCGGGACTTTACCGTGCCGTCCTCCAGCCCGAGACACCGGGCGATCTCCTGATAGGAGAGACCCTCCGTCTCCCGGAGCAGCAGTACCTCCCGATGCTCGGGGGACAGGGTGGCAAGACCGGCCTGAAGGGCTTGACGGCTCTCCTTCCGCTCCAGCTCCCGCTCCGGGGACCAGCGCTCATCCGGAAGGTCGGCTTGGTGGTCATCCTCGTCCTTGCTCTCCAGGGTCATGGACAGGGCGCTCCTCCGCTTCTCCCGGCGGAGAAAGTCAATGCAGGCGTTGGAGGCCAGACGGTAGAGCCAGGTGGAGAAGGAACTCTGTCCGCCAAATTTGGAGAGGCCCCGCCAGGCGTTGAGAAAAGCCTCCTGGGTGAGATCGGCGGCGTCTTCGCTGTTGCCTGTCATGCGATAGCACAGGCTGTATATTTTCCCCTGGTTCTGCTCCACCAGTTGGGAAAAGACCCCCTGGTCGCCCTGTTGGGCGGCTTGGACCAATTCCTGCTCTGTCATGACCTCACCTGCCTTTCTCTTTTGAAAATACCGCATACGAGGGCGCACGATGTGCGCCCCTACAATGTCTGTGGCACGGTCATACGGGCTTCCGGCCCGATAGGGGTGTGCACCGTGGACCCGTCCCCTATTCCTCCGGGTCCCGCAGGTCCCGTTTGATGCCCTTTGTGATCTCGTATATCTGCTCCAGGGTCTCTACCCGGCACAGCTTTTCCTTATAATAGCCGGCGTGGGGGATCCCCTTCAGGTACAGGATGTACTGCCGCCGGGCCATGAGGCAGGCCACCCGTTCCCCCTTCTGCCGGGCGGTGAGCTCGATCTGCTCCACCGCCACGTCGATCCGCTGGGCCAAGGGGGGACGCGACCGGATGGGATCGCCCCGGAGAGCGGCGGCGCATTGCCCGAACAGCCAGGGGTTGCCCAGTGCTCCCCGGCCGATCATCACCATGTCCGCCCCGGTGCGTTTGACCATATCCACCGCGTCCTTGGGGGAGAACACGTCCCCGTTGGCGATGACGGGGATGGACAGGGCCTGTTTCACCTCCCGGATGGGGTTCCAGTCCGCCCGGCCCTTGTACTTCTGCACCGTGGTCCGGCCGTGAATGGCCACGGCGGCTACCCCCGCGCCCTCCAGCCGCTTGGACAGCTCCAGATAGTTCAGGTGTCCGCTGTCCCAGCCCAGGCGGATCTTGGCGGTGACGGGCTTGCTCCCTGCCCCCCGGACCACGGCGGCGGCCACCTGGGCGGCCTTGGCCGGATCCCGGGCGAGGCCGGAGCCCTCCCCGTTGTTGCAGATCTTGGGCATGGGACAACCCATGTTGATGTCGATGATATCCGCCCCGGAATATTCCGCGGCCTTGGCGGCCCCCCGCTCCATGGCATCCTCCTTACAGCCGAAAAGCTGTACGGCGGCGGGGTGTTCTCCCTCCCCCAGCTCCAGCAGGGGCAGAGTCTTCTTATCCTGATAGCACAAAGCCTGGGCCGACACCATCTCAGAGACGGTGTACCCTGCCCCCAGCCGCCGGCAGATGGTCCGGAAGGCCAGATCCGTATCCCCCGCCATGGGTGCCAGAGCCAGAGGGGTGGAAATTTCAACGTTGCCGATAAACACGCCGGTTCTCCTGTTCTGAAATAAGGTTTTTGAAATTGTACCACGAAAATGTGGGTTTGGCAATCGGGGAAAACAAAATGCCGGGAGACCAGTCGGGTCCCCCGGCCTATTGAATTTCCTGCTCTAGATCGTCAAACTCCTGAGTGGAGAAAAACTCACCCAGGGTGATCCCCAACCCGTCGCAAAACTTTTTGATGGTGACGATGGAGACATCCCGCCGCCGGGGGTCCAGCATACTGTATGCGGTAGAGGGAGTCACCCCGGCCAGATTGGCCAACTCGTTGGTCTTGATGCCCTGCTGGGCGCAGAGCTGCCGGAACCGGGCAGCCACTATATCCTTGACGCTCATATACCTCACCTCAAGGACAGTGTATCCATTTTATCGCAAATGCGTATACGCACTTGCGTAATAACGAAAAGTGAGATATAATACCAATGGCAAATCCCGGGACATCTAACAAAAAATAGGAGGAATGTGAAATGGACGAAATGGGAATCAAGGCCGAGCCTATACGGGAAGAAGGCCAAGCAGCCCCAGAAACGAAATTTTGTAAGCACTGCGGGAAGTCTATTGCAAAGGCTGCGGTGGTATGTCCGCTCTGCGGCTGTCAGGTGGAAGAGATCAAGGGGGAGGCAGGAGCGCCGCAGATCAATATCACCAATACCAACGCCAATATGATGGGGATGATGCCGGGACGGATACGAAACAAATGGACGGCATTTTTCCTCTGCCTGTTTCTGGGATTTATTGGAGCCCATAAGTTTTACGAGGGAAAAACCGGGATGGGGATATTGTATTTGCTCACCCTTGGATTATTTGGAATTGGATGGTTTATAGACTTTATTGTTCTGTTGTTTAAACCCAACCCCTATTATGTGTAAAAGGCAAAAAAGGCCCCTGCCTCTTTCTTGGAGGCAGGGGCCTTTTTGTTTTTTGACCTGTATTATTTCATCCGGTTCCGCAGTTCCTCCCCCGCCAGATAATACTTCAGATTCTCCAGGGCCAGGGCGGCGATGCGGCGGATGGTGGCGTCCAGCTTGTCGCCGCCGGCGGTGTGGGGGGTCAGGAGAAGGTTGGGACAGTCCCAGAGGGGGTGGTCCGCCGGGAGAGGTTCCGGCTCGGTCACATCCAGGGCTGCGCCCCAGAGACGGCCCGCCTTCAGGGTCTCCGCCAGGGCCAGACAGTCCACCCCGGAGCCCCGGCCCGCATTGACCAGGATGGCGTCGGGCTTCATCAGCCCCAAGCGTTGGGCGTTTATCAGGTGGATGGTCTCCGGCGTTTCGGGCAGGGACATGGCTATCACATCGGCCTGGGGGAGCCACTGGTCCAGCTGGGAAAGGGGGTGGAGCTCGTCGATCCCGGCCACCGGTGTTTCCGGATGACGGTTGAGCCCCACCGTGCGGGCGCCCAGAGCCTTGGTAAGCTGGGCAAAGTGGCTGCCGATGTCTCCGGTGCCCAGCAGCAGGACGGTGGAGCCGTCAAAACTTTTGACGATGCCTTCGTCGGTCCAGAGGCTTTGGCTCTGATTGTCCCGGTAGGCGGGCAGCTTTTTCATCAGGGAGAGGGTACAGGCGAGCATATGCTCGGACACGGCGGGGCCATAGCAGCCCACGGCGGAGGTGAGCATGCAGCCCTCGGGAAGCACGCCGGGGACCAGATAAGGGGCCACGCCGGCGGACCAGGTCTGGAGCCACTTCAGGTTGGGGCATTTGCCCATCTCCGCCGCCGGGGGACAGCCGATAATGATGGTGGCACGCCTTAGCTCCTCCTCCGGGGCGGTCCGGGCGTCCTTGGTTTGGTCGGCCACGGGGCGGAAGAGATGCTCGCACGCCGGGGCGGCGGACTGAAAAGCCTCCCGCTCGGCGTCGGTAAGGCGGAGGAAGTTGAGGATGGTTTCCATAGAGAACACTCCTTCTTAGGGGATTGTTTCAGGGGGACATTTATGATACTATTATACTGTAAAAAAGCAGAAAAGAAAAGGGGGGAGAAGGGGATGGACCGGAAAACGCGCCTGGACACCTTTCCGGGGATCGGTCCGGCCAGAGCCAGGGCCCTCAAAAAACTGGGGCTGGAGACTGTGGGCGACCTTCTCTCATATTACCCCAGGGCCTATGAGGACAGGACCAAGATGTATGCCATCTCCAACGCCCCTGCCGACCTGCCCGTCTGCGTCTCCGCCATGGTGGCGGAGGTCCCCTCCGTCTCCCGGATCCGTAAGGGTCTCAACGTGACCAAGTGCCGTGTGGTGGATCACACCGGCTCCGCCCAGGTCACCTTTTTTAATCAGGACTATGTCCGCCACGCCCTCCAGCCGGGGGAGAGCTACATTTTTTACGGCAAGCTGGAGGTCGTGGGCCACCGCCGGCAGTTTACCAATCCGGTCTTTGAGCAGGAGGACAGGACCCGGTTCACCGGGCGCATCATGCCGGTCTATCCTCTCACCGCCGGGGTGAGCAACAACCTGTTGGCGGGGCTGGCCCTGCCCGGGGTGGAGGCATGCGCCGCCCTGGTCCCCGAGGAGCTTCCCGACTGTGTGCGGCTCTCTCATGGGCTGTGTACGGCGGAGTACGCCTGCCAAAACGTCCATTTTCCAGCCGATACAGAGGCTCTGGCCATTGCCAAGCGGCGGCTGGTCTTCGAGGAGCTTTTTTTCCTCTCCTGCGGCATGTCCTTCCTCCGCAGGCGGCGGACGGGCGTGGAGGGGCGGCGCTTTCCCCCGCGGGAGAGCCGGGAGTTTTTGGCCCTGTTGCCCTTTGCCCCCACCGGAGCCCAACGGAGGGCAATGGAGGAGATCTCGGCCGATCTTTCCTCCGGAAGACCCATGAATCGCCTGGTCCAGGGGGATGTGGGCTCTGGCAAGACGGCGGTGGCAGCCTGGGCCGCTTTCCTTGCCCACGCCGCCGGGACCCAGAGCGCTATGATGGCCCCTACAGAAATTTTGGCCCGCCAGCACTTTGAGACTTTGACAAAGCTTCTGGCCCCCGCACGGATCGTGGTGGGGCTCCTCACCGGCAGCATGAAGGCGTCAGAGAAAAAGTCGGTCCGCACTGCCTTGGCAAAGGGGGACATCCATCTTGTCGTGGGGACTCATGCCCTTCTCTCTGAGGGGGTGGAGTACGCCGACCTGGGGCTGGTGATCACCGATGAGCAGCACCGCTTTGGGGTGGGCCAGCGCTCCGCCCTCAGCTCCAAGGCCAGGACCGCTCCCCACGTGCTGGTCATGTCGGCCACTCCCATTCCCCGGACGTTGGCCCTGCTCATCTATGGGGACCTGGATGTGACCGTTATTGACGAGCTGCCCCCCGGCCGGACCCCCGTGGAGACCTATCTGGTGGGGGAGGACAAGCGGCAGCGGATGTACAATTTTGTCCGCAAAAATGTGGCCCAGGGCCATCAGGTCTATGTCATCTGTCCCGCCGTGGAGGAGGGGGAGGGGAGCGACCTGAAGGCGGTGACCGCCTACGCCAAGGAGCTCTCTGAGCAGGTCTTCCCCGATCTGCGGGTGGGCCTTGTCCACGGCAAGCTGAAGAGTGGGGACAAGGAGGCGGTGATGACCGCCTTTGCCGGGGGAGGGCTGGACGTGTTGGTGGCCACCACGGTGGTGGAGGTGGGGGTAGACGTGCCCAACGCCTCTTTGATGGTCATCGAGAATGCAGAGCGGTTTGGCCTTTCCCAGCTTCACCAGCTCCGGGGCCGGGTAGGCCGGGGCCAATGGCAGTCCTATTGTGTACTGGTAACGGGCAGCCGCTCCCAAGAGACTCTGGAGAGACTGCGGTATTTCACAAAAACCACCGACGGCTTCAAGATCGCGGAAAAGGACCTGGAGCTCCGGGGTCCCGGTGACTTCTTCGGTCAGCGGCAGCACGGGCTTCCCACCCTTCAGGCCGCTGATCTGGCGGGGGACACCCGTGTTCTTAAGGAGGCCCAGGAAGCGGCGGAGGAGTTGCTGGGCGCTGACCCGGACCTGTCCGCCCCGGAGCACCGGAGTGTTATGGCGAAGGTCAAGCGGCTCTTTGCCGAGGACGGAGATATTTTTAACTGAGGAAGGGACCAAGATGAAGGAAAAGCTGACCAGCCGGGATATCCAGGCCCAGGAAACCAGGGAAAAGCTGCTGCGGACCTCCATGGAGCTTATCGCCAGGGAGGGATATCAGAAGGTGACCATCAGCCGGATCTGCAAGGAGTGCGGGGTATCGGTGGGGACCTTCTACCAATATTTTCAGTCCAAAAAGGATATCATCACTCTCCTGGCCCGGCAGCACAATGAGTATTTCAATCAGGCCAATGAGGAGGAGTTTGCCGGGAGCGCCCGGGAGATCTACCTGAACTATGTGGATACGTATATGCGCCGGATCACTGACAGCGGCTATGTTTTATCCAAATCCCTGATGCTGGGCATGCTGGAGGCCAACATAGATGATAACGCCGCCGGCCTGCCCTTCCAGAAGGACTTTTTCCGACGCCTGATCCGTTATGGGAAGGAACAGGGGGAATTTTCCGACCAAGTGGAGGCGGACGATTTTTTTGAACAGTTTATTGTCACGATCAATGGGATCCTGGTGAACTGGATCGTCAGCGGCGGGAGCTTTGACGTGATCGCTTACGGAGGCCGCCATACCGGACAGCTTTTGAGGCTGCTGGAGAGGGGATAACGGCACAGGGGAGAGACTGCTCTGAGGGCGGTCTCTCTTTTTTTGAAAAATTTCGTTAAGGGATTGACAGAGACGATGGGAGGAATTATAATTTGAGTGAACTTAGTTCGGTGAACTATATTTAAGAAAGGGGAAAGAATATGAGACAGTGGAAAAAGAGAGCCTCCGCCATGGTCCTGGCGGCGGTCATGGTCCTGGGGACGGTGGCCGTGGCCGCCGGGACGGAGAAGACCATCTCCGTGACCCCGATGGACATGACCATCAACGGCCAGCAGGTGACCCCCACCAAGCCTAATGGGGAGGCCGCTGAGGTCTTTGCCTACGACGGGGCTACCTACGTGCCCCTGCGCTACCTCAGCGAGCTGCTGGGCATCCAGGTGGAGTGGGACAAGGACGCCCCCAATACCGCCAAACTGGTGAACGTGCCCGGCTTTACCGCTGCCGGTGGGGACGGGACCTATACCGGTAAGGCCTCCGGCTTCGGGGGTGAGATCACCGTCACCGTGACGGTCTCCGGCGGGAAGATCACCGCCTGCACCCTCACCGGGGACAAGGAGACCCCTGCCATCGGCGGAGCCGCCCTTCCTAAGCTGCAGGAGCAGGTCCTCTCCGCCGGCAGCGCCGCCATTGACGGCGTGGCGGGAGCTACCATGACCACCAACGGTGTGAAAGCCGCCGTGGCCGACGCCCTGGCTCAGGCCAAGGGGACTGGGGCTGCTCAGGTGAAGATGGCCCCCGGCAAGTATACCGGTTACGCTGAGAGCTTCCATGCCCATGACGGGATCCGGCTGGAGATCCAGGTCTCCGAGACAAAGCTGCTCTCCGTTACGGTGGACAAGGAGAATACCTCCGATATGTCGGTCATTCTCCAATCCGTCATCGACAAGATGATCCCCCGGATGATCGAGAACCAGTCCGTGGCTGTGGACTCCATCACCGGTGCCACCGTGTCCTCCAACGCGGTGAAGCTGGCCACCCAGAACGCTCTGGTCGAGGCGTTGAAGGCCGGCGGTAGCGACGAGTCCGCCATTAAGAACTTCCAGGTAGTCCCTGAGAAGAAGGGCGGTCAGGAGACCCTGGAGACCGAGGTGCTAATCATCGGTATGGGCGGTTCCGGCACCACCGCCGCCCTGTCTGCCTCTGAGCAGGGGCTGAAGGTCCTGGCCATCGACAAGGCCGGCAAGTACGGCGGCACCTCCTGCCTGACCAGCGAGGGCCTGTTCGTCAATCCCCCCAAGTTCCAGAAGGAGCACAACAACGGCAAGGATTACACCGACGCCGACGTGCTGTATCAGGACTGGTTGGATTACTGCATGGGCGACGCCAAGGAGGAGATCGTTTCCCGGATGATCTATGAGTCGGGTTCGGTGATGGACTGGCTGGTCTATGACCACGGCGTGCAGTTTGCTGCGCCCATGTCCGGCTTGGGTGGGACGACCCCCTATCTGGTCCGCTGCCAGTGGATGCCCAATGACCTTTGGAATAACAAGGATTCCATCGGCAAGTACTTCGACAGTATGTGGGCCGAGGTGGAGGCTGCCGGCGGCAGCTATCTGCTGGAGACCGAGGGTTATGAGCTGCTCACCGACGCCAAGGGCAACGTGACCGGCGCCAAAGCCCGGAATCTGGTGGACGGCACTGAGTACACCATCAACGCCAAGGCTGTGGTCCTGGCCACCGGCGGTTATGCCGGCAGCGAGGAGCTCCAGAAGGAGTTCCTGAAAGATACCTACTATCCCATCAGCGGAGTGTGGAACCATTACGGCTCCAAGCAGAACGACGGCAAGATGATGCAGGCCGCCATCGACATTGGGGCGGGTACCTACAATATCAGTATGCCCCCCGAGGTCCACACCTGCGGCACCGAGGTCCTGCTGACCAGCCAGTTTGAGCCCCACTATGTGGAGGGCCGGATGGGTCTGGTGTCCAACCGTCCCGCCTACTGGACCGAGGGCGATCTGCCTCAGAACATGGGCTGGAACCCGGCCAGCCTGGCTGTGGACAAGAATGGGGAGCGCTTCACCTCAGAGGAGGGCGTGTCCTTCCTGGATCCCTGGATCGCCGGCCCCAACTTCTACAGCATTTGGAGCACCGAGCAGATCGAGAAGCTGAAGACCGAGGGATTCCGCGTCACCGCCCCCATGGGCAGCATTTTCGTCGGCTCCGGCACCCCCATCCCGCCCAACACCCCTGTGCCCAATGTGGATAAGGTCCTGGCTGTCGCGGAGGAGGCGGGCATCCTGGTGAAGGCCGACACCATCGAGGAGCTGGCCACCAAGATGGGTATGGACCCCGCCACCCTCAGCAAGACCGTGAAGGAGTACAACGGCTACTGCAAGACCGGTGTGGATAAGCAGTTCAACAAAGGAGCCGATTTCCTGGATGAGATCGGCAAGGGTCCCTACTACTGCATTACCATGGCCTCCTATATGTACGGTACCTGCGGCGGTCTGGACATCGACGAGCACCTCCGGGTCCTGAAGGCGGACGGGAGGACTGTCATCAACGGCCTCTATGCTGTGGGCACCGATTCCATGGGCGTCCTCTTTACCGAGAAGAAGCCCTACGTGACTTACGGCGGCGCCAACAACGGCTGGGGACTGGTTTCCGGCTACCTCTGTGGCCGGGAGATCGCCCAGGCCCTGGGAAAATAAGCGGTTTACTCTCTCCTTTACAAGATAGACGAAGGCGGCGGGAAGCTTCCCGCCGCCTTCGTCTATCTGTTTTAGATACCTTCGCTTGACAAGGGCAGACACGGTTTTGCGGGACCCAAGTCGTCCCCAGGCTGCGTTTTGTCTCCTTGCCTTACGCCGGTAAGGCTGCGTCGACAACCTTGCCGGGAACCCCTTGGGTTCCCGCAAAACTCCTTCGGACCCCAGAGGGCCTCAAAGGGTGTGATGGCAAGGCCGTACCCCGCAGGCGGGCTTTGTGCCCGGCAAGGGGGAGAACGCCGCCAGTACGCCCTTTGAGGCCCTCTGGGGCATGTTTGCCTTTGTCAAGCGAAGGAAGGATATTTAGAAATAACTCCCCACCCCGTTGAGCTTCTCCTTCAGATCTGCCCGGAAGTCCGGAGCAGCAGGGTCCAGGGAGTTGTAGACCACCCCGTCGCTGCCCGCCTTGCCGGTGGAGTGGATATACCGGCCATCCCCCATGTACATGGCTACATGGCCGGGGAAGAACAGAAGGTCTCCCGCCTTGGCCTCCTTCAGCTCGATGGCGTGGATAGGGAAGCCCTCCTTGATGGAGGCGTCCCGCCAGATGAGGATGCCGTTCAGAAGATAGCTCATGGACACAAGACCCGAGCAGTCCACCCCTAAGGGGGTCTTTCCTCCCCAGCGGTAGTGGGCCCGCTCAAAGAGTCTTGCTGTGTCCACCAGCCTTTGCCGCAGTGCCTCCTCAGGGAGGTCAACGGGCTTTTCATAGCAGGTATCCAGCCAGCTGGAGCGGACATAGCCTTCCGCCCCGTCGGGGAGGGTGACGCACTGCCAGCCGGTGAGCTCCTCGGTTTCGGGGGCGGTCTCGGGGGGCTGGGTCACCGCCACCACCGCCCCCATGGGGAGGGTGACGATGGGCCAGGACTGGACCTTGGGGTGGGTCATCACGTCGCAGGTATTCTTGTGAAGGATTATCTTTTTGGGAAGGGCGGCCCACTCCTGGGCGCATTGATCGCCGATGACAAGGCCCCTCACGCAGGCATAGCCCTCGTAGCGGTAATGGGTGCGGACCTTCCAGTAGTCGGGGGTAGTCTCCTCCAGTACCTCCAGCACCATGCCGAAGAGGGCCTCGTCGGCTGTTTCGCAGTCCCTGCGGGGCTCAGACATCAGAGGACAGATGGGGATATTTACGATGGCCTTCATGGCAGCACCTCCAGGGTCTTGTTGTCCGCATCCATCACCACCGTTCCTCCAAGAGGCAGGGACATGGTGGGCAGGCAGTGGCCGCAGGCCAGACCGGAGAGCACCGGCATTCCGGCGGGAAGGACCACCTCCCGGAGGATCTGGGGGATCTCCAGGGTCCGCTCCGGGTACTCCGGAGGACAGTCGGTCCAGTAGCCCAGCAGGACTCCGGCACAGTCGTCAAATTTTCCGGCGTTGCGCAGCTGGGTCAGCATGTCGTCAATGCGGTAGGTCTTTTCCCCAATGTCCTCCAGAAACAGGATCTTGCCCCTTGTGTCGATCTCCCAGGGGGTTCCCAGGCTGTCCCGGACCAGGGACAGGTTGCCCCCGCACAGAGTGCCCCGGGCGGAGCCGGCCTGAAGGGTCTCCACCGTTTGACCCATGGGCATGGGACCGGTGAGGGCTCCGAAGAGAGCCCGGCGGAGATAGGTCATGGTGAATTCATCCACACTCTCATAGTACTCTGTGGAGGGCATGGGGGTCTGGTAGGTCACCATCCGGCAGTCCTGATTCAGCACGATGTGGAGGGCGGTGACATCGGAGTAGCCGCAGAACACCTTGGGGTGCCGGGCCACATCCCGCCAATTGATAAGGGGCAGCAGCCGCCCTGCCCCGTACCCCCCGCGAATGCAAAGGATCCCCTGAATGGAGGGGTCGGCAAAGGCGTCCTGGACATCCTTGGCCCGCTGGGCGTCATCGGCGGCAAAATAGCCGTGCCGGTTTACATAATAGCAAGATGGATAGACCGTGGGCTCCAGTCCAAGCGCCTTGACGGCAGCGATGGAATGCTCTAGGCGTTCTTCCGGAACAGCGGAGGAGGCGCACAGCAGAGCCACCTTGGCGCCGGGATAGAGAGAGTTTGGGGTTAACATAATAAATCACCTCGTATTGTGAAAAGCATAGGGGCCGATGTCCCCATCGGCCCGCCGCGTGGTTCCACGCTGGGCGGGCGGCTGAGGACAGCCGCCCCTACGATCGTGTATGAATGGATGGGAGATCATTGTCCCAGAGCTTTCCGGTATTTGTCCAGCTCCCGCCGGTCGGCCCAGACAAAATGCCCCGGCTCGACCTCTGCCCACTGGGGTGGGTCCTGCTCGGTATACCCGTGGCAGGCGGGGTCATAGACCAACAGCTTTTTCTCCCGTTCTCCCACCGGGTCGGGCATGGGGATGGCGGAGAGAAGAGCCTTGGTATAGGGGTGGAGGGGGTGGGCAAACAGCTGCTCGCTCTCGGCCAGCTCCATCAGCTTACCACGGTAGATAACGCCGATCCGGTCGGAAATGAACCGTACGACGGAAAGATCGTGAGCGATAAAGAGATATGTCAGTCCCCGTTCCTTTTGGAGCTTGGACATGAGGTTCAGTACCTGAGCCCGAATGGACACATCCAGGGCGGAGATGGGTTCATCGGCAATGATAAACTGGGGGTCCATGATGAGGGAACGGGCAATGCCGATGCGCTGGCGCTGACCGCCGGAGAACTCATGGGGAAAGCGGGAGGCAAATTCGGGGAGAAGGCCCACAGCGGAGAGGGCCCGGGAGACCTTCTCCTGGCGCTCGCTCTCAGACAGGTGGCTGTGAAGGTTGTAAAGACCCTCAGAGACAATGTAGTCCACCTTGGCGCGCTCGTTCAGGGAGGCCATGGGGTCCTGGAAGATCATCTGGATCTGCTCGATGACCTGTCGGTCCACCGCCCTACTGACTTTGCCGGAGATGACTTGACCGTTATAGGTCACAGTGCCCCCGGCCACGGGATTGACCCGGATAATGGCCCGGCCGATGGTGGTCTTGCCGGAGCCGGACTCGCCTACCAGCCCGAAGGTTTCTCCCCTGTATATGTCGAAGGAGACCCCATCCACAGCGGTGAAGGGGTGGCGCTTGGAGCCGAAGGTCACCTTCAGGTCTTTGACCTCCAGCAGCTTCTCTCTCTCAGCCATGGGGATAGCCCCCTTTCTGACGCAGGTGGCGGATATGCTCGGGAGGCTCTACCTTGGGGGCCCGGGGGTCCAGCAGCCAGGTCCGGGCCTTGTGGGTGGGACTCACCTCGAAAAAGGGGGGGCGCTCCACAAAATCAATGTTCAGGGCCTGGGGATTCCGGGGGGCAAAGGCGTCTCCGAGGACCTCATGGAAAAGGTTGGGAGGAGTGCCCTGAATGGAGTACAGGTCCTGCCCCTTCACCCCCAGCTGGGGCAGAGAGGACAGCAGCGCCCAGGTGTAGGGGTGCTTGGGATCGTAGAAGACCTCCTCGCACCGGCCGACCTCTACAATGTCCCCGGCGTACATAACGGCGATACGGTCGGCCACATTGGCGACCACGCCCAGGTCATGGGTAATGTAGATGGTAGTCAGGTCCAACTTTTTCTGGAGGGCCTTGATCAGGTCCAGGATCTGGGCCTGAATGGTCACGTCCAGGGCGGTGGTTGGCTCGTCGCAGATCAAGATTTTGGGCCGACAGGCCACGGCGGCGGCGATGACCACACGCTGGCGCATGCCGCCGGAGAACTCATGGGGATATTGCTTGTACCGGCGCTCCGGGTCGTCGATGCCCACGGCGGCGAGAGCTTGGACAGCGGCCTTTTTGGCGGCCTCTCCCCGTAGGTCCTGGTGGAGTAGGACGGCCTCCAGGATCTGGTCGCCCACGGTTTTCAGAGGGTTCAGGGAGGTCATGGGATCCTGCATGACCATGGCGATCTCCTTGCCCCTGATAGTCAGCCACTCCTTCTCCCGGGTGAAGGTGGTCAGATCCCTGCCGCCATACCAAATGTGGCCGCCGGCAATGACGCCGTTGGCGTCCAGGAGACCCATAGCCGACTTGGTGAACACGCTCTTTCCGGAACCGGACTCCCCCACGATGGCCAGAGATTCTCCCCGGTACACGTCCAGGGACACGCTTCGGATGGCGTTGAGCACCTGTCCCCGAAGGGTAAAGCGGATGTCCAGATCCTGGAAGGAGAGGATAATGTTGTCGTTTGTCATAGTGTTCCCCTCCTTAGTTCACGTGGTTTTTCGGGTCCGCCGCGTCGGCAAAGGCGTTGCCGATAATGTAGAAGGAGATGGTGATCACCGCCAGCACCGCCACAGGAAAGTAGAGCTGGTAGCGCAGGGCGGGGATGGTCATCAGCTCCCGGCCCGTGTTGATCAGGTTACCCAGAGAGGGGATCTCCAGGGGGAGGCCGATGCCGATATAGGTGACAAAGACCTCATTGCCGATGGCGGAGGGGATGGCAAGAGCCATACGCATGGTGATGACACTGACCAGGTAGGGCAGCAGGTTCTTGAAAATGATCCGGTGGGTGGGGGTACCCAGACACCGGGAGGCAAGGTTGTAATCCCGGTCCCGGATGATAATGATCTGATTGCGGATAAACCGGGCCATGCCCAGCCAGCCTGTGAGGCACAGGGCAAAGATAATGGTGGATACGCCGGGATTCAGCACATAGGAGATAAGGATCAGAAGCAGGGTCTGGGGGATGTTGTCAAAAACGTTGTACAGCTCGGTAAAGAAGAAATCAAGCTGCCGTACGTACCCCCAGAGGACTCCCATGAGGATACCCAGGAAGGCCTCCACGCAGGCGACGGTAAAGCCGATGAAAAGGGAGGTGCGGGTACCCGACCAGATCCTGGCCCAGATGTCCTGCCCCAGGTTGTTGGTGCCGAAGATGAAGCCCAGCTCTCCGGGGGCCAGATTGGCAAGGGTGCGGCCGCTTTCGTTATAGTGGATGGTGATGGGGTCCCGCTGGCCGGGCAGGTTGGGCTGGATAAAGGTAAAGGCCAGGGTACACACCAGAACCAAGAGGAAGAAGACGGCCGTCTTGTTCTTGAAGAAGGCACGAAGAGTGGCCCGCCAGTAGGAGTAGTTGGAGTAGCCTCCCCGCTCTGAGGCGTCAGGGTTGAAGGGGGCTAAGGAAAACAGCGTCTCCTCGTTCATGGGAGTGGACAGATCCTTCTTCAGTTGGTCGTTGAGCTTGTCGCCCAGCTGGTCGGATCTAAAATGACGGTAGGCTTTCATCAGCGGGATTCCTCCTTACTGGACAGGGTGATCCGGGGATCCAGAAGGGCCATGAGCAGATCCCCGAACAGAAGGCCCAGGATGGAGATGATCGAGTAGATCACCACCAGAGCCAGCACCATATTGTTGTCCTGTCGTTTGATGACCGCCACCAGAAGGCCGCCCATGCCGGGAATGGAGTAGAGGCTCTCCACATAGAGGGAGCCCATGAGGGTGAACAGGATGGAGTTTGGGATATATTGGATGAGAGGGACCATGGCGTTGCGGAACACATGCTTCCGGGAGATCTGGCGGCTGGGGACGCCCTTGGCCCGGGCCAGCTTGATATAATCCTTGTTGGCTTCGTCCACCATATACCGCCGCAGCCACATGGCATAATAGGCGATATTGCCGATGGCCAGGGAGAGGATGGGCAGGATGTAGGTCCGGTAGTCTCCCAACTTAAAGAGCATGGGAAGCTTTAAGGACCAGTCGCCAAAGTGAATGACCCCCTGGGACCCGGCGAACTGGATAAGGATATGGTAGGCCGCGGCAGGCACTGCCTGAATGATGACGATAAAGACGGTGCCCAGCTTATCTCCGATCTTCCATTTTGTCCTGGTGCTGCGGCTCATCAGAATGCCCAGGGGCAGGCCCAGGGCCAGGGCGATGGCCAGAGAGGTGAGACCGAGCTGAAGGGAGACAGGAGCCTTTTCCGCCACGATGGTGTTGATAGAGACCCCCTTCCGGTACCGGATAGAGACGCCAAGGTCTCCGGAGAGGAGCTGCTTGCCAAAGCTCCAGAGCTGCTTGGGCAGCGGGTCGGTGAGGCCCAGCTTCTGAAGGCCCAGGTCGATCTGGGTCTGGGAGAGCTTGTCATAGTTCTCGAAATATCCCTCAATGGGCATAAGCCGCAGCAGAGAGAAGACCACGGTGATGACGATGACCATGGTGAGAAAGGATCGCAGGATCCGTTTCAGGATGTATTTGGGCATGAAAGGACCTCCTTTTGGAGAGAAAAGATCGTGTGAGGGCGGAGCCAAGGCATCCGGGTCTCTGGGGGCCAGAGGCACAGATGCCCGGGTTCCGCATGGCAGCGCCCCGGCCCCCCTGCGGGGGGTGCCGGGGAGCGCTGCGGCGGACCGGGTCTCGGTATTTCGGGAGTTTTTATTTGGCAGCGGCTACAGCGGCGTCACGCTCGGTAAGCCACTGCTCATAGGCGGCGTGGAACTCATCCATACCCATGGACTTCTCCAGCAGGTGCTGACCCTTGAACCGGTAGCTGGCAAAGCCAAAGGCGGCGTAGGGACCCTCAAAGGGATTGAGGAGGGAGAAGGAGTAGCTCTTGGAGCTGGTGTGCATGGGGATGGCGAAGCCGTGGTCCAGAAGGATGCTCTCGGCCTGGGCAAAGGTCTCATAGCGGGCCTCTTCGTCACCGGTGATCTTCAGGGCGGCGGCCACCAGGTCCAGGTACTCCTGATAGTAGGCCTGGGTCTGGGGATCCTCGCTCTTGAAGATGAAGCTGTAGGAGGAGCCCTCCTTGAAGGGATCCACGATAAAGGCGGAGGCGTCGGAGAAGTCAGCGCCCCAGTTGCACTTCATAAGGCCGTAGTTGCCCGTGCGGCGGATGGCGCCCAGGAAGCCAGTGTCGGGGCCGGCCTCTACGATAACGTCGATATAGTCGGCGCCCAGCAGGTTTTCCAGCTGCTGCTCTACCAGCTGGCACTCGTCGGCCCAGTTGGTAGTGGAGGGATTGTAGCGGACATAGACCTTCACAGGGAAGGTAGCTCCGGCGGCAGTGAGCTCAGCCATGGCCTTCTCCTTGTACTCCAGAGCCTTGGCCGAGTCAAAGGTATCCCCGTCGGTGTACTTGGCAAGGCCGGCGTAGTTGGCGTAATCCTTGCTGGCAGAGGCGAAGGACAGGGGGGTGATGGTGTTGCTCAGCTCGGACTCGGGGTCCTCGGGGTTATAGACCTGAAGGGCATTGACCCGGTCCAGGCCGTGGACGATGGACAGCCGGAAGCTCTCGTTATTCACCGCCAGCTTCCAGTTCTCCGGCTCATACTGCTCGTCGAAGTTGGGATCGAAGTTGAAGAGATACCAGTAGGAGTAGGAGGTGTCGGGACGGCTGGAGTGGATCTGGTCGGAGTAGGAGGACATGAGGCTGCTCAGCAGATTGGCGCTGATCTCGGCCTCGTCCACCTCACCCTGGAGGAACATGGTGGTGCCCAGGGTGTTGGCCTCGGCATTATAGATGCGCTGGATGGTGTCGATGAAGATGTTGTCCTTATCCCAGTAGGAGGCGTTCTTGGTCAGCACCTGCTGGACCTGGGGCTGGAAGTCGGACAGAATATAGGCGCCGCAGTAGAGCAGCTCATCATTGTTGATGCCAAAGGTGTCCTTATGCTCCTCCAGGAACTTTCCGTTAACGGGCATGAAGGCGCTCCAGCACAGCATGGACAGGAAGTAGGGGCAGGGGGCGTCCAGGGTGTAGACCAGGGTATAGTCGTCCACAGCCTTCACGCCGATGTCCTCCTTGGCAACGGGGGCGACCTCCTTGATGACCTCGCCGTTCTCGTCCAGCTTGGCGGGGTTGCCGTTTTCGTCGGTGCCGTCGGTGGCGGTCTCCAGGGCCAGAAGGTAGGCGGTGTACTCATAGTAGTTGTGGGCGTTGGTCACCTGGGCCACGTCCCAGTTGTACTCGCTGCCGGAATCGTTGTTGGCGTCCAGGATGTAGTAGGCGGCGTCCACCCAGTCGTGGGCGGTGACGTCGGCGATCTCGGTGCCATTCTTGTCCACCCACTTGACCCCCTTGCGGATGTGGAAGGTCCACTCGCTGGCGTCCGCGTTGGTTTCCCAGCTCTCGGCCAGGGAGGGCTGGACCACGCCGTAGCAGTCATACTCGATGAGGGTGTCCACCACATTGGCGGGGATGCGCAGGTTCTCGAAGGTGGTGGTGGTCAGGTAGTTCATGGTCTCCACCTCGCTGGAGTAGAGCTGGCGATAGGTGGAGGAGGCGGCAGGGGCGGGGCCCTCAGGCGAATTGCTTTCGGCGGGCCCGGGATCCTTCTTCCCACCGCAGGCGGCCAGACCCAGAGTCAGGGCCGTAGTCAGGAGAAGGGCGGTCAGTCGTTTGGTAAGCTTCATGGTTTTATCCTTCCTTCCGTTTGATGTGGGGCCGGAGGGGCCCCTATCATGACCGCCGGAAACGGCGGAGACGATACAAAATGAAAGCCTTTGACCGTGTCACGCCCACTGTGTGGAGAACTGCACCCCCACGCCCGGGTCGTCGCTCATGGTGATGGTGGGGCCGTCAAAAACAGGCCCGCCGGGGAAGGGATCTGAGGCGCAGAGGCTGGGACCGTCCAGATCCGCCATGGCGATGATCTCCTGCCCGGCACACAGATGGGCGGCGGCGGCCACAGAGATCTGGCTTTCCAGCATACAGCCGATCATGCACTTTACCTTGTGCTGTCTGGCCAGCTCACAGATCTTCAGCGCGTTCCAGATGCCCCCGGTCTTCATCAGTTTGATATTGATGTAGTCGGCGGCGTGGATGGCGATGATGTTGGCCGCGTCCTCGGGGGAGAAGACCGCTTCATCGGCTAAAATGGGAGTGTCCACCTGCCCGGTGACAAACTTGAGTCCCGCAATGTCCAGGGCGGGCACAGGCTGCTCCACCAATTCGATGCCCAGGCCCTTGTCCTCCATAGCCTTAATGATGGCTACCGACTGGGCGGCGGTCCAGCCCTGGTTGGCGTCCACCCGCAGCTTCACGTGGGGGCCCACAGCCTCCCGAATGGCGGCGATACGCCCCACGTCGGCGGCGGCGCCGTCCTTCCCCACCTTGATCTTCAGGGTGGTAAAGCCCCGGCCCACGGCCTCCAGACTGTCCTTTACCATCTCCTCCACGGGATTTACCGAAATGGTGATATCCGTCTCAAAGGAGGTCCTGGCATTGCCCAAAAGCTGATAAAGCGGCTTACCCTGGGTCTTGGCCCACAGGTCGTAAAGGGCCATATCTACAGCGGCCTTGGGAGTGGTGTTGTGGACCATACAGGAATTGAGCCTTTTCATGACCGCCTCCAGGTCCATAAGGTCCATCCCCAGGATGGCGGGGGCGATAAAATCCTGAATGGCGCAAAGGATAGAGCCCTTGGTATCCCCTGTGATGACGGCGGTGGGAGGAGCCTCGCCAAATCCCTCCGCTCCGTTTTCTCCCACCACCCGAACCACGATATCCTCCAGCCGGTCCACAGTGCGCAGAGCGGTTTTGAAGGGGTGAGCCAGGGGGAGGGAAAGCTGTCCCACTTGAATGGAAGTAATACGCACAAAAAACATCTCCCAGTAAAATTTGAAACTTTCGCGTCCTATTAATTCAAATTTTCTGATCCAAATAGATAAATTATTTTACCACAAAAAGGGCCTGTTGTAAAGAAAAACAGGGAGAGGCCCCGCCCCT
>CANPTT010000033.1 GCA_947577065.1 uncultured Pseudoflavonifractor sp.
CCGTACATACCGCTCCGCCGCCCAGGCCCACGCCAAGGTGACCGCCGCCCGGCAGGAGCTTTTGGCCGCTTCCGCGGCCGCCGCGGAGGAGCCCATGCACCGCTATTCCCATACCATTCCCCCGGCAACGTCTGTCACGGAGACGGCCGTCCCCGCCGGCCCCAGCCGGGAGGAGCTGTCGACACCGGCGGCCATGACCCAGGTTTTGGAACAGCTGTCCTGCCAAAGCCAGCTTCTGGTGGATCTGTTGGGGGCGGTCAATTCCCTCACCGCCGCCCTTCTGGCGCAGAGCGGAAGAGGCTGAGCACCCAAAAGCAGACCAAAGGGGACACGGGGAAATCCCCCCTCATACGCTTCTCCCCGGCAGGCAGTCCTTTTCCTGTTCTGACATTTTTCTTATTTTCTCTCCCGGGGGCTTGCGCCCACGGAAAAATGAAAGTATAATAACCTCCGTTGGTTTTCCAGCGGAGGTTATTGTATTTTTTGGGCATACTTGCCTATGTGAGAAAGGAGGGACGGCATGGCTGCCAGGCGAAGGAAAAAGAGAAAAAGGCGCTCCCGCCTGTCCCCTCTTCAGCGGCTGGCCCGGGGGCTATACTCCACTTTGGTGGTGATCTCCGCCATCATTGTCGGACTGTGGCTGGGATATAAGGCCGCCTCCCGCCAGCCGGATATGGCCGAGCCGCCCCCCGCCCCCAACCTGCCCACCATGACCGACGATCCTTCCACCACAGACGTGGATGAGAGCCAGCAGCAGGGACTTCAGCGCAAAGACGCCACCTGGACTTTTCTGCTGGCGGCGGAGGATCAGGTCAGCGGCAGCACCGACACCATCATGGTGTGCACCTATGACACGGTGAACCAGAAGATCGGCCTGGTGTCCGTCCCCCGGGATACGGCGGTGGACCGGGAGGGCTGGAAGTATTACAAGCTCAACGCCGCCTACTCCAACGGCAACTTTTACGATCCTCCTGACGGAGGCATTGAGCAGTTGAAGACCGCCGTCAGTGAGATCGTGGGCTTTCCCATCGACCACTATGTGCTGATCGACACCAGCATTTTTGTGGAGATCGTAAATGCGGTGGGGGGCGTGGACTTCAATGTGCCCGTTTACATGAACTACGACGCCCCCGACCAGGATCTGCACATCCACTACTCCCCCGGCATGCAGCATCTGACCGGAAAGCAGGCCCTGGAGGTGGTGCGCTGCCGCAACAACTCCGACGGGCCGGGGGAATACCCGGACAATGTGTACCCCGCCTATCCGGATCTGGACATCGGCCGGACCCGGACCCAGCAGGAGATGGTAAAGACCATCGCCAAAAAGGTCCTCTCCAACCCCCAGAAGGTGGGCAGCTACGTGGAGCTTTTCTCCAAGTATGTCCAGACCGACCTCACCCTGGGCAACCTGCTGTGGTTTGTGGAGCCGGCGCTGAAATTCGACTTTGACGATCTGACCACCGGCACTCTTCCGGGGGATGGGGGCGCCACCTACCACGGCCACTCGGTCTATGAACTGGACGCGGAGGGCAGTCTGGCCCTCATCAACCAGTGCATCAATCCCTATACCACCGACATCACCCAGGATATGGTGCGGATGGTACAGGGAGATTGATTCCGTACACCAAAATCAAAAGACCGCCTCTCCCTTGACCCGATACCATAAGGAGAGGCGGTCTTTTTTACATTTTCTCCGGCGCGGTGACCCCGATGAGCCCCAAGCCGTTGCAGAGAACGCTTCTGGCCGAATCGGCCAGCTTCAAGCGGGCCTTTACCAGCTCGGGAGTCTCGCCCTTGATGCGGTGGGCATTGTAGAAGCGGTGGAAGTCCCCCGCCAGGATAGCCAGATAGCGGTTGACCTGGGAGGGATCGTAGTCCCGGGCCGCCAGCTTCAGCTCCTCCGGGAACCGGGCGATGGTCTTCAGCAGAGCCAACTCCTCCGGACTGGTGAGGAGCCCCGCGTCCACCTGGTCCGCGGCAGGAACGGGGATCCCTTCCGCCTCCACCACCTTGGCGATAAGGGAGCAGATCCGGGCGTGGGCATACTGGACATAATAGACCGGATTCTCGCTGTCCTCCCGGACCGCCAGGGCCAAGTCAAAATCCAGACCGCTGGTGGAGGAGCGAGAGTTGAAGAAATACCGCGCGGCGTCCACGCTCACCTCATCCAGCAGATCCCGCAGGGCGATGGCCTTTCCGGTGCGCTTACTCATGCGGACAGGTTGGCCGTCCTGGAGCAGGTTCACCAGCTGCATCAGCACCACCACCAGCCGGTGGGAGCCGTCCAGACCCAGGCCGTCCAGCGCCGCCTGGAGCCGGGCCACATGGCCGTGGTGGTCGGCGCCCCAGATGTTGACGGCTGTGTCAAAGCCCCTGTGCTCCAGCTTTTCACGGTGATAGGCGATGTCGGCGGCAAAGTAGGTGTAAAAACCGTTGGCCCGCCGGAGCACATCGTCCTTCAGATCCAGCTTGTCCGCTTGCTCCTGGGTCTTGCCCTCCGCCATATACTTTTTCTTTAACAGTCCCGTGGTGTCCAGCCACAGGGCCCCATCCTTCTCATAGGTCCAGCCCGCAGCGGTCAGCTTGTCCACCGTGTCCTGTACATAACCACTGTTGTGGAGGGAGGATTCCAGGAACCACTTATCATACTCGATCTTATAGCGGCGCAGATCCTCCTGCATTTTGGGTATATTCACCTTCAGGCCATACTGGGCCATGGCCGCCTGGCGCTCCTCCTCCCCCTTGTCCAGCCACTCATCCCCAAACTGGGTCCGGAACCCCTGGGCCAGCTCCCGGATATCCTCACCCTGGTATCCATCGGCGGGAAATTCCACCTTGTCCTCCCCCAGAATGAGCTGCCGGTACCGGGCGTCGATGGACAGGGCGAACTTATGGATCTGGTTGCCCGCGTCATTGACGTAGAATTCCCGCCATACATCATAGCCCACCCGCTCCAGCACCGAGGCCAGGGCGTCCCCCAGCACGCCCCCCCGGGCGTTGCCGATGTGCATGGGGCCGGTGGGGTTGGCGGAGACAAACTCCACCATCACCTTTTTGCCGTGGCCCAGGTCGCTTTTTCCGTAACTCATGCCCTGGGTCTCTACCGCAGCAAGGACTTCCCCAAACCACTTTTGGCCCAGAGTAAAGTTGAGGAAGCCGGGCCCCGCCAGCTCCACCCTGTCAAAGTAGGTGCCGTCCAGGTCCATCTGCTCCACCAGGAGCTGGGCAATATCCCGTGGGGACCTTCCCAGAGCCTTGGCCGCAGCCAGGGCAAAGGAGGTGGCGTAATCCCCATTTTTGGCGTCCTTGGGGATATCCACCTTGGCGGGGATCTCCGCCCCGGCGGGCAGAAGTCCTCTTTCCGCCGCCTTCTGATAGGCCCCCTGGGTCAGTGCGGTCACCTGGGCCTGGGCGGCCTCGATCATATTATCGGTCATACTTCTTCTCCTTTGCACGAATGGTGAGCCGCAGTCGGGTCTCCCCGGCGGCGGCGCCCCCCAGTTGGATCTGATAGTGGATGGATACCGTACCCCCTGCCTCAGTCAGTTCAGCGTTCAGGGACAGGGTCCGGACGGTCATGGGCAGCCTTCCATAGGGCGTCTCATAGAGGGAGGTGTGGGGCTCTCCCGGTTGAAAGACCATATGGGAAGAGACCTCTCCCGTGCGGGTCAGAGCCGCCCGCCCCTCCTCCAGCCGGAGGGTGGTATGGGTCCGCCCCAGGCCGGAGTCCTTTCCCTCCCAATAGCTGAGGAGCCAGCACTCCTCCTCCCGGCAAAGGAAACCCTCCCCACGCTGGGTCATGGTCTCCTCTCCCGTCTCCATGGCTTGGAGAGACCGGATGGTAATGGTTACGCTGTTCTTTTTCATGAAAAGACCTCAAAAAGTTATTTTACCAGGGATCCCCTTCTATGTAAAGGGTCAATATTTCTCGATCTCCACCCGTTCCACGCTGTCCCGCACCGTCTCTCCCAGGAAGACGGAGGCCAGGCGGGCAAAATCCTGGGTGGAGTCGCTGACAAAATAGCGGCAGAATCCCCTGTCCCTCTCAGCCAAAAGGCCGCTCTCTCCCAGCGTTTGGGCGGCATGACCGGCGCAGACGGCCCCGGTATCGATGAGCGCCACACCCGGCCCCATAAAGGCGCCGATGGCGTCGGCCAGCAGCGGGTAATGGGTACAGCCCAGCACCAGGGCGTCCACCTCCGCCGCCTTCACAGGGGCCAGATACTCCTCCACCACCAGCTCCACCACCTTGTCGCCGGGGCGAAAGCGGCCGTTCTCCACCAGGGGCACGAAGAGCGGACAGGCCCGGGAGGTCACCGCCACAGCGGAGTCCAGCTTGGCGATCTCCCGCTCATAGGCCCCCGAACGGATGGAGGCCGAGGTGCCGATCAGACCCACCCGTCCGTTGGACGCAGCCCTTACCGCCGCCTGGGCGGCGGCCTCCACCACCCCGAAAATGGGCAGGTCGTTCTCCGCCGTCAGTTCTGCCAAAGCGTTTGCCGAAACCGTGCCGCAGGCCACCACGATGGCCTTCAGATCAAAGGAGCGAAGAAAGGCCACATCCTGACGGGCATAGCGAAGAATGGTCTCCCGGCCTTTGGTGCCGTATGGGACCCGACCGGTATCTCCAAAATAGATCAGATCCTCCCGGGGCAAGATACGCCTCAACTCTCGCAGGGCGGTAAGCCCTCCCAGGCCGGAATCAAATACGCCGATGGGGCGTTGGTCCATGTGCCTCTCCCCTTTCAAAAAATCGAAAAAATGGCGTTATCTTCATGATAAGCTGTTTTGAGCCGAAAGACAAGGGAAATTTTCTCCTCTTTTCCAAAAAAGGAGCTTTATTCCTGTTTGACATTTTCCCCGCCCGCATTATAATATAATAAGCAACGTCAGATTTCATTACGGCGGGGAGGTTGAACGCCATGAAGCTGGAGCTGACCCAAAAGCAGTTTCGCCGTCTGCTGGACATGGCCTATATCGGGAACTGGATCCTGAACTCCACCCGGGGAGAGGACCGTTTTGCCGACTATGACAAGGTGGAGAGCATCCTGTTCCAAAAAGCCAAAGAGCTGGGAATGGACGCCCTGACGGAATACTGGCGTGGAGAGGCCGTGCCCTCTCAGGCCTTTGCCGAGGGCGGGATCCACGAGGCCATCATCGACTATGAAAACAATGTATTCTTTGACATTCTGGCCGAGGATCTGGCCAGAAGGGATATGGACGACGTCCCCATCGACGAATCCAACTATCAGGAGCTGGCCCAGCGCATCGAAGCCTATATCTCCGAATTTGAGCAGCACGGGACAGACCACATCCTGGTCGATACGGAAAATCCATAGGAGGCCCGGTTTTGAAAAAGCTTCACTACAATTCTCCCGTCATCCTCACCTTTTTCTTTCTCTCCCTGGCCACCCTGCTCCTGGACGTTCTGTCCCAGGGCTGGACCACCCGGCATCTCTTCTCGGTCTACCGCGCGCCCGTGTCCCCCCTTTTCTTTGTCCGCCTTTTTGGACATGTGCTGGGGCACAGCGGTTACGCCCATTTTTCCGGAAATATGGTGCTGCTCCTGGTCATCGGCCCGGCCCTGGAGGAAAAGTACGGCAGCCGGACCCTGCTGACAGGGATCCTGTTCACCGCCCTGATCTCCGGCGTCCTTCAGTGTCTTCTGTTCCCCGGCTCCGCTCTTCTGGGCGCCAGCGGGATCCTCTTTATGCTCATTTTGCTCTCCTCCCTGTCGGGAATGCGCTCCGGCTCCATTCCCCTCACCCTGATCCTGGTGTCCGTCATCTATCTGGGGCAGGAGGTCTATTCCGCCCTCTTCGTACGGGATAACATCGCCCATTTTATGCATCTGGTGGGCGGGCTGTGCGGGGCGGGATTTGGGCTTACTCTGGCCCAGCGCAAAAAGCCCGTTTCCTCCCCCTGATCGCCACATCAAATAAAGCATCGGCCGAAGTTGTCCCGCGGCAAATCTGCCGCCTCAGCTTCGGCCGATGCTTTTTTTGTTCTGTATCCTAGACCACTCCCACTGTGAGCAGAATGTTGGCAAAGGTCCGGCTCTCCCCCGTGGAGACCGCCACACGGACCTGGGGTGCTCCGCATTGGGCGTAAAACTCGCTTCGCCCCAGCTTCTGCGCCGGTACGCTGGAGAGCATCTCCCCAAACTCTCTGTATATCTCCGGCTCCCCCTCCTCCGGACGCATGAGCTCCATCCCTTCAAATTGGCACACGGACAGGACTGCCGCCAATACGTCGGTAACCCTGGGCA
Organism: uncultured Pseudoflavonifractor sp.; assembly: GCA_947577065.1. GTDB lineage: Bacteria > Bacillota > Clostridia > Oscillospirales > Oscillospiraceae > Vermiculatibacterium. The sequence goes on from CANPTT010000033.1 coordinate 6,269, forward strand.
GATCCGGCAATACCCCCAGATAGATCTTCTCCGCCTGCCCCGACAGGGAGGCCAGAGGATAGTTCCCATCGGCGATGAGCACCTTATCCCCATGCCCGCACAGGGCCAGGGCCCGCAGCAGGTGGGGGTGGATACACCCTCCCTTCAGCATGCCGTCTGCCTCCCTTCAAGGGCATTCTCGTCCTCCCGCAATTGTCCCAACGCTCCGCCGGGGTGACAGCGTATGTACTGTGCGGGATCCTGTCCGCAGTCCGCCTGCAGCGCAACGGACAGGGCCTGAAGGGTCAGCACCTCTGCCAAAATGGAGTTGCGGGGCGCCCTGTTCAGCGGTCCCCCCTCCTCCCCCACGCCGGCAGGCAGGAAAACGTCGCTCTCCTCCGCCAGCCAGGAGCCGGGAGCCCCGCTCACCCCGATTACCTTGCAGCCGTTCCGTTTTACCGCCAGTACCGTGGCCTTCAGCTCCTCCGTCTCCCCGGAGTTGGAGATGGCCACCACCACATCCCCCGCCACCAGTTGCCCACAGGAGCCGTGGACCGCCTCGGTCCCGTGGAGGAAGTAGGTGGGGGTCCCCGTGGAGGAGAACAGCGACGCCATGTAGGCCGCCACATGCCCCGGCTTCCCGATGCCCGTCACATGGAGCCGGTTTCCCCCGGCTCTGGCCGCCTCGATCAGGGCCGCCGCCTCCTCATAGGCCTTGGGCTCCAGACCGTTCAAAAAGGTGTTGAACTCCACTTTGACACTGCTGAGAAAGCGGTCCACCGCCTGTTGACCTTCAGCCTTCATCTCCGTTCCCCCCCTCCAATATCTCCAGCTTCCGGACCACCGCGCCGTCACAGCCCCGCTCCTCCATAAAGGCCCGCACCTCTCCTATGGTCGGCAGGCTAGGCATAGCCCCCATGCGGGACACGGTAAGCGCCGCGGTGTGGCTGGCAAAGGCCAGCGCCTCCGGCTGGGCGAGTCCGGCGCACACACCTGTGCAGAAGGCCGCCACAAAGGAGTCCCCCGCCGCCGTGGGATCCGCCACATGGGGGACCCGCGCGCAGGGAACCGGAACGATCCCCTCCTGCCCGGCCCAGACCGAGCCCTGGTCCCCCAGCGTGAGGATCAGGTTTTGGGCTCCCATGGCCTGAAAGGCGGAGGCCACCGCCCGGATGTCCTCCGGCCTCGCTCCCTCCTCCCCCACCCGGATGGGATGGCCCGTCAGGATGGCCGCCTCATGCTCGTTGGGAGAAAAATAGGTCGCCCAGGATAGTAGGTCCTTGGAGATGGGCGCCGCGGGGGCGGGATTCACCATCACCGGGACCCCCTTCCCGTGGGCCCACTCCGCCACCGCCTCTACGACAGGCATGGGCAGCTCAAACTGCAGCAGGACAAAATCATAGGTCCCGATCTCCTCCCGCAGCCAGGACACATCCTTCACGGTTACCCGGAAGTTGGCCCCCGGACAGACTGTGATCCGGTTTTTCGCCCCCTCCTCGGTCACCTCCAGCAGAATATGCCCTACCCCCGACGCCTCACAGGGATCTATGTCCACGTGGGATACGTCCACCCCCGCTTCCCGGACCGTATCCAGCAGGATCCGACCAAAGGGGTCGTCCCCCACCCGACCCACTATGGTGACTTGGGCGCCCAGTCTGGCGCACTGGACCGCCTGGTTTGCCCCCTTTCCCCCCGGCGCGGTGGCAAAGCTTGTCCCCACCACGGTCTCGCCCGAGGCGGGCGCCCGTCTGGCGGAGGCGATCAGGTCCATCATAAAGGACCCTACCACCAGGATCCTGGGTCTGTCTGCCATACCTCTCTCCCCCTCCCCAAAGGCTCTTTTCCGATCTATGGATTTAGCCAATACTCCGGCTCTCCCCCGCCGCAGAGCACATCCACCACATGTCCTGCAGTGATCCTGCCCACCGCGGCCACCGTCTCCTGGGTGTCGCTACCCCAGTGGGGCGTACAGATAAAATTGTCCAGAGTCAGCAGCGGGTTGTCCGCCCTGACGGGTTCCTGGGCAAACACATCGCAGGCCGCCCCGGCCAGACGCCCGCCGGCCAGCGCGTCATACAAGGCCTCCTCGTCCACCAGGGAACCCCGGCTGGTGTTGATAAAGTAGGCCCCCCTTTTCATACGTGCGAAAGCCGCCCGGTCCATGATCCCCCTGGTCTCCGGCAGGGCCGGAAGGTGCAGGCTGACGATATCGCAGCTGTTCAGGATCTCCTCCATGGAGCATAGGCGCACCCCGTTGGCCCGGGCATAGGCCTCGTCGGGACATTTGTCAAAGGCCAGGAGCTGGGCGTCGAAGTTGGCCATCTTGTGGGAAATCAGCCGGGGGATCCGTCCGTACCCCAGCAGTCCCACCTTCTTTCCCCGTATCTCTTGTCCAAACCTCCGGTCCCAACAGCCGGCGCGGCACCACTGAAGCCCGGTTGGAAGGTGGCGCAGCATGGCGATCATATATCCCACCACCAGCTCGGCCACCCCGTTGGTGGCTCCGGGCGCGTTACAGACCTTGATCCCCAGGCGTTTGGCTCCCTCCAGGTCAATGTTGTCCACCCCCACGCCAAACCGGGAGATCACCTTCAGCCTGGGCGCCAGAGCGTAAAGCTCCTCGTCCCACACCTCGTTACCAGTGATCACGGCGTCCACATCCCCTACCAGCCGGCACAGCTCCTCCCGGGTATAGGGGACCGTCCCGGGGTTGGCCTTTATCCCGATCCCGTTCTGCCGCAGGAGCTGGGCCCCCTCCTGGCAGCTCTCCAGATACCGGAACGCGCATATCAAGACCTGTTTCACTTTTCTTCCTCCTCAGCTGTTCCCATATTCCCGGATCATCCGCTCCGTGATGCGGCGCAGGGCCTGGATCTCGTCGGCGTAGGTCGCCGTAAAGTCCGCCGCGTTCTTCACCCGGCTCTGGATGGTCATGGGCAGCCCCTCCTGGGCCAAATAGTATTTGGCGTTGACGGGATAAAGCTGCTTTTCGATCAGGGACAGGACGGTGATCTCATCCGACAGCTTTTGGGCCTCCGGAGCCTGATAACGCTCCAGCAGATGTACGTAAAGCTGCGGGTGGAAGTTGGCCATAACGCCGCAATAGCCGTGGGCCCCCATCTCCAGGGATTTGAGCAGGGTGGAGGTATTCGCGTTATAGAGCTGAAGCCCGGAGCCCTGGAATATCCGCAGCTTCATCCCGATATTTTCCAGGTCGCAGCTGGTATCCTTCAGGAAGGAGAATCTCCCGCCGGCGGCCAGGTACTCCGCGATCCCGGGGCTGATGACCCTTTTGTAGGGGTAGGGGCACTCGTAGAGCCCCAGAGGGTACTCTCCCTTCAGCATCCCCAGCAGCCGCTCCATGTTTTCGATCCACACCTCGTCGCTCTCCTCCGCCTTGGCCAGACGGTTGGTCAGCAGGACCACGCCGTCCACCCCCGTACCGGCCATGGCATCCACCTCCGCCGCCTGCTCCTCCAGCGTGTCGGCAATGTGGCCCGACGCCACCACGCTCACCCGGCCCCCGGCCTGGCGAACCACCCGGCGGGCAATCTCCACCCGCTCGTCCAGACTCAGGGCAAACATCTCGCTGCTTTGGCAGACCGCAAAAAGCCCTTTGACTCCATGGTCGATATACCAGTCCACCAGCCGCTCCAGAGCCGGATAGTCCACCTGTCCCTGCTGGGTAAACGGAGTCAGCATGACAGGCCAAACGCCTCCCGGAAACACTTTCTGCACAAACATTCCTCCCACTGGCGGCAGGACTCTTTTCCCGCCGCCCAAAATTTCATACTCCAGCCTAATCGATGAACAGTCTCGGCACAAACAGGACCAAATCCGGGCAGAAGGTGATGAGCAGAAGCACCAGCACCATCATCCCCACCATGGGCAGTGCCTCCTTGATGATGGCCTTGAGCGGCGTACCCGATATGGCCGAGGTGATGAAGAGACAGGAGCCATAGGGCGGCGTACACAGTCCCAGCATAACGCCCACGGTGGTGATGATCCCGTAGTGGACCAGATCGATCCCAAAGGTCTCCAGGGTGGGCAGGATCAGGGGGGTAAACACCAGCACGATGGTGCTGGTCTCCAGGAACATGCCCAACACCAGGAAGAACAGGAGCACCAGAAGAAGGAACAGGGGCTTGCTGCTGATGGTCCCCACCAAGAAGGAGCCCAGCATCTCCGCGATCTTCTCCCGGGCAAAGATGTACTTCAGGCAGGAGGCCGCTCCCACGATAATGGAGATGCGCCCCACGTCGATGGCGCTCTCCCGCAGGATCTTCCACAGCTCTCTCCAGCCCACGGCCCGGTATACCGCCATGGACACGATGAGGGCGTAGAGCCCCGCAATGGCCGCCGACTCCGTGGGCGTCATCACGCCGGTATAGATGCCCCCCAGCAGGATGATGGGCGTCAGCAGTGCCGGAATGGCCTTTAGGGTCACCACGAGAAACTGTCTCAGGGTGTACCGCATCCCGTAGGGATACTGCCGCTTGTGGGAGATGTAGGCCACATAGATCATCAGGGCCGCGGCGATCAGCACCGCCGGCACAAGCCCCGCCATGAAGAGGGCTCCCACCGAGGCGCCCGAGAGCATGGAGTAGATCAGCATGATCTGGCTGGGTGGAAAGATGGGCCCCAGAACGGCGGAGGCCCCTGTCACCGCGCAGCTGAACTCAGGGTCGTAGCCCTGCTTGTTCATGGCCTCGATCTCGATCTTTCCCAGCCCGGACACATCGGCGATAGCCGACCCGGTCATTCCGGCAAAGATCAGGGAGCACAGCACATTAACGTGTCCCATCCCACCCCGAAACCGGCCCACCAGGCCATCGCAGAAGGCAAACAGCCGCTCCGTGATCTTTCCGGAGTTCATGGCGTTGGCCGTAAAGATGAACAGGGGGACCGCGATGATGGTAAAGCCCGCGTAGTAGCTGTTGATCATATTGGTGGCCACGATGCTCATGGTCCCTCCGCTGATAGCCAGGTAGGTAAACCCGGTGGCCAGCATCCCAAGGGCCAGGGGGACCCGCAGAATGAACACCAGGGCAAAGACCCCGATGGCGCATATAAAAGCAACGCTCATTTCTCCTCCCCCTCCTCCAAAGCCTTGGGCCGGAACTCCCGGACCAGGTCCGCCACATGGTATCCGATGGTAAAGAGCAAAAACACCAAAAAGGGAACGTAGACCACGCGGAGGGGTAGCCTGAGGACCGCGGAGAGCCTCTGCTCCCGTAAGATCACCCGGGCGCACGGGACCAGGCCCAGAGAGTAGGTCACGATGATCAAAAGGCTCCCCAGCACACGAATGACTTTTTTCCTCCTTTCCCCCGCGGCGTCATACACCATGGAGAAGCATACGTGCCGGTGGTTTTTCGTGGTGTAGTTGGTAGAGAACATCACCAGCCACAAAAACATGATGCCGGACAGCTCCGAGCTCCACACCGTGGGAGCCTTGAGCACGTGGCGCAAGAACACCTGCACATTGAATACCACAAAGAGCACCACGAAGCAGGCCATGGGGATATAGATCTCAATGATATCTTCCAGAGAGCGCAGTATTTTTTTCATAGAGGCCTCCATGTATCCGCCGGGAGTTTATCCCATCAGCTTTTCGTACATCTCCATGTCCCAATCCCCCACGATTTCCTGATTGGACATAAAGCTCTCCAGCACCGTGGCCTGGAATTCGGCCACATCGGGCTCCACCACCTTCAGTCCGTGGCCCTCCATCTCCTTGATCAGGGTGTTCTCCTGCTCCAGCACCGTGTTGTCGCAGGCAAGGCCCGCCTTCTCCGCCGCCTGCTGGACCATCTCCTGGGCCTGGGCGGACAGGCTGTCCCACCGCTGGCCGTTCATGGTGATCACCTTCATATTCACCAGGTGGTTGGTCAGGACCAAGGTCTTGCAGACCTCAAAAAACTTCCGGGAGTTCATGACGCTGAGGGGCACCTCAATGGCGTCGATGGCGCCGGTCGAAAGGGACAGATACACCTCATCCAGGGCCATGGGCGTGGCTACCGCCCCCATGGCGTCGGCCATGGCCACGTAGGTGGCGGTGGTGGGCACCCGCAGCAGCAGGCCCTTCAGATCCTTTGTGGTCTGCACCTCGGCGTCCTTTCTCAGGATCAGCTGCCGCGTCCCGATATAGGCGGGAGCCAGGATCTTCACCTTCTGCTCCTCCGACAGCCGCTCCATGGCCTGCTTTCCGTTCTCCCCGGTCAGGGCCTTATAGGCGTCGTCATAGCTTGCGAACAGGTAGGGCGCGTTGAACATGGACACCCAGGTGGAGCCGGACTCCGCAAACCAGTCAAAGCTGGTGATGCACATGTCGATCTCCCCGTCGGCCAGAGCGGTGATCTCGGTATCCGAGGAGAAGAGGGTGCCGGAGCTGTATATCTCCACCGTGATGAGCCCGTCGGAGGCCGCCTCGATCTCCTTCTTAAAGGTCTCCAGCGCGATCACCTCCGCCGTGCCGGGGTTGGCGGCGGAGTTGGCCACCAGCTTCACTGGCTCCATAGCAAGCCCATCTTTTTCAGGGGCGTCCGGAACCTTGCTAGAGATCTCAGGCACTGTCTGGGCGGGCGTGGGCTGCGATGCGGCGGGAGAGCATCCCACCAATGTCCCAAAGATCAAGCCTGCGGCTAGGAGCATGGATAGCATCTTTTTCATCATGTTTTCCTCCATTCAAAATCAGATGTTTCGTTCTCTTTGTCCCCTTACTGTCTGTTGCCGTCCCCCCTCTTTACCCCAGTATCCCCCCGCTTTCCAGAATGATAGTCCGGATTTGCCCGGCGTCTATTTGCCGGGGCTCCTTTTTCTGTATACAGCACAGGGCCGCCGCCGTTCCGGCCGCCTGCCCGATGGCTCCTACGATGGGGATCACCCGAAAGCCCGACATGGCCTCGTGGGTGGCCGAAATACACCGGCCCGCCACCAGCAGCCCCTCCATTCCTTGGGGGATCAGGCTACGATAGGGGATACGGTAGGTGGGCAGCTCCGTACAGGGGTCCACCCCGCCGTGATCCGGGGAGTGGATATCCATGATGTAGGAGCCCTGGGCTATGGTATCCTCAAAGAGAGTGCCCCTTTCCAGATCCTCCGCCGTCAGGGTATATTCTCCCCGGATGTGCACCGTCTCCCGGATCCCGATCCGACAGGATACCCCCTCCAGCCTAGCCCCCTGGCAGCCGGGGATATACCCTCTGAAGAAGCGGTACAGCACCAGGGCCTGCCAGTATCCCTCGCTCTCCGCCCGGGAATATCCGGCAGCATCCATGGGATCCACTCCGGCCACCTTCACCGCCACGCTGATCAGCTGGCCCCGGCGGGGGTAGATGGTCCCCGAGATCATATCCCGGTCCGGCATGGCGAGCCCGTCCCTCTTAGCCGCCTCCACCTGCCGCCGGAAGGTCCCGATGCAGGAGAGGGAGGACTCCCGGAGCGAGCGGATCACATACTCCAGCTCCTTTTCCGTAAAATCCCTGGGGCGCACCTTCTTGGGCTCCTTTTCGATCTCTCCGATCAGCGCCTCCATGTCCACATTCCCCAGCATGATGGCCGTGGAGGCCACCTGGGTCCTCCCTGTCCCCTCCTGGCCACAGACCACCTGGCATCCGGTCTTCCGCGCCATATCCGCCGATTCGGTGGCGTCCACCAGCACCTTACAGCCCAGGAGCTTCCGTCCCTCCTTATGACGCAGGTAGACTCCCCTCACCCCTCCGTCCTCCACCAGCGGCTCCTCTGCCAGACAGTGGTACCAGACCTCCACCCCCGCCTGACGCAAAAGCTCGGATAGGATCAGGGCCAGCAGGGGGCCGTTCACATCGGTGAGGCTCTCCATCACCGGATCCAGGTGGGTCTCCGCCTCCTCCCCCTCCGACTGCAAGCACCGGATGATCTCCCAGGGGATCCCGCCCACGATCTGCCGGTCCTCCTGATAGTTCCAAAATCCGTTCCAGGGAAACCGGCCCACGCTGGCCGCCACCCCACCCAACTGACCGCTCTGCTCGATCAGCGCCACCCGGACTCCTTGCCGGGCAGCGGCCAGGGCGGCGCAGCAGCCGGTGACTCCCCCTCCGGCTACGATCACATCATAGGCTCCACCGTATTTTTCCATATCATTCCTCCGTTCTGTAATAGTGAATAATGTTTTTATTTTTTTGTAAAAATGAATCGATATCGGTTCCCCAAATATCGATCCATACCCGCTTATAGTCTCTCTTTGATGCAGAAGGCGGCCTCTTTCATGGTGTGAACGATCTCCTCCAGTCGGTCATCCCGTACCGTGGAGAGGGACCCGGAGGCGCTCACCGCCCCGAACAGCTGGGCCCGGGCCGTAAGGACCGGCACCCCCACGCATCGGACCCCATATTCATGTTCACATTCGTCCAGACTATACCCCCTGGACCGGGTCAGCTCAATGTCCTTCCACAGCTCCGCTTCCTCTGTGATGGTGGTATTCGTAAACCGCTCCTTGGGTCCGGCAACGATCCTCTCCGCCTCCGCCCTGGGCATGAAGGCCAGCATGGCCTTTCCCAGGGAGGTACAGTGGTAAGGAGCGGTGGCCCCGGCGATGGAGCGGAAGGGGAAATCGTAGTTGGCTGTGGGAGGGTAGGCGCTGTACAGGTAAAAGACCTGGCTGTGGGAAATGGCAAAGTAGGTCACCGTCCCCAGCTTCCTCGCCGCCTCCTGAAGCACGTCGTAGACGATACGCTGATACCCCAGGTTCTCATTGATCACATAGGAGAATTTCAGCAGATTCAGACCCAGATGGTATTTCCCCGTGGCGCTGTCCTGCTCGGCATACCCCATCTTCTCAAAGGTGGAGAGGATATTATACACGTTGCTCTTATTCAGCTCCAGCCGTTCGCTGATCTGGGTGATCCCCAGGTCGGGGGTCTCGGATGTGAAACATTCCAGCACCTTCATGGCCTTCAACAGGGATTTGACTTTTACCTCATCTTCCATAATCTGCGCCGCCGTTCTCTATTATAGAATATCGTTTCTTTATCTGTATCTTTATTATACTTTCCGCAAACAGGCCTTGTCAACCGACAATATCGCACAAATATAGACGGTCCTTTTTGTCAATATACACATTTTTTGCGGCCTGCTTTTCAGATGGTGGAACATCCCGTTCTATTCCGTGACTCATGGCCATAAAAAGGACGCCGCGGGCCCGCGGCATCCTTTTATGACTTATCCTTCCACCACGCACCGGTCCATGATGGCCGCCAGGCGCTCCTTCTCCTCCTGGGTGAGCCCCGTCATGGGCTTGGTGGCGGCGGCATACTTCAAAATACCCTTGCGCACCAGTCCCTCCTTGATGGCGGGGATAAAGGGATACCCCACCGAGTACACGTCCATCAGGGAGTCGGTCATCTGCTGGAACCGCTGAGACCTGACAAAGTCCCCCTCCCGCAGAGCCTGGGCCCAGGCGGAGGCCAGCTCGGGGAACAGGTTGGACATACCGGAGATACACCCGTTTCCGCCGCAGAGCACATTGTGGGCAAGGTTGTCGTCAAAGCCGGAGTAGACAATGAAATCAGGCCGGACAGGTCGGACCGCCTTGATGACCTCCCGGGTGTGATCCACCCCGGGCACCGTGTCCTTCACTCCGATGATGTTTTTGTGCTTCCCGGCCAGCTCCCGGAGGACCTGGGGAGCGATGGAATAGCCCGTCCGCTCGGGGAAGTTATAGATGTAGATGTTCCCGTGAATGGCCTGGGCCAGCTCGTCATAGTAGCGCAGCACCCCGGCGTCGTCAAACCAGAAGTAGTAGGGCGGTATGATCATCACCGCGTCCGCCCCCTGATCCAGGGCAAAGTTGCTCAGCTCCACCGTCTCGGCAAAGACCATGGAGGTAGTTCCGGCAATGAGCTCCGTGTCCTTGCCAATGGCCTTTCGGGCACAGCGGATAAGGTCCTTTTTTTGATCCATGGTAAGTCCAAAAAATTCACCGATGCTGCCCATGATCAAAATGCCGTTCATACCTCCCTTGATAAGATGGCGGTAAAGGGCCTCACAGGAAGAAAAATCGATCCCGCCGTCAGGCAGGAGAGGGGTGACCGCAGGGGTGATATAACGGATGGGCTGATCCATAAATAAAGTCCTCCTTTTTTGTATGTCTGGTAGCTCATATTTTATCATGTTTTCATCACAGTGACAATGACATTTCGGCTTTCTTCCTGTCCTTTAATTCCTGAAATTGTCAATCCCATTTTCGCATATAAAATCTCTCCGGGGCAAAGATATGCTCGGATTCTCGATCCGAACGAATCTCAAAGAGAGAATAAAAAGAAAAAAGAAGGAGATGCGAACTATGTCTAGCAACAAGTCTGTCGTGCCCAGCGCCCGTGAGGCCCTGAACAAGTTCAAGATGGAGGCTGCCAATGAGGTGGGCGTCAACCTGAAGCAGGGTTACAATGGCGATCTGACCAGCAAGCAGGCCGGTTCTGTCGGCGGCCAGATGGTCAAGAAGATGATCGAGGCTTACGAGAACGGCATGAAGTAAGGTTTCCCCTTACGGGGAGGAGCTCAGTCACGATTTTCCTCGTGACTGGGCTCCTCTTTTTATCCTTTGTCCTTGTTTTTCCCCCCTTTTCCGTTTATAATAGAAAACACCGTATCAAAAAAAGAGGGAGGAACATACCATGGGCAATATCTGGCATGATGTGGATCCCAAGCGCATCTCTTCCCAGGATTTCCTGGCCGTTATCGAGATCCCCAAGGGCAGCAAGAAAAAATATGAATTGGACAAGCCCACCGGAATGATCATTTTGGACCGGATCCTCTATACCTCCACCCGATACCCCGCCAACTACGGCTTTATCCCCCGGACCTATGGGGACGACGGAGATCCGTTGGACGTGCTGGTGCTGTGCTCGGAGACCCTGGATCCCCTCACCCTGGTACGGTGCTATCCCATCGGATACATAGCCATGCTGGACGGCGGCAAGAGCGATGAAAAGATCATCGCCATCCCCTTTGCCGACCCCTCCTACAATGGCTATCAGGATATCTCCGACCTCCCCGACCACCTTTTTGAGGAGATGAGCCACTTCTTCTCGGTGTACAAGGCCCTGGAGGGAAAGAATACCGTGGCTGGAGGCATCCGGGACCGGAAGGAGGCCTCGGTGATCATCGAGGAAGCCATCCGCCGCTACCGGGACACCTTTTGCTGACAGCTTTCGGGAAACTTAAGAGGATCTTCCTTTTTTCTTTTCCCGGATATGCTACAATATCAAAATCAAAAACAAGATCCAAAGGAGCGTTTGGAATGGTACAGTATGATTGCCTTATCATCGGCGCGGGCTTTGCCGGGGCGGTGTGCGCCCGGCGGCTGGCCGACGCGGGCTGGAAAGTCCTGGTGCTGGAGCGCCGGGACCATATCGGCGGCAACGCCTACGACTGCCTGGATGAGGCGGGCGTTCTCATCCACAAATACGGCCCTCACATCTTCCACACCAACAACAAAAAGGTCTTTGACTTCCTCTCCCGCTTCACCCAGTGGCGGGAGTATCAGCACCGGGTCATCGCCGACATTCCTGACGGCAAGGGCGGGCGGATGGGCTATCCCGTCCCCTTCAACCTCACCTCCCTGGAGACCGCCTTCGGGGAGGAGGAGGGCAAGCGGCTGGGGGAAAAGCTCATAGCCGCCTATGGCCCGGAGCGGAAAGTGACCATCCTGGAGCTGCGGCAGAATCCCGACCCCCAGATCTCCGCCCTGGCCGACTATATCTATGAGCACGTCTTTGTCTGCTACACCATGAAGCAGTGGGGCCAGACCCCCGAGGAGATCGACCCCAACACCACCGCCCGGGTACCCGTGTTTCTCTCCCGGGACGACCGGTACTTTCAGGATACCTACCAGGGAATGCCCCTGGAGGGCTATACCCCTATTTTTGAGAAGATCCTGGATCACCCCAACATCACCGTGGAACTGGGAGAACAGGCCGCCCGCCGTTTCCGTTGGGGAGGGCAAATGACCGTGGGCTCTCCGGATCGGACAAAAAGTCCCATTCCCAAGCTCACCGCCCCTGCCCCCAACGCTTTTTTGCTGGACGGAAAACTCTTTGACGGTCCCATCATCTTTACCGGGGCAGTGGATGAATTGTTCTGCTATGAATTCGGTCGTCTTCCTTACCGGACGCTGGACTTCCAGTTTGAGACCCACCAGAAGGACTTCTATCAGAGCCATGGTACGGTGAACTATACCATGGATGAACCCTATACCCGGATCACCGAGTTCAAGCGGCTCACCGGGCAGGTAAAGCCGGGTGTGACCACCGTTATGAAGGAATTTTCCAAGGCTTACACCGGGGCGGAGGGGGAGATCCCCTACTACGCCATCATCAGTCCGGAAAACAACGCCCTATACGGCCAATACGCCGCCCTGGCGGCAAAGTATCCCGGCCTTCATCTGCTGGGCCGGCTGGCGGAATACAAATACTACAACATGGACGCCATCGTTGCCAGGGCCCTGGCCCTGGCGGATGAGCTGTTGGGAGAATAAGGATGGGCGGAGCCAGGCCCCGCCCCATGAGGTGAGACTGCATGGAAAAAATACTTACTTTCGCCGTCCCCTGCTACAATTCGGCGGCATATATGGACCACTGCATCGAGACCCTGCTTACCGGCGGGGAGGACATTGAGATCATCCTGGTGGACGACGGCTCCACCAAGGACGATACCCCCGCCATCTGCGACCGCTGGGCGGAGAAGTACCCGGATATCATCCGGGCCATCCACCAGGAAAACGGGGGCCACGGAGAGGGGGTCAACCAGGGTCTCCGCAACGCCCGGGGAATGTACTACAAAGTGGTGGATTCGGACGACTGGCTGGACCGGGATGCCCTTCAAAAGGTGCTCTGCAAGCTGCGGGAGTGCGCCCGGTGGCCCAAGCCCCTGGACCTGATGATCGCCAACTACGTCTATGAGCATGTGGAGGACAACACCCAAAAGGTCATGGGCTACCGGAACGTGTTCCCCCAGGACAAGGTGTTCACCTGGGAGGAGATCAGCCGGTTCCGGGCCTCCCAGTATCTCTTGATGCACTCGGTGATCTACCGGACCCAGCTGCTGCGGGACTGCGCTTTGGAACTCCCCAAGCACACCTTTTATGTCGATAATATCTTTGTCTACCAGCCTCTGCCCTGGGTGGAGAGCATCTACTACATGGACGTGGACCTGTACCGCTACTTTATCGGTCGGGCAGATCAGTCGGTAAACGAGAAGGTGATGGTGGGTCGGGTGGACCAGCAGGTTCGGGTGACCAAACAGATGATCTCGGAGCCCGACCTGCGCAAGGTGAAGGCCACCCACCCCAAGCTGGGGCGGTACATGACAAACTACCTGGCCATGATGATGACCATCTCCTCCATCTTCCTGAACATTGACGGAACCCCGGAGAAGCTGGGAATGAAGACCGAGCTGTGGGAATACCTGCGCACGGTGGACCCCGCCCTCCACCACAAGCTGAAATACCGGGCCCTTTCGGCGGTGGGAACCATCCCCGGCTACCAGGGGCGGAAGCTCTCCGTATCCCTGTACCGGCTGGCCCGAAAGATCTACAAGTTCAACTGAGTATTTATAAAAAAGGCCCGCAGGTCAGAATGACCTGCGGGCCTTTTTCCCACTCCTGTCAATGGACGCCGCCTGCATCTCCCTGTTGGGCCAGGAGCCAAGCCGCAGCTGAAAAAGAGACCTGTTATCGTCGGCCTTGGCGTCTCTGGATGTGGCGATCCACATCCTCCCGCCGCCGGTCATATTCCTCCCGAAGCGCCCGTTTCCGCTCCCGGCCCATACCTTCTCCTCCCCACATCCGTTTTTCTCCTCATTTCACCCGGAACAGGCCGTGGCGATTGCAGTAGGCGTAGATCTCCCCACCGGGCCAATCGCCGAGCCGGGCTTCGGGCAGCTGCTCGGGGTAGAGCTTTACCATCTCCATCCGGTCATAGCGGACCTGGGTGATGAAGGAGATGTAGTGGTCCTTTTTCATGGGGTGGTCCAGGGACACCAGGGTCTGGAGGTCCCAAGTCTCCACCCTGACCTCATGCTCCCCGTCGGGCTCCTCCGCCTCCAAGGGCGGCAGGGCCACCCCGCAGCAGTGGAAGGCCCCCTCCCCCATGGCGTGGATCACGTTGCCGCAGACGGG
>CANPTT010000034.1 GCA_947577065.1 uncultured Pseudoflavonifractor sp.
GAACCCACGCGACCAGCTTGGAAGGCTGGGATTCTACCATTGAACTACACCCGCACAGAATGACACCGTTTCACGTCAGCTTTGATATGATAGCATATCCCAGTTTTGTTTGTCAATGGTTTTTTTGATTCTCTTGTGTAAAGCCGGGCCCGAAAACTCCGGACCCGGCCTCGCTCCTGACAAAAACTCCCCCGTATGCTTTTTCTCCCCCCGGCAAAGATAGCTCTGATCGACATGAGCGGCCGGAGAGGAGGCAAACACGTGGGACGCATGTTTTGGCAATTTTTGCTTTACAGTTTTATGGGGTTTTTGTTTGAGATCAGCTTTGCCAGACTCATCCGCCACCCCAAGCGGGACCGAAAGTGCCACCTGATTCTCCCGGTCTGTCCTGTCTATGGCTTGGGAGCCCTGGCTATCCTGTCTCTGCCGGGATGGGTCAAGGCCTCTCCTCTTCTGCTCTATTTGGGTGGTTCCCTGGCCGCCTCAGCAGTTGAGTGGGCTCTGGCCGTCTTTTATGAAAAATTTGCCGGTGCTCCCTTTTGGGATTACAGCCTTCTGCCCTGGAATTTTCAAGGGCGGGTATGTCTGCCGTTCAGCCTTTTCTGGGGGGTGCTGGCCCTGCCGTTGGTATACTGGATCCAGCCCTGGCTTGGACCCCGGCTGGCTCTCATTCCCGACACAGTCACCATCCCCGCGGCCCTCTTCTATTTGGGAGACGCTGCCACCTCCCTGTTCCTCCTCCGGCGCCTTGGAACAGAGGGACTGCGCTGGTATATCCGCTTCAGGCCTTCCGAAGCTCGTTGAGGGCCTCGTCCAGCTTTTTTTGAGGAACGTACGCCTGCGCCACCGCCAGGATCTGCTCCAAAGTCATGGTTCGGGCCGCTCCCATCATAGGGTGCCGCATCACCATGGGAAACCGCTTCTGGATCACTGCCTTGGCGGGGGCATAATCCAGCAGTTCCCCCACAGTGACCTTATTGTTTTTTAGATTCATTGTCTCACCTCCTGCCTATTCTATGCGGAAGCGGCCCCACTTTTGACTTGCCAGCTTTTTTCCAAAAGGCTATAATGGGAAAAATAGGCGGCATAGTCTCTCCCATCCGGGCGCATACTAAGAGCGTACCCATTCAAACAGGGAGGGATTTCTATGAAACGGGAAACCAATGGCAACCCCAGTATCAAGTGTTCTGTGGACTCCTGCGCCTATCATTCCGGCGCCGCCGGTATGTGCACGCTTCAGTCCATCTCCGTGGGCTGCACCTGCCAGGACGTAAGCAAGTGCGAATCCACCGAGTGCGCTTCCTTCCAGCTGGGAAACCACGGCTCCACCTGCGGCTGCAAATAACCGCCGCCCCCCTCTGGGGGTACATAGAAATGAAAAGGTGATCTTGGATGCCCTATTACCTCTATATCCTCCGCTGCGGCGACAATACTCTGTATACAGGCATTGCCGCCGATGTGGACAAGCGCCTTGCCGTCCATCAAAGCGGCAAGGGGGCCAAATATACCCGCGGCCGGGGCCCCCTGACAGTGGTCTACCGGGAAAAATGCGATGACAAGTCCGCCGCTCTCAGGCGGGAACGGGAAGTGAAAGCCCTCTCCCGAAAGGAAAAGCTGGCTCTCATCGAAGGAAGGTTTACATAATTATGAGATTATTCATCGGCCTTCCTTTTCCCCATCAAGTCCGCCGGGATCTTCTGCCGGTACAGAAGCAGCTTCAAAAAAACGCTGTCAAGGGCAGCTTTACCACGGCGGAAAACTTCCACCTGACCCTGGCCTTTTTGGGCGAGGTGGAGGCCCCCCGCCTCCCCTCCGTCTTTGCCGCTTTAGAGGCCGCCCCTCTCCCGGCCATAGATCTGCTCTTTGACACGCTGTCCTGCTTTGACGGGGGGATCTGGCACCTGCGCCCCGCCCTCTGCCCGGCCCTTATGGAGGGGCAGGAGAGGTTGGCGGAAAATTTAAAAAACGGCGGTTTTGCCCGAAACGCCGAACCTTATATCCCCCACCTCACTCTGGGCCGAAGGATCATCCTGCGGGAGGGGTATGTGCCGTCGAAGATCTTGAGCCGCCCCATCCCCGCCCGGTCCGAGGGAGCCCGGCTGTTCCTCTCCCACCGGGTGGGGGGAGAACTGCGGTACGATATCCTCACGCCGCGGTAGAAAAACGGAAAAGGGCGGGCACAGCCCGCCCTTTCTATATTCAAACTCCGCCGCCCAGCCAAACCGCCAGGGCGGCAAATGCCAGGAAGTGGGCAGGGTAGAACACATAGAAAAACCATTTGGAGCCCTTTCCCCGCTCCCCGTTGTAGAAAAGCAGGGGCGGAACCGCCAAAAGTACCCAGGGAGAGGCCACCAGCAGGGGCGCCAGCCCTATCACACGGAGTCGATCTCTGTCCCGCAGCAAGTACACCAGCACTCCCGACAGGACCCCCAGGAACACGTACTCTCCCCGGACCAGGAAGGCCAGAGCCATCCCCCCCACCGTGGCCGCCGTAACGGCGGTCCACCGGGGACCGGGCGCGTCCTTCCAGCGCTTCTCCGCTCCGCCTATAACCAGCAGGGTAAAAATACCCACCGTCAGGGTAAACATCACGTTTTGGAGCCGCGGAGAAAAGGGACTTTGAAAGTGGGCCAGATCGAAGGGGATCTCAGAAAGCAATGCAAAAAGTCCCATCCGCAGTCCGTATTTCACCCGGTCTCTGGTATGGAGGAACCCCTCCACCATCAAAAAACAGAAGACGGGGAAGGCTATACTGCCCAATATCTCGCAGACCTCCTTGGCCTGCATGATCCGCCACAGCTGTGCCGGGGAATCTCCGTTCACCGTCAGTATCTCGCCGGTTTTATAAGGGGCTAACATGGCCCGCAGCAAAAGGGAGCCCACATGATCGATCACCATGCTAACCACCGCCACCCGCTTGAGCCCAAAGCCGGTCAGAGCGATCCTTTGCCTCATCCTTCTCCCTCCTTCTCGGGTTCTTAGCCTACCACCTGATTTGAAAAAAGAACTTGCGATTTCTTTAAGATTTGCAAAAATCGGGGCGTTTCTCCTCCAGCCTTCGTCCACCCCAGCCACAGAGGACGCCTACCAATATTCCGAAAGCCACATCGGTGGGGAAATGGACCCCCACATAGAGCCGGGACAGGGCCATGAGGAGAGCGCACACCATCGCCGTGACGCGCCAGGGCCCGGGTAGATACTGCCACCAGGCCGCCGCACAGGAAAGGGCCGCACTGGAATGGCCCGAGGGGAAAGAGTTGGGGTCTCTCTCCGTCACCAGGGGAAGAAGCCCCTCCAGCACCAGCCAGGGCCGAGCTCGGGTAAAAAGGTGCTTCAGAAGGATATTGGTACACAGAAGGCTCAGCAGCAGGGCGAAGATCCCTGCCCAGCCCGCCCTCCGGGTCTTGGGCCACAGGAGCATGAGTAGACAGGCCGCGATCCAGACAAGTCCGTGGTCTCCCAGTTTGGTATAAAAGGCCACAATGGGACTGAGCCAGGGCTGGCGCAGGACCTCCTGGACCCAGAGCAGAAATTGTCCCTCAAATTGAGACAGAGCCGTCCACATGGCTCTCCCCCCTTTCACATCAGCAAAATAAAAAGCGGCCCGATGAGTCCATGGGGCCCTACGCATTTCTTTCGTAGGACCCGTGACCCGTCGGGCCGCCGCAGTTTTCTTTCGGTCCGCTCAGTTGTCCGCCGAGGTACCGCCAACCCACTCGCAGGAGAGAATGGTACCGTTCTCCAACTCGAAATGGGTGGTCTTAACAATGTGCCGCTTGCCCACCCGGACCTCCTGGCTGCCCAGTTCGGTCTTGGTGTTGTTCGCCACATAGCCCTCCACGGTAAAGGTCAGGTCCAGCAGATCCTTTCCGGAGGTAACGATGCCCACATAGTTGTCCCCCACCGCCATCTCTGTTTTCTCCTGGGCGGGGAGCGCCGTCACGTCGGTGACATAGGCGGACAGGCAGGCGCCGTTGGACATGAGCTGGTCACCGGTCTTCCCCGCGGCCTTGGCTTGGTCAATGAAGCTTTTCACATTTTCATAGACCTCCGCGTCCACCCTCTCCACCCGGACGGTGTAGGTGATGTTGGTCCCCACCTCGGGCACAACAGCCCCCAGACGTCCCGTCATCTTCAGGGCCACCGCCGCAACGATCACAACGGCCAGGATCAGGACCAGAAGGTCGATAATATTGATTTTTCCAAATACTTTTCCGTCTTTCATTTCTGTTCTCCTTGCAGGCGGCGGGAAAATCCCCGTCGATTTCTGGTTGTATATTTTACAGCTTGTGGTAAAATAGGTTCGAGAATTATTCTACCACATTCTTCATCCGCCCACAAGTCTTTTTTCGGAGGCAGAGCATGAAAGTCATCCACCTTATCAGCGGCGGCGACACGGGAGGGGCCAAGACCCATGTCCACATGCTGCTGCAAAACTTAGGCAGATCCATCGACGTGACCATGGTCTGCTTCACCGACGGCCCCTTTGCCCAGGAGGCGCGGGAGCTGGGGATCGAGACGGTGATCTTTCCCGGCAACAATGTCTTCCGCGTCCGCCGGGAGCTGATCAAATTTATCCGGGACGGAGGCTATGACCTCATTCACTGCCACGGGGCCAGGGGCAACATGATGGGCGCCCTGCTCCGGGGGCCCACGGGTCTTCCCGTGGTATCCACCGTTCACTCGGATTACCGGCTGGATTACCTGGGCCGGCCCTTGGCGAAATATACCTACGGTGCTGTCAACACCATGGCCCTGCGGCTGCTGGACTACCGCATCGGCGTCAGCGACGCCACCACCGATCTGCTCATATCCCGCGGATTTGACCCGGACCGGCTTTTTACCATTTACAACGGCCTGGACTTTACCCCCCGGATCCCCAGGCTCGATCGGGAGGAATATCTGCGCAGTCTGGGCCTCAGCTGGCCCGAGGACTCCGTCATCGTGGGCATTACCGCCCGGCTGAATCCGGTAAAGGATATTCCCACCTTGATCCGGGGCTTTGCCTTGGCCCATAAAAATTGCCCCGCCCTTCGGCTTCTCATCGCCGGAGACGGTGCGGAGATGGATAACCTGAAAAAGCTCTCCGAGGACCTGGGTGTTTCGGAAGAGGTCTGCTTCGCCGGCTGGATCACGGATACGGACAGCTTCTATAGCGCTATCGACATCAATTCTCTCACCTCTCTGTCCGAGACCTTCTCCTACTCCCTCACCGAAGGCGCCCGGTTCCATCTGCCCACCGTTGCCAGCCGGGTAGGCGGCGTGCCCTATCTCATTGACCATGGCATCCACGGTCTGCTTTTTGAGGCCGGAGATTTCGAGACCCTCTCCCGCCACCTCACCGCCATGGCTCAGGACCCGGAGCTGCGCAAACACTTGGGCGAGCGGCTTTTCCAGCGGGCAAAAAGCGACTACTCCCTAGAGTCCACCCTGGAGCGACAGCTGGATATCTACCATACGATCCTCCGCCGAAAGGCACGGAAAACAGGCAAGCGGGACGGGGTCCTCGTCTGTGGAGCCTATGGCCGTGGCAACGCGGGAGACGACGCCATCCTGGAGGCCATTGTCCGGGAGATGCGGCAGCTGGACCCGGACCTTCCCCTGTGGGTGCTGTCCCGGAGGCCCAAGGAGACCAGGCTCACCTACCGGGTCAACGCCATCTATACCTTCAACGTCCCCCGGTTCCTTCGGCGGATGGGGCGGATCAGGCTTTACATCAACGGCGGCGGTTCTCTCATGCAGGACGCCACCAGCCGCAGAAGTCTGTGGTTCTATCTCTTTACCATCTGGGCCGCCAAGGTTCGGGGCAACCCGGTCATCATGTATGGTTGCGGCATCGGCCCCATCCAGTATCCCTCCAACCGCCGGCTCTGTGCCAGGATACTTCAAAAGCGAGTGGATGTCATCACCCTTCGGGATACCCATTCCAAGACGGAGCTGGAGAACATGGGCGTCACCAACCCCAGAGTCATTCTTGCCGCCGACCCCACCGTCATTCTCCCCGCCGCCGACCCTGCCACAGTGGACGGCCTGCTGGAGAGCGCTAAGCTGGACCCGGAAGGAAATTATATCGGCTTTACCCTCCGGCCCTGGACCGGGTTTGAGGCCAAGGCGGATATTTTTGCACAGGCCGCCGATTACGCCTTTGAAGCATATGGCTTGACCCCGGTGTTTCTACCCATCGAGCGGCGGCTGGACTTGCCAGCGGCTCAGCAGGTGGCCCGCCGGATGAAAGCCCCCCACTACCTGCTGGATGAGACGGGCTCCTCTTCCCATACCATCGGCCTCTTCGCCCGGATGAAGGTAGTGGTATCCATGCGTCTTCACGCCCTGGTCTTTTCTGCCGGCCAGGGGGTCCCTCTGGTGGGAGTGGTCTATGACCCCAAGGTCAGCTCCTTCCTGAACTACATCGGTCAGGACCTGTACAGCAGCCTGAACGGTCTTACCCTGGAGGAGCTGAAGGCCCATATTGACAACGCCGTGAGCCGTATCGGGGACGACCGGTTTCTCCGGGAGGGCGTAGACCGACTGCGTCAGGTGGAGAGACGGAATCAGGACGCCGCGGCCGAGCTGCTGGAGCTGAAGTAAACCGCATCCATCCTACCGTCCCATCCGCAAAGCTCTGTAGGGATTGGTCCGCCCATTTCGTCCCCGGCTATCCTCACCTGAAAGGAACGTGCCCCTATGCGCCAAATCGTCTGTCTGGCCGCCGAGCCATGGTCGGCCTTTCCCTCTCGAACTCAACAGCTCATGACCCGGATGAAGGACGCGGAGGTCCTCTATTTCGAACCTCCCGCTCCCCGCGGCTCCCGGGACTGGAAAAAGCCGGGCAAGAAGCTGCGCCCCGGCCTCATCTCCTATACCTTTCCTCCGGAGATGACCCAAAATGCCGCTCTGTCCCTTTTGAATCGCTTCAGCGCCGACCGGGCCACTCGGTTTCTTCAATCCAAGCTGGAGCGCCATCGGTTTCGGGAACCGCTCCTCTGGTGCGCCAGCCCCGCCGGCGTCCAATATCTGGATGATATCGCCTATCGCGGTCTGGTCTATGACTGCTACCAGGATTGGCCCGACTATCCTGACCGATGGGAGAGCGAGCTTGCCCTCTCCGCCGACGTCTGCTTTGCCGCCTCTCCCGACCTGTGCCGGCATCTGGCCCCCTGCAATGCCAATGTGACTCTGCTTCCCTATGGCTGCAATTACCCTATGTTTGCCAAAGACGATCTGCCCTGCCCCTCCCCCTTGAAAAATATTCGGGGACCCATTCTGGGCTTTGTGGGGACCCTCTGGCCTGATCTGGACCTGACCCCCGCCATTCAGACCCTGGAGGCCCACCCGGAGTGCACCTTGGTACTGCTTGGGGAGGACAGGGGCAACCGCCAGCTGCCTCAGCTGTTGGGACGGCCCAATGTGCTGGCTCTGGGGCCTGTGGCGCCTGTGGATCTGCCTGACTATCTGGCACACTTCAACGTGTGTCTTTACCTTCTGCGCCGCAGTGAGTTAAAGGACGATATCATCCATTCCCGGATGTTCCAGCTGCTCTCAGCGGGCAGGCCTGTCGTTGCCATGCTCCGCCCCGATCAGGTAGAGCACTTCCCCGACGTAGTCTATGGCGCCCATACTCCGGCGGAGTTCTCCCTGCTCTGTACCCGGGCCCTGGGCGAAACGGGGACCTGGGCCCGGGACCGCCGCCGGGAGTATGGCAAGGCGGCAGCCTGGAGCCAGCGGGCGGAGGAGGTCAACCGGATCCTGGAGAGCATCGGACTATTCTCCTAGAGCCCGGCCCCCACGGGGCGTGCCGTTTCAAAGCCTTCTTTTTCCCCGCGCGGCGCGCGCCCGGCCATAGCCGCGCCGGCGCAGAGGAGCTTTTCTCCCCTCACCTTCGCTTGACCTCTCATATCCCTCCACCCTCCGCCGTACACATATAGGGCAGGGGGTGTTTTCATGTCCATATTGCCCGCCCTTTTCCTTCTTGCCGCCGTCATCCTGGTCAATGGCTGGACCGATGCTCCCAACGCCATTGCCACCACCGTGGCCGCCGGAGTGCTATCCTTCCCCACCGCGGTGATGCTGGCCGCCGTGAGCAACCTGCTGGGGGTGGTCTGCACCGCCGCAGTCAGCGACGCGGTGGCCCGGACCCTCTGGTCCATGGCAGACTTCGGACCCTATGCCCTCACCGCGCTTTCCTCCGCTCTGGCCGCCACAGTACTGTGGGCTGTCTTTGCCTGGCGATTCGGAGTGCCCACCAGCGAGAGCCACGCTCTGGTCTCCGGCCTGGCTGGGGCGGCCCTTGCCCTGGGAGCGGAGCGGCTGCGGCCGCTTCCCCTTCTCTGGGTAGCTTTTGGCCTGATCCTCTCCCTGGTCCTGGGCTGGGCCCTGGGGCGTCTGTTTCGCCGGATCCTCCCCCCCAAAAAGGGGAGCTTTTACCACCGAGGGCAGATCCTGGGCGCCGTCCTCACAGCCTTCTTCCACGGGGCGCAGGATGGCCAGAAATTTCTGGGGGTGCTGGCCCTGGTCCTCACCCTTCAGGGGGGAGCGTTTTCTCTCCCCTCCTGGGCCCAGTGGGCCTGCGCCGGCCTCATGGCCCTGGGAACTCTGATAGGAGGAAAGCGGATCATTGACACTGTGGGAAAAAAGATGGTCCTTCTCACCCCCCGGTCCGGCTTTGCCGCCGATCTGGGCTGCGCCGGGGCCCTGGCCCTGTGTACCCTTTTGGGTCTTCCCGTCTCCACCACCCACGCCAAAACCGCCGCCATCCTGGGGGCGGGAGCCGACCCCGACGGAAGGGTGGCGGGTGCTCTGGGGGCGGCATGGCTCCTCACCTTTCCCGCCTGTGGTTTTTTGGCCTTTCTGCTGGTCAAATGTCTTTTGGTGTGGTAAAATGTTTTTACCATTCGAGCAAAAGGAGATATCTTTTATGCTGCGCTGCGACACCGTGATCTTTGATCTGGACGGCACTCTGCTGGACACCCTGGATGACCTGATGGACGCCACCAACCACGCTCTTGCACAGCTGGGCTATCCCGCCCGCACCCGCAAAGAGGTAGAATCCTTCGTGGGCAACGGAGTAGCCAAGCTGATGGAGCGGGCGGTCCCCCCCGGGACCGGCCACGCCGATATCGCCAGGGCCCTTGATATCTTCAAGCCCTATTACGCTCTCCACAGTAAGGATAAGACCGCGCCCTACCCCGGCATTTTGGAGACCCTGAGAGCTCTCCGGGCCAAGGGCTGTAGGCTGGCAGTGGTCTCCAACAAATTTGACGCGGCGGTAAAGGTCCTGGCCCAGGACTACTTCCCCGGTCTTATGGATCTGGCCGCCGGGGAAAATGAGGCGGAGGGCGTCCCCAAAAAGCCGGATCCGACCATGGTCCTGCAGACCATGACCGCCCTGGGCTCCACTCCCGCCCGGACCGTCTATGTGGGCGACTCCGACGTAGACCTCCAGACGGCAAAAAATGCCGGCCTTCCCTGTATCTCGGTGACCTGGGGTTTCCGGAGCAGGGAATTCCTGCTGCGGCACGGGGCGGATATCTTTATCGACGCCCCCGGTGAATTGGCGGAGCTGGTGGAGCTGTAAAAGGTCTTTGGACCTTTGTGGCACCAGGCCAGTGGATGACTTGGTCAGTCGCGCCGCAACCGACAATTTCCATTTTTCCCCAGCAGCAAAAGGGAAGCGCCCCTTGACGGGACGCTTCCCTTTTTGTGCAATTCTTTTATCGCAGCACTGTCAGCACCTTCGCCACCTCACCCCGCATCATGGAGGCGTTGGGCTTCAGGGTCCCGTCCTCATAGCCGTTAATGATCCCCTGCCCCACCAGGCTGCGGACATAGCTCTCCGCCCATTCCGGGGTATCCGCCCCATCGGAAAACCCGTCCAGAGCGGTCTCGGGCCAGCCCCGCAGCTGGGTCCGCCCGAGAATAGTCATGACCTCGGCCCGGCTGATGCCCGCGTTGGGATAGGCATAGAGCACTCCAAAATCCATACTGCCCTGCACAATGCCCCGTGCGTACATGGCCTTCACCGCCGGCACCGCCCACTCCGGGATCTCTCCAGCGTCGGCAAAGGGAAGCTCTGTCCCGGCATACTCCGCCAGATCCAGCCCCATCCAGCGGGCCACCATGGTGAAAAACTCCGCCCGGGTAATGGTATTGTTCGGCAGATAGTAAAGCCCTTCGTCGGCAGCCACTCCATTGGTGACTCCCTGTTCGTAGAGGTAGCTCACAAACTCCGCCGCCCAGTGGTCCACAAGGTCGGCAAACTCCACCAGCGCATCCCCCGGAATATCCTGAGAGGCCCGGCCCAGATTGCCGCTCACGTCCACCGCCGTCACAGATACCCGGTGGGCCGGCTGAGGCTCCGGCGTGATCGCTTGCTGCTCCTCCCCCTCGGCTGCCTGCTCCTCCAAGGACTGGAGTTCCATCTCCGGCAAAGGCAGCTGAGCGGTCAAAATGCCCTTCTCCGCATCCCACTGGCCGGCAAGAGTCGCGCCGTCATAGGAGAGGGTCACCGCCGGAGCGGCAAAGCTCTTATCCACATTGTCACTGACAGTGGCGGTCAGCCTGGTCCCTTCGATCTTCAGCCGGATCATCGGGGGCGTATCGTCTGCCAGCTCCTCATTGGATGTGGTCAGTTGATCCAGCCATACCGTTCCCGCGGTCACACCGCTCTCCCCGGTGATCCGCACCTCCCGCAGGGTGCTGCCCCCTGTGGGGATGGGGGCCAAAACATGTCTCCAGCCTGTAAAGTCCAGGGTACAGAGAGCTTCAGACAGCTCCTCCTCCCCGTTGAGATACACCGCTGTCAGCTCATTGGCCGAACCGTCGCCGTAGATCCACAGGCCCAGATACTTTTCACCCAATGGGATGGCGGTATCCATATTGAGGACTGCAAGGCCCTCCTCCAACTCATAGTCCAGACGTAGGCTCTGCCGCCCAGTGCGGACATAGGCCAGGTTGGTCTCCAGCTCCGCCGCAGTTCCCGGTCCACCGGTGAAAGGGGCGTTCTCCCCCTCCATATCCGCCAAGGGCAGGATGTGTCCCACCACACTCACCGGAATGGTCACCGTTTTCTCTCCGGCGGTCACATACAGGTTCCCCTCCGCCGTCTTCTCTCCGGCAGTAAAATACCCGTCCTCGGTCACCGTCCCCACCGCCTCGTCACAGGTCCAGGTGTAGCAGGTGTCCTGGCTGCGGAGATTCAGCTTTCGCCAGGAGCTCACCGCCTGTAAGGCTACGCTCTCCCCCGGCTCCAGAGCCAGGATCCCCACCGCGCTCCCCGTCTCCTCATTGGTCACCAAGACCTCATCGGGGGTCCTTACCACTGTGATTGAGGCGGTCCCGGTCAATTCCCCCTGGGTCGCCGTCAGGGTCACATATCCGCTCTCCCCCCCGGCGATAAAGGCGTCCGCCTCAATAACGCCTCCTCCCGACGCCGCATAGCTCACATCCTGGGCCAGCCCCATAAGGCGATAGCCCGTATCCACACAGTACGCCTCCAAAGGCAGGACCGTCCCCGCCAGTATCAGCGCGTCCCCCGGCTCTACCTGAAGACTCCCCGGCTCCCCGGTAGCCTCCAGTTCGGTGGTGAGGAAGATAGCCGTGGAGTTCTTCCGCTCCGCCCCGTCCGAGGGCCGGTTCACCACGCTCATGGTCTCCTGGGCGGGAGTGGTAAGCCCAAAAGTGGTAGACCCACCGCCGTCCAGGCCCACCGCCTCTACGCAGCCCAACTCCAACAGCCGCTGGGCCACCTGGGGAAAGGTCGCCCCCACGCTGTGCCCGGGCTGCTTGCCGTCGATGGTGTAGAAGACCACTGCTCCATCGGCCTTGATACCGATGGCAGTCCGGGCGGTACGCTCCGTGCTGAGGCCCGTGCCTATCTGTCCGTTATCCAACAGGCGATACATGGCCCCCAGAGCCTCCACCGCCTCGTTCCAGCGAGGATCCTCGCTGACAATGTCAATGTTCACCTCGTCCCCCGGTTGGAGAGTACGCAGCATATTCAGCGTCCCCTCATCGTCCATGCCGTTCATGGTAAGGACAAACCCATCCTCAGGGATCGGGTTTGCCCCGGCAGCCTCGGAGACAAAGTCCACCACACATCTGACCCGGCCCCCGATCCTGAGCCGGTCAGAAAGGGTCAGCTCCTGGCCCACCCCCGTCTCCTCAGCGGAAAGCACCCTCCCCAGCTCCTCCTCCGGCGTTGTCACCCGCAGAAATACATCTACGCCGGCGGCAATATTCTGGGTGTTGGCTCCAAAGTCAGGGGTCAGCAGAGTAAGGCCGCCTCCGTTGGCATTGCGGATCTGTCGAACCTTGTTCACTCCGCCGAAAACAGTAAGACGCTCCTCTCCCATGGTCATGGAGACATGCAGATTGGGAGTTCCCACAAAGGCGGTGCCGTCGGCGCGAAAGCCGATGGCGGAGTGGTAGGAAGAGGAGGAGCGCAGGACCCCGTCTGTGACCACCATACCCAGAGGCTGCCCGGTGGTGAGGACATAAAAGTCTCCGTTGGTGCCCCCCACCACCCGCTTTCCCTGAGCTTCCAGGGTTTGGGCCATGTGGGACAGTGTCTCTCGCTCCAGGATATTGGCCCCAAAGGCCACGGTAGGACTCACCGCCTCATTGGGGGTATAGGTCACATACCGCTCGGTACGCAGGTCGTTGTATGTATCGCTCCAAAGGTAGTCCCTGGTAGCTACCGTTCCCTGGGACAACACCGTATCGCCGGAGTGAAGGTCATGCCCCAAAGCATCGGAGGCCAGAGCGGCCTGCCCCATCAAAAGCGACAGACAGAGCCCCGCCGCGGAAAGTCTTTTATACCAATCTCTCATGGCTCCTCCTATCAGTAAAAGAAAAGCGCGCCGGGCTTGTCCCGGCACGCTTTGTATCATAGCATATTTCAGGGCCAGTGTAAACGGGTCAAAAAGAGTGAATTTTTGGGAAAGTTGTATCCCCTCATACAGCAAATTCCCTCCCGCCCGCAGATATAAAACGCTTCTCTTTCAGTGGGGCCGTCCGATGGCAACGAAAAAGCATCCATCACCCTCAACCGCAGGGGCCGGTATCCTCATCGGCCCGGCCCTTGACCGTGGATCTTGGGGCGTGAACACGGCATGTTAAACCACAAAACAAACGAACCCCAGCGACGTTATGAAGTAAGCTGCCGGGGCAAGCTTTCTAACGGCAGAACAGCTAAGGGGTGTTAAAAACGTCCCCTGTCTTCTACTTTACCTTCCCCTCCGCCCGCAGCTTGGGAAGGGTATTCTCCAGCGTACTGGCCTCCTGCAAAATAAGAAGGTCCCCAATAAGCTGGTTGGAGAGCAAAAATCCCAGCGGCGTTAAATGCCACCGCCGATCCTTCTTCACCGCCCAGCCTTGGTGCTCATACTCTTCCAGTTTCTGCTCCAGGGGGTCAAAGTTCATGGAAAACTCCCGACGGTATTCCCACTCCTCGATCCCCCTGACCGTCCGAAGCCGAAGCATCAGGTACTCTCCCCCCCGCTCCCGGCGGGGGATCAGATCGGAATTTTCAATGACCGCGCCGCCATTCAAAATGCCAGCCATATACTTGTCCAGATCCCGGACAAAGGAATACCTCCGTCCTCCGAAGTCCGAATGGGCCCCAGGACCAAAGCCCACATAGGGCTTACTCATCCAATATTTTAGATTGTGGCGGGACTGGAACCCGGCGCGGGCAAAGTTGGATATCTCATACTGGGCATAGCCCGCCCTTGCCAGCCTCTCCACCATCCACAGATACATCTCCGCCTGCAGGTCATCGTCGGGGAGATTCTCCCCCCGCATGACCCGACCATCCAGAGGCGTTCCCGGCTCCACCTTCAGTCCGTAACAGGATAAATGCTGGGGCTCCAGCGACAGCGCCGCCTCCACGCTCTTCTCCCAACTGCTCATAGTCTGGCCGGGGAGGCCATATATGAGGTCCAGGGATAAATTCTTCACCTTGGCCTTTCGGGCCGCCGCCACCGCCTTCGTGACCTGCTCAAAGTCATGGAGCCGATGGACTGCCCGCAGCTCCCCGTCGCAGGCCGACTGCATCCCCAGGGAGAGTCGGTTCACTCCGGCCCTTCGAATGGCGGTAAGAAACTTTCGGTCGGTGCTCTCAGGGTTGGCTTCGCTGGTGATCTCCGCGTCCCTGGTCACATCAAAACGGCGGCGGACCTCCTTCAAAAGAGTCGTCATCCGCTTGGCGCCAAAGGCACTGGGAGTCCCGCCGCCAATATAGACCGTATCCACCTGCCAACCTCTGGCCAGGGGGGCGGTCTCCTGAATATGGGCGATGAGGGCCTTTAGATATTCGTCCATGGCTCCCTCCCGATCCGGGAGAGAGTAAAAGTCGCAGTAGTCACACTTGGCCTTGCAGAAGGGAATGTGGATATACACGCCCAGCTTTTCACCCATGAAAACCACCCCTTATCAGAGGTATTATATCACTTTTCGCCCCGCTTGCAAAGTCCCCTTTTACCGTTGTCCCGCTTGACAACCTCTCCTCTTTGATATAAGGTAGGAACTGGTAAAATTTTTGGAAGCCGATCCGGGATTTTTGAATAGGATAGGAATAGGCGGCCAGCCGCCCAGCTTTGTTTTAGGAGGAAATGGTATGAAGCTATTCAAAAGCCTTCCCGCCCGGCTTCTGTTAGCCCTGGCGGCAGGTATCGCTCTGGGACTTGTCTTTCCGGAAAATGTAATGGTGGTCGTGGTTACCCTCAACTATATTCTGGGTCAACTCATCACCTTCTGCGTGCCTCTCATTATCATCGGCTTTATTGCCCCCTCCATTACCAAGCTGGGAAACAGCGCCACCCGGATGCTGGCCGTGGCGGTGGGCCTGGCCTATCTTTCCAGTATATTGGCCGCCCTGCTGTCCATGGGCTCGGGCTATGCTATGATCCCCCACCTGCATATCGCCTCGGAGGCGGAGGGTCTGCGGGAACTGCCCCAGGTCGCCTTCCAGCTCGATATCCCTCAAATTATGTCTGTCATGAGCGCTCTTGCCTTCTCCGTGCTCATCGGACTTGCCGCCGTTTGGACCCATTCCAGGACGGTCACCACCGTCCTGCTGGAGTTCCAAAATATCGTTCTGGAACTGGTAAAAAGAGTTCTTATTCCCATCCTGCCCTTTTATATTGCTACCACCTTCTGCGATTTGGCCTGGGAGGGTTCCATCACCAAACAGCTCCCGGTCTTTCTGGTCGTCATCCTCATCGTCATGGTGGGCCATTATCTCTGGATGGCGGTCCTCTATGGCGTCGCTTCCCTCTATTCCGGCCACTCAGGCATCGAGGTGGTAAAGCGGTATGGCCCCGCCTATCTGACCGCCGTGGGCACCATGTCCTCTGCCGCCACCTTGGCGGTGGCCCTTCAATGCGCCCGGAAAAGCAAAAATCTGCGGCCGGACATGGTGGATTTTGGCATCCCCCTCTTTGCCAACATCCACCTGTGCGGCTCGGTGCTTACCGAGGTCTTTTTCTGCATGACCGTCTCCCAGGTACTCTATGGGACCCTTCCCAAAGTGGGTACAATGGTCCTGTTCTGTCTTCTGCTGGGGGTCTTTGCCATCGGCGCTCCCGGTGTTCCCGGGGGTACGGTCATGGCCTCGCTGGGATTGATCGCAGGGGTACTGGACTTTGACGGAGCAGGGCAGGCGCTGATGCTGGCGGTCTTTGCCCTCCAGGACAGCTTTGGCACCGCCTGCAACATCACCGGAGACGGGGCTCTGGTCCTGATGCTCACCGGATACGCAGAAAAGCACGGCATCAAGGCAGAGCAGATCCAGACCGTAGACCTGTAAGCTCGATCGGATCTCCCGCGGGGCTCGGGCGGAGAGCCAAACCCCGCGGGAGGACTTTTTTCAAGAGGACGGAAAGTGGGGTGTCTGTGTGCGGTATCTGGAGTTTTATGTAAACCCCCAGGAGGAGGGCAGGCGGGTGGACGCCATTCTCCGCCGCCACGGGCTGTCCACCTCGGCCATCCGCCGGTCCAAGCGGCGGCCCCACGGGCTTCTGGTGGATGGGGAGGACATCTATACCAGCTATCTGGTCCACGCGGGGCAGACGGTGGCCATTCTGGCGGATGACAAGGCTCCCTCGGATATCGTGCCCAACGAAGGTCCGGTGGATATTCTCTATGAGGACGAGGACCTTTTGGTGGTGGACAAGCCCCCGGGGCTGGCGGTCCACCCCTGCGCGGGAAGCTGGGAGGACTCCTTGGGAGCGAGGCTGGTCCACTATTATCAGAAAATCGGGTTGAGGGCGGAATTCCACCCGGTCCACCGGCTGGACAAGGGCACCTCGGGACTGATGGTGGTAGCCAAGCACCCGGCGGCCCAGCACATTTTGACCCAGGCCCTTCACTCGGGGGATTTTCTGCGGGAGTACCTGGCGGTGTGCCAGGGCTGCCCTTCCCCCCTCTCCGGGGTCATTGACGCCCCCCTGGGGCGAACCGATACCTCCTACATCCGGCAGGAGGTGAGGCCCGATGGAAAGCCCGCCCGGACCCACTATGAGGTCATAGAGCAGGGGGAGGGGTTCTCCCTGCTCCGCCTTCGGCTGGAGACCGGGCGGACACACCAGATCCGGGTCCACATGGCCTATCTGGGCCACCCCCTGGCGGGGGACTTCCTCTACGGTACCGAGGACCCGGACCTGATCCCCCGGCCCGCCCTCCACTCGGCAAGGCTGGAGCTGAAACAGCCCTTCACCGGGACGAGGCTTGCCTTTGAGGCCCCCCTGCCGGAGGATATGAAGCGTATTTTAGACAAGAGCAGCACGGAGTAAGAAAAACACAATATCTTTTTCATTTTTCCTGTCACAGGGGCTGGCCGGCGTTGTCTAATCAGGTGGGAGGTAAAAACAAATGAGAGATAAAAAGGACGCAGATCTACAGGCTTTGGTGGGACAGGCCACGGCGGGAGACAAAAAGGCCCTTGCGGCCCTTCTTCTCAGCGTGCAGGACACCGTATTCAACCTGTCCCTGCGGATGCTGGGCACCTTCGGGGACGCGGAGGACGCCGCCCAGGATATCCTGCTGAAGATCATGACCCACCTGTCCTCCTTCCGGGGGGAGAGCTCCTTTGAGACCTGGGTGTTCCGTATTGCCGTGAACCACCTGAAAAACTACAAAAAGCATATGTTCGCCCACCGCCCCCTGAGCTTTGAGTACTATGGGGAGGACATTGAAAACGGGCGGGTCCAGGACGCGCCGGAGCTGGGCCAGGAGGTGGACAGGGAGCTTTTGGCGGAGGAGCTGAAGCTGTCCTGCACCAACGTGATGCTCCAGTGCCTGGACGGGGAGAGCCGGTGTATTTTCATCCTGGGCACCATGTTCCGCCTTGACAGCCGCATTGCGGGAGATATTCTGGGGATGACCCCGGAGGCGTACCGCCAGCGGCTTTCCCGGACACGCAGGAAAATGGCGGATTTCCTTGGGCGGTATTGCGGGGAGTACGGCGGCGGCAAGTGCAGATGCCGGGACCGCATCCACTACGCCGTGCATTGTCACCGGATCGATCCCCAGCGGCTGGAACACACCGGGGCCGTGGAGATCCCCGTGGAGGCCATGCTCCATGTAAAACGGGCCATGGAGGAGATAGACGACTTGGCCCAGGATTTTTCCTTCTGCAAGGCTTACCGCTGTCCTGAGGCCACAAGGGAGTTCATTCAGGAGGTTTTGGCCTCTCCGGCCTTTTCCTTCGTCACAAATTCTTAGAGGGGGGGCTACCCCATGGATACAGGGCTCATTCTGGACTTTCTGTCCGATCTGGAGAAGAACAACGACCGGGAGTGGTTTCACGCCAACAAGGAGCGCCGCACAAAGGCCAACGCCGCATTTGAGGAGCTGCTCCAGGCCCTGATGCTGGAGATCGGACAGTTTGACGGGAACATTTTGGGCAGCTCTCCCAAAGAACTGACCTTCAAGCTGGTGAGGGACACCCGGTTCAGCCACGACAAGTCCCCCTATCTCCCCGCCTTCCGGGCCCACATCTCCTCCAGGGGGAAGCTGCCCATCCCCGTGGGGTACTATCTGATGATACGGCCCGGCGACCGCTCCTTTTTGGGGGGCGGCCTGTTCGGGGATATGTTCAAGGACGCCACGGCCATGGTGCGGGAGTATATCGCCCAAAACGGCGAAGAGTGGGAAAAGATCCTCCATGACCCGGAGTTCGAGGGGCATTTCACCCCCCAGGGCTCTGCTTTGAAAAAGGTTCCCGCCGGGTATGACAAGGAGCATCCCCAGGCGGAGTATTTGAAAATGAAAAGCTGGTATCTGGAATATCCCCTGAAGGATGAGGAGCTGCGGGACCCGGAGGCCTTTGTCCAAAGGGCGGCCCGGATCTTTCAGCTCATGAAGCCCTTTAACGACTATCTCAACCGCGCCCTGGCAGGCTTTGAGATGCCCACAAGATAGCAGCGGCCGAACCGTCACAGGGGAGGGGGAAAATTCCCCCTCCCCTACTTGTTTTCCTTTCCGGGCCATGCTAAAATAAATGGTAATGGCACCTGTCTTTTGACGGCTCCGCCGAGCCGCAGTTTGAAGCAAAGGAGACAATGACATGAAGAAGAAACGCTTCCTTTCCCTTGTTTTGGCTTTGGGCCTCGGTCTGGGTCTATTGCCCGCCGCCGCTCTGGCGGATGGCGCCCCACTCTACGAATGGAAGAGCCAAGCCCCGGAGGACCCCGGCGCCATCACCTACGATA
>CANPTT010000035.1 GCA_947577065.1 uncultured Pseudoflavonifractor sp.
CCGTCGTTGACTTCAAACGAAATGCCCTTGATGGCGTGGATGGCACCGTAATAGACGTTGATATTCTCTACCTTCAGCATCTCTCAGCCCTCCTTTTGCTTGCCAAGATAGGCTTCGATCACCACGGGATCGGCCTGGATCTCGTCGGGGGTCCCCTTGGCGATGATCTGGCCGAAGTTGAGCACGCAGATGCCCTCGCAAATGCTCATGACAAGGCTCATGTCGTGCTCGATGAGGAGGACGGCGATCTGGAAGGTATCCCGGATCTTCACGATGTTCTCCATCAGCTCGGCGGTCTCGGAGGGGTTCATGCCCGCCGCCGGCTCGTCCAGGAGGAGCAGGGAGGGATTGGTGGCCAGGGCCCGGACGATCTCCAGCCGCCGCTGGGCGCCGTAGGGCAGACTTCCCGCCTTGGTGGAGGCCAGGTTTTCCATATCGAAGATGGAGAGCAGCTCCATGGCCCGCTCATGGGCCACCTTCTCCCCCTGCCAGTAGCCGGGCAGACGGAAAAGGCCCTGCCAGAGGCCGTAGCTGATGTGGTTGTGGAGGCCCAGCTTCACGTTGTCCTCCACGGAGAGGTTGCTGAAAAGGCGGATATTCTGGAAGGTCCGGGCAATGCCCGCCTTGTTCACCTGTACGGTGGACATGGAATGGGTGTCCACTCCGTCCAGCAGGATGGTGCCCCGGGTGGGCTGGTAGACCTTGGTCAGCAGGTTAAAGACTGTGGTCTTGCCCGCGCCGTTGGGGCCGATAAGGCCGGCGATCTCGGTGCGGCCGATGGCCATATTGAAGTCATTGACAGCGGTGAGGCCGCCGAAGTCGATGCCCAGATGGCGGCACTCCAGGATGGGGCTTTTATCCACGTCCCGCTCGGGGATAATGTTGGTGGAGGGGACAGGGACCAACTTAGTAGGCTCCCGTTTCGGCATAGCCATTACTGCGCGCCCCCTTTCTCGGTCTTATCTTCCTTTCGGCGGAAGAATCTGGCGAAAAAGCCCTTCAGCGCCGGGCTGTTGGTGGCCAGCATCACCAGGATGAGGACGATGGCGTAGGCCAGCATCCGGTAATCCTTCAGGTCCCGCATGGCGGCGGTCTCGGGCAGGATGGTGAGGAAGGAGGCCGCCAGGATGGAGCCCCACATCTTCCCCTGACCGCCCAGGACCACGTAGACCAGGATCAGGATGGACATGTTGAAATCAAACTTGGAGGCCACGATGGTATTTTGGCCCAGGGAAAAGAGGGCGCCCGCCGCCCCCGCCAGGGCGGCGGAGATGACAAAGGCCATCATCTTATACTTGATCACGTTGATCCCCACGCTCTCGGCGGCGATCCGGTTGTCCCGGAGGGCCATGATGGCCCGGCCCGAGCGGGAGTTCACCAGGTTGAAGATCACCGCCAGGGTCACCATGATGAGGATGAAGCCGGCCAGGAAGGTGGAGATCTTGGAGATGTTGGGGATACCCATGGGACCGTTGAGGATCATCCGCCCCCCCTCCCCCAGGCGCATGGTGGGCTGGAGGAAGCTGAAGTGGAGGCCCTTGGCGTCCACCCCCACATAGAGGTTCTCCACAATGGATTTGATGATCTGGCCGAAGGCCAGGGTGACGATGGCCAGGTAGTCGCCGTTGAGCCGGAGGACGGGGACGCTGATGATAGTGCCCACGATCCCGGCCAGGAGAGCCCCCACCACCATGGAGACCCCCAGACGAAGGCCGGAGGCGGGGATCACGTTCTGGAGAGCGGAGGCACACACCGCCCCGGAGAAGGCGCCCACGCTCATAAAGCCGGCGTGGCCCAGGCTCAGCTCTCCCAACACGCCCACCGTCAGGTTCAGGGACAGGGCCATGACCACATAGGCGCACACGGGGACCAGCTGACCCTGGAGGGTGGGGGAGATCTTTCCCGCCGCCGACAGGGGCTGGAGAATGGCAAAGGTCAGGATCACCGCGGCGTAGGTGAGGAAGTTGGTCCTGGTGGCGGGGCTCATGCTTTTCAGTTTATTCATGCTCCCCACCCCCTTACACCTTCTCCCGGATCTGCTTGCCCAGCAGACCGGAGGGTTTCACCAAAAGCACCACGATGAGGACGGCGAAGACGATGGCGTTTTGAAGCTGGGTGGAGATGTAGCCGCCGGCGAAGATCTCAATGACCCCCAGCAGCAGCCCCCCCAGGAAGGCGCCGGGGATGGAGCCGATGCCCCCGAAGACGGCGGCGGTAAAGGCCTTGATCCCCGGCATGGAGCCTGTGGTGGGGACCAGGATGGGGTAGGAGGACATATACAGCACCCCCGCCACCGCCGCCAGGGCGGAGCCGATGGCGAAGGTCATGGAGATGGTGGTGTCCACATTGATGCCCATGAGCTGGGCGGCCCCCTTGTCCTCGGAGCAGGCCCGCATGGCCTTGCCCATCTTGGTCCGGCTGGTGAACCAGGTCAGCGCCAGCATGATGACCACGCAGACCACCACATTCACCACCGTGACCAGGGAGACCCGCAGGTCCCCGTTCAGGAGGGACAGGGCGTCCCCCGACAGGAAGGAGGGGAACATCTTGTTGTTGGAGCCCCAGAGGAGCTGGGCTCCGTTTTGCAGGAAATAGCTCACGCCGATGGCGGTGATGAGCACCGCCAGAGAGGGGGCCTGGCGCAGGGGCTTGTAGGCCAGACGCTCGATCACCATGCCCAGGACGGTACACACCAGCATGGCCAAGGCCACCCCCGCCAGGGGGGGCAGGGCGAAATTGGCCACCGCGAAGAAGCACACATAGGCTCCCACCATGATCACGTCGCCGTGGGCGAAGTTCAGCATCTTGGCGATGCCGTAGACCATGGTGTAGCCCAGGGCGATGATGGCGTAGACGCTGCCCAGGCTGATGCCGTTGATCAGACGGGTCAGGAAGGTCACCATAGGGTACACACCTCATTTTCTCTCATATTCTCTCTGAAACACAACGCCTTGGGCGGATGATATCCGCCCCTACAAAAGGGGATTTTACCATTCGTAGGGGCGCATATCATACGCCCACTCGTACTGCTTATAAATAAGGAAAAGCAGAGGGCCGCCGCCATCGGCAGCCCTCTGGGGTTTTCCTGGGAAACATTGCCTTGTCACGCTGCGAAGCGGGCTGGACGCAAAAGTTCTAAGCCCTTTTGCAGCCCACTTCTCCGCGCTTCTTTAGTCCATTCCCACGTAAGCGCCGTCCTGGATGACCATGCCCTTGGGGCTCTTGGTCACAGCGCCGCTGGCATCCCAGGTCATGCCCTCGCCGGTGAGGCCGTCGAAGGTCATGGCGGTGAACTGGGCCACCATCTTGTCGCAGATGTCGCCGGCGCTCATGTCGGCGGTGACGCCGGCCTCGGTCAGGGCGTTGTAGATGGCGTAGACGCAGTCATAGGCGTCGGCGGCGAACTGGTTGGGCACCTCGCCGTACTTATCCTGGTAAGTCTTCACGAAGTTCTTGGTGGCCTCGTCCTCGGCGTCGGCGTTGAAGGGGGTCAGGAGCATGACGCCCTCGGCCAGGGAGGTGTCGAAGCCCACCACGCCCAGGATGCCGTCCATGCCGTCGATGCCGAACCACTTGGGGGCGTAGCCCATGGCGTTGGCCTGGGTGAAGATCAGGGCGGCGGCGTCATAGTACATGGGCAGGAACACCAGGTCGGCCCCGGCGTTCTTGGCGTCGCCCAGCTGGACGGAGAAGTCGGTCTGGGTGTCGGTGGTGAAGGTGGTGACGCTGACCACGTTCAGGCCCAGCTCCTTGGCCTTGGCGTCGAAGGAGTTGTAGACGCCGGTGGAGTACACGTCGTCGTTCTTATAGATAACGGCGATGCTGGAGCCCAGGTTCTGGTCGTAAATGTACTGGGCGGAGGCGGAGCCCTGGTTGGGATCCACGAAGCACATCTGGAACACATTGTCCTTGCGCTGGATATCCACGGTGCCGGTGAGGGGGTTGGCCACGCCGCCCAGCACGTCGGTGGAGGAGGCGGAGGGGGTCAGGTAGAACATGTGGTCATTGTTGGCCTCCACAGAGGTGGCAACGCCGGGGGTGGAGGTGACCGAGCCCAGGAACACCTGCATGCCCCAGCCCTTCAGGGTGTTGTAGGCGTTGACGCTCTTCTCGGCGTCATGGGCGTCATCCTCATAGCGCAGGTCGATCTGGAGACCGTCAGGATTGGCGGCGTTGATCTCGTCGGCGGCGATCTGGGCGCCCCGGGCGGCGGCGTTGCCGTAGATAGCGGCGCCGCCGGTGAGAGGACCGGCTCCTCCGATCTTGATCGCGGCGGAGGTGCCGCTGCTGTTGTCGGGGGTCTTGGTCTCCTGAGTGGTGCCGCCGCCGCAGCCGGAGAGCAGCCCCACAGTCATGACCGCGGCCATGGTAAGAGCAAAAATACGTTTCTTCATTTCATTCAACCTCCTTTAAGGTTGTTGACATTATACGTGTATTGTCAAAGATTGTCAACCGTCTAAATGATCATAATGCACGAAGCGGGGCGGAACTGTTTTGGGCACAATGACGAGCGGGATCTAGACCACCAGTCCGCCGTTGGGGGCGATGACCTGCCCTGTCAGAAAATCTCCCGCGGGGGAACAGAGGAACGAGACGCACTCCGCCACATCCTGAGGAGTGCCCAGCCGCCCCAGCGGGGTCTCCTCCGCGAGGTCTTTCAGTGTTTGGGGCCCTAAGGGCCGGACCATGTCGGTGTCAATGACGCCGGGGGCCACGCAGTTTACGGTGACCTTCGAGGGGGCCACCTCTTTGGCCAGGGCTCTGGTAAGGCCAATAACCCCTGCCTTGGCGGCGGAATAGGCCGTTTCGCATGCCCCGCCCACCTGTCCCCACATGGAGGAGACGGTGACGATCTTTCCCGATCTTTTTCGTATCATTTGGGGCAGTACGGCTTGGCAGCAGTAAAAGGTCCCGTCCAGATCCACCGCCATGATCCGGCGGTACTCCTGAACGCCCATATCCTGGGTCAGCCCCTGCCAGGCCACTCCGGCGCAGCACACCAAAATGTCAAGTTGACAAAATTTTTCTAACACAGTGTCAACCATCCCCCGGACCTGGACCGGATCGGCCACGTCGGCCTGAAGGGCAATGCCCC
Organism: uncultured Pseudoflavonifractor sp.; assembly: GCA_947577065.1. Classification (GTDB taxonomy): domain Bacteria; phylum Bacillota; class Clostridia; order Oscillospirales; family Oscillospiraceae; genus Vermiculatibacterium. The sequence continues at coordinate 5,096 of CANPTT010000035.1, forward strand.
CCAATTTTGCCGCAAGGGCCTCCGCCTGGGCACGGGAATGGGCATACCCGATCGCAACCTCGTATCCGTCCGCCCTGAGCCGCCGGGCCACCGCCGCCCCGATCCCCCGGGAGCCGCCCGTGATAAGTGCTGTTTTCATAAAGATCCCCTCCCACCGCTTTCCTTTCCCACCAGTATAGCAAAGCGGCCGTAAAGATGCAAACTGCTTTCTCAAAAACTTTCCTCTCGCCCTTGTATTTTCCTATTTTCGTGATATAATACTAATTTGATAGGAAATCCAACTCACAAAGGAGTTACCATATATGTTAGAGATCAGCCATCTGCGTTACGACGTGACGGCAGAGGATGGGGCCGAGCTGGACATCCTCCAGGACATATCCCTCACTGTGGAGGATGGGAAGCTGGTAGTCATCACCGGGCCCAACGGGGGCGGTAAGACCACCCTGGCCCGGACCATCATGGGACTCAACCAGCCCACAGGAGGCTCCATCCGCTGGAATGGACAGGATATTACAAACCTCTCCATCACCGATCGGGCTAAGGCCGGCGTAAGCTACGGCTTTCAGCAGCCCCCCCGGTTCAAGGGCATGAAGGTAAGGGATCTTATCGCTCTGGCCGCGGGCAAGGAGGCGCTGACCCCTGCCGAGGGCTGCCAGTATCTGACCCAGGTGGGCCTGTGCGCCGACGACTACATTGACCGGGAGGTGGACGCCAGCCTGTCCGGGGGCGAGGTAAAGCGCATCGAGATCGCCACCATCCTGGCCCGGAGGGCGGGGCTCATGATTTTCGACGAGCCGGAGGCGGGCATCGATCTGTGGTCCTTTGCCCGACTTACCGAGACCTTTGAGAACATTCACAAGGGGGGGGATTCCACCCTGCTCATCATCTCCCATCAGGAGAGGATCATCCGCCTGGCCGACGAGATCGTGGTCATCGAGGCGGGCCGGGTGGCCAAGCATGGCCCCCAGGAGGAGATCTTTCCTCAGATCATGGCCCGGACCCTGCCGGGCTGCGGCTATATGAGAGAAGGTGCGTGCTGATGGATAGGACGGAATGGAAGGTCCTCAAGGAGATCGCCGAGCTGGAGAAGGTCCCGCAGGGGGCCTATAATTTCCGGGTCAACGGACAACTGGACGAACGAAAGGTCACCGCCAACATTGATATTGCCTCCAAGACGGACGGCAAGCCGGGCATCGATATTACCGTGAAGCCGGGGACCAGGGGGGAGAGCGTCCACATCCCTGTGGTGCTGAGCATGTCCGGGCTCACTGACGTGGTCTACAACGACTTCTATATCGGCGAGGGGGCCGATGTGGACATTGTGGCGGGCTGCGGGATCCACAACACCGGCTGTGAGACCAGCCAGCACGACGGCATCCATGTATTCCACATCGGCAGGAACGCCCGTGTCCGCTATGTGGAGCGCCACTATGGCGAGGGCCCCGGCACCGGGGCGCGTATACTCAACCCCCGTACTGAGGTATACTTGGAGGAAGGGGCCTCCATGACCATGGAGATGACCCAGATCCGGGGCGTGGATTCCACCATTCGGGACACGGTGGTGGAGGTCGCCGCCGGCGGGGAGTGTATCATCAACGAAAAGCTGATGACCGACGGAGCGCAGACCGCCGAATCCAACGTGGAGATCATCCTTAAGGGGGACGGGGCCACAGGTCGGGTGATATCCCGGTCGGTAGGCCGGGGCCGCTCGGTCCAGGTGTTCCGCCCCTGCATGACGGGGAAGGCCGATTGCTTTGGCCACGTTCAGTGCGACTCCATTTTGATGGATCAGGCCAAGATCAAGTCCATCCCCGCCATCGACGCCCAGAGCGTGGACGCCCAGCTTATCCACGAGGCCGCCATCGGACGGATCGCCGGGGACCAGATCCTGAAGCTCCTCACCCTGGGCCTTACCGAGGAGGAGGCGGAGGAAAAGATCCTGGAGGGCTTCCTCAACTGACAAAGGGGGACCAAACCTATGGCAAAACGACTTTTGGACTGTGCCGCATCCGACTTTTCCCAAATGACCAAGGCCGAGCTCCTCTTTTCCATCGCCGCCTCTGAGGGGCGGGTGCTGGCCTCGGAGACCATCGGGACCGTGACCCCGCTTCTGGGCGACGTGACAAACGCTGAGCTGGCGGCGGCCCTGGGGGCGGATATCCTTTTGCTGAATCTTTTTGACGTGGACCACCCCCAGATCCAGGGCCTTTCCAACGTGCCGCCCAACGAGGTGATCCGGAAGGTCAAGCGGCTTACCGGCCGCCCCGTCGGCATCAACCTGGAGCCGGTGGAGGAGGGAGAGCTTGCCCAGGTGGACACGCTCTGGGCCATGACCCAGGGGCGCCTTGCCACCCTGGAAAACGCGAGAAAGGCCGCCGATATGGGAGTGGATTTCATTCTCCTTACCGGAAACCCCGGCACCGGGGTCACCAACAAAGCCATTACCGACACTCTCAAGCTGTTTCACAGGCATCTGGGGGAAAGGCTGATCCTGGCCGCAGGGAAGATGCATACCTCCGGGGTCTTGGGGGAGGGCGGCGAAAATATCATTACCAAGGCGGAGGTCAAGGACTTTGCCAAAGCGGGGGCGGACGTGATCCTTTTCCCCGCCCCCGGTACGGTTCCCGGCGTCACCACGGAATATGTGCGGGATATGGTGAGCTATTCGCACTCCCTGGGCAGGCTGACCATGACCGCCATCGGCACCTCCCAAGAGGGGGCCGATGTGGACACCATCCGCCGCATTGCCCTGGAGTGCAAAATGGCGGGGACTGATATCCACCATCTGGGGGATTCCGGCTACACAGGCATCGCCGCCCCTGAGAATATCACCGCCTATTCGGTGGTCATCAAGGGCCTGCGCCACACCTACCGCAGGATGGCGGCCTCCATCAACCGATAAGCCCCGTTATCCCACCGCCGGAGGAAGTTTCCTCCGGCGGTCTTTTTTTGCTTCTTGGACAGCCGCGTCTACCAAAAGTCTACCAAAATATTTCCCAAATTCCTTCCGCCCCAATGGGTTTCAAATTCTGCGCTTTTTCGAGTCTACCACAATGTCTACCAAAGTCACTTTTAGCACCGGAAAGCAGGGCTTTCCGGGCTCTTTTTTGGGCTTTTTCCTCCCTTTTTCGTTTCTTCAGGGGAGTCACACTTTGCTTTTTTGGATTGGAACCGTTGGGGCGCAATATCTTCCCGGTTTTCAAAATCTCCAAAAAACGACAAGGGGACTGTCCGCGTCAAAAATAAAAAGGAGGAAACAAGCACATGAACAACCTCAAGCGCGTTCTGAGCCTGGCTCTGTCCGGCATCATGCTCGTGGGTATGATGGCTGTGGGCGCCGGCGCGGCGGACTTCAGTGATGCGGACGAGATCCAGCACACCGACGCCGTCAACACTATGGTCGCTCTGAAGATCATCGACGGGCAGGATGACGGTACCTTCAATCCGGAAGGCAACGTGACCCGGGCTCAGATGGCCAAGATGATCGCCGTGGCCATGAATGGCGGTAAAAACAGCAGCACCGGGGTGAAGGGCACCGCCACCTTCACCGACATCAAGGGCCACTGGGCCGAGAGCTACATTGAGTACTGCGCCGACCTGAACATCATCTCCGGCCGGGGCGACGGTACCTTCGATCCCGAGGGCAAGGTGACCGGTATTGAGGCCACCAAGATGGTCCTCACCGCCCTGGGCTACGATGCAAAGGCCTATGAGCTGACCGGTCCCAAGTGGGCCACCCAGACCCACCAGCTGGCCCTCCAGGCCGATCCCATCCTGTATGAGGATCTGGGCAGCGTGGTGATGACCGAGGCCGCCACCCGGGACACCGCCGCCCAGCTTATCTGGAACGGCCTGCAGAACCACACCATCCGGGTCACTCCCGGCACCAACAAGAGCGACGGCACCGTGACCTGGGACTACAACACCACGGGTCCCACCCTGCTGAAGGAGCGCTATGACGCCGATGTCTGGGTGGGCACTTACGATGGAAACGCCGACTTTGGAACCAGCAAGGCCGGAAAGGGCGAGATCACCGTCAACGGCCGCAACGAGGGTGATGTGGGCTCCGACGGCAAGCCTGCCGCCCCTAAGAACGCCTTTGTCCCCTCCGACCTGGATATCTCCAATGTGGGTGAGGAAGTCAAGGTCATCTACAAGGACAGCGCCAAGTCCGGCACCAAGGGCCGCCCCGACAAGCAGGACACCATCTACGGCGTGTTCAACACCGGCAAGTCCGGCACCGTGTCCAGCACCATGGGCGACGTGAAAAACAACAAGAATAACGACGAGCAGGTCAATGTAGGCGGCGACAAGTATGATCTGGCTAAGGAAGTCACCGTCTGGACCAACTATGCCACCAAGGCTGTCTACACCAAGGCTGGCACAGTGGAAAGCGGCGCCACCAAAGAAGGCAACACCACCGTGGGCAAGGATGCCGTGAATGGTAAGGGCGAGGATAACAGCCAACTGACCAAGGACCTGAAGCTGGTTAACGGCAGTACCCTGAAGCTGGTCATGAATGACGAGGACGAGGTGGAGACCATCTACGTCACCGGAAGCAAGATCGCCAAGGTTACCGCCAAGAACAGCACCAAGGTCACTCTGAGCGGCGGCATCGGCACCCTGGACATTGCGGACAACGATATCTATGAGGACATTGCCAAGGATGACATCGTGGTGGTCACCACCCTTTACCACACCACTCCCTCCAACGACGACGCCTTCAACATCGTGGAGGAGGCCGAGAAAATCTCCGGTGTAGTGAAGAGCTTTAAGGATAACGATAAGTCCGGCAAGGAAAACCGGACCAAGACCGTGACTCTGGACGACGGCAAGACCTACAAGATCGTCAACGAGGATCTGATGGACAAGAATGTCCACGACGACGCCATTGAGGTCTTTGACGCCGAGGACCACATTGGTGAGGAGTTTGATCTCTATCTGGTGAACGGCTATGTGGCTGCCGCCGTGCAGACCTCCGAGAGCAACAGCAACTATTCCCTGGTCACCCAGGTCTCCCAGGTGGCTGGTACTACCGCCGGCAACATTCTGGACGGTCTGAAGATCCAGGTCATGGGTGCCGACGGAAAGAAGACCGTTCTCACCGTCAGCGAGGACAGCTATCAGAAGGACGGAAAGACCAAGATCGAGGACAAGGACGATATCCGGGTTGGTGACATCGTGACCTACTCCCTCAACAAGGATGGGGACGCCGATGTGGATATTGAGGAGACTTACAACGCCAAGAACGCCAAGGCCAGCTACTCCAAGAAGACCAAGGACTTTGACGGCGACAGGACCAGCTCCAACTGCGTACTGTTCGTTACCACTGAGACCAGCGAGGACGGCAAGACCAAGAGCAACTTCAAGGCCTACAACATTCGCGACCTGGGCGATGTGGAGGTGGCCGCCAACGACGGCCTGACCGTGGTCAAGGACGGCACCGATGTGGTGGCCATCTACGCCAACATCGGCAAGCGTCCCTCCGGCGCCAGCTCCAACACCTTCTACGGCATCGTCAGCGCCTATGTGGGCCGCTTCGACATCGACGATACCCGGTACTATCGGTATACCGTGGATGTGAACGATGAGCACTATACCGTCAACATGAAGAACCGTTCCCTCACCACCGGCAATGTGGTCAAACTGGAGCCCACCTCCGACGAGATCTACGACAACGGCGAGTGCGTGGTCATCACCAAGTCCAACCTGGCCTCCCTGAGCGGCGTCATGGGCTACGTGACCGACTACAGCGAGAAGGACGGCACCATCACCCTATCCTACGCCGTGAAGGAGAAGACCGACGCCAACGGCAACACGTATTTTGAGGAGACCGGAAAGTCGGCCACCTACGCCATTGACGGCGACACCAAGCTCTACTTTGTAGACAAGGATGGCGAGGAGGGCGTGATGGGCACCATCGCCGAGTTTGACGCCATTGAGGGTAAGGCCAACGTGATCGTCATTGTGGACACCGACAAGAAGACCGCCACCGAGGTCATCATCGAGACCTCCAACAAGAAGGATATTCTGAGCTAAAGCAGAAAGCCTTCTATTGAAATAGGTGGAAAAAGAGAGCGCCGCCCCCCGGGGCGGCGCTCTTCCTTGTTCTGGCAGGATATGAGGCGGAATGCGGAACTTTCCGGCTTGGGGTCGGGACTCCGCCCCTATGACCGATCCGCTTTCCCTCAGCCCTTGGCCTTCTCAAAAATGGGATAGGCGTCGTCGGCGATATCCAGCAGCCGGTAGAGAAGCTCGACGGCCACATTGCCCACGTCCTTGGTCTCGCTGGGCATGTCCATCTCGATGACCACGCTGCCGTTGTCGTGGTACACGAACTTCACAAAACGGTATTTCCCGTTGGCCTCGTTGCAGGCTCGCAGGGCCTCTGTCTCCCGCTCCGTGGGGATGTCCGCATACTGGAAGACCCGGAGGGCCAGATCCTCCCCCCGCTCCAGTTCTCCGGAGATCAGCAGGATCTGGATGGAGCGGCCCGACTTCAGGTCGAAGCCGGTGACAATGGCGGAGCTCTTGCCGTTGGGGTGCTCGTCGATTTTGTAGTTCCAGCCTTGGGCCTTGAAGGCCTCCTCGATCAATTTGGTGGTTTTTGTGACCACGGGTCATTCCTCCCGGTATTTTTGATGTTGGAACCATCATAACAGATTTTGGAGGGAAGTACAAGGGGAAGTCCTCCACCCCGCCGGGCAAGGGAAAATTTTTGTTGCCTTTTTTCCTTTGCTGGCATATAATAAGGGCAAATCATTTCCGTGAGGTATCCCTATGAGAAACCGTACCCTCACAACCGCATCCTTTTTCTCCTTTTCCTATGCCCGATTTACGGGCATGGGCGGCTTTGCCGCAGAGAAATAAGGATGGACGAAATGAGCCTGTCCGAAGCTTTCGGGCAGGGATCCCGGATGGTATCAGGGGCTCATTGATGTTCATCATCAATGGGCCCCTTTTTTATTTTTTCAAAAGGAGTGTGTGTTATGGTCGTGGTCATGAGACCGGGGACCGAGCGGCGGGAGATCGACAAGCTGGTGGCCCAGTTCCAGCTTCAGGGGCTTCAGGTGGGAGTTACTCACGGCATAGACTGCACCATTTTGGGTTTGGTGGGAGACACCACGGCTGTCGATATTGATAAGGTCTCCATCAACGAGCACATCGAGCGGGTCATGCGGGTCTCCGAACCCTATAAGCGGGCCAACCGAAAATTTCACCCGGAGGATACCGCGGTAAAGGTGGGTTCCGCCTGTGTGGGAGGTGGGAGCTTCGCTGTCATCGCGGGCCCCTGCTCGGTGGAGAGCGAGGAACAGATCATCGAGGTAGCCAAGGATGTGCAGTCCTCCGGGGCGGCCCTTCTCCGGGGCGGGGCCTTCAAGCCCCGGACCTCCCCCTACTCTTTCCAAGGAATGGGGACCCCCGGACTGGATCTTCTTCTGGAGGCCAAGGCCGCCACAGGCATGCCCATTGTTACCGAGCTCATGAGTGAAAAGTATTGCCAGCTCTTTGAGGACAAGGTGGATGTTATACAGATCGGAGCCCGGAACATGCAGAACTTCGATCTTTTGAAGGAGGTCGGCAAGCTTTCCAAGCCTGTTCTTCTCAAGCGAGGGCTGTCCAACTCTTACGAGGAATGGATCATGTCAGCCGAGTATATTATGTCCGAGGGCAACGAGAACGTGATCCTCTGCGAGCGGGGCATTCGTACCTTTGAGACTTACACCCGGAATACGCTGGACGTATCCGCCATTCCGGCGGTGAAGCGGATGAGCCACCTGCCCGTCATTGTGGATCCCTCTCACTCCGCCGGGATGTATTGGATGGTGGAGCCGCTGGCCCTGGCCGCCGTGGCGGCAGGTGCGGACGGGCTCCTGATCGAGGTCCACAACGACCCGCCCCATGCCAAGTGCGACGGTCAGCAATCCTTGACCCCGGAACACTTTGAGCGGCTCATGGGCAAGGTCTCCGCTTTGGTTGACCTTGTGGGAAAAACAATGGTAAAATAAAAAGAAGCGCGGAGAACAGGTTGACCGAGGGGCTTGCCCTGACCTGTTTGCAGCGTGACAGCCCGTAAAATGTAAGGAAGTGAGCCATATGAAAACCCTCCATGTGGACCTGGGTTCCCGCTCCTATGACATTCAGATCGCCCCCGGCCTGCTGGACAAGGTGGGAGAGGAGATCCGAAAGGTCTGCCCCCGAGCCAAGCGGATCGCCATCGTTACCGATACCAATGTGGAGCCCCTCTACGGAGCCCGGGTGGAGGATCGTTTGGAGGCCGCCGGCTTCGATACGGGCCTGTTTACAGGCCCCGCCGGGGAGGGGGCCAAGTGCGCCACTCACCTGGCCGCCCTGTGGGAGGCCATGATGCACTTCGGCCTCACCCGCACCGACGCCGTCGTTGCCCTGGGCGGCGGCGTGGTGGGGGACCTGGCGGGCTTCGCCGCCGCCACCATCCTCCGGGGCGTGGATTTCATTCAGATCCCCACCACCCTCCTGGCCCAAGTGGATTCCTCCGTAGGCGGAAAGGTAGCTATCGACCTGGCTGCCGGAAAGAACCTGGCCGGGTGCTTCTGGCAGCCCAGGGCGGTGCTCATGGATCCTGACACCCTGAATACCCTGGATGACAAGACCTTCTCCGACGGTATGGCGGAGGTGGTCAAGTACGGCTGCATTGCCGACCGGGATTTCTTTGAGTTCCTCTGTGCTCACCCCTCCCGGGCCCAACTCATGGCTAACATCGAACACATTCTGTATACTTGCTGTAATATAAAACGCTCCGTTGTGGAAAAGGACGAGCTGGACACGGGAAAACGGATGGTCCTCAACTTTGGCCATACCCTGGGCCACGCCTATGAACTGGCGGGAAACTACGAGAAGTGGACCCACGGTCAGGCGGTCTCGGCGGGTATGTGCGCGGCCGCCGGGCTGGGGGTGAGCCTTGGGGTCACCCCGGCGCAGCTGCCGGGGCGGCTGGAGGGGCTTTTGAAGGCCCTGGACCTGCCCACTCACATTGACTGTACCGCCGAAGTTTACGCCGCCGCCATTGGCCACGATAAGAAGGGGGCGGGGGAGGATATCTCGGTCATCCTTTTGGAGGAGCTGGGCCGGGCTGTGGCAAAGAAGATGCCCAAGGCCAAGCTGTTGGAGGGATTGCAATGACTCTCATTATCACGCCCTCAAAATTAAAGGGCGCGGTCACCCCGCCCCCCTCCAAGTCTCAGGCCCACCGGCTGCTCATCGCCGCCGCCCTGGCCCGGGGGGAGAGCGTTATCTGCGGCGTGTCCCCCTCCCAGGATATAGAAGCTACCCTCCGCTGCCTTCGGGAGCTGGGGGCGGAATGGAGGCGGGAGGGAGATACCGTCACGATCCGCGGCATGGGGGCCAACGCCATGTCCCCCCTGCGCCGCATGGCCCTGCCCCGGCTGGACTGCGGGGAGTCGGGCTCCACCCTCCGTTTCCTCATCCCCATCGCCCTGGCGGTGCGGGGGGGCGGGATCTTTACCGGGCGGGGCCGGCTTATGGAAAGGCCTCAAACGCCCTATTTCGATCTCTTTGACGAAAAGGGGATCTTCTATGAGCAAAGGGACGGGGTCCTTACGGTACAGGGGCGGCTATTGCCCGGGGAATACCATCTTCCCGGCAACGTGTCCAGCCAGTTCTTCACCGGACTTCTCTACGCTCTGCCCC
>CANPTT010000036.1 GCA_947577065.1 uncultured Pseudoflavonifractor sp.
GCCCGTCCCCACCGTGGGGACCCGACTGGCCCGCGGGCGGGAGCGCCTGCGGGAAGTGTTAAAGGAGGAAGACCTGGCATGAACAAGGAAGAATACCGCGCCCAGGTGGACGCCGTTTCCTTTTCCCCCGACTTCCAGGACCGGACCATGGCACGCCTTATGGACCTGGCCCGGGAAAAGGAGAAAAAAACCATGAAAAAATTCAATTTAAGAACCGGACTTGTGGCGGCTGCTGTGGCCGCCGCCCTCAGCGTTACCGCCTACGCCGCCGTGGTGATGCTCCGCCCCCAGGATGTGGCCCAGCGGGCGGGAAACGAAGCTCTCGCCGCCGCCTTTGAAAGCGGTGGAGCCGTTATGGTGAATGAGACCAAGGCCGTGGGGGATTACAATGTGACCCTCATGGGCCTGGCCGGCGGCGAGGACCTGAGCCGGGTGGAGGGCCTGGAAAACGGCGTCACCCGGGACAAGACCTACGCCGTTCTGGCCTACGCCCGGGCCGACGGGACCGCCATTGAGGAGGATGTGCCCGACCTCACCGTCAGCCCCCTGGTGGAGGGCTACGCTCCCTGGCAGCTCAATGCCTGGACCCTGGGTGGCGGCGTCTGTTCCTTTGCCCAGGACGGGGTGCTTTACTACCTTTTTGAGTGCGACAATGTGGAGCCCTTTGCCGACCACACCGTCTATCTCTCGGTCTATCCCGGGACCCACATCCCCCCCAGTGCGGAGCTGTTTGAGTTCTATGAGGAGACCGGAGCCATTCAGGCCAAGGGGGACGCCGCCCTCTTTCTCCTGCCCTTGGACAAGTCCAAGGCTGACCCCCAGAAGGCCCAGGCCATGGCGGGGGATTGGCTTCAGCCCAAGCCCCAGGAGTCTCAGGAGCCCACAGAGGACCCGGACGTCGACAGGGAGATCATTTTCTCCCAGGATCCCCAGGACTCGGAAAGCTGGACCGTCAGAAACTATTCCGCAAAATAAAACAGGGGCCCCGGCTCATGCAGCCGGGGCCCCTTCCTGTCATAAAGGCGCCGCTCCGTACTCCCAACGGAACCACAAAAGCCCCAACTGGAGGAGCAAAATGGCGGGCAGCCCCCACCGGAAATACCAGTGCCGGGTCTTGTGGTGAAAGGCGTGCATTCCCAGAATGGCCCCCGCCGTCCCGCCCAGCAGAGCCACAAGAAAGAAGCGCCGCTCCGGGACCCGGCGCCCCCCTCTTTTTGCCTGCCGTTTGTCAAAGCCCATCAGGGCAAAGTCCAATACACTGGCCCCAAGACACCAGTAAAACAGCAGCGGCGGCTCCATTCCGATCTCCTCCTTTCCTTTCGTTTAATTCTCTGCCTGCCTGTAAAGGGACCAGCACATGACGACCACCCACACATAGGCCAGGGTTTTCGGGATCATCAGCATCCCCACCGCCGGGACCGTGGAACTGAAGAGGACCACGGGCAGATAAAACCCGAAGGAGAGGGCCACGGCCAGGGACATGCTCCGAAAGACCCGGTCCCCCGTGCGCCGGACCTCCTGGGCAAAGAGAAGGATAATGATAAGGCCCATGATGGCAAAGGGGATATTGCGGAGCACCCCGTAAAGCAGGGGCTGCCGGTAGCTCAGCCACCGGTTCTGGGGCAGCAGGCACAGCAGGATCCGCGCCAACGCCAGGCCCCACATGAGCCCTGTAAGCCCCCTCCGGTCCTTTACGCGGAAGTAGTCCCGCCAAATGTAGTAGAGGATCAGGTAAAAGAGGGTCATGGTGATGGAGGTAATGAACTTCCCCACCCCCAAAGCCGCGGCGTTGGCCTCCAGCCCGGCAGTCCAGAGGGCGTAGGCTCTGGGGACCAGGTGAAAGGCGTCTCCCGCCCCCAGCAGGGCGGCCATGGCTCCGGCCTTTTTCACCAGAGGGGTGCTCCCCCGGATCAGCATGGTAAGTCCGGAAAAAAGGGCAAAGCTCAAGTACAACAGATCAAAAATCGTTTCTCCTATGGCCTGGGCCATTGTGATCACTCCTTGTCAAGAAAGAATTCGCCGGACAACGGCGAAAAAGACGGCGGGGTCGGGGTTTTCCACCCTCCACAGCGCCATCATATTTGTCAAAAGAAACCGGACAAAGCCCTCCTTGGAAAGCGGGCCGCTCCAAATGTCCTGCCGGATCCGGGGATCCCCCTCCAGTCGGAGGAGGAGGGAGCGGGCCAAGCCCTCCTGCATGGCCGTCATCCGGGCCTGCCCCGCCGCCTCCACATTGCCAAGACTGTTCATCAGCGCCCCGGCGGATCGGTGAAGCCGCTCCCCCAGAAAGAAAAAGATCGTTTCCAGCTGGTCGCAAAAGGGTCCGGAGAGAACGGCGCGGTCCATTTCCGCCAGGGCCTCCCGCCAGTACTCCTCTGTCAGGGCCAGCAAAATATCGTCCTTGCCGGAAAAGTAGTTGTACACCGTCCCGGCGGCGACCCCGGCCCTTTTGGCGATGGAACGGATGTTGATGGCCTCAAGCCCTTCCCTTTCCGCCGTCTCCCGACACAGCGCCAGCAGAGAGTCCCGCAGGGCGTCGTCCTTTTTTCTCATGGCGGTCCCCCTCCTTCTATTTGTGAACGCGTTCATTTATATAATGCCATATGCCGTCTCCTCTGTCAAGCCTTTTTTGAACGTGTTCATAAATAAAACCTTCCCGGGGTATCTCTTGCCTTTTTCCTCCGCTTCGGATATAATATGGCAAGAATACCACCGAAAGAGGGCTATCCATATGAAATTAGGAATCGTGGGCCTGCCCAACGTGGGCAAATCCACCCTTTTTAACGCCATTACCAACGCCGGGGCGGAGAGCGCCAACTACCCCTTCTGCACCATTGACCCCAATGTGGGAGTGGTGGCCGTTCCCGACAGCCGCCTTACCTGGCTTTCCGAGTTCTACCACCCCAAGAAGACCACCCCCGCCGTTATTGAATTTGTGGACATTGCGGGGCTTGTGAAGGGGGCCAGCCAGGGGGCGGGCCTGGGCAACAAGTTCCTGGCCAACATCCGGGAGTGCGACGCCATTGTCCATGTGGTCCGCTGCTTTGACGACGAGAACATTATGCACGTGGTGGCGGACACCTCCACCAACGTGCCCGTGGATCCCCTGGGGGACATCTCCACCATTGACCTGGAGCTTATCATGGCTGACATAGAGATGGTGGAGCGCCGGATCAAAAAGGCGGAGACCGCCGCCAAGGGGGATAAAAAATTCCTTAAGGAGGCCGAGCTTTTCTCCCGCCTGAAGACCTGGCTCGACGAGGGGCACTCCGCCCGCAGCTTTGACTGTGACGAGGACGAAGCGGCGGTGATCGCCACCAGCGAGCTTCTGAGCCTGAAATCCATCATCTATGCCGCCAACCTGGATGAGGAGGGCTTCGCCGCCCCCGGCGGCAACCCCTACTACAAGCAGGTGGCGGATCTGGCCGCCAAGGAGGGAGCCCAGGTCCTCCCCGTCTGCGCCAAGCTGGAGGCCGAGATCGCCGAGCTTGACGAGGAAGAAAAGAAAATGTTCCTGGACGATCTGGGCATCGCCGAAAGCGGCCTGGACCGGCTTATCAAGGCCAGCTATACCCTTCTGGGCCTTATCTCCTACCTCACCGGCGGCGAGGACGAGTGCCGGGCCTGGACCATCAAAAACGGCACCAAGGCCCCTCAGGCGGCGGGCAAGATCCACACCGACTTCGAGCGGGGCTTTATCCGGGCCGAGGTGGTGGCCTTCGAGGACCTGAAAGCCTGCGGCAGTATGACCGCCGCCAAGGAGAAGGGCCTCGTCCGCTCCGAGGGCAAAGAGTACGTGATGAAGGACGGCGACATTGTCCTGTTCCGCTTCAACGTGTAAAAAAGTAGAAAGGAAGGGCCAGCCCACCGGGCTGGCCCTTTTCTTTTATGCCGGGGAGCTGTGTTTCAGCAGTGACTGTGCGTCTTTCCGAAAGTGATGGTTTCTCCCGCCTTTTGCCGCGTATTCCAAGTGGGGGCGGGCCCGCTCCTTCTGTCCTGCCGCCAGGTAATAGCGGGCCAGAAGCATATGGGCGGAAAGCTTGTCCAATTCGCCTGTAGCCGTATCCAAAAGCTCCTTTGCCCCTGCCTCCACTCCCTCCAACTGCCCCTGCCGTACCCGCAGCTCATACCCCGTCCGGGTCAGGGTTCGGCGGTAGGGCTCCAATCTCTCCTCCTCTGTAAAAAGAGAAATGGCCTCCTGCTGCAGGGCTACCGCCTCTGTAAGCTGTCCCAGCTCCATCCGGGCCAGAAGGGACAGGTGAAGAAGCCGTATTTTGATTGCGGGTTGGGCAAGTATGGGGAGGTCGGGAGGGATCAGGGCAAGCTGCGCCAAGACCTCCTCATACCGCCCCAAATTGACAAGGTCCGCACAGGCGGACAGCCGCAGGAGGGCGCACCGCTCCGGGGCTCCTTGGACCTCCGGGCGGGATAGGGCCTCCAGACAGATGTCCAGGGCAGGCTGGGGGTCCAGGGGGTCGGACAGCTTTCCCATTTCCTGCTGGGCCTTCCCTGCTAAGTCCTCCCCGTTGGGTCCCTCGCCCCGCAGCTCCCGCAGCAGCATTTCGGCCTGTTTTTGAGCGAAAAGCTTGTTGCCCCGGGCGGCGGTATAGCTTAGGTGCTCCTCCGCCTTCTCCCGCTCCCCCGCCGTCAGGTAGTACCGCCCCAACAGCAGGTGGACCTCCGCCAGCCGCCAGGGGTCGGGGGCGGTGTCCAAAAGCTGGAGCAGAAGGGGCTCCAGCCCCGCCGTCTGCTCTAAGTGGAGCCGGAGGCTGTATCCGCTGCGGCAGAGCATCCACCGGAAAACATCGTCAGCCAGCTCTGCCTCAGTGAGCTTTCCGTAGTATTCCATGGCCCTATTCTGCTCGGCCACAGCCTCCTGCCACCGCTCCAGCTGGGCATAGACCTCGCTCAAAAGCAGATGGCATTGACAGCGGCTCATGTCGTTTCCCTTGGGGCGATCAAGCTGGTCCCTCCATTGGAGCAGGCCGGGCAGGGCCGCCTCCCCACAGCCTCCTGCCACCAGGGCCCACAGCCCGTTGACCATAAGAAAGGGAAGCACCTTTTTATGTACGTCGGCTTGGCCGGTGGCCGTCGCCAGCTCGATCAGCGGCCCCGGGTCACAGTTCTGCCGCAGGCCGTTGAGGGCATAGTTATTGTCACTGACGCTTTTTTTCGCCTTCTGCCCAAAAAGCCGCATGAAAATAATTCCCCCTGTCAAAAAGGGCGGGCACGTCAGCGTCCGCCCTTCCTTTTTTGCGTGAAAATGTGCAACAAATCACGCCAGCGCGGCGGTGATGATGGCCATAGAGTAGACTTCCTCCGCGTTGCAGCCCCGGGAGAGGTCGTTGATGGGGGCGTTCAGGCCCAGAAGGATGGGGCCGTATGCATCATAGCCCCCCAGCCGCTGGGCGATCTTGTAGCCGATGTTGCCCGCCTCAATGTTGGGGAAGATAAAGGTGTTGGCATATCCGGCCACCTTGCTGCCGGGGAATTTGAGCTGACCCACGGTGGGGCTGACGGCGGCGTCGAACTGCATCTCTCCATCGATGCTGAGTTCGGGGGCCATCTCTTGGGCTGCCTTGGTGGCCTCGGCGGAGAGGGCCACGGTGCCGCCCTTACCGCTGCCCTTGGTGGAGAAGCTCAGCATGGCTACCTTGGGGTCGATGCCGAAGAGCTGGGCGCACTTGGCGGACTCCACCGCCACCTCGGCCAGCTTCTGGGCGCCGGTGAGGGTCACATTGCCCTCCTTGTCCACGCTGTCCTCATAGCTGAGGTTGATGGCGCAGTCGCCCATGCACAGCTTTTGCAGGGCCTCGTCCCCGGTATCCCGGACCAGAATAAAGCAGGAGGAGACCAGGTGGGCCCCCGGCTTGGTCTTCACCAGCTGCAAAGCGGGCCGTACGGTGTCGGCGGTGGAGTAGGTGGCGCCGCCCAGCAGGCAGTCGGCCTCCCCCATGGCCACCAGCATGGTGCCGAAGTAGTTGCCCTTCTGAAGGGCAGCGCGGCACTCCTCCTCGGTCATTTTTCCCTTGCGGAGGGCCGCCATCTTCTCCACCATAGCGTCCATTTTTTCGTAATTGGCGGGGTCCACCACTTTGGCCTTGGACACGTCAAAGCCGGCCTTGTCGGCGGCGGCCTTTACCGCGGCGGGCTCCCCCACCAAAATGGGGGTCAGAAAGCTGTCCTCCAACAGACGGGCGGCGGCCTCCAGAATGCGGGGGTCGGTACCCTCGGTAAAGACGATGGTCTTGGGGTCCTGCTTCAGCTTTTCGATCATGGGGGCAAAGGTAAACGTAGCCATGGGACAGTCCTCCTGAAAATATATTTTACCCAAAAGGGGCCTGAATTGCCTTTATTATAACTCGACGGCTGGGGAAAGACAACGGGAACAGGAATATTTTTCCTAAGAAAATTTCTCTTTACAATGGGTATTGCTTTGCATATAATATACCTACTGTGTTTGTTTAAGGAGAGACAAAAATGGAACAGAATCAGGATTTTTCCCGTACCCTATCCCTGCTGCGGCGGGAACGGGGGATCAGCCAGCGCATGGCCTCCAAGGACCTTGGGATCAGCCAGGCCCTTTTGAGCCACTATGAAAACGGGGCCCGGGAGCCGGGCCTTGCCTTTGTGCGGAGGGCCTGCGACTATTACCACGTCTCCGCCGACTTTCTGCTGGGGCGGAGTATGAGCCGGGACGGCACCACCATCATCGAGCCTGAGGAGCTTTACGACGCCTCCGCCGAGAAGGGGAACGTGGTCCGGGGGAGCATCTCCGCCATGCTGAGCAAAAAGCTGCTGGTCAACTCTCTGGATCTGCTTTTTGATCTGCTGGGCAAGGTGGGCAGCAAGACGGTCATCAACGCTGCCTCCAACTATCTGGGGGATGCGGTCTATAAAGTGTTCCGCCACCTCTATCGGGCCGGCGGGACCCAGAACGAGGGATTTTTCTCCATTTCTGCCAACCACTTTATGGCCGGCTGTACCGATGCGGACATGATCTATTCCGAGGCCAACTACCTGGATGCCCTGACCCAGCAGGTCAAGGAGAAGGGCAAGGAGTCCTTCCCCCCCATGAACGACGAGGCCCTGCACCAGAGCTATCCCCAGGCCTGCCAGTCCCTTTTGCAGATCGTTCACACCACCGGCGAACGGGTGAACAAGGCGCTGGAGGCCAGGAAAAAGTAATTGCCGCCCCTTTTCCGGCGGGGGATCGCTCCCCGCAGGAGCAGAGGACTGCTTTTGTGGGGCCCCCAATTTGATTTAAATATTCGCGCCATTCAGCGCGCCCCATCGCAGATGGGGCCCCGGGTGGATTTGCCTACGGAGGGTATGGCTTATGACCGACCAAAGCAAAATTCGAAACTTTTCCATTATTGCTCACATTGACCACGGCAAATCCACCCTGTCCGACCGGCTGATCGAGCTGTGCGGGGCGGTGGAGCAGCGGGAGATGGAGGCCCAGCTTCTGGACAACATGGACCTGGAGCGGGAGCGGGGCATCACCATCAAGGCCCGGGCGGTGCGCCTTTCCTACAGGGCCATGGATGGAGAGACCTATCAGCTCAACCTGATCGATACTCCGGGCCACGTGGACTTCAATTATGAGGTCTCCCGCTCCCTGGCCGCCTGTGAGGGGGCGGTTCTGGTGGTGGACGCCGCCCAGGGCATCGAGGCCCAGACCCTGGCCAACACCTACCTTGCCATGGAGCATGATCTGGAGATCCGCCCGGTGGTCAACAAGATCGACCTCCCCGCCGCCGATCCGGCGCGGGTGAAGCAGGAGATCGAGGATGTGATCGGTCTGGAGGCCCAGGAGGCCCCTGAGATCTCTGCGAAGATGGGACTCAATATCCAGGCGGTGCTGGAGGATGTGGTCCGGAATATCCCGGCCCCCAAGGGGGATCCGAAGGCCCCCTTGAAGGCCCTGGTTTTTGACAGCCAGTACGACGCGTACCGGGGGGTCATCGTCTACTTCCGGGTGGTGGAGGGGGCCCTCCGCCCGGGGATGAAGATCCGGATGATGGCCTCGGGCGCGGAATACGAGGTCATCGAGTGCGGTCACCTCCTCCCCTTAGGCATGGAAAGCTGTAAGGAGCTGATCGCCGGGGAGGTGGGCTACCTCACCGCCTCCATTAAAAACGTAAAGGATACCCGGGTGGGCGATACGGTCACCGAGGCCCAGCGTCCCGCCGCCGAGGCCCTTCCCGGCTACCGCCCGGCCCAGGCGATGGTCTACTGCGGCATCTACACCGAGGACGGCAGCAAGTTCCCCGACCTGCGGGATGCGCTGGAGAAGCTGCAATTAAACGACGCCTCCCTCTCCTTCGAGCCGGAATCCTCCGCCGCCTTGGGCTTCGGCTTCCGCTGCGGCTTTTTGGGCATGCTCCATATGGAGATCATCCAAGAGCGGTTGGAGCGGGAATTTGACCTGGACCTGATCACCACCCTGCCCTCGGTCATCTATAAGATCACCAAGACCGACGGCAGCGTGGTCATGGTGGACAATCCCCACAACTATCCCGACGTGGGCTCCATTCAGACGGCGGAGGAGCCTTACGCCAAGGTGTCCATCATCGCCCCCCCGGACTACGTGGGCAATATCATGCCCCTGTGCCAAGACCGCCGGGGAGAATTTAAGGATATGCAGTATCTGGACACCAACCTGGTGGAGATCCACTACTCCATGCCCCTGGGGGAGATCATCTACGACTTTTTCGACACGTTAAAGGCCCGTACCAAGGGCTACGCCAGTCTGGACTATGAGCTTTCTGAGTACCGCCCCAGCGACCTTGTAAAGGTGGACCTGCTGTTGAACGGCGACCAGGTGGACGCTCTCAGCCTCATCGCCCACCGGGAGAAGGCCTACCCCAGGGCCAGAAGGCTCTGCGAGAAGTTGAAGGAAAACATTCCCCGCCAGCTCTTCGAGGTGCCCATTCAGGCCGCCATCGGCGGCAAAGTCATCGCCCGGGAGACCTTAAAGGCCATGCGGAAGGATGTGCTGGCCAAGTGCTACGGCGGCGATATCACCCGGAAGAAGAAGCTGCTGGAGAAGCAGAAGGAGGGCAAGAAGAAGATGCGGAGTTTGGGCACCGTCCAAATTCCCACCGAAGCTTTTATGGCAGTGCTGAAGCTGGATGAGGAAACGTAATAAGGAGGAATTCCCATGAAGAAGCGGCTCTTTTCCCTGATGCTGGCCCTGTGCCTCTGCCTGAGCCTTGCCGTACCGGTCTTTGCCGCCCACAGCGATTTTCTCATCGAGAACGGGGTCCTTACGGAATACAAGGGTTCCGATACCGCCGTCACCATCCCCGAGGGGGTCACCGAGATCGGGAAGGAGGCCTTTTTCCGGGTATCCTTTACTCTGGAGGAGGTCACTCTGCCCCAGAGCCTGACCAAAATCGGCAGCAGCGGCTTCTGGGGTTGTGTAAAGCTGGAGGCCATTGATATTCCCGCCTCCGTTACCGAGATCGGGGACAACGCGTTTGCCTCCTGCCGGGCCCTGACCGAGCTCACCATCCCCGGCACGGTGAAAACTGTGGGCAACAGTGCCTTCATGGACTGCACCGCCCTTACGGGCCTCACCATCGAGCCCGGGGTGGAGACCCTGGAGGCCTCCGCCTTCTGGGGCTGCACCGCCCTCACCGAGGTGACCATCCCCGACAGCGTCACCACCCTGGGACCCGGCCTCTTCTACGGCTGCACTTCCCTCCGCCGGGCGGTCCTGCCCAACAACCCCCAGATCGCCGAGCGCTGGAAGATGGGGGGCACTGTCAACCTCTTCCAGGACTGCAATGCCCTGGAGGAGATCGTCAACTCCCCCTTTGTCTACGAAAACCAGCATGTGGAGGCCAATCGGGTGGTGGAGGGCTGGGTGAACCCCGGGGCCTACGTGGCGCCTCAGAGCCAGCGCCTCACCGCCCTCTCTGACCAGATCTGCGCCGGGCTTTCCGATGATTATGAGAAGGTCCACGCCATCTACCGCTGGGTGGCGGGAAACATCGCCTATGACTACGAGTATTTCTATGGCCGAAAGGAAACTCTGGCTACCGCCCCGGAGGAGGTGCTGGACGCCGGACTGACCGTGTGCACGGGCTACGCCCGGCTGACCCAGGCCCTTCTCCAGGCCCAGGGTATCCCCGCCCTCCACGTCCGGGGGACCAGCACCAACGGCCTCACCGACAAAAACGGCAGCTCCGGTCACGCCTGGAACATGGCCTTCGCCGATGGTCGGTGGGTGATTTTGGACGCTACCTGGGGCCGGGCCAACGTGCTGGACGAGGCCACCGGGGAGCTGAAGGACGCCGGCGGAGAGGTGGACGAACAGTGGTTCGACCCCAAAGAGCTCTTCTTCGCCCAGACCCATACCGCCCAGGTCTCCTTCTCCGCCCAGCCTGCGGACACCCCCTCCGACTGGGCCCGGGACGACGTGTGGGCCGCCATCTGCGGCAAGCTGGTGCCCAACGACCTTCAGGGCACCTACACCGCCAACATCACCCGGGAGGAGTTCTGCCGCCTGATGGTGGCTCTGGTGGAGGAGAAGACCGGGACGGCCCTTCCCGCCCCCGCCGCTCCCTTCACCGACACCCAAAGTCCCGCCGTGGCGGCGGCCTACAAGGCAGGCATCGTAAAGGGCGCTTCGGTGACCAACTTTGATCCCAACGGCTCCATCACCCGGCAGGAGGCCGCCGTCATGCTCTCCCGCACCGCCGGGCTTCTTGGCCTTGCCGCCGGGGCCGGGGAGACCTTTGCCGATGGTGGCTCCATCGCTTCCTGGGCCGCCGACGGGGTGGCCTTCACCTCCGGCCTCACCGATTCCACCGGGGCCCGGGTCATGGGGGGAACGGGAGACGGCAATTTCTCTCCCGCCGCCCTTTACAGCCGGGAACAGGCCATCCTCACCACCCTGCGGCTCTTCCGCTGCGGACAATAGAACCTGTCAGAAACAGGAATGCCGCCGGACCAACGTCCGGCGGCATTTTTGTACGATGAAAACCACTGGCGCGGCCAGTGGTTCAAAAGAGCTTTAGCGGTGAGGGAAAAAAGCTCCCTATGCTATAATGGGAGTGCGGTCTGCCAACTGCACAAACAAAAAGCATAGGGAGGGCATTCAGATGGGACTGAACGACGGGAATAGTTTATCTCATACGAAGTGGAATTGCAAATACCATATTGTGTTTGCACCAAAGGATCGGAGAAAAGTATTCCACCAGGGGAAACGGGAAGCGGTGGAAAAAATTCTGCGGTAACTGTGTGAAAGGAAAGAGCAGTACGATGTTGTACGAGCAATTCGGCGAATTGAAATATCGGTATCGGAACCGAGAATTCTGGTGTAGAGGGTACTATGTGGATACGGCAGGGCGGCGTTGGTTGACGGGGTATAGGGGATATGATATATTACAATTTGATTATAGCGAAGGCCGATGCGAGGGAGTGGATGCGGGATGGATTTGAAGGGTTTGCGGTATGTGGTGGCGGTGGCTGACTCGGGAAGCTTTACCGGGGCGGCGGAAAAATTGTTTGTGGCCCAGCCGGCCCTCAGCCGGAAGGTGGCCCAGATCGAGCGGGAGTTTGGGGCGGCGTTTTTTGTCCGCTCGGGGCGGCAGGTTCGGCTCACCGAGGCGGGAAGGGTGTTCTGCAAGCGGGCCCGGCATGTGATAGCCGACTGCCAGAGGCTGGAACAGGATATGGATCAGCTGCTCCGGCGGGTGGAGTCGCTGCGGGTCCTGTGTTCCACCAACGGCGCGGTGCCTTATGCAGCCCGCATGGTGAGCCCCTTGCGCGAGAGGCATCCCAATATGGAGGTCCTGATCCAGACCCTGTCTTCCCTGCCTGAGTCAAACGGCACCTTTGCCCAGGGATTGGAGCTTCTCCGGCAGGGGCAGGCGGATGTGGTGTTGTCCTTTCCCCCTGAGCTGCGGGGGGAGGGGCTGGATTGGATCGAGCATAGGTGCATAGAGCCGGGGGGGCTGTGTGCCTTTGTGGCCCAGGATCACCCGCTGCTGGACAAAGCTGCGGTGTATTCTGCCGACCTGCGGGAGTATACACTGATCCTGACCGACGACGCCACCGCGCCGGCTCTGCGCCGGGCGGCAAGCCGGGCGCTGGGGGAGCCGCCCCATGTGATCACCTCCCGGTCCTTTTCGGATTTCAGAGTCAAGATCCTTACAGAAGGCTGCGTGGGGATCATGCCGGCCTCCTCCCGAACGGTGGAGGACCCCTTTCTGCGCTGTCTGGATATTGAGGATGTGGATGGGGGCTTTGATCTGGAGGCGGTGTGGTCCAGGGACAATAAAAATGCGGCCCTTAAAAAGCTTTTGAACACGCTATAACATATCTGTTATAAATGGTCTCTTTTTCCTTTGTTTGATATTTTACAAGCAAAGAGGGGAACGGTATAATGACTTTGTAAAGCTTGGACCCATCAAGCTTCGCGAATTCATGTGGAGGAAAAGGAGAGAATACATATGAAAAAACGACTCAGCGCTCTGGCCCTGGCCCTTGTTATGGTCATGAGCACCGTCGCCCTGGCGGCGGGGACGGAAAAAGCCATCAACGTGGTGCCCGGCATCACCCTGACGGTGGATGGACAGAAGGTCACCCCCACCAACTCCGCCGGACAACCCATCGAGGTCTTCGCCAGCGAGGGCGCTACCTACCTGCCCCTGCGCTACCTGGCGGAGAAGCTTGGTATGGCGGTCGACTGGAACCAGGAGACCATGACCGCCTCGGTGGTGACCGGCCCTGCCTTTGAGCAGACGGTGGACTGGGACGCCGAGTATGACGTGATCGTGGTGGGCCTGGGCGCCGCAGGCTGCTCCACCGCCATCACCGCCGCCCAGGAGGGCGCCAAGGTGCTGGTGCTGGAGAAGGCGCCTGAGGGCCATGCCGGCGGCAACAGCGCCGTTTGTATGCAGTGGGCCGGTTTTGTGGAGGACAAGGAGCAGGCCATTACCTACATGAAGTCCATGCGGGAGGGCTTCCAGACTCCCACCGACGAGATGATCAGCTCCTATGTGGACGCCCTGTCCCTCAACGAGCAGTGGCTCAAGGATCTGGGCGCCCCCCGTGTGACCCGCCATGCCCGGGACGAGTTCCCCGATATGGACGGCGCCGGCGGCATCATTATCCTGACGGTGGACGGTAACATGGGCATTGCCGGCCCCGGCGCCCTGAAGGGCAGCGGTGCGCTGTATAAGTTCCTGAAGAAGAGCGTAGAAGAACTGGACAACGTGGATATCTGGTATGAGGCTCCCGGCCAGCATCTCATTCAGGATAAGAACACCGGCATCGTCCACGGTGTGCAGGCCGAGGTGGACGGCAAGAGCGTAAACATCCGCGCCAGGAACGGGGTGGTGCTGGCCTGCGGCGGCTATGAGGCCAACCAGCGGATGGCCGAGGACTACAACGACTTTACAGACGCCACCTCCCTGGCCGACGCCATCTACAACACCGGCGACGGTATCGTGATGGCCCAGGAGGCCGGCGCCCGCCTGTGGCATATGTCCAACCTGGTTGGCCCCAACCCCGGCTACCGGTTTGAGAGCGGAGCCATGACCTTCGGCGCGGTGGCCTCCAACACGGTGAACCTGGGCGCTGACGGCACTATCTACAAGAGCTGGGGCGCCAGCAAGCACGGCAAGGCCTACTTCTACGGCAACTATGTGACCGCCGGCTACCCCAACTACACCTGGGCGGTCTATGACAGCGAGACGGTAAAGCTGGCTCCCGCTCACAACTCCTTCAGCGAGGGCAACCAGTGGGAGATCGAGCACGGATACTTCCAGACCGGAAAGACCCTGGAGGAGCTGGCTCAGGTGACCGGGATGCCCGTGGATGCGCTGAAGACCTCCATCGAGGAGTACAACAAGACCGCCAAGGACCCCATCGTCAAAGCTCCCTATTACGCCCTCCGGATCAGCCACTCCGTGGGCAATACCCAGGGTGGTCCCGAGCGGGACACCGAGGGCCGGGTCATTGACCTCCAGGGCAACCCCATCCCCCACCTCTATGAGGCCGGGGAACTGGGCGATATCTGGAGCCACTGCTATCAGGCATCCTGCAACATCGGCGGCGGTCTGGCTTTTGGCCGGATCTCCGGCAA
>CANPTT010000037.1 GCA_947577065.1 uncultured Pseudoflavonifractor sp.
CCTCCGCCGAAGGTCATGACCCCCACCTTGGCAAAGGTGAGGAACAGGTCCAATAGAAGCACGGAAAAGTCTCCTTTCCTTTTGGTTTTTGTATTATAGTATGTTTTGGAAAAGATTGCAATAAGAGCCGGACTGTATTATAATAGCTCCGCCCCATGAAACTGTGTGCAAGGAGAGAAGGAAATGAAAGAGTACATCACAAAAATGGATGAAACCTATCGAAGCAAGCAGTATCCTGCCGGTTCCGTTTTTGAAAAGGCCGCCGGGGAAAATAGGCGTGGAAATATCACCTTAGCCATCCTGTCCGGGGCGGTGTCCGTCCTGCTGGCGGCGGTGATCGTCTTTCTGGTCTCCCTGACCCTGACCCGCAAAGCGGAGGGGAACAGCGACGCCATTATGATCGGGACCATCTTTATCGTCGTCGTGGCGGCTCTGCTGGCCCTGTGTCTTTTCGGCATGGTGGTAGCCATCCGCCATATCAAGGACGGCGTGGGGGACATCATCCGGAAAAGCGCGAAAACAAGCGGCCTCAGCGAGTCCGACATCCGGCACTTCGACCAGCAGGCCATGCAGTCGGACAGCTGTGTGCTGAGCCTGACAGGCAAGCTCTCCGCCGCCATGGCCAACCAGAAGGACGGCATCCTGACCCGGGACTACCTCTGGCTGGGAGACCGGACCAACACGGTTTTCAAGCGGGAGGAGATCGTGGGGGTCAGTCTGTACCACTGGTATTACTACGTGAACAAAAAGCGGGTGAGGAGCCTGAATCTGGCGGTGCTGAGCGGGAAAAACGTTCTCGCCTCCGTGGAGGTCACCGAGGAAGGCGGCAGAGAGCTTATGGAGCTGCTGGCCCAGGGCCACTCCTCCATTCAGGTCCACCAGGGGATATTGGAGGAAGGTAAGGAGTACGACGCCTGGCGAAACGGATTCTTTGAGAAGAAATAAAACAAACGGCCATCCCTATGGTGAGGGGTGGCCGTTCCTTTTATGCATATCCCTTTTTGCTCCGCACCGAGACCTCCCCGGAGAAAACGTCCTCCCCGCTCCCGTCGGGAAGGCGCACGTGGAGGGTAAAATCCTCATTGACCTTCTCGGCAAAGGCCTCCCGCTCCTCGCCGCCCCTGATGAGCGTCACCTCCTGCCCCGTGGTGACGCAGCGGCGGCGGTACTCCTCCAGATAGAACTCCCTCCGGACGGGAAACCCATCCCACAGGGCGTTGAGTTCCCCAATGAGGGCGGCGGCTACCTCGGAGCGCAGGGGCGGCGTGTCCATATGCTGGCCCAGGGAGGTAGCCGTCCGGCTCAGCTCCGGCCCGAAATCCTCCGCCGTCTGGCTCACGTTGATCCCGATCCCCGCCACCACATAGTCAAGCCGCCCATCGTCGTCCAGCCCCAGCTCGCAGAGGATACCGCACAGCTTCCTCCCCTCCAGAAGGGGGTCGTTGACCCACTTGACCTGGCAGGGAAGCCCCGTCAGCCCCTCGGTGGCCCGGCACACCGCCACAGCCACCCAGGCGGTAAGCTGGCTCACCTCCTGAAGGGACACCTGGGGCCGCAGGAGGACGGACAGGTAGAGCCCCTTCCCCGGCAGGGATTGGAAGGACCGCCCCCGGCGGCCCTTACCCCCGGTCTGCTCCCCGGCGATGACCACCAGCCCGCTCTGGGCTCCTTGGGCCGCCAGGCGTTTACACTCGTTGTTGGTGGAGTCGGTCACCTCCAGACACACCACTCGGTTTCCCACGCTCTGCCCGGGCCGGATGAGGACGCCTGGGGAGAGAACATCGGGGGACGAAAGGAGACGGTAGCCCAGCCCGGGCCTGGAGTCAATGACATAACCTTCGTTTCGCAGAGCCTCCATGGCTTTCCAGACGGCGGCCCGACTCACCTTCAGTTCCCGACTCATGGACTGGCCGGAGAGAGGGGATGGGGCGGAGGAAAGCAGCCGAAGGACGTCATCCTTCAACATAGGACTCACTTCCTTTCAGGGATCACTGCCTACAATGTACCCCCATCCGAGAAACTTGTCAACAGAAATTAAAATTTAGTTTACAATCCCCCCAAAATATGCTATCCTTCCTGTAAACCAAAAATGAAAAGAGGTTTACAACTATGGGTGCGAACACAAGAAAAATGGCTCAGGCGGCGGTGATGGCGGCTTTGACGGCGGTGGGGGCCTTTATCCGCTTTCCGCTGGGAGCCCTCTCCTTTACCCTGCAGGATATGTTTACCGTTCTGGCGGGGGTCCTGCTGGGCTGGAAGTGGGCCGCCGCCTCTCAGGCTGTCTATGTGGCCCTGGGGCTTATGGGGCTGCCTGTCTTTACCATGGGGGGAGGGCTGAGCTATGTGCTACAGCCCAGCTTTGGCTTTCTGCTGGGGATCATTCCCGCCGCCGCCATCACGGGGGCTCTGGCGGGGGAGCGGGGGGAGCCGCGGCGGGTGGTGCCCGCCTGCGCCGCCGGGTTGGCGGCCATGTATCTTATCGGTGTGCCCTACATGGGGGCCGTGCTGAATCTTTACATGGGAAAGGGCCTGTCGGTATGGACTATCGTGAAAACGGGTCTGCTCATCTATCTTCCTGGCGACGCCCTGAAGGTGATGGCGGTGGCGGCGGTGGCCCCCACCCTCTGTCGGAGGCTGGACCGGATGGAGCGATGAAGGAAAGCCAGCCCCCCGTGACCGTGGAGAGCGGGGGCGCTCTCTGTCTGCGGCAATTTACACGGGAAGGACCGATCGTCTGAAACAAGCATAACCTCACCCTTTGTCCCATATAGTGGTAGCACGATCATATGGAAAGGCGGAGGTATCATGTCATACGAGGAAGTACGGCCTACAGACCACCATCTAATTTTAGAGGATCGGGAACGGCTCACCGTCTCCGGGGTGGAGGAGGTGGAGAGCTTTGATGAAAACACCATTGTCATGGATACCACCCAAGGGGTACTGATCGTCCGGGGGGAAAACCTTCACATCGAAAAGCTGAGCCTGGACGGGGGAGACCTGAAGGTAGAGGGGACGGTGGAGTCCCTCACCTATGAGGAATTCCGCCGGGGAGGGGGCGGCTTTCTGTCCCGCCTGCTGGGATAGGCCATGGGGGTCTCGGTGACCGGCCAGGCTCTGGCCTTTTTGGGGGCGATGGCGCTGGGGGGCGCTCTGGGGATCGTCTACGATCTGTTCCGTCTTCTTCGGGGCCGCCTGGGCTGGAGAGGACTGGGGGCGGTGTTGGACCTGGTATACTGGCCCCTGGCCGCGGCGGCGCTTTTTGCCTATTCGGTGACGGCGGGGGATGGGGTGGTACGGGTCTATTTGATGGCCGGAGTGGCGCTGGGAGGCGTTCTCTATTTCCTGATGCTGAGCTGGGCAGCCCTTTTGCTGGGCGGATGGATGGCTGATTTGACGGGACTTTTGTGGGCCATCCTTCTGTGCCCGATCCGCTGGCTCCACCGGGTGTGGAAAAATTTTTGGAAAAATGCAAAAAAAATCTTCCATTATCGCTTGAAATGGTATAGAATAAACTGTACCATTGAAAAAATGGGCCGGATGGCCCGGGCGAGGGGAGGCGGCGGGGGTGCAGATCAAAAAGGCGGGATTTCTCACCAAGATAGTTGTGCTCACGCTGCTCGTCGCTTCCGCCGTAAGCCTTCTCAGTCTTCAGGGCCGGATCGTGGAGGCCCAGCGGGAGCAGGAGGAGCTCCGGCTGAGGGTGGCTCAGCAGAGCCAACTCAACGCCGACCTGCGGGACGCCATCGACCACAGCGGCGATCCCGACCGACAGGCCGCCATCGCCAGGAGTGAGTTGAACCTGGCCGCACCGGGGGAGAAGGTCATTATTTTCACCGATTGACGGTCCTTTGTGTGGGGCCGGGAGAGAGGAAAAATTTTCAGGGGAGGACAATTCGGGTCATATGGAGTTTGGGGTAGGTTCTGTTTTGGAGGGCAAGGTCACCGGAATTACCAAGTTTGGGGCCTTTGTCTCACTGCCGGAGGGAAAGTCCGGGCTGGTACATATCTCGGAGATCGCGTACACCTATGTCAATGACGTAAAGGATCATTTGCAGGAGGGCCAGGAGGTCAAGGTCAAGGTCATCGGGATCGATGACAATGGCCGCATCAACCTGTCCATCAAAAAGGCCCAGGATCCGCCTCCCCGTCCTGAGGGAAGTCGGCCGCCCCGTCCGGTGGGATTTACCGGGCCCAAAAGGGCCGCTGAGCCAGTTACCTTTGAGGATAAGCTCAAGCAATTTATGGCCTCTTCTGACAGCAAGCTCTCCGAGCTTCACATGAACGAGAAGAAGGGCAGCCGCCGCGGCGGCAGAAAGTGAAAAGGAGGGCCCTCCGGTGGATCCATCCGCCGGAGGGCCCTTTTGCGTTCCTTTTCCCTTGACAAGCCCCCTGAATCATGGTATATTTTCCTTCACGAATGAGGGAGTAGCGAGCGGGCGTCTGCCCGTAGCAAGTCAACAATCTCGGCCCTTTCAGGACCTGGCTTGCTTTGAATCGCGAGACTCATGTAAGACCGAAAGGCCATACATGGGCTCCCTTTGGGGAAAATTACGCTCAGGCTGGCCTTTTGGTCAAGCCTGAGTTTTTTTGTGGAGGGGAAGAGGAAAATGCTTGTGCCTGTATTACTGTTTGTCCTGGGATTGGTTTTGCTCATCAAGGGGGGAGACTGGTTTGTGGACGGAGCTACCGGGATCGCGCAGCGGTTTGGGGTCCCCGAACTGCTGATCGGCGCCACGGTGGTGTCCATTGGTACCACGCTGCCGGAGGTGATGGTCTCCGCTACCTCTGCTCTGGGGGGACACGGGGAGATGGCCTATGGAAACGCCGTCGGCTCCATTATCTGCAACACCGCCCTCATTGCGGCCATCACGGTGGCGGTGCGTCCCAGCAAGGTGGAACGGAGGAGTTTCTTAGCCCCTGTAGCCTTTTTCTTTATTGCGGCGGCTTTTTATCTCTATGTGGCTTATACCTCCGGGGAGTTCACCCGGCTGGTGGGCCTGGAGCTGCTGGGCATTTTTCTTGTCTATATGACGGTCCTGATCCGTCAGGCGCTGCGCGCGCCCAAGGTGTTTGAAAAGGAGAAGACCCCCTCGCGCCCCCTGTGGACAGATCTCTTGGGACTGGCGGCGGGAGCGGTCTTCATTGCCGTAGGGGCCGACCTGCTGGTGGACAACGGCACCCGTATCGCCCAGGCCCTGGGGGTCCCGGAGTCCGTGATCGCCCTTACCTTTGTAGCGCTGGGGACAAGTCTTCCTGAGCTTGTCACCGCCGTTACCTCTATGGTGAAGGGGCACGGGGCCCTGTCCCTGGGCAACATTATCGGGGCCAATCTCTTTAATCTGGTCCTGGTCAGCGGCACCTCTGCCGCTTTGGCCCCCTTTTCCATTCCGGGGGAAAAGACCATTGCCGGGTATAACGCCTCTCTGGTGGTAGACCTTCCCCTGATGGTGCTGGTCATGGCCTTCCTCACCCTTCCCACTCTCCTTCGGGGCAGGCTCAGCCGCTGGCAGGGGGTGACCCTTCTGCTGGTGTATGCCGGTTTTTGTGTGTTTCAGTTTTTCCTCTGAGAGGGAAGATGAAAATTTACAAAAAGGGAGAGGAACCGGGCAAGGCTCTCTCCCTCAGAGTTTCGGGAGGAAGCCGCTCTCCGGCTTTCGCAAAGGGACCTGCGCTCCCTCTCGCGGCTGCGCCGGGATGGGTTTGCGGCAGTCGTCGGGCATACCGCGCGGCCCATCCATTTCAAGCAATAAGAGGCCGGAGGCGGAAAGCCTCCGGCCCTTTCCCTTATTTGACCATAAAGAACTCCCGCAGCAGGTCCTTGAAGATGCCGAAGGTAGTCAGCCGCTCCACCTGCTGGGCGGAGACGATGTCAATGACCTGCCGGACCTGTCCGTCGATGGTCACGGTCATCTCTCCCAGCTTCTGCCCCGCCGCCACCGGGGCCTCTACGTCGGAACAAAGGGAGAGGGAGGTCTCCGCGCTGTTGACCTGAGCCTTTTCCACCAGGACTCGGCTTCCCTGGGAAAGTATGGGCTGCACATATTCCTGCTCCCCCAGAAGGACCTTCACGGGGGGGAGAGCCTGGGCGGGTTTTACATCCAACACGGTGTAATTGGCAAAGCCAAAGTCCAGCATGGATCTGGCGGTGGCGGTCCGGGTGTCCCCGGTGGTGGACTTCAAAATGACGGCAATGAGTTCCATGCCGTCCCGCTCGGCGGTGGCGGAGATACAAAAGCCGGCGGCGTCGGTGGAGCCTGTTTTCAGACCGGTGGCGCCCTCGTAAAACCGGATCAGTTTATTGGTGTTGGCAAGCTGAAAAGCGCCGTCCCGCAGGGAATCCATCCAGATGGTGGTGTACTCCCGGATGGAGGGGTGGTTCAAGATCAATTCCCGGCTCATGATGGCGATATCGTGGGCAGAGGTCAGGTGACCGGGCGTGGGAAGCCCCGTACAATTCAGAAAGGTGGTGTCCTCCATGCCCAGCTCATGGGCACGCTGGTTCATTCGCTCCACGAAGGCGCTTTCGCTGCCGGCAAGATGCTCGGCCAGAGCCACGCTGGCATCGTTGCCTGAGGCTACCACCACGGCCTTTAAAAGGTCGTGGACCGACATGGTCTCACCCTCTTTTAAATAGACCTGAGAGCCGCCCATAGAGGCGGCCCGGGTAGAGACCTGTACGGTCTCCTCCTTGGAGAGAAGCCCGCTGTCAATGGCCTCCAGGATCAGCAGCAGGGTCATGATCTTGGTGACGCTGGCGGGCTCCAGCTTGTCGTGGGAGTTGTACTCATAGAGGATCTCGCCGGTCTCCTTTTCCATCAGGAGAGCGGCTTTCGCATCCACATCGGGGCTGCCGGTAACAACGGCCTGGGCTGGAAGGATACAAAGACTGACGGCCAAAAGAGCCGCGAGATATTTTTTCATGGCGGTTGCCTCCATTTTGAAATTCTGCCTTTAAGATGTGAAATTTCCGCCGTTCTATTCCCGGCGGAAAAAGGAGTCGCTGGCATTTTTTTCTTGCATAATGGAGAAAAAAGTGGTATTGTATGGGACAAGCGGCATTTTTCAACGCTGAAACCAACGTTTTTCCCTTGTGTGTGGGAAAATGGAAATGAACGGAGAGAATACGTATGAACATACTTCGTAAGATCACCAAGTTCGTCAGTCAATGGATGGCGCTCATTGTCATAGCTGTGGCGGCTCTGGCCCTATTGGCTCCCGCCCCGGTGGGCGCGGTGCTGAAGACCGGCTATGTCAATACCCTGCTGGGCATCGTTATGTTCGGCATGGGACTTACCCTGAAGCCCAACGATTTCAAGGTGGTGTTCAGCCGTCCCAAGGACGTGATCATCGGCTGCGTGGCTCAGTTCGCCATCATGCCCCTGCTGGCCTTTTTGCTGTGCAAAGCGTTTCAGCTGCCCACGGAACTGGCGGTAGGCGTTATCCTGGTGGGTACCTGCCCCGGCGGCACTTCCTCCAACGTAATGACCTATATGTCCAAGGGGGATGTGGCTCTGTCGGTGGGAATGACCAGCGTCTCCACGATCCTGGCCCCCTTTCTCACCCCTGCGCTCACCCTCCTGTATGCCGGGCAAAGCGTGGATGTAAATGTGGCAAGCATGTTTCTGTCCATCGTTAAGGTGGTCATTGTGCCCATTGCGCTGGGCTTCCTCATCAACCGTTTTCTGCCCAAGCTGGCGGAGGCGATCGTGGATATCCTGCCCCTTATCTCTACGACGGCCATTGTGGCTATCGTAGGCGCTGTGGTGGCGGCGAATGCCGCCAAGATCATGACCTGCGGCCTGCTGATCGTGGCGGTGGTTATTCTCCACAACCTGCTGGGCTATACCGTGGGTTACGGCGTAGGGAAGCTCCTCAAGCTGGATGTGACCAAGTGTCGGGCCATCTCCATCGAGGTGGGGATGCAGAACTCCGGTCTTGCCACTTCTCTGGCCGGAGCCCACTTTGCCCAGTATCCTCTGGCGACCATCCCCGGCGCGGTATTCAGCGTTTGGCACAACATCTCGGGAGCCATTCTGGCAAACATCTTCCTGAAAATGGACGGAGCAAAAAAATAGGCGCCGCCGCCGCGGCGCTCCCATTTCCACAGCCCACTCGCTCCTGTCGTTCTCAATCGTTTGATTTCCCCGCGGCAAGCCGCGGGGAAATTTTTTTAAAAAGCAAAAATTTCTCTTTACATTTTTACGCTAACGTGTTACTATACTAAAGCGCGGCGAAGAAGGTCGCGTAAAAAAGGATTTAAGACCACAGGAGGATGCATAACCATGAAAAAATTTACTTACTTGGCTCTGGCCTTTGCCATGACTGTCTCGCTTACCGCCTGCGGCGGTAAGCAGCCCACCCAGGCCGACAACAGCGATAAGATCTATGTTCAGGACAAGGGCACTCTGGTGGTGGGGATCACCGAGTTTGAGCCCATGGACTATCAGAACGCCAACGGCGAGTGGATCGGCTTTGACGCCGACCTGGCCAAGGCCTTTGCCGAAAGCCTGGGCGTGGAGGCTGAGTTCCAGGTCATTGAGTGGGACAACAAGACCATGGAGCTGGAGGGCAAGACCATCGATGTGGTGTGGAACGGTATGACCCTCACCGATGAGGTCAAGTCCGCCATGGCCTGCTCCAACCCTTATTTCAACAACGCTCAGGTGGTCATCGTCAAGTCCGACAAGGCCGCCCAGTACCAGACCGCAGACAGCGTGAAGAGTCTGAATTTTGCCGTGGAGAACGGCTCTGCCGGTCAGGAGCAGGTGGAGGCCATCGGCGCCAGCTTTACCCCCGTGCTGGATCAGGCCACCGCTCTTCTTGAGGTGCAGGCCGGCACCTCCGACGCCGCCGTCATTGACTATCTGATGGCCGCCGCCACTGTGGGCGAGGGTACCAGCTACGCCGATCTCGTCTACACGTGCGAGCTCAACAGCGAGGAGTATGGCGTGGGCTTCCGCAAGGATTCCGACCTGGCTACCGCCCTCAACGACTTCTTCAAGAGCGCCTACGCCGACGGTACCATGCAGCAGATCGCGGACAACTACGGCATCGGCGACAAGCTCATTGAGCAGAAGTAAGCCGTGGGTGTTTTTTCCGTTGTCATTGGGGCCCTGAACCAGGGTTTTCTTCAGACGCTGAAACTCTTTTCCGTCACCCTGCTGGGCTCCATTCCGCTGGGCCTTCTCATCTGCTTTGGTTCCATGAACCGCTGGATGCCCTTCCACCGGCTTTCAGCGGCGGATGCGCCCCGCGGTATTGTAGGCCGGCTGTGTCGGATATTGAGCCGGCTGCGGCCCGTCAGCCTGCTCACCCGGTTTTTTGTTTGGATCATTCGGGGCACCCCCCTGATGCTCCAGCTTATCATTATTTATTATGGTCCCGGTGTGGTCATGGGGCACTCTCCCTGGCCCGGCGGGGAGACGGGCCGGTTCCTGGCCGCCGCCATCATGTTTGTTATCAACTATGCCTGCTACTTCTCCGAGATCTACCGGGGCGGGATCCAGGGTGTGCCGGTAGGACAGCAGGAGGCGGGGCTGGTACTGGGGATGACCAAGAGGCAGATCTTCTTTAAGGTCACCCTTTTGCAGATGGTCAAACGCATTCTCCCCCCCATGTCCAACGAGGTCATCACGCTGGTGAAGGATACTTCTCTGGCCCGCATCATCACCTTTCAGGAGGTCATCTGGGCAGGACAGGCATTCATGAAGGGCTCCCACGGGTACTCCGGCCTTCTGTGGCCCCTGTTTTTCACCGGGGTGTACTACCTGGTCTTCAGCGGCGTTATCACCCTTCTGCTGGGCAAGCTGGAGAAGAAGCTGGATTATTTCAGATAGGGGGGCGGAGAATGGCTTTATTAGAGGTTCGCAGCATTGAAAAGCACTTCGGCCCCACCAAGGTGCTGAAGGATATCTCCTTCTCTCTGGAGGAGGGAAGGGCTCTGGCCATCATCGGCTCCTCGGGCAGCGGCAAGACCACCCTTCTGCGATGCCTGAATTTTCTGGAGA
Organism: uncultured Pseudoflavonifractor sp.; assembly: GCA_947577065.1. Classification (GTDB taxonomy): domain Bacteria; phylum Bacillota; class Clostridia; order Oscillospirales; family Oscillospiraceae; genus Vermiculatibacterium. The sequence goes on from CANPTT010000037.1 coordinate 10,008, forward strand.
CCCCCGACCGGGGGAGCATCACCGTCCGGGGGGAGACCCTCTTTGACGCGGGGGATAGGGCGTCCTTCAGCGAGGAGGCCATTCGTCAAAAGCGGCTCCACTTTGGTCTGGTGTTCCAAAGCTTTAACCTGTTTCCCCAATATACCGCCTTGGAGAACGTGGTCCTGGCGGGAAAGCTGCGGGAAAAGGACAGGACCCAGTGGCCTACCTTGGAGAAGCAGGGGATGGAGCTGCTGGACAGGATGGGCCTTGCCGACCGTTCCGGCCACTATCCCCACCAGCTCTCCGGGGGCCAGCAGCAGCGGGTGGCCATTGCCCGCGCCCTGGCTCTGCACCCCGACATCCTCTGCTTTGACGAGCCCACCTCCGCCCTGGACCCGGAGCTTACCGGGGAAGTGCTGAAGGTCATCCGCTCCCTGGCGGACCAGGACACCACCATGATCATTGTCACCCATGAGATGGCCTTTGCCAGGGATGTGGCCGACGAGGTCATTTTTATGGACGGCGGTCTTATCGTGGAGCAGGGCCCTGCCCGCCAGGTCATTGAGACTCCCCAAGAGGAGCGGACAAGGCAGTTCCTGTCCCGCTACTGAAAGAGAACGAATAACAGCCCTGAAAGATCACGGGGCGCCGCGGTTTTGATGACTGTGGGATGCCGTGATCTTTCGGGGCCGTTTTTATGCGCAAAGGTGGGAAAGATGACTTGCCAACCGGAGGAAATAGGACTATAATATAGGGGTGTAAATTGTATACAATTTCAGAGCGGAGGGAAGCGCATGTACATTCAGTTTGACCAGTCCAGAGAGTTTGATCTTATCCTGCTTGGGCGGGTGGCCATTGACTTTAACCCGGCCTACAGCGATGAGGTAAAGGAGGAGTTCAAGCCACTGAAGAAGGTCCACTATTTTGAGAAATATGTGGGTGGCTCTCCCGCCAACATCGCCGTGGGGGTGACGCACCACGGGCTTAAGGCGGGCTTTATCGGCAAGGTCTCCGACGACCAGTTTGGGGAGTTTGTGGTGGACTATTTCAAAGAGCAGGGCATAGATACCTCCTGCATCACCAGGTGCACCGGGGGGGAGAAGCTGGGTCTCACATTCACCGAGATGCTCTCCCCCAAGGAAAGCCACATTCTTATGTACCGCAACTGCATCGCCGACCTTCAGCTCCATGTGGACGATGTGAAGGAGGATTACATCAAGAGGGCCAAGGCCATCCTTATTTCCGGGACCGCCCTGGCGGAGAGCCCCTCCCGGGAGGCTGCCATCAAGGCCGTTATGTTGGCCAAGAAGGTGGGGACCCGGATCATCTTTGACATCGATTATCGGGAGTATAACTGGAACAACACCGATGAGATCTCCGTCTACTACTCCATTGTGGCCAAGGAGGCCGACATCATCATGGGTTCCCGGGAGGAGTTTGACCTGACCGAAAAGCTCATCCGCCCCGGCATGACCGATGAGGAGAGCGCCGCCTACTGGCAGGGGCACAACGCCAAGATCGTGGTCATCAAGCACGGTATGGAGGGCTCCCACGCCTTTACCCGGGATGGGCAGAAGTTTTCCATCAAGCCCTTCCCGGTCTCTGCCCGGAAGGGCTTTGGGGGCGGGGACGGCTATGGCTCCGGTTTCCTCTATGGACTCTATCAGGGGTGGGAGATCATCGACTGTCTGGAGTTCGGTTCTGCTGAGGCGTCCATGATGGTCCGCAGTAACAACTGCTCCGACGCCCTTCCGGGGCCGGAGGAGGTCCACGCCTTTATCAAGGCGGAAAAGGAGCAGTTTGGCGAAATGGTGGCCAGAGCGTAAAAGGGAGGAAAGCGATATGGGAAAGGTATTTGGATACCCTGAATTTGACGGCAGGGGAGAGAAGATCCTGACCACTTATGACAATGAGTATCGGGATATGCTCATGGATATCCGGGTCTACCGCATGAAGCGGGGAGAGGAGCGCATATTTTGCCGGGAAGGGGAGGAGACAGCCGTTCTTTTGCTTGCCGGCAAGGCTGTTTTTTTCGGTGGCGGCATCTCCGCCGAGGTCAGCCGAAAGGATGTGTTTACCGAGGGACCCTGGTGTCTCCATGTCTGCTCCGGTGTGGAGGTCCGGGTGGAGGCCGGGACGGAAACGGAAATTTTGGTTCAGCGCACGAAAAATGAAAGGGAGTTCGCATCCAGGCTCTATGCCCCGGCCGACGCCCCCTGGGGGTATTCCTGCCTGGGTAAGTTCGGGGATGTGGCGAAGCGACGGGTGAATACCGTCTTCGATCACGACATTGCCCCCTGGTCCAACATGGTATTGGGGGAGGTGCTCAATGACCGGGGCAACTGGTCGGGATACCTGCCCCACCGCCATCCCCAGCCTGAGACGTATTACTTTAAGTTCGACCGGCCTGAGGGGTTTGGGGCCAGTTTTGTGGGGGATGAAGTCTTCAAGAGTGTGGACGGCAGCTTTTCGGCCATTCCCGGCGGGGAGCTTCACCCCCAGGCGGTGGCTCCCGGCTTTCAGATGTATACCTGCTGGATGATCCGCCACCTGCCCGGCAGGCCCTGGCTCCAGACCGACCGGTGTGAGGATGAGCGGTATACCTGGCTCCACGACGCGAAATTTTGATGGGAGGAGAGTGACAGCTATGGCAAGAGAATTTATTGTGCCCGGGCAGATCATATCTGGGGCTGGCGCTTTGGACATGGCGGCCCAGACCTTGGGGACAATGGGGAAGAAAGCCCTCATCGTCACCGATGAAATGATGATAAAGCTGGGAAATTGCGCCAAGGTAGAGGAGGCCCTGAAGGACCAAAACGTGGACTACGCCGTCTTCTCCGGGGTCACAGGAGAACCGACCGACAAGATGATCGAGGCGGGAGTGGGGGCGTATCGGGAGAACCGCTGCGATTTCCTGGTGGGTCTGGGGGGCGGCAGCGCCTTAGACTCCATGAAGGCCATCGGCGTTCTGGCCCGGTATGACGGAAGGATCTCTGATTTTATGGGTAGGGTCATTGAAGTGCCGATGCCTCCTATGGCCGCCATTCCCACTACGGCGGGCACCGGGTCGGAGTGTACCCAGTTTACCATTATCACCGATACCGAAAAAGATATCAAAATGCTGCTCAAGGGCAAGTGCCTTATGCCGGGGCTTGCCGTTATCGACCCTCAGTTTACGATGACAGCTCCGCCCAAGATCACCGCGTCCACAGGTCTGGACGCCCTGTGCCACGCGGTGGAGGCGTACACCTCCCGAAAGGCCCAGACCATGTCCGACACCTTCGCTCTGTCGGCGGTAAAGCGCATCTTCCACAGTCTCCCCACCGCCTTCCGTGACGGGGCAAACGTAGAGGCGCGGGTGGAGATGTCGGTGGCCGCCCTGGAGGCCGGCATTGCCTTCAACAACGCCAGCGTTACCCTGATCCACGGCATGAGCCGTCCCATTGGGGCCCTGTTCCATGTCCCTCACGGCCTCTCCAATGCCATGCTCATGGAGACGTGCCTCACCTTTGCTTTGCCGGGGGCATATGGTCGGTTCGCACAGCTGGGGCGGGCGATCGGCGCGGCGGACGCTTCCGATGGAGAGAGGAGCGCGGCCGAAAAATTCCTTGCCGCGCTGAGAGGGCTTGTGGAAGAGCTGGAGACGCCTACCCCGGCAGAGTATGGCATCGACCGGGAGGAGTTCTTTGGACATATCACAAAAATGGCCCAGGACGCCATGGACAGCGGCAGTCCGCAAAATACCCTGCGGGATATGACGGGGGAAGATGTGGAGGAGCTTTACCGAAAGCTTTGGGAGTAAGGCGGGGAATAAAAAAGGTCCGTTTTGGTAATCCTACCAAAGCGGACCTTTTCCTTTTTGAGGTTCGAGGAAAACCTGAAATGGGAGGAAACAACATGAAGAAAAAGATCGTTTCACTGTAGCGCGACAAAATTTTTGAGAAACTCGGACAGCGAAAATGAGAAAAAATAG
>CANPTT010000038.1 GCA_947577065.1 uncultured Pseudoflavonifractor sp.
CTGCCGGGCGGCGGTCACCTTGGCGTGGGCCTGGGCGGCGGAGCGGTATGTACGGTTAGATCGCCTTGCCATCATAGTAGTACCTCCTTTCTCGTAACCCATCTTATGCAGAACGGGGAAAAATGGTATTTGTTTTTCTCGGATCCGGCAGAGAAAGGCACGCCGGGTTTGACGAAGGCGCTCTGTTTGGTATCGTGAGTAAAATTGATATTTACTTTACCCGCGGCCCTCATCGGAAATGATATACTAACCCCGTCAAGGGTTGTTTGCATTTTGACAAACAGAAAGGAGAAGGAGGATCATGATGAAAACATCCACAAAAGCAGTCTCGCTCTTGTTGAGCGGACTTCTGGTGCTGAGCTGTTTCGGCTGTGGCGCAAAGGAGTCTCCCACCCCATCCCCCGAGGCGTCCCCCGTGCAGAATGCCGGACTTTCCTATATGGCCGGCACATATGAGGGAAAGGCCGCCGGACGGAACGGTGATATCACTGTTTCCGTCACCGTCAGCGACAGTGCCATTGAATCCATTGAGATTACCGACCACATGGAAACGGAGGGGATCTGCGCCACGCCCTTTGCCCAGATCCCTGAGGCCATTATCGAGAATCAGTCTCTGGCAATTGACTCGGTGTCGGGCGCAACCCTTTCCAGCGAGGGACTGCTGACCGCTGTGGAGCAGGCGCTGACCGCGGCGGGGGCTGATATCGCCGCGCTGAAAGCAAAGGTCGTTTCCTCTGCCGGACCCGGCGAGGCCATGGACCTGACCGCCGATGTGATCGTTATTGGCGGCGGCGGGGCCGGTATCTCTGCCGCCATTTCCGCCGCCGAGGAGGGAGCGTCCGTGATCCTTTTGGAGAAGGGAGAGTTTCTGGGCGGAAATACTCTTCTCTCCGGCGGGCAGGTCAACGCCGCGGATCCGGAGCTGCAGGGGAAGATCGAGACTGCCCCCGGTCAGCTTGAGACCCTCAAGGGCTTTTTGGAGGAGGAGGATGAGTCCACCTACGGAGACTTTGCCCCTGCTCTGACAGCTTTGAAGCAGGAGATCACAGAGTATCTGGCCGGCGATACCACCTACATGTTTGACTCGGTGGAGCTGCATATCATCCAGTGCTACCAGGGCGGTTCCCGCCAGGATCTGGATGGCAAATGGTATCGCGGTGACTATGACCTCATTAGAACTCTTTGCGAAAACAGTCTGGATACCATCCGCTGGACTGCCGGTTGGGGTATCGAATGGAAGGACGAACTGGCCACGGTGTACGGCGGACTCTGGAAGCGTGGACACCAGAATACCGGCTCCAAGGGCAGCGCCTTCTTTACCTGCGGTCAGCCCTACGCCGAGAGCCTGGGGGTAGAGATCATGCTGGCAACCGCCGGAAAATCTTTGATCGTGGAGAACGGCGCGGTTGTGGGCGTCAATGCGGAAAAGAACGACGGTACCCCCGTGACCCTGCACGCGGAGAAGGGTGTGATCGTAGCCACCGGAGGCTATGGCGGCAGTGTGGAGCTGGTCAAGGAGTACAACAACTTCTGGCCGGAGCTTCCTGATGATCTGACAACAGACTGTGCCGCCACCATCACCGGCGACGGTATCTTCATGTGCCGTGACATTGGCGCCAATCTGGTGGGAATGGAGTTTGTACAGCTGATGGCCCTTTCCCATCCGGTCCATCTGGATAGCACAGGTTTGCAGAGCGCACCGGAAAACACTCTGTATGTCAATCCGGAGGGGGTACGCTTTGTCAATGAATACGCCGCCCGGGATGTGATCGCCGCTGCGGCATGGGCGCAGACCGACGGCATTTTCTACGGCATTGACGACATCAATTCTGCCGCCGTGCGCTATACCCAGGAGCAGTTGGACGGCTGGGTAGAGCGCGGCGATGTCTGGCGGGCGGATACCCTGGAGGAGCTGGCCACCCAGATCGGGATGGATGGCGCCGTGCTGGCCGATACGGTGGCTACCTACAATTCCTATGTGGACGCCGGGGTGGATCCCGACTTCCGGAAGGATGTGATGGCGCTGAAGATCGAGACCGGGCCCTTCTATGCCACACCTCACAAGCCCAATGTCCATCATACCATGGGCGGGGTACAGATCGATACTGAGGCACGGGTCATTGACACGGATGGAAACGTGATCCCCGGTCTCTTTGCGGCAGGGGAGGTGACCGGCGGCATCCATGCGGGCAACCGCCTGGGGGGCAATGCGGTGGCCGATGCGCTGACCTTCGGTCGTATTGCGGGACTGAACGTGCTGAAATAAGCGTTTGCTTCATCAAAAAGGACTATGCGAAACGCATAGTCCTTTTTGGATTTCAGCCGCTATTTGTTCTCTTTGTGCAATAATGGCAGACGCACGGTGAAGCAGGAGCCAACGCCCAGCTGACTTTGGACGCCGATCGTCCCCCGGTGATGCTCGATCAGTTCCTTGGCGATATACAGGCCCAGGCCGGAGGAGCGGGGGTGGTTGGCCCGGCTGCTTTTAAAGTAGCGCTCAAAAATCAGGGGGAGCTCCTCCGGGGAAATGCCTGTACCGGTATCGGTGACCCGGATGACGGCCTCTGTTCCCTCACGGAGGGCCTCCAGTTTTACCTGACCTCCCCGGGGAGTGTACCGGAAGGCGTTATCCAGCAGATTTTGAAGGGCCTGCTGGAGCCGCTGGTGATCGGCCCAGACTGTGAGCGCATTCTCACAGTGAAAGAACAGTTCGATCCCCTCCGGCTCCGCGGTCCCCTGATTGGACTGTGCCAATGCACGCAAAAGCTGGGAGAGATCCGTAGGGTTTTCCTCGTAGAGGACCACGCCATCCTCCAGCTTGGAGATCAGGAACAGATCCTCTGTGAGGCGTGTGAGAAAGGAGAGCTTGTTTTCCATGACGGCTTTTAAGGAAAGCTCCTCCTGGGGCAGGTGAAGCTGGTCCAGGTTTCCCCGCAGGATGAAGAGGGGACTGCGCAGATCATGGAAAATATTGGTCATCATGTTGTTTCTCTTTTTCTGCTCCTCCAGGAGTTGCCTGGTCCGCTCCTCCACAAGGGCGTCCAGTTCGGCATTCATAGCGGAAAGGGCCTGGGAGAGAGACTCGGACTCCTGAAATTTGTCGGCAAAGCGCCGGTTTATGACAAACATGGCGGAGAGAAGGACAAACAGATAGCTGAACTGATTCATATGCAGATATACGATAAGAGAGCCGGAGGCGGCAGCCTGAAAGTTATTGATAAGAAAGAGGAATACGACCACCGCTTCGCTGAGGGCGTACCCGCTCAGCAATATCCAAGCCTCGGGCTCCTTTCGAATACAGGCGTGGGACAGAGTCCACACCACGGGAACGATCAGGGCCCAGCGTGCGGCGGTATAGATGCTGTAGCTGCTGATAAGCCGCAGAGCCACCAGTCCCAGCGTAGTAAGGAGCAGCGTCCGGACAGTCAAAAAGCGCTGCAGCCGCGGGGGGACATCCTGATCAAACAGGGACAGTCCGATGGCTGCGTGGAGTACGGCAGGACAGATGGAGATCAGTGGGCGCAGGATCTGAAAGGTACTGATGCGGACGGGGATGATGGCGATGTTGGCGGTGAGAAGAGTGGCTGTCAAAGATACCATTGCCACACAGGCGAGAAACAGAAGATATTTTTCCGAGCGCTTTCTCCGGTAGAGGGCCAGACTGCTGGCGATAAGCAGCACATGAAGCCCTGCGGAAAACATGGCTGCCCCAAAAGCGAGAGCAGAAACCTTCTCCGCGATCTCTGTGCCTCCCAGCATCAGCTTTGCCACCGATATGATCTGCCGGCTGAGAAGCTCCTTTGTGCCGCTGCCCCATGAAGCGGAACGGAAAAGCAGCTCCACTCCGCCGTGGTTGTTGATGGCCTCCGCGGGAAGGGATACCGTTCGCACCCGTTGGTAGAGGTCTCTGCTTCCCCAGGCGGCGATCTCCTCTCCCCAAAAAAGACGGACGCCTCGTCCATGTCGGCCACCGTCAGGACCAGATTTTCCGCGGTGCTACCGATAAAGGTAAGGCGATATCCCCCCAGATGTTCGTCCCAGGCGGCGCCGGAGAGCGCATATTGCCGCAAACTCAAATCATCAGGCAGTGCGCAGGCGCTGGGAAGTACCGGGGTCAGACTGTTGAAGCCAAGCCAGAGAAAGCTGCACAGACTTAAAAGAAGAAGGAATATGGAAGCCCCCTGAAGCTGCTTTTTCATTGCCATCACATCCTGTTGCGAAACGGTAGGAAACGGGAATATTGTATCATAGATCCTGTTTATGGTACAATCCTTTTGAAAGAAACGGAGGTGCCCCGCGTGACCAATGTGCTGCTGGTGGAGGAGGACGATCCTGAGATCGCCCGTATCATCAAATATTATCTGGGTCAGAGTGAAAGCTATCAGGTGGACTGGGTCAGGGACGCCCAGCAGGCGTGGGTCGCCGCCCGGGGCGGCTATGACGTGATCCTGCTGGATATCATGCTGCCCGACATGGACGGGATCAGTCTGTGTGGGCAGCTGCGGGAGTGGTATCACTGTCCCATCCTGTTTATCAGCTGTCTGGGGGACAGTGAGACCATTATCCGGGCCCTGGAGCGGGGTGGCGATGATTATATCGTTAAGCCCTTTGACAATGATGTGCTCCACGCCCGTATCCAGGCCAATCTGCGCCGGGCACGGCTGGAGGCGGAGGCGGTGCCCGGTTCCGGGTTTTCCTGCGCCTATTTCTCTCTGGATGCCCAGAACCACATCCTTCATAAGGACGGGAGGAATATTCAGCTTGTGTCTATGGAGTCCCGTCTGCTGGCCTTTTTTATGCAGAATCCCCACCAGTATTTTTCCGCGGCAGAGCTTTACAAAATCATTTGGGGGAAGCAGAGCTACGGGGACAACCGGACGGTGACGGTCCACATCTACAATCTGCGCAAAAAACTGGAGGACGATCCGCCCAATCCCCGCTTCCTCAAAAACGTCTGGGGCAAAGGCTATTGCTTTGATCCCAACGGGGGCGGAGAGTGAGAGAGCGGTCGCCAGGGGCGGATGATCTTTGATTCCCGCTTGACAATATCCAAGTGAAATTGTAGACTATGGGAGAAACCAGCGAAAGGAACGATAGCTATGAAGCGGAACCGACTGATCGCCCTGAGCCTGGGGCTGACCCTTTTGTGCTCCTGTACGCCCAGGCCCCCGGAACCCACGCCGACTCCCACGCCGGCCCCTACGGCGGAGCCTTCCCCCACCCCCGCTCCGGAGCCAGTGGAGGTGGACGTGGCCATGTTGAAGGGACCTACCGGATTGGGAGCGGCCAAGCTCATGGAGGATAATGGGATGGACCGGCTTTCCGGGAGAAATCAATACGACTTCCTCCTCTGCGCCGACCCCGCTGAGGCGGTGGCCCTTCTCACCAAGGGAGAGGTGGACGTCGCCGCCCTGCCCACCAATATGGCTTCTATCCTGTACCATAAGAACGACGGGGACGTCCAGCTCCTGGCCCTGAACACCTACGGGGTGCTGTATATCCTGGAAAACGGCGACAGCATCCAGTCCATGGCGGATCTGGAGGGCAAGACCGTCCATGCCTATGGACAAGGGGCCAACCCGGAATTTGTGCTCAACTACCTGCTGGAGCAGAACGAGGTGGACCCGGAGACGGTGGACCTCCTGTGGCACTCCTCCACCGACGAGGTATCTGCCCTGATGGCGTCCGGGGAGGCGGAGGTGTGTATGCTCCCTGTCCCTGCCGCCACGGCGGTGCTGATGCAGAATGGGGACGTGCGGGAGGCCCTGGACCTCACTGAGGAGTGGGACAACGCCGGGGGAGACGGGGTGCTGACCATGGGCTGCGTAGTGGTCCGGACCCAGTTTGCCAAGGAGAACCCCCAGGCGGTGGAGACCTTCCTGGCCGAGTATGAGGATTCCATCCGGTATATGACGGACCCCGCCAACCTCTCCGAAGCCGCCCTTTTGGCAGAGAAGCAGGGCATTGTGCCCAAGGCCGCCGTGGCGGAGAAGGCCATTCCCGCCGCCAACCTGTGCTTTGTCACCGGGGACGATATGATGGACGGCATCCAGGGCTACTATCAGGTGCTCTTCCAGGCTGACCCCGCCGCCATCGGCGGCTCCATCCCCGACGGGGCCTTCTATTATCGTGGGGAGTAAGAAGAAAAATAAGTGGATATACCGTCTGCTCCCCGCCGTCTTTTGGCTGGGGGCATGGCAGTTGTGCGCCGCCTGGGTGGGGAAGGAGCTGCTCCTTCCCTCGCCGTGGGCGGCGTTTCACACGCTTTTGACCCTGGTGGGAACAGAAGAGTTCTGGCGCAGCGTCCTTCTCAGCCTGGGCCGGATCAGTCTGGGCTTTCTGCTGGGGGCCGGACTGGGTACGCTCCTGGGGATCCTCACCGCCGCCTCCCGGTGGGGAGAGCTGCTGCTGTCCCCCGCCCTCCGGGCGGTGCGGACGGTGCCGGTGGTCTCCTTCATTCTGCTGCTCTATTTCTGGCTGCCCACGGGCCGGGTGCCTGTGGCGGTGGCCGCTCTCATGGGCCTTCCGGTGGTCTGGCGCGCTGCCCGGCAGGGGCTTGCCGCCGCCGATCCCCTGCTTTTGGAACTGGCCGGGGCATACAGGCTCAGCCCTTGCCGGAGGGTGACCCACATTTATCTCCCCGCCGCCCTCCCCGCCCTGGCTGCCGGGTGGGAGACCGCCCTGGGTCTCAGCTGGAAGGCTGGAGTTGCCGCAGAAGTATTATGTCAACCTAAATGGGCGGTTGGAACAGGACTTCAGATCTCCAAAGCCTATCTGGACGTCCCCGGTCTGTTTGCCTGGACAACGGTGACGATCCTGCTGAGCCTTTTTACAGAAAGGGTCCTGAGGCTGGCGCTTCAGCCCTGGCGAGGGGGTGGGGCGAAGTGATAATGGCGAAGGGCGTTACTGTCCGCTATGGGGATAGATTGGTGCTTTCTAATTTTATGTTAACTATAAAGGGAGAGGGATTGACCTTTCTTTCGGGACCCTCGGGAGCGGGAAAGACGACCCTCTTGCGGGTGCTGGCGGGGCTTTTGTCCCCGGAGGCGGGGACGGTGGTCCTCCCCGGCCGTCCGGTGCTTCTTTTTCAGGAGGACAGATTGTTTCCCGGCCGCGGGGTCCGTCAGCAGGTGGAGGCGGTGCTTCCCAAGGCCAGGCGGGAGGAGGCCGCCCGCTGGCTGGAGCTGACAGAGCTTGCCGACGCCGGGGACAAGCTGCCGGGAGAGCTCTCGGGTGGCATGGCGAGAAGGACGGCTCTGGCTCGCGCCTTGGCGGCGGAGGGGGAGGTCCTCCTTTTGGATGAGCCCTTCGCCGGGGTGGATCTTCCCCGGGCGGAGCGTATTCTGGACCGGCTCAGGGAACTGGGAAAGCCCATTCTCCTTACGGGGCATTCCCCCCAGCTGGCGGAGAAATGCGACCGGACGGTATCAGTGGGGCCGCGGCAGGGATAAGGGCGGAGAAGGGGATGGACGGGACGTACGGCGCGAAGAGAAGGCTTTTGATCCTCATGACGAGCTCCTCCGATCTGGACCGGGGCCGGGGGCTGGGACGGGTATTTTACTACAAAAATTATCCGGCGGCGCCGGGGAGAGGGATAGGCAGCGGCGAAAGAAGAGGAGGGCGTCTCTGAGAGACGCCCTCCTTTATTCATTATAGGTCGGTTTTCTCAGCGGCCCGGGGGAAAAAGGCGGAGAGGACGGGGGCGAGAAAGAGGGCCGTCAGGCCGCCGGAAAACCCGTTGTTGTAGAGGTTTACGCCGCCCACAAAGCCGCCTGTGCGCAGGACCACCGAACCGTGCAGAAACCCGGCCAAGATCCCGGCGGGGGCGCCGAAGCATCCGGCAATGGGGGCCAGGGTGGTCCCGAAGAGAGCCGCCATCTGGGAAGCGGGGTCAGCCGCATTCCATTGCATGGTAAGGCCGCCCAGGGCTACCCCCGCCATAATGGGAAGAATGTTCCGGGCGTGCTTGCCGCCGGCGGAAAAGCCCATGACAGTGAGGATACAGCCCAGGGTGGGGCCGCTCACATCCCCGCCGATGAGCAGAAGGTAACCCAGGCAGAGAAGACCGTTGAGACCCATGTTGACCAACACTGCCCCGCCGCCGTGGCAGGCGAGGAAATCGCAGGGGGCCCGCCCCGATCCCTTCAGCAGGGCCAGGTAACGGGTCCAGATCTCCTTGGGCGGTTTTCCGGCGAAGAAAAGTCCCGCGGTCAGACAGAAAAGACACAGCCCCGCCGCGAAGGCCCCCAGGGGGTGGGAGTACTCCCTGGACCAGATGGAGACGGTGGTCGGGTCGATGCCTGTGGCGTGGAGCACAGGCATCAGCACCATGGCGGTGAGGCCGCAGGCAAAGCCGATATTATAGAGGTTCATGCCGCCCTGTATGCGGAAGGTCCCCTGGGACAGGGGCGGGACCACAAAGCCGATGAGAACTCCCAGGAAAAGGCCCAGGATAGGGTGGTAGGGGTGGTTCTGGGAGAAGCAGACAAAGCTGACCAGAGGCCCCAGGGTGGTGGCCATAAGCCCGGTGTTGACACAGGAGGAGAAGGGGAGGCGCCGGACCTTGGCGGAGAGGAGGGAACCCAGGATGATAGGCCAGATATTGAAGAAATTTTTGCCGAAGAGGGAGAACCCGGCCAGAAGGCCCAGGGTGGACACGGTGCCCGCATTCCATTCGCTCCCCGCCAGACGGAGAACGACCAGGGAGGAGAGCACCACCAGGGCGGAATTCACCAGGGCCGCCCCCACACCCCCCAGAGCCACATAGTCGGTGATGAGAACGCTCTGAGAGGTGAGGATGATCGGAAGGCCCGCCCAGATCCGGGCGGGCCCATCTAAAATAAGAGCCAGAATGGTCAAAAGGGCACAGTACCCCAGGGCCAGGGGATAGATCTGCCTGCACAGGGGCCGCTTTTTTCCTAAAGCCTGAGCCGACATGGGACGGCCCTCCTTTCGGGGAGAGTTCATAGGGGCTGGCGGTCTATCCGGGGGAGTGGGCAAAAAAATCCCGGGTTTGCCGGGCGTTGCGCATGACCTCTGTCCGCAGCGCCTCCAGGGAGCCAAATTTTTTTTCAGGGCGCAGATAGTGGTAAAACTCTATCCGCAGCGTTCGACCGTACAGATCGCCCTCAAAGTCCAGCAAAAAGCCCTCTGCCGTCACCCGTTCCCCGTCGTCCACCGTGGGCCGGATCCCCACATTGGTCACCGCCGGATGGGGGCCCGACCCGGGCGTATGCTCCTGGTGGTCGGGATACTCGGGGAGTACCCATACCCTTGTGGCGTAAACTCCGTAGGCGGGGATCAGCAGGCCGGGGGGGAAGGTGAGATTCACCGTGGGAAAGCCCAGGGTAGAGCCCAGCTTTTTCCCGTGCTTTACCGTATGGGTAAGGACATGGGGATGGCCCAGAAACCGGACGGCCCCGGCCATATCTCCCTGGGAGATGAGGCGGCGGATGTGGGTGGAGGAGACGGTGATCCCGTCCAGCTCCACCTTGGGCACGACGTCACAGCCGATCCCCAGCTCGGCGCAGAGGGCCCGGAGCTTCTGGGGGTCCCCCTCGCCCCTGTGGCCAAAATGGAAATCGTGGCCCACCACCAGATGGACTGCGCCATGGTCCCGGACAAGGTAGTCGGTGACAAATTCCCGCCAGGGAGTCGTCATCATGGTCCTGTCATAGTGGGCGATGATGATCCTTTGGATGCCATAGAGCCGGTCCATAAGGGAGCTCCGGTCGGCGGGGGTGGTGAGCAGGGGCACCGGCTCCTTGCCGGGGATCAGGGCGGAGGGGTGAAGGTCAAAGGTAAAGGCGGCGGGAATGACGCCCAGCTCCTTGGCCCGCTGGGCACAGAGGGAGAGAAGGACCCCGTGGCCCATATGCACTCCATCGAAGAACCCCAACGCCACGACACATTTTTTCTCTTGCATAGGCTTATACCTCGAAAAAGCTTTTAACGGTAGTCAACTTTCCGTTTTTGCACTGGCACAGGGCCAGGAAGCTCCCCGCTTCCCCATAGACCCGGTATTCTCCCGGCTTTAGCTTGGGCGTGGAGAGAGATACCCCATTGCGGACCTTCTTTTCCCCCTGGGCCTTGAGCCGCAGGGAGGGGAGGCTTGAAAACAGCCTGTCCACCGGGAGCAAAAGGGAAGTGGGGTCGGGGTGGTTGACGACCGCCTCCAAGGAATGGCTCTCCGCCAGGGGGAAGCCGCCGGCCTTGGAACGGACCAGAGAGGACATGCAGCCGCCACAGCCCAGGGCCTGACCAATGTCGTGGCAGAGGGTCCGGACATAGGTTCCCTTGGAGCAGCGGATCCGAAGAAGGTATGTATCCGGTCCGCCAGGACCCTCCTCCAACAATTCCAATTCATATATGGTGATCTTTCTTGTCTGCCGCTCTACCTCCTGGCCCTTCCTGGCCAGCTCGTAGAGCTTCTTGCCGTTGATCTTCACCGCCGAATACATGGGCGGGAGCTGCTCCAAAGGTCCGGTGAACCGGGGCAGAAGGGCTTGAAGCTCCTCCCGGCCCACGGTGACAGGCCGCCGTTCCAATACCTCCCCGGTGGAATCCTGGGTGTTTGTAATAACGCCCAGTTGTAGAAGGGCGATATATTCCTTTTCGGATTCTGTCGCGAACTCCACCGCGCGGGTGGCCCGCCCGACAAACACGGGTAGCACCCCGGTAGCCATAGGGTCCAGAGTGCCCCCATGGCCAATGCGCTTTTCGTGGAATACACCCCGCAGCTTGGCACATACGTCCATGCTGGTCCAGTCCTGGGGTTTATTGATGATAAGAATACCGTTAGCCATGATCCCGCACCTGCCGAATGGCGTTTAAGACCGCGGCCTTTGCCTCGGCCACGCTGCCCATGACGGAGCAGCCTGCGGCGGCGGCGTGACCGCCGCCGCCCAGCAGGGAGCAGACCCTGGAGGCGTCCAGATCTGCCGCTGTGCGTACAGAGAGCTTGCACTCGCCAGGCTTCAGCTCCCGGATGGTCACCGCCGTATGGACTCCGGCAAGCTGGCCCACCACGGCGGCGATGTCCTCCACGTCCTCCTCGGCGGCTCCGAACTCGGCCATATCTGACAGGGAGATGGCGGCAATGGCAGTCCGGCCCTCATCGTGAAGGTCCATGGTTTCGATCATGCGGCTCTCCAGCCGCAGGCGGATGTAGCTTTTGGTGCGAAAGTGCCGCTTATTGACGGCGGCGTAGTCAATACCTGTCTCCATCAGCGCCGCCGCCACCCGGTGAGTGTGGGGGGTGGTGTTGGAGTAGACAAAGCAGCCTGTGTCGGTGGATATGGCCACATAAAGGGGCAGGGCGATGTGGGCGTCCACGGGAAACCACACTGTGACGATGCGGTAGATAAGCTCTCCGCAGGCAGCTTTGTCCGCCTCCACACAGTTATACCGGGCAAAGCCCGTGTTGGAGGGGTGGTGGTCCAGGCAGAGATCTACCCTGCCCTTATATGTCTCGGCGTTGACGGGAAACAGGCCCTCGCTGGCAATGTCGGTGCTTACCACCGTGTCCGGCTGAAAATCCGCGGGGGCCAGGACCTCTCCCCAATAGGGGGCAAAGAGAGAGGTGGCGTCGGGGTTGGGCAGGACGTAGGCGGTCTTGCCCAGTTTGCGGAGGGCGAGGCAAAGGGCAATAGCGCAGCCGATGGTGTCCCCGTCGGGGCGGCGGTGGGTCAGGAGGAGGAAGCCGTCGCGGTCGTGGAGGAATTGGGCGGCCTGTTGATAATCCCAGGTCATAGCCGTCCCTCCCGGTCCAGGTCCTCCATGACCTGGAGGATGTGGGCGCCCTTCACCATGGAGTCGTCCTGGAGGAAGGTCAGTTCCGGGGTGGAGCGGAGGGAGAGGGTGTGGCCCAGCTCCCGGCGGAGATAGCCGGAGGCGGATTTGAGGCCCTTCAGGACCTCCTTCATGTCGCTCTGATCCAGGGAGCTGACATAGACCTTGGCATACTTGAGGTCGGCGGTGGTGTCCACCGCGGTGATGGAGAGGAGACCGTGGACCCGGGGGTCCTTGACGGTGCGGATAAGCTCGGAGAGGGTGCGCTGGATCTCCTCGTTGATGCGGCCCATGCGGGTTGCGGACATATACTTTCACCTCGTTTGTGATGGATAGGGGCTATTTTTTAACTTAAAATAAGGCGGGATTTTCTTTTTGAAAATCAGTTTTCGGCCTGCACGGCCGGGGGGTTTATTTCTTGGCTTTCCCAGCCGGGGCCAAAACCGCTTTAGAAGCGGTTCTGGACTCCGAATCTTAAAGGGCATAGACCAGCGGAACGAACCACGAGCTGCGGTACAACCGTAAAGAGTACCAATCCAGAAATGTTAACCCTCGAATGAAACCCCTAAGGTTACGCCCGTTATTGACCGGCGGCTCCCTCAAAATGACCCGTGTTTCTTCTTGCGCCGCTGCCGCTGACAGCAGCGTGACCTTTGAGCTGTGCGTTGTAATTCACGCCGCCTGGGTGGTGCGGGGCGCAGATGGCGGCGGGGGCAAGCCCCCGCCCTACGGCGTGTCGGACCTTGGGGCAGGAACACGGTCCAACAGAACACAACCCCACCCAACCCCGGCGGCGTTACGGAGTAAGCCGCTGGGGGAGGCTTTCAAACAGTAGGACAGCTATGGGGAGTTTCCAAAGAGGGGGGACCGCAGTCCCCCCTCTTTGGTCGTTTTAAGGGGGAGTCCAGAGGGGGGAAATCGAAATCCCCCCTCTGGGGCTTTCTTGGGGAGTCTGGGGGGCTGTTCTTTGGCCTCAAAGAATAGTCCCCCAGGATTACTCAGTGATAATAGAGGGATAGGGGCGGATGATATCCGCCCCTACGAAGGGCAAGGGCCTGGAGGGGCGCCTTGCTGTTGGTAGGACAGGGGGCGGGTTGGGAGAGGGTGCCGCAGGGCGGGTTTGGAATCCGCCCCTACGTGGGATAGTGCCATGCCTGGGTGGCGCGCCGGGTCGTCGCGCCCCACGAAGGGAGAGGGTGGGGTCAGGGGGTGTCGGATAGACCCAGGAGGTAGTCGGAGGATATGTGATAGTGTTCGCAGATCAGAACCAATCTTTCAAGGGTAGTTGTCTTTTTACCATTTTCCATGTCACTGATTTGGGGAGTCGTGATTTGCAAAAAATCCGCAAGGTCTTTCTGTTGTTCACCGTTTTGTTTGCGTACTTCCCGTAAACGTAGGCCAAATTCTTTTTTATTTAGCATAAGTACCCCCTTGACAAATTAGCAATTTGCTATATAATATAATTAGCAAATTGTTAAGTGAGGTGTAAATATGGATGGTTTCTTTGAACAGCTCTTTCTGGCCTGGGTACCCAGCTATCGGCCGGACATGGCCCCGGATTATTTGAAAGATGACCCGGTCCGAGCCTATGGACAGTATTCCTTTCAAAAAGGGGTCCAGTTTGGACTGAGCCTGGCCGCCGGGGCGTTGTGGGACTGGCTGGATTGAAAAACAGGGCGGGCGTTGGGGCCCGCCCTGTCTCCTTATTTGACCTCGATCTGCTCCATGAGGAAGGCTTCGATGATGTCACCCTCCTTGATATCCTGCCATTTTTCGAAGGTGATGCCGCACTCGTAGCCCTGGGCTACCTCCTTCACGCTGTCCTTGAAGCGCTGGAGGGAGGCGATGGCGCCGTCGTAGATGACGATGTTGTCCCGCAGAAGCCGCATCTGGGCTCCCCGCTGGATCCGGCCGTTGATCACGTAACAACCGGCCACCATACCCACACCGGTGATGCGGAAGACGTTGCGGACCTCGGCCTGGCCCAACTCCACCTCTTTGAACTTGGGGGAGAGCATGCCCTTCATGGCGGTCTCGATCTCCTCAATGGCGTCGTAGATGACCCGGTACATCCGCATGTCCACGTGGTCC
>CANPTT010000039.1 GCA_947577065.1 uncultured Pseudoflavonifractor sp.
CGCAGCAGTGGAAGGCCCCCTCCCCCATGGCGTGGATCACGTTGCCGCAGACGGGACAGACGTAGAACTTTCCCCGCAGGGGGTTGGCGGACCGGTTCTGGTTGGTGATCTGCTCCCCGGAGAGGAGCTCAGCCACCGATACCCCCAGGGCGGAGGCCAAGGGCTCCAGCAGGCTCAGGTCGGGAAGGCCCCGGCCGGTCTCCCACTTGCTGACGGTCTTGTCGCTGACCGAGAGCCTGTCGGCAAGCTGCTTCTGGGTATAGTTCTTTTTCTCCCGCAGGGCCTTGATGACCGGCCCCGTTACGTAGCTGTTCATAGTTGGTACGCTCCTTTCTGTGAAAACAGCATACCAGAGAACAAAAAAAAGGGCAACCTACTCTTCGTAGAAGCCGAGGATCATTCCCACCAAGCCCAAGGGGATCAGAGTGGGTCCCGGACCCATCTCCTCAAAGAAAACGGGGAAATATACAAACAGGATATTGACATAGAGGAACAGCCAGCCCATAAACAGGAGCACGCTCAGCAATTGGGCGATAGGGAGGTTCCGGTCTTGGAGGACCAAAATCAGGGCCATCAGCAGAACTATCAGAGGAGAGAAAAAGGGGATCGGCTCATTTTCCAAAATCGTGAACAGAGAGCGGGAAGGCTCAAAGGGGAGAAAAAAACCTAACAGAGCAATGAAAACGCCTATAATTCCTATCCATCTTCTATACTTCCCCATGTTTCATTCCACCTTCAAGTCGTATTCCAATTTTAAGTTGAATTTACTCATATGTCAAGATGGATTATGTTCTATAGTATGTTTATATTCCGTTTCTTTTCCTTATGATAAGGACAAGGGGTGGAATTTATGGAACTGGATTATAAAGAAATCGGCAAGCGGATCGCCCGCCGCCGAAAACAGTTGAAATTAAAGCAGGCAGAGGCGGAAGAGAAAGCCGAAATCGCCAATAAATACCTTTCAAATATTGAGCGCGGCGTATCTATCCCCTCCACAGAGGTCATTATGCGCCTTGCCATCGCCCTGGAAACCACCCCTGACGAATTTCTTGTGGGCACGGTCCGCAAGCAGGACGAACGCTGGAAAGATGTGGCGGAACAGCTTCGCCCCTTGAACGAGAGACAGCTCAAGCTTATCGAAAGCCTGATCCCTTGGGCCTCCGAACAGGAATAACCAAAAAGCGGCCCGGTCACCACCATGACCGGGCCGCTTTTTTCTATCCTAAGAGGGTCCTGCCCCTCTCCAATAATTTTATGTAAACCTCGTCCATCTGCCATTCGTTGGTCAGCTCCAACAGCTTGTCCGCCGGGAGCCAAGCCACCTTGGTATTTTCCCCCTCCCGGACCGTGAGGGGGCTGTCCCGGTCGGCGGTGAGGAGATAGGACACGTTGAGATGCTGGTGGGCGCAGACGTATTTCCCCCGCTTCACATGGCCCCAGACAGGCAGGATCTCCACCGAGGCGATGGCGGCGGACAGAGGTTCAATATGGGCCGCCCCCGTCTCCTCCCGGGCTTCCCGCAGGGCCACCGAGAGAAGGTCGCCCTCTCCGTCGGCGTGGCCTCCCGTCCAAGCCCACACCTTGAAAATATTGTGGTGGGCCATCAGGACCCACTTTCCGTCCCGGCTGAGGATAAAGCCCGAGGCAGTGATGTGGGCGATGGGATTTTCCCTTGTCAGGATGGTATCGGGAAATCGGTTGACATAATCTAATATCTGCCTCTTGTCCGCCTCCTCCGCCGGAGACTGGGGGACATAGGCCCGGATGTGGTCTATATACATCATTTCACCCGCTCGTAGGTCACATACCGAAAGGAAAGCCCCCCATCCTCCAAGGGCGGCTCCTCCCACCCCACCCGCCAGGAGGGGTCCTCATCCAAGTTGGGAAACCACGTGTCGGCGGGAAAGCTGCGGGAGATCTTTGTGACGTATACCCTATCGCAATAGGGCAAAAGAGCCTTGTATATGCTCTCCCCGCCGATGATAAAGCTATCCTCCGGGGCTTGGGCCAGAAGGCTCTCCACATCACGGAACACCTCCGCCCCCTCCGGCAGAAAGGCCGGATCCCGGGACAGGATCAGGTTCCGCCGCCCCTTCAGGGGCCGGCCGCCGGGAAAGGTGGCCAAGGTCCTGCGGCCCAAGATCACCGGGTGGCCCGTGGTCAGCTCCTTGAACCGCTTCAGATCGGTGGAGATATAACAAAGCTGGTCCCCGTCTTTTCCAATGGCCCAGTTTTCATCTACAGCCACAATGGTGTTCATGGCGTTCCCTCCCAGTTTGCATAACTTATACGGCCACAGGAATTTTTCCATTCAATTCGTGGTACTGGTAGCCCTCCGTGGTGAAGCTTCCCTTGGTGAAGGCGTAGAAATCGGTGACTGTGGGGTCCAGGATCACCTTGGGGGCGGGGTAAGGCTCCCGCTTCAAAAGCTCCTCCACCACGGGGACGTGGCGGTCATAGATGTGGGCGTCGGCAATGACGTGGACCAGCTCCCCGGGGACCAAGCCGGAGACCTGGGCCATCATCATGAGAAGGGCGGCGTACTGCATCACGTTCCAGCCGTTGGCGGTGAGCATATCCTGACTTCTCTGGTTCAGGATGCCGTTCAAAACATTCCCCGACACATTGAAGGTCATGGAGTAGGCGCAGGGCTGAAGGGCCATGTCCTTCAGGTCATGGTGGTTGAACAGGCTTGTGACCATTCGCCGGGAGGCAGGGCTGTGCTTCAGGGTATGGAGGATCCAGTCCACCTGGTCCATCCGCCCTTCGGGAAAGTCATATTTTACCCCTAACTGGTAGCCGTAGGCCTTGCCGATGGAGCCTTGTTCGTCGGCCCAAGCGTCCCAGACGTGGCTTCCCAGGTCATGGATGCTGTTGGACTTCTTCTGCCAGATCC
The DNA here is from genome assembly GCA_947577065.1 of uncultured Pseudoflavonifractor sp. Lineage (GTDB taxonomy): Bacteria > Bacillota > Clostridia > Oscillospirales > Oscillospiraceae > Vermiculatibacterium. The sequence goes on from CANPTT010000039.1 coordinate 2,897, forward strand.
AGAGAAGCTCGTCGATGGCGCTTTTCAGGTACTGCCGCCGGACGGTGAGGATGGGAAATTCCTCCCGCAGGTCGTAGCGGTTCACGATCCCAAAGAGCTTTACGGTGTGGGCGCTCGTCCCATCCTCCCACTTGGGACGGACGGCCAGGTCGGTGTCCCAGACCCCTTTGGCGAGGATGTCCCGGCAGTTTTGGAGGAAAAATTCATCGGCACGGCTCATGGCGGTTTCTCCTTTTTTCGTTTCTGCCCTCTATCATACCAGACCGCAGGACAGGTTGCAAGGAGGGGAGATAAAAAATGAGGGGACGGCTGGACTTAGCCGTCCTCTTTATCAAAGGTATCTCCCCGTTACACTATCCCTGTTTTCCCTGATCTGGCCGGGAGTTCCCACCGCTACCACCCGGCCTCCGGCCTCCCCGCCGCCGGGACCCATATCCACCACGTAGTCGGCGGCGGCGATCATGTCCAAATCATGCTCGATGACCAGCACCGTGGCGCCGCTGTCTATGAGCTTTTGGAACACCTCCAGCAGAGCGCGCACATCCAAGGGGTGCAGACCGATGGTAGGCTCGTCAAAAACAAACAGCGCGTCCTCCTGCGCCCTTCCCATCTCGGCGGCCAGCTTGAGCCGCTGGGCCTCCCCCCCGGAGAGGGCGGGGGTGGCCTCCCCCAAGGTCAGGTAGCCAAGGCCTAAGCCGGATAATATTTCCAGCCGCTCCCGGACCTTTTTCACGTCGGCCAGCTTTTCCAAGGCCTCGGTAATGGTAAGCCCCATCAGCGCCGGGAGAGAAAGCCCCTCCCCGCCCCCCTTGGGATACCGAAGGACCTTTTCCGCCCCCCTCCCGTACCGGGAAGCGCCGCAGTCGGGGCAGGGAATGTCCACATCGGGCAAAAACTGCACATCCATCGTGATCTGGCCCGTCCCATCGCAGGTGGGGCACCGGAGAGAGCCGGTATTGTAGGAAAAATCCGCCGTCTTATACCCCAGCCGCTTTCCGTCCTCTGTGTTGGCGTAGAGCCGCCGCAGGTCGTCCAGCACCCCGCTGTAGGTGGCCACGGTGGAGCGGACATTGCTGCCGATGGGGGTGGCGTCGATCCGGTTGACCCGCCCGATCCCCTCCGCCTCCAAGGCCCGGACGTGGGCGGGGAGGGGACCTCCGGCAATTTGGGCCTCCAGCGCGGGGAGCAGGCTTTCCAGCACCAAGGTGGTCTTTCCCGAACCGGACACCCCGGTGACGGCGATGAGCCGGCCCTTGGGCAGGTCCAGCTCCAGCGGGCGGACCGTATGGAGCGGCCCGGTACGCAGGCGGATGCGGCCCTTTTGGAACATCTCCCCCTCCCCCGCCTGCCGGCGGAGGGGCGCGGTCTCTTTCCCGGCCAGAAACGGCCCGATGAGGGAGTCGGGGTTTTCCGCCGTCTGGGCCACCGTCCCTTGGGTCAGCACCCGGCCCCCGTCGGCCCCCGCACCCGGCCCCATCTCGATGAGCCAGTCGGCGGCCTTCAGCACCCGGGTATCGTGGTCCACCAGCACCACCGAATTGCCCCCCGCCACCAGATCCCGGACCAGACCCAAAAGCCCGTCCACATTGGCCGGGTGCAGGCCGATGGATGGCTCGTCCAATACGTATAATACCCCTGTGGTCCGGTTCCGTACCGCCCGGGCCAGCTGGACCCGCTGCCGCTCCCCGGTGGACAGGGTGGCTCCCGCCCGGTCCAGGGTCAGGTAGCCCAGCCCCAGCTCCAAAAGCCGCCGGGCCGTGGTCTGAAAGGACTGGCAGATGCTCTGGGCCATGGGGCACATCTCCTCCGGCAGAGTGCCGGGGACCCCGTCCACCCACTTGGTAAGTTCCTCCAAGGTCATCCGGCAGGCCTCGTCCAGCCCAATGCCCCGGAGCCTGGGCGCCCGGGCCGCCGGGGAGAGCCGGGTCCCGCCGCAGTCCGGGCAGAGGTCCCGGCGGAGGAATTTCTCCACCCGCTTCATCCCGCTCTCGTCCTTCACTTTGGAAAGGGCGTTCTCCACGGTATAGACCGCGTTATAGTAGGTAAAGTCCAGCTCGGCAAAGTCGTTGGAATCGGTCTTTTTCTTGGCGTGGTAGAGAATATGCTTCTTCTCCGCCGGCCCGTGAAAGACGATATCCCGCTCCTTCTCGGTCAATTCCCGAAAGGGCACATCGGTACGCACCCCCATCGCCCGGCACACGTCGGTCATCAGGGACCACATGAGGCTATTCCACGGGGCCACCGCCCCCTCGTCGATGGTGAGGGACTCGTCGGGCACCAAGGTGCTCTCATCCACCCTCTGCACCACCCCGATGCCCCCGCAGGTCCGGCAGGCCCCTTGACTGTTGAAGGCCAGCTCCTCCGCGCCAGGAGCAAAAAATTGAGCTCCACACTCCGGGCAGACCAGCTCCCGCCCCGCCGCCACCGCCATGGTGGGGGGATGGTAATGTCCATTGGGGCAGCGGTGGCTGGCAAGGCGGGAATACATGAGCCGCAGGCTGTTCAAAAGCTCCGTCATGGTACCGAAGGTGCTGCGGACCCCAGGCAGCCCGGGCCGCTGGTGGAGGGCCAGGGCTGCCGGGACGTTCTCGATGCTGTCCAGCTTGGCCTCGGCGGCCTGGGTCATCCGCCTTCTGGTATAGGTGGACAGGGCCTCCAAGTACCGCCGGGAGCCCTCGGCATAGAGGACCCCCAGGGCCAGAGAAGACTTTCCGGACCCTGACAGTCCGGATACCGCCACCAGCTTTCCCAGCGGGATGTCCAGATCAATATTTTTCAGATTGTGGACCCGGGCGCCCCGAATTTGAATGGAATCCGGCATAAGGATCTCTCCCGCAGTATGGAATGAAAAAACATTATCCTTATTATACCGGGATATTCCACAAATGCAAGGGCCCGTCCAAACAAAAAAGGGAGGCGGCTGATCCCAGCCGCCTCCCTTTTGTCATCCCGCGCTTTTCTCCGGCTCCGCCGCCGCCAGCCGTTCCTCTCCGGTCTCCGACCGCTGGATGACCCCGGAGCGGAACAGGGCCAGCTTGGCGCAGGCGGGACCGATCAGCTCATAGAGCACCGAGGAGGCCAGAATAATGGTCATGAGAAGGCTGCCATACTCCCCGGGCAGGATCCTTCGGCCCAGATGGGCAAGGCCGATGGCCACCCCCGCCTGGGGCACCAGCGCCAAGCCCAGATAGTCCCGGCTCTTCCTGTCCATCCCCGTGGCGGCGCAGCCCAGCCACGCTCCGGCATATTTGCCCACGATACGGACCAAAAAGTAGACCACCCCGATACTTCCAAAGGCTGCCAAGGCCCCCACGTCCAGATTCATGCCGGACACCACAAAGAACAGGGACAAAATTGGGGGCTTAAAGGCGTTGATCTGTCGGTAAATGACCTTGTCATGGGTCAGATTGATATAGACCGCCCCAAAGACCATGCAGCTCAAAAGGGGCGATACCTCCAAGGCGGTGCATATCCCGCTCAGCCCCAGCAGCATGGCGATAGCCAAGATCAGCCGGTTGTCGGTGCTCCGGCCGTGGGCGAGAAGGCGGCTGAGGATCAGGGCAAATACCGCCCCCAAAAGCATCATGCCCCCATTGTAGAGAAGGGGCAGCAGGACCGTCTCTACCCGGACAGAGCCTTGGGCGGACACCACTGTGGAGGCCACGCTGAACACCAGAAGGCACACCACGTCGTCAAAGGCCACCACCTGCAAGAGAAGGTTCACAAAGGGTCCCCGGGCGTGGTACTGGTCGATGGTCATCATGGTGCTGGCCGGGGCGGTGGCAGTGGCGATGGCCCCCAGCAGCAGGGAAAACGGGAGGTCCAGATGGAACCCAAAAAACATGACTAAACTCACCAAAAACCCCGCCAGCAGGCTTTCCAGCAGGGTGATGACCACCACCTTGCCCCCCGCCTCCCGCAGGACCTCTTTTTTGAAGAACTTACCCACCCCAAAGGCGATGAAAGCAAGCGCTACGTCGCTGACAAAATCCATCCCCGCCACCGTCTCCCGGGGCACCAGGTCAAGGACTCCGGGGCCAATAAGGATCCCCGCCATAATGTAGCCGCTGACGTTGGGCAGATGGAGCCGCTTGGTCAGCCGGGTCATCAGAAACCCGGAGAGCAGAATGATCGCCACAGACAGCAGGATCACCGCCTGCCGGGGCAGCCCCAGTTCCCAATGAAGCATAGCGGGCCCTCCTTTCCGGTTTTAAAAAACCGCTTGCAGTTTAATACGCCATATGATACACTGAAATCACATAAATGCAAATTATTATTTTTTACGTATCTATTATTTTTTATAATGAGGTGAGCTTATGCTGGACCATCGGATCGTCACCCTTCTCACCGTCTGTCAGGAGGGCAGCTTTACCGCCGCGGCTCAGGCCCTGTCTCTGACCCAGCCGGCGGTAAGCCATCACATCCGCCAGCTGGAGGAGGAGTGGGGTATCCGCATTTTTCACCGGAAGCGGGGAACGCTTCTGCCCACTGAGAGCGGAAAGCTGGCCATCAAATACGCCAGGAGAGCGGCGGCCTTAAACGACAACTTCCTCCGGGAGCTGGCCGATTCCAGCCGGAACATCACCTCCCTCCGGGTGGGGATCACCCAGACCGCCGAGAGCGGCGTGGCCGCCCAGGTCCTTGCCAAATACAGCGCCGATCACGAGGGCATAAACATAACTATCGTTACTGAAACCATAAATAATCTTTATGCAATGCTCACCGATTACCGCATCGATCTGGCCATCGTAGAGGGCCGGGTCAGCGATCCCAACATCCGCGCGGTGATGCTGGACACCGATTATCTGGTCTGCGTCATGGCCAACCGCAACCCTCTGGCAAAGCAGAGCATGGTGACATTGGAGGAGCTGAAGAAGGAGCGGATGATCCTTCGCCTACCCGACTCCGACACCCGGAACCTGTTTGTCTCCAACCTGGAGAGCATGGGACTGGATATCGAGGATTTTGATGTAATGCTGGAGGTGGACAACATCGCCACCATCAAGGATCTGGTCCGGAAGGAGATGGGCGTCTCCATCCTGGCCCGGTCGGCCTGTATGGATGAGCTGCGCAAGGGCAAGCTTACAGCCCTGCCCATCGAGGACCTGAGCATGGTCCGGCAGACCAATCTGCTCTACCTCCGGGACTTTGAGCACACCGAGATCCTGCGGGATCTGACCAAGCTCTACGGGGAGATGACAAGGCTTTACCAATGAAAAAGGACGCTTCGGGTTCTCCCGAAGCGTCCTTTTTTATCTCTTCTCCAACTCCCAGATGTATCTGTCCCACCGGGCGGGCAGGCAGCTCAGCGCCCCAAAAATGCCGATGACCAGAAAAAAAAGGGCGGCTCCCGCCCCCTTCCCCGTCCCAAAAAGGGCGCACAGCACCCCGCCGGGGTCCTGTCCCGCCATGAAGGGCTCAAACACCCGGTCCACCAGCACCCCGCCCAGAAAATAGCCCAGGGGGATGGTAAAAAATTGCAGGGTGTTCCGGGCAGAGTAGACCCGCCCCTGCATTTCCAGGGGGATACTCAGCCGAAGAAGGGCGTCCAGGTTGGCGTTCATCACCGGGATCAGGAGCCATCCCAGAACCGAGCCCACGCACCACGCGGGCGCCCCCCGACCCAGGGCCAGGAGAAAATTTTCCGTACTCATGGAAAACAGCAGACTGTTACAGATGACCCGGACCCGGCTCTTGGGCTCCGGCAGAATCGCGGCCAGAAGGCCGCCCAGCAGTCCCGCCGCCCCGGCGCAGGTCTCCACCAGCCCCAGGGTCCTCTCTCCCCCCCTGGGAATGACAAGGGCGGGCAGGGCGGCGTTGAACATGGAGGCGGTCAGATTGATGACCGCCAGGAAGAAGATGACATCCAGTACCCCCCGGTGGTCCCGAAGATAGACAAGCCCGCCTCGGGCCGCCTGCAGCAGACTCTCGGAACCCTGCTCCCCCTTCCGGTCCGGAGGAATGGGGATCCACAGCAGCAGGCTCACCGCCGCCACGGAAAAGGTCCCAAGATCGAACCAGAGCACCGCCCCCAGACCCCAAAGGCCATAGAGGGCCGCGGCACACATGGGGGTAAGGAGGCTCACCAAAGAGCCGGAGAAAGCCCGCAGTCCCCCCACCCGCTGGTAATGCTCCGGCGGGGTCAGCAGGCTCACCGCCACATCAGAGGCGGGCTGCTGGACGGTGTTCATCAGGCCATTCAGGGCGTTGACAAGATACAGGTGCCAGATTTGGAGCGCCCCGGCCCGCCACAGTCCCAGCACTCCCAGGGTACACACCGCCGCCAGGGTATCACAGGTCAGCATGATCCGCTTTTTATCCCAGCGGTCACTGAGGGCCCCGGCAAAGACGCTGAGAAGGACATAGGGGGCGTAGGAGCAGATAGTCAAAAGGGCGGTGGTGAGGGCGGAGCCATACTGACTGTATGACCACAGCACCAGGGCGAAGCCTGTCATGGCGCTGCCCAGCTGAGACAGTGCTTGGGTGGACCAGAGGATCAGAAGATACTTACAATCGGACAAAAACGTATTGAGAGGCATGACTTTACTCCTTCTTTCCTTTATGATGGAATGAAAGCGCAAAGTCCGGGGAACATTGGATTTTCAGCTCCGGTACAAGGCGTTCCTCAGACCTTGCGCGGAGCGGAGACAATGCAGAGAGGCATAACGATCATGGGAACGCACTCCTTCAAATGATATTCCAGGCTTTGCCCGGTAAAGATATTTTACCACAGGGAAAGCCTTCCCGCAAGGGACTCGGCAATCTTGACAGTCCAAAAATGGAGGGCTATAATAATGCCGATACATAGCTTTCCATATCAATTTATCAAAAAGGAGCGTTTATTATGCTGGATAAGAAGGTTATCGAATTGCTCAATGACCAGGTCAACAAAGAGATGTACTCCGCCTATCTCTACCTGGACTTTTCCAACTATTTCAAGCATGTGGGGTTGGATGGCTTTGCCAACTGGTACGAGGTGCAGGCCAAGGAGGAGATGGACCACGCCATGCTCTTTGTCAAATATCTCCAGAATAACAATGTGGCTGTAGAGCTTGCCGCCATCGCCAAGCCCGATGTGAAGCTGACCGATACCATGACCGTCCTCAAGGCCGGTCTGAAGCATGAGGAATATGTCACAGACCTCATCCACACCATCTATGACGCCGCTTCCAAGGTGAAGGATTTCCGCACCACCCAGTTCCTGGATTGGTTTGTAAAGGAGCAGGGTGAGGAGGAGACCAACGCCAACGACATGATCTCCAAGATGGAGCTTTTCGGCGGCGATGCCCGGGCCCTGTACCTGCTGGACAGCGAGCTGAAGTCCCGTGCCTATTCCGCCCCCTCTCTGGTTCTGTAAGAGACAAGTACAAAAAAGAGCGGCGTTCCGGAAAACCGGAACGCCGTTTTTTCTATTTCTGTCTTAGCAGACTCTAACGGTCCAGCCGTGCTCATCGGGAATTTTGCCCCACTGGATACCCGTCAGGGTGTCATAGAGCTTCTGGGTCAGAGTGCCGATCTTGCCGCCGCTGACGGTGATGTGCTTGCCCTCCCAGCCCATCTCTCCGATGGGGGAGACCACGGCGGCGGTGCCGGTGCCCCATGCCTCGTCCAGCTTGCCCGCCTCGGCGGCGTCAAAGAGCTCCTGGGCGGTGATAAGCCGCTCCTCCACCGGGATGCCCCAGCTCTTGATGAGCTCGATGCAGCTCTTACGGGTGATACCGGGCAGGACGGAGCCGGTGAGCTTGGGGGTGATGACCGTGCCGTCCACCTGGAACATCACGTTCATGGATCCCACTTCCTCAATGTACTTCCGCTCTACGCCGTCCAGCCACAGGACCTGGGCGTAACCCTTCTCCTCAGCCCGCTCGCCGGCCCGGATGGAGGCGGCGTAGTTTCCGCCGCACTTGGTGTACCCCGTTCCGCCCCGAACGGCACGGACGTCCTCGTCCTCCACATAGATGCGGACGGGGTTGATGCCCTCTTTATAGTAAGCGCCCACGGGACAGCAGATAACGGCAAAGATATAGGTATGGGAAGCGTGGACTCCCAGGGCGGGGTCGGTGGCAATGACGAAGGGACGGATATAGAGGCTGGTATCCGGCTCACTGGGAACCCAGTCCGCCTCCACCTTCACAAGCTGGGTGATGGCGTCCACCACGGTCTGGGGATCGATGGCGGGAATGCACAGCCGCTCACAGGAGGACTGAAGACGCAGGGCATTCTCCATAGGGCGGAAGAGCTGCACTCCGCCATCGGGGGTACGGTATGCCTTCATGCCCTCAAAGACCTCCTGGGCATAGTGGAGCACCATGGCACTGGGGTCCAGCTCAAAGGGCCCATAGGGTACGATGCGCCCGTTGTGCCAGCCCTTTTCGGTATCATAGTTCATCACAAACATGTGGTCGCTGAAGCTCCGGCCAAAGACCAGGGTCTTGGGGTCGGGCTTGGGCTTCAAACTTGCGGCACGGGTGATGGGAAATTCCTGCATGATAGTCAACTCCTCATAGGGCTTGATTTGCTGCGATTATACCAGGAAGCAAAAATGCTTGCTTGCAAGGGCATTTTTGTGACGCCTCCAATGGCGCGGCCCCCGCAATGCGGGGGGAGGGCGACAGCCCGGCGCTCTTGCAAAGCAAGAGTGCTCTGCGGCCATTATACTCCCGTTTTTTTCCATTCGCAAGAGGAAATTATACCTGCGGCCCTTGCAATTTCCCCATACCTATGATATAGTATTCCACATCAAGAAGCGTAAAGGACCGGTGAGCCCCTGTGGACGAACCTCCGCCCTGTCCCAACTCCATATCCTGTTTCCACAAGGACAGTCTTACCCCTCGGTAAGTCTGTCCTTTCGCGCGCTTTCCCCACTTTTTTTAATCAGAAAGAGAGTGTGATCCATTCCCTATGGACAGTGCCAGTATCACGATGATCGTCGCCATCCTTCTTCTCGTAGCCTTCAGCGCCTTTTTCTCCGCCACCGAGACCGCCTTTACCTCTCTCAACCGGGTCCGCATGAAGGCCCGCTCCGATGGAGGCGACCGCCGGGCCGGACGGACCCTCAGTCTGGCGGAGGACTATGACCGGCTCCTCACCACCATTCTCATCGGAAACAATGTGGTGAATATCGCTGCTACCACCGTGTCTACCGCCCTTTTCTCTCATCTGCTGGGGGCCTATGGCCCGGTGGTCTCCACCATTGTTCTCACCATTGTCATCCTGATCTTTGGCGAGGTCTCCCCCAAAAGCCTGGCAAAAGAGCGAAGCGAGAGCTTTGCCATGTTTGCCGCCCCCATCATGCGCCTGCTCATGGCCCTCTTTACCCCCCTGGCCTGGCTCTTCTCCCAGTGGAAAAAGCTCCTCTCCATCCTCTTCCCCCCCAGGCAGGGGGAGGGCATCACCGAGGAGGAGCTGGTCACCATGGTGGAACAGGCCGAGACCGAGGGAGGCCTGGACCAGCATGAGAGCGAGCTCATCCGCTCCGCCATCGAGTTTGGAGACATGGAGGTCCAGGAGATCCTCACCCCCCGGGTGGACATCACCGCCGTGGAGGACACCGCCACCATGGAGGAGATCGCCGCCGCCTTTGCCGAGAGCGGCTACTCCCGTCTGCCCGTCTATCATGAGGACATGGACGACATTCTGGGCGTTATCCATGAGAAGGATTTTCACATCGCCCGCTACCGGGGCCAATCGGACCCCGCCGCCCTTATCTCCCCCATTCTCTACACCACCGGAAACACGAAGATCTCCGACCTGATGCGCATTCTGCAGCGAAAAAAAGCCCACATGGTAGTGGTGGTAGACGAATACGGCGGCACCGAGGGCCTTTGTACCCTGGAGGACATCGTAGAGGAACTGGTAGGCGAGATCTGGGACGAGCATGACGAGGTCATCGAAGAATTTAAAAAGCAGCCCGACGGCAGCTATCTCATCGCCTGCCACGCCGCCCTTTCCGACCTTTACGACCTGTTTGCCCTCACAGGGGAGTGCGAGGCCAACACCGTCTCCGGCTGGGTCATGGAGCAGATCGGGAGAGTCCCCGAGGAGGGGGACCGGTTCCAGTCCGACGGCTTGGATGTGACGGTGACCAGGGTGGACCACCGCCGGGTCCTGGAGATCCGGGTGGTGGTCCTGGAGAGGGAGGAAGGGGAGTGATCACGCGGACACACCCCCAGCCGGAAAGGTCCCTGTCTCAAACGGTCAATTCTCCTTCATTTCCTCAAAGTCAGAGGCCGGGTGCTTGCAGATGGGGCAAATAAAGTCCTCCGGCAGAGTCTCCCCTTCATAGATATATCCGCACACCCTGCACACCCACCGCTTTTTCTCCCCCTGGCTTTTGGGGGTCGCCTGGGGCTTGGGCTTAATATGGGCGTGATAGTAGGCGTAGGTAACGCTGGGGACCTGGGAGAGCATGTCTCCATCCGTCACATCGGCCAAAAAGAGAGTATGCGTGCCCAGATCGGTGGCGGAGACCACCTTGCAGGAGAGATAGGCGTTGGTCCCCTCGGTCACGTACAGCACCCCATTCTCCCCCCGCCGGGCTCCGGAAAAACCGGCAAACTTATCCACCTCCCGCCCCGATTGGAAGCCAAACCGCCGAAACAGTTCAAAGTCCGCCGCCTCCGACAGGATCGAGACGGCAAGCTCCCCCGTTTGGGCGATCATATCGTGGGTGAGGTTGGTCTTATCCACCGCCACCGTCACCCGGTTGGGGGAGATGGTGACCTGCCCCACCGTATTGACGATACAGCCGTTGTCCTTACCCGCCTGCCGGGCGGTCAGGATAAACAGTCCATAGGTCAAGGCATACAGAGCGTTCTCATTTTTCATGGGTGTGCCCCCTTTCTCTGTCCAGTTTTCCCTTTTTTTCATAAAAAAAACCGCCGGGGTCTTCCCGGCGGTTTTTTTTTTACAAAATTAATTATAAAATTATAACACAAATAAACACAAAACCCATACAACAGGCGGCACAACCGGCCACCCCCAT
>CANPTT010000040.1 GCA_947577065.1 uncultured Pseudoflavonifractor sp.
ACCCTGTCCGCCACCCGGATCGAGAAGATCGAGGTCACCGAGAACAGCGAGACCCCGGGCATCGGCACTCCCGCCATTGAGAAGATCCCCGCCAAGATCGTGGAGGTCCAGTCCACCAAGGTGGACACCATCACCGCCGCCACTTACGCCAGCAAGGGCGTCATCGAGGCCGTGGAGGCTGCGCTGAAGTCCGCCGGCGTGGACCCCTCCACCCTGGTCCCCGGCGGCTCCAACACCAATACCAACACCCCCAGCACCAAGGACGCTGACGTTGTGGTGGTGGGCGCCGGCGGCGCCGGCATGACCGCCGCCATCACCGCCGCCCAGGCCGGCAAGAAGGTGGTCCTGGTAGAGAAGCTGAGCCTGGTGGGCGGCAACTCCACCAAGTCTACCGGCGGTATGAATGCTGCCGATACCCCCTATCAGGACAACTATGAGTTCAAGCAGAGCGCCGGTCTGGAGAAGACCCTCTCCACCGCCGCTGCCACCTATCCTGAGCTGAAGGACCTTGTGGCCACCGTTCAAAAGGAGTATAACGACTGGAAAGCCGCCGGCTCCAAGGGCTACTTTGACTCTGTCAACCTGATGATCCTGGACACTATGGTGGGCGGCAAGTGCGTCAATGATCTGGACCTGGTCACCGTGCTGGCCAAGAACTCCGCCGCCGGTGTGGAGTGGCTGAAGGGCATCGGTGCCAACCTGGACAATGTGGGTGCCTTTGGCGGCGCCAGCGTCAACCGCATCCATTGGCCCAAGAATGACGCCGGTCAGAAGACCAATGTGGGTGCCTACATCGTGCCCATCCTGGAGAAGGCTTGCAAGGATGCCGGGGTGGAGATCATCTTTGACACCCCCGTGGATGAGATCATCATGCAGGACGGCAAGGCTGTGGGTGTAAAGGCATCCTCCACCGGTCTCACCGTCAATGCCAAGAGCGTGGTCCTGGCCACCGGCGGCTTCGGCGCCAACCTGAAGATGGTAGCTGAGCTGAAGCCCTCTCTGGATGGCTTTGTCACCACCAACGCCCCCGGCTGCACCGGTGACGGCATTAAGATGGCTGAGGCTGTCGGCGCCGCCACCGTGGACATGGACCAGATCCAGATCCACCCCACTGTGGAGCAGAAGACCTCCGCCCTGATCACCGAGGGCCTCCGGGGCGACGGCGCTGTCCTGGTCAACCAGGAGGGCTTGCGTTTCTGCGACGAGGTGGGCACCCGTGACGCGGTCTCCGCCGCTGAGTTGGCCCAAACCGGCGGCTACGCCTATCTGATCGTGGATCAGAAGATGGTGGATGCTTCCGCCACCATTCAGGGCTACATCAAGAAGGGCTTCACTGTTCAGGGCGACACCTATGAGGCTCTGGCCAAGGAGATGGGCGCCCCTGAGGCCACCCTTGCCAAGACCATGGAGACCTGGAACAAGTGCGTAGCCGACAGCAAGGACGCCGAGTTTGGCCGCACCAGTTTTGCCAATGCTCTGGATACCGCTCCCTACTACGCCATCAAGATCGCCCCGGGCATCCACCACACCATGGGCGGTGTGAAGATCAACACTGAAACCGAGGTCCTGGACGCCAAGGGCGCCGCCATCGGCAACCTGTATGCCGCCGGCGAGGTCACCGGAGGTGTACACGGTGCCAACCGTCTGGGCGGCAACGCCGTGGCCGATATCGTTGTCTTTGGCCGGATCGCGGGCGCCAACGCCGCGGCCAACGTCAAATAAAAGCCAAACCAAGCATAAAAAAAGGGATCCGGAGAAACTCCGGATCCCTTTTTTATGCTATTTGCTCAGGCCAGAGGCATGGGCACTGCGGTCAAATTCACCAGAAGCTGTGCAAACTCGGAGCGGGTCAATGCCTTATCCAGCATCAGATCCCCCTTCTCGTTGCCCTTCATCAGCGGCTCCCCGGTGGTCACGCCCAGCATATCCAGATAGCTGTCCAGGATCTCCTTCACCTCGCCGCGGGCAGCAGTCTTGTCCTCGGCAAAGTCCTCTACCAGCTTGTTCTTCACAGCCCAATTCACAGCGTCGGTATACCAGACCTCAGCATCAGTGGCATCGGGTCTTCCCTGGGCATTGTAGAGGGTCTGGAGGACGGTGGCCGTGGTGACCTCGGCCAGGGCGTCAAAGCCCTTATCGGTCCCCTCCATCAATCCGGCGTCCAAAGCCTGGGTGGCTGCGCCATACCACCACTCTTTCTCATTCAGGTCCAGAGGACGATTGACGTAGTTGATCCGGCCGGTGTGGACAAACTCGTCATAGCCGACGCCCAGGGCCACGGTGGGCAGGCCGGTCTTCTCGTTCACCGGGAAGGACTGAATGTAGTCCACCAGGGTCACATAGTCGTTGGCCACAAACTTGGCCGGCTCGCCGGTCTTGAACATGTTGTAGCCGTCGCCCATCTGCTCCAGCAGGTAGGGACCACTCACCGCCTTGTAGGTCTTGTTCAGGTCCAGGGGCACGTACTTGCCGGTGGCTTTGTCCAGGATCTCCACCTTCTGTACCCGGTAATCGCCGGTGGGGGCGCCGGACCACACGCCATTCTCATCCTGCTGAACGGTGGACTTGATTCCCAGGTTGACCTCCACCTTCATGTTGGCGATCTGCAGATAGCCACCCACCTCGTTGGTGTTGGCCGCGTTGGCGGTGCGGTAGCTCCACTCCAGAGCATCCAGCAGTTCCTGGCCGGTGATGTCCTTAATGGCCACGTCACCGTCCCACGGATAGCAGAGCTTGATCATCTTGGTGGTAATCTCTCCGGCGGGCAGGGTGGCCCGGATGCCGCCGCCCTGGTTGAAAGCCACATCCACCTCGAAACCAGCCTTCTCGCCGGCATAGACAAAGGCGTCGGCACAGAAGTTGCCGATGTTGGTCTCCTCCTTGCGGACAGAGCGCTTGCCATCAGGCCCGGCGATATTCAGATTGACCTCGCTGGCGCCCACAGGCTGATTCAGCTTCTCGTCCACGTTGGCGATGAACTCGCTTTCCAGCTTAGCCACATTGGCGTCGGGGGTCACACCAGAGAGATCCTCCATGGTCAGCAAGGTCTCTGTGACAGTACCGTCGGAGGCAATGGTCAACTTGCCCAGGTTGTTCAGCGCGGTACCGGTCTGGGCCAGAAGCACGGTCTTTCCGCTCTTATCGGCCACCTCCTGGCCGGGGATCTCGCTGTGGGAGTGGCCGTCGATAAAGGCGGTCAGGCCCGTGGTGTTGGCGATCACATCCTCGCTGCGCCAGGGCTTGGAAGCCTCGTCCACACCCAGGTGGCCCAGGGCGATGACGTAATCGGCCTCCTTGGCGGCAGCGTCGATGGCGGTCTGAACGGCGGCGTACAGCTCCGTGCCGTCACTTCCGCCGGCAATGGAGTAGACATAGTTGCCGTTCTCATCCATAAAGTACTTGGGAGTGGACTTGGTGATGGACTCGGGGGTGGTGATGCCCACAAAGGCCACCTTCTTGCCGCCCACCTCAAAGACCTTGTAGGGCTCCAGCACGGGCTCATCCTTATAGAAGAAGTTGCAGGAGACATAGGGGAAGCTCTCCTTGGCCCACTCCACCACATTCTTGGTGCCGTCCATGGTGTAGTCAAACTCGTGATTGCCCAGGGTGGCTAGGTCATAGCCGGCGGCGGACATCAGCTTGATGATGGTCTGCCCCTTGTCCTCGGCGCCGTAGACGGTGCCCTGGACATGGTCTCCGGCGTCCACCAGCAGAACGTTCTTCAACGTCGCCTTATAGCCGGCCACGGTGGAGTAGCGCAGACCGGGGACCTCGGTCTTCTTCTCCCCCTCGCCTACCTCCTGAACATTTCCGATATAGGTATGGGTGTCGTTGGTGTGCAAGATCGTGATGGCGTTGGGATCTTCCGCCATACGGGCCCCATCGGCGGGGGTCCAGCCCGCAGGCAGAGCCGCCGCCATCGCGGGGGCGGCCAGAGCGGCCACCATTACCAGGGACAGGAGCAGGGACAAGAACTTCTTGTGCTTCATGGATCTTCACCTTTCCTTTCCTTTTTTGGTATTCCTTCCGAGCCAAATGAAACTATATAAATTGTAACAAAATAGTGACAAAAATACAATAGCCTTCAAAAATAATTCTACCTTCGCTTGACAAAAGCAAACCCGCCCCACAGCCAAAAGCCGTGGGGCGGGTCCGAACAGGCGAAAAATGGAACCTTCTCACATGCCCCTTAGAAAGGGGGCGCTTCCGTCAATACTTGCCCAGGCTGCCGGAGTTGTGGCCGTCGTCCTTGCCAAACTGGTAGTCGTTGCCGGGCAGGACCGCGTTAAGCAGGATACCCGCAATGGCAGCGATGGCAAGGCCCGTGAGGGTCACGCTGGCGCCTCCTACCTGGAAGGTGAGCCCCCCGGAGAAGCCCAGGCCGCAGACCAGGATCACCGCGGCGATGATCAGGTTCCGGGAGTTGGTGAAGTCCACCTGATTCTCCACCACGTTGCGTACGCCGATAGCGGAGATCATGCCATAGAGGATGAAGCTGACGCCGCCGATGATGGCGGAGGGCAGAGCCCCGATGAGGGCGGCAAACTTGGGGCTGAAGGAGAGAATCAGGGCGTAGAGGGCGGCCAGTCGAATGACCCGGGGATCGTAGACCCGGCTGAGAACCAGTACGCCGGTGTTCTCCCCATAGGTCGTGTTTGCAGGACCGCCGAACATGCCGGCCAGCGAGGTGGCGATACCGTCACCGATAAGGGTCCGGTGCAGGCCCGGCTCCTCCAGAAAATTGCTGCCCACAGTGGCAGAGATGGCAGACATATCGCCAATATGCTCCATCATGGAGGCAATGGCAATGGGGGCCATGACCAGAATGGCGGAGAGATCAAACTTGGCCACGCTGCCTCCGAAATTGGTGATAAAGGGCTGGAAGCCGATCAAGTCCGCGTTCTTCACGCCGGAGAAATCCACCTTCCCGGCCAGGATAGCCACGATGTAAGCTCCCACCACACCCAGGAGGATGGGAATGATCTTGACCATGCCCTTACCCCAGATGTTGCACACGATGATGATAGCCATAGCCACCAGAGCCAGCCACCAGCAGGACGAGGCATTGGTCACGGCGGAGGGGGCCAGATTCAGACCGATGCAGATGATGATGGGCCCGGTGACCACCGGGGGCAGGAACCGCATGACCTTGCGGACGCCCACCGCCTTGACGACGAGTGCCAGCGCCAGGTAGAGAAGCCCGGCCACCACGATGCCGCCGCAGGCATACTGAAGCTTCCCTCCGGGGGTCATCTCGGCATAGATCCCATCGCTCATTCCGGCGATGGTGGCAAACCCGCCCAAAAAGGCAAAGGAGGAACCCAGAAAGGCCGGGACCTTAAACTTAGAACACACATGGAAAAACAGGGTGCCGATCCCGGCGAAGAACAGGGTAGTCTGGATATTCAGCGGAAGGCCATAGCTCTGGACCAGAATGGGCACCAGGATGGTGGCCCCGAACATGGCGAACATGTGCTGAAGGCCCAACAGCAGCATTTTGGGCACACCCAACTGACGTGCGTCACGGATGGCGTCTTGATTCATATTTCATTTCTCCTTTCTCTTCTTCCGAACCTCACACAGGGATGGGCAAAAAAAGACGACCACAAAAGGTGGTCGTCAACAAACAGATTGCCCATTAAAAAAGGAAAGAAAACGCCCACATCCAATGCGGTCACGAAGCCGTGTCAGCTTGGTCATAGCCTTCCCCTCCCTTTTCTCATTGGGCAGTATTCTACCAAAGGTTTCCTTTGCTGTCAAGAGGAATTTTTTTCTTTTTTGATTTTTGTATTTTCTCCATAAAATGATTCCGTTGACAGTCTTCCTTCCCTGGTGCTATGATAAGGAAAATATAAAGAGAAACGAGGTTTCCCTCTATGAAGACCCCCTTTGTCACCCTTTCCCAACTTCAAGCCATTACCGCTCAGTACCCCACCCCATTTCATCTCTATGATGAAATGGGCATTCGCCAAACAGCCCGGAATTTGAAAGCCGCCTTTGCCTGGAATCCCGGCTTCAAGGAGTACTTTGCCGTAAAGGCAACGCCCACCCCCGGCATTCTGAAGGTCCTTCAGGAGGAAGGCTGCGGGGTAGACTGCTCCTCCCTTACAGAGTTGATGCTCTCCGACAAATGCGGCTTCCAGGGCCACGACATCATGTTCTCCTCCAACGAGACCCCCGCCGGCGAGTACGCTCTGGCGGACAAGCTGGGAGCCGTCATCAACCTGGACGACTTCACCCACATCGACTTTCTAAAGGATACCCTGGGCTATGTCCCCGAGACCATCTCCTGCCGCTTCAACCCCGGCGGGGTCTTCCAGCTGGGGGAGAGCAAGGAGGGCTTCCAGGTCATGGACACCCCGGGAGACAGCAAGTACGGCTTCACCCGGGACCAGCTCTTCGAGGGCTTCAAGAAGCTGAAAGCCATGGGTGCCAAGCGCTTTGGTATCCACGCCTTCCTGGCCTCCAACACCCTCTCCAACGACTACTATCCCGCTCTGGCAGGCATTCTCTTCCAGCTTGCCGCCGACCTGGAGAAGGAGACGGGCTGCGATGTGTGCTTCATCAACCTCTCCGGCGGCGTAGGCATCCCCTACCGCCCCGACCAGAGCGCCAATGACATCGCTGCCATCGGTGCGGGAGTCCGGGAGCAGTTTGAGAAAATTCTCGTCCCCGCAGGCATGGGGGACGTGGCCATCTACACCGAGCTGGGCCGCTATATGCTGGGCCCCAACGGCTGTCTGGTCACCAAGGTCCTCCACTTCAAGCACACCTACAAGGAGTACGTGGGGGTGGACGCCTGCGCGGCCAACCTCATGCGCCCCGCCATGTACGGGGCCTACCACCACATCACCGTGATGGGCAAGGAGGACAGGCCTTCCGACCACACCTACGACGTGGTGGGCTCCCTGTGCGAAAACAATGACAAGTTCGCCATTGACCGGGAATTGCCCGAGATCGAGTTGGGCGACCTGCTGGTGATCCACGACAGCGGCGCCCACGGCTTCTCCATGGGCTACAACTACAACGGCAAGCTGCGCTCGGCGGAGCTGCTGTTGAGGGAGGACGGCACCGTAAAGCTGATCCGCCGGGCCGAGACCCCAGAGGACTATTTCGCCACCATGATTTTTGAGTGAGCAAGCCGGGCGGAGCGTATCCGCCCATACATACCGCCCCTCACGCTGGAAAGGAGTACATACCCATGGGCCTGTTTGACCGCTTCAAGAAAAAAGCCCCCAACGCCGCCCCGCAAAACGGTGAGGCCAAGCCCCCGGAAGCCGGTCTCCCCCAGTGGCCCCAGCCGCCTCAGGAGGACACCATGGCCCTCCTGCTTATGGATCGGTTACTGCCCGGCGTCACCCCCGCCGTGGAGGCCCTCCGCGGCGCCTTCGGCCCCGGCGCCGTCAGCGATATCGACGAAAGCCACCCCCGGGTGCCCGCCTTCATCGCCACCGTGGACGGCCTGGAGTTCTGGGTCTCCTACCTGCCCATGCCTGTGCCCGCCGACACGCTGGATGTGGCCACGGCGGCAAAATACAGCTTTCTCCTCTCCGACGAGGAGAAGTCGGCCTTCGCCGGCAACAAGTCCTTCTGGATGCTGGCCCAAAAGGGAGCCGGCAAGACTCTGGCGGAAAAACGCCGGGCCTGCTGGGCCTTCTCCCTCCTCTGTGCCGCCCTGCTGGGGCTGGAGGGCGCCGTGGGTGTCCACCCCATCAACCGGGGCGGCCTACTGGTGAGCAAACGGCATTACCTCCAGCAGCGGGAACTGATGGAGGGCAAGGGCTGGGACAACGCCGAAGGGTTTTTCCCCGTGCCCCTTTGGGTGTGGATCTACGGCACGGCCCAGGAGGGAAAGGACACCATTCAGACCACCGGGCTCAAGGACTTCGGCCTGCCCGAGCTGGGCTTCTTCGCCCCTCAAAAGCCGGTGGGCGAGCTTTTGGATCTGCTCTATTCCATGTCCTGCCTCCAGATCACCGGCAGACAGCTCTACCGCAACATGGCCCTGGTGCCGCTGGATGAAAAGACCGAGGCAGTCTGCAAGCAAGAGGGGGACACCCTCTTCTTTATCGGCGCCTGAGCGCGGGCGCCCACAAATTTTCCATGCTTCCCGCGAGGCTTGGATCCGATCGGAGGTGCCCCCATGGCGGTGAAAGGCCGTTTTGCCCCCTCCCCCAGCGGGCGAATGCACCTGGGGAACCTGTTCTCCTTCCTGCTGGCCTGGCTCTCTGCGCGGCATGAGGGCGGCTCCCTGGTCCTCCGGATCGAGGACCTGGACCCTGTCCGGTGCCTGCCCTCCCACGCCTGGCAGCTTATGGAGGACCTGGAATGGCTGGGTCTAAACTGGGACGAGGGGGGCGATACCGCCTCCTACTGGCAGAGCAGCCGAAGCCACCTCTATGCCGCCGCCTTCGCGGCGCTGGAGGCCAAGGGCCTCACCTACCCCTGCTTCTGTTCCCGCATCCAGCGGCTGAACGAGGCCCCCCATGTCCACCAGGTCTCCCCCTCCTGCCCCTGCGCCGGCCTTACGCCGGAGGAGGTAGCCGCCCACAGGCTGGAAAAGACCCCCAGCCACCGTCTGCGGGTCCCTCACAAAACTATTTCATTCACCGACGGCCTTCAAGGCTCCTATTCCCAGGATTTAGCCACCGAATGCGGCGACTTCCCCATCCGCCGCTCCGACGGAGCCTGGGCCTACCAGCTCGCCGTGGTGGTGGACGACGCCGCCATGGGAGTGACCCAGGTGGTGCGAGGCCGTGACCTTCTCTCCTCCACCCCCCGTCAGCTCTGGCTCTACGAGGCTCTGGGGCTTCCCGCCCCGGAGTTTTACCATGTTCCGTTATTGCTGGCCCCTGACGGCCGCCGTCTTGCCAAACGGGATGCGGACTTGGATATGGGCGCTCTCCGCCGCCGCTATTCCCCGGCCGAGCTTTTGGGGCTCCTGGCCCAAATGGCGGGACAACGGCCAAGCGCCGCCCCTGTCTCCGCCTTGGAGCTTGCCAAGACCTTTGACTGGGTCAAGGTCCCCCGGGAGGATATCTCTGTGACCCCGGAGCTCCTCACCTGATCTCTCAGCCCGTGTCCTCTTCCAGCCAGGCCGAAAGCATGGCCAAAAACCTGGCGTTGCTGGGCCGCTCCGGGCGATCCCTGCCCATTATCTCCCGGAGCAGGGGCGTGTCCGCTTTCCAGATCACCTTCACCGCCGTGCGGAGGTTTCTCTCCACCGCTCCCTGCGTAGCCTGACAGCGCTTTGCCACATCGGGATAAATATTTTTTGTCACCCAAAGGAGCCTTCCCGGCTCCTCCTTTACTAACTGAAGGGCACAGACCATCTGGGCATAACCCTGATAGTTGGAGGAAAGCCCCAACCGCCGCAGTGCGTCATGGATCCGAGAACCTTTTCTCTCCCGCTCAGACAATGTATTCATGCTCATTTTCCTCCTGTGCCTGGGTCACAAATTTGCGGACAACCTCTATTATTTTCTCATCGGGGAGCAGGTCCGGAAACAACAGAAGCGACACGGTTGAAACTCCATACTTTCCATGCTCCAGGTCGCTGTAGGAGCGTGGAGAGATATGGAGCTTTTCAGCCATCCTTTCCTGTGTATCCCCCGCATCTCCTCGATATTCCCACAGTTCTTTCCTAAAAAGGACCCGAAGCAATTTGTATCCTTTCATCCGCAAAACCTCCCTATATTCGACAGAAGATAGGAAAATTTTGCCTGCGCCGCCGGTCCGCAGCCATGAGGCATACTTCAGTCTGTCCTTGAAATTTTAAAGCCCTCCTTTTTACAAAGAGGTCCCTCCGATCTTCGCCGCCCCCTTTCTTGATATGATAGTATCCTACCCTCCGTCTTTTGAGGAGCCTTCCTCTTACGCTCCGCTTATATATGACGGTTTCTGTGTCGGGCTGACATTTTTGTCGGATTTTTCTTTCTTTTCTTCTCCTTTCAACATTTGGTTAAATAAAATAGAACTATTGGTGCTTTGTGGTTCCCCCGTTTGGTTAATATAATTTAACCAAAATTAGGGAGTGACCAACATGATTGACGTCTCACTGGAATCCACCGTTGGACAAAATGTAGCCAAATTTCGCTCTCAGAGAGGGATGACCCAAGCAGAGCTGGCCGAGGCCATAGGCGTTAGTGTTGCTTTTGTCTCCCGGGTGGAGCGGGGACAAAAAATGATGAAGGTCGCCACCCTGCAGGCCATGGCCCGTGCCCTTCACGTCAGCTGCGACGCCCTTTTGTCTTCAAACAGTCCGGATGCCTATAGGGAAAATATATTGCTGATGCTTTCCACACAGCCTCCCGAAGCCCTTCCTAAAATTGAACGGCTGGTCCGTTTTTTCCTGGAGGAACTCAACCAGGAAGGATCTACCGCCTCCTTATCATGATTCTGGGCGAGAAAGGAGAGATCGTCTATGGGGCCGGAGGAGCAGGAGTTTCTTACCCGGCTATACTGGAGCAACTTTAAAAAGC
This sequence comes from uncultured Pseudoflavonifractor sp., assembly GCA_947577065.1. Classification (GTDB taxonomy): domain Bacteria; phylum Bacillota; class Clostridia; order Oscillospirales; family Oscillospiraceae; genus Vermiculatibacterium. The sequence continues at coordinate 10,482 of CANPTT010000040.1, forward strand.
TGCTGAGCTATGTCGCACATGCATGCCGCGCCAGAGGGATCGCCGAAGAATGCATCTCCGATCTCTCAAGGGACATCGTACAGGACGTCTTTCACACCGCCGTCAAAAAGATGAACATCCTGTTCTCTCATCCCAAGCCGGATGCCTGGCTTATGGAGACCTGCAAGCGCACTCTCAAGGCCCACATGCGGCAGGCCGCTGCTGACAACCGATGTCTGCTTCTGTTAGGCGCTCTGGATTGGACCGTCCCCGATCCCGTTTCCGGCCCTGCCGCCGCGCAGAAAAAGATGGAATATGACGACCTTCTGGAACGGATCCGCCGGATCCTATCAGAGAATGAATTTCATCTGTTTCACATGATCGTTTTTCGTCACACTGGATATTACAGGGCGGCTCAGGAGCTGAACATCAACCTATGGGCCTGTCAAAAGCGCATGGAGCGCATTCGAAAAAAATTGCAAAGGTCTATTTCCCGGTAGCCAAAAATTTTTTTGAGATTTATGTCAGTTTTTGTCCGTAACCGTCATATTATATTGTAGGGAGGTCCGGGGTATGGCTCAGGAAAACTGTGAAAAATACGCCTACTTGGATCAGCTGAGCACCCAGCAGCTGGAACAGTTGCTTCTGGCCGACACGGAGGACCCCTCCGGCCGGGACACCAGTGAGGTGGTCTTTCACATCCTGGAGGTGTTGCAGACAAGAGAAGACGTCCCCGCAATGGAGCCTGTGGATGTGGCCCAGGCTTGGGAGGAATTTCAACAGTATTACAACACTCCCGAGGGGGAGGGACAGTCCCTGTATCTCCCCCGGGAAGACTCGGAGCGTCCGGAGAAAGACGCCTGCGCCGCTTCCAAATTCAGATCCCGTCTCCCCGCCCTGTGGAAAACCGCCCGGATCGTGGCGGCCACTATGGCCATTCTGCTGTCCCTCATGGTCGGCGCCCAGGCTTCCGGCCTGAATATCTTCGGCACGCTGGCCCAGTGGACAAATGATATCTTCCATTTTGGGATAGATAAAGAGAGTGGACTTGCCGAAAACTATAAATTGTTTTTGGATCTTTTGGAGGAGCGCGATATTCCCAGAAGCTATGCGCCCTCTCAATATCCTTCTGACTTTATAGCGAATGAACCCCTTGTCAGAGATGACGACTCAAGTTCCTTGGTGGAAATTTCCTTTTCAAACCCCAATGGAAGCACGTTCTCCATTGGAATCACCCGCTATGCTTCACCTGATATTATCCCTGACCGAACGTTTGAAAAGGATAGCTCCAAAGTGGAAATATACACAAGCAGCTCGAAATCCTTTTACATTTTGTATAACGAGGGATCCCTCATGGCCACCTGGGCTGATGGAGTATTATCCGAATCAATTTGGGGAGATATTTCTTCTGACGATATAAAATCTATGATAGATTCCATAGGAGGTTCTTAACATTATGCGGAAAAGGCTTTTTGCTTTTATTTTTTCATTTGCTCTTGCTGCCTCTTTGTGCTTCAGTATCTCGTTTGCTTCCGAAAATCGAGCCAGTAAAACCCTTTCTTTCTACAGTGTAAGTTGCCGGGCGGGTAGTAAAAGCGGGGAACTTCGTTTCTCCTACGATGTTCGAGCCAATACTACAGCGGACTCTGTAGGCGTTTCCTCTATTGTTCTCTACAATTCTGCCGGAGTCTATATGACCACCGTCCTTGGATCTACCAGCAACGGGTTGATCGACTCAAATTGCGTTACATGTAAGGACACTTATTCACACACTGCGGTTTCTGGTAATTCCTACTATGCAGCAGTCACCGTATTCGCTCAAATTGGCGATGAGTATGACAGCAGAAAAATCATCACCGACGTTGTCACCGCCCCTTAATTTTCCAAAAAAATCACCGTCTGAAATCAGACGGTGATTTTTTATTTCCTCAAAAAAACAACATAAAGCAGGACCATCCCGGGTCGGGATGGTCCTGCTCTCTCTTTACTTCGTCGCCCAGTTTCCTGTGGCAGCCGCCTTCAGATAGGCGTTGACAAATCCATCCAGATCCCCGTCCATCACAGAATTGATGTTGCTGGTCTCAAAGTTGGTCCTGAGATCCTTCACCATCTGATAGGGCATAAAGACATAGGAGCGAATCTGACTTCCCCATTCGATCTTCAGCTGGACCCCCTTCAGATCGGAGATCTTTTCCGCCTTCTCCTGCATCTGCAGCTCCACCAGCTTGGCCCGCAGCATCTTCAAGCAGTTGTCCTTGTTCTGAAACTGGCTCCGCTCCTGCTGAGAGGCCACCACAATGCCGGTGGCTTTGTGGATCAGCCGCACGGCGGAGGAGGTCTTGTTGATGTGCTGTCCCCCCGCGCCCGAGGCCCTATAGACCTGCATCTCATAGTCCTCCTCGCGGATCTCAATGTCCGCGTCCTCCGGCAGATCGGGCATCACCTCCACCGAGGCAAAGGAGGTCTGTCTCCTGGCGTTGGCGTCAAAGGGGGAAACCCGCACCAGCCGGTGAACGCCATGCTCTCCCCGAAGATAGCCGTAGGCATTTTCCCCCTCGACCATAATGGTGGCCGACTTGATCCCCGCCTCGTCCGCCTCCTGATAGTCCATGATCTTATAGGT
>CANPTT010000041.1 GCA_947577065.1 uncultured Pseudoflavonifractor sp.
ACCCAAGGACGTGCTGAACTGGCCAAGCGGGCCGGGGAACTGACACAGCTGGCTCAATATTGCGATTAACCCCATTTGTATACATGAAAAGCCTACCATCGGGGGCTGCTCCTTGTGATTATTTCGTGAGAAAATAACCTGTTTTGTTATTCTCCTGCAAAAGAAAGACTCCCATAGGTGTTTATCCATAGAGGGGTGAACAAATAGATCACCCCTAAAAGGGGGTTGTATTTTACAACCCCCTTTTAATTACCATGTCCACCATTTAAATGCCCACGCTCCACCACGATAATACGGCAAATAGCCCGTGCAAACAGGGTGGGCGGCAAAACACCGCCCACCGCCGAAAAATCCCCTGTTTTCAAGGCCCGTGCATGATTTTTCAGCCCGTGCATGATTTGCGCGGGCTGACTATATTTAAAAGGGAAAAAAGACCGTTTAAGAGCGTGTTGTGCGCCGCCTGGTGCGTCCGCTCTTAAACGGTTTTTATAATCCTCTTAAACGGCTAAAAGCGTTGAAATTCCGGGCTTTTGCCCCCGTCCGCTGTTTCGTCCCGCCCGCCGCTTAAACGCCCTTAAACGGCCCCTTTAAAACCCTGGCCTGGTTCCCCGCCTGGAGGCCGTCCAAGGCCAAAAAAACAAAAAAAGAAATTGCAATCTTGTTTTCACAAGGTTACAACTTCTTTCACGATTTCCCGCTTGTATTGCATGGAATACCTTGATATTAGGGCGTTTTTCGGATTTTCCCGCCTTTTTTCATAAACAAATCCCCACCTGGTCCCATTTCTCAACTATTCTGAAAACTCACATACGCCGCCCGCCGCCAAGTCCGGGGGCTCAGCATAATAAGCAGAGGAAATATCTCCAGCCGCCCCAACAGCATATCCAGCATGAGGACGATCTTGGAGGGATCGGAAAAATGGGCATAATTGCTGGTAGGGCCCACCATGTCAAGTCCGGGACCAATGTTATTGAGACAGGCCAGCACCGCCGTCAAATTGGTCTCCAGTGATAAATTATCCATGGCCAAAATGAGGAAGGACACCACCCCGATGGCACAGTATGCCGCCATATAGGTGTTGACCCCCTGAATGGTCTCCTCGCTGACCACCGTCCCATCCACCCGGATGAGATTCACGCTCCTGGGATGCAGGATCTGTCGAATGCGGGCGGTAAGGGATTTTGCCAGCAGCAGCAGCCGGGCGCATTTGATGCCGCCGCCCGTACTTCCCGCACAGGCACCCACCACCATGAGAACCACCAGGATGCTCCGGGACAACTGGGGCCACTGGTCAAAATCCGACGTGGCAAACCCAGTGGTGGTCATGATGCTGGATACGGCGAAGGCCGCCTCGTGCAGGGCCGTGCGAATATGGCCCCCAAAATGGGGCAGAACGTTGGTGGTGATGACGGCGATGGAGCCAAACATGATCCCCAGATAAAGCCCCAACTCCTCATTCAGAAATGCCTGCCGGACCCGGCCCAAAAGGAGCATGAAATAGATGCTGAAATTCACCCCGAACAGGGCCATGAACACCGTGCAGACGGATTGCAAGTATGTGGAATACCCCGCCATAGAGTCGTTTTTGACGCCGAAACCACCGGTGCCCGCAGTTCCGAAGGCGGTGCACAGACTGTCAAACAGGGACATCCCCCCCAGAAGGAGAAACAGAACGCACAAAATGGTAAGCGCGATGTAAATAAGATAAAGAATGGCGGCCGTCTGCCGCATTTTAGGGACCAGCTTGCTCACCGAAGGGCCAGGGCTCTCCGCCCGCAGAAGGTGAACGCTGTATCCCCCCTTCCCCATGGGCACCACCGCCAGCAGGAACACCAGAATCCCCATCCCTCCCAGCCAGTGGGTGAAGGAGCGCCAGAACAGAAGTCCCCGGCTCATAGCCTCCACATTGGTGAGAATGGAGGCCCCGGTGGTGGTAAAGCCGGAGATCACCTCAAAAAGGGCGTCCACATAGTGGGGGATCTCTCCGGACAGCCAGAAGGGCAGCGCTCCCACAGCGGAAAGCAGTATCCAGCCCAAGGATACGATAAGGAATCCCTCCCGGGCATAAAAACTTCTTTCCGCGTTTCGGCACCCCCCCCACAGCAACGCCCCCGCCCCGGCAGAGAGCGCCATGGTGGTAAAGAGAGCCCGCAGGGCCTCTCTCTCCCCATCCCACACAGAGATGAGGGCAGGGGGCAGCAGAAACAGACATTCCAGCAGCAGCAGGAAGCCCAGCATCTTCCCGATCATTTTACGGTTCATTTACACACACTCCACCCATGGCGCGCCCAGGCAGGCGCACCGATCCTTAATCGGCGAAAATATCATCCAGATCGCTGATCGCCTCATCCCCGGCGGCCACCACGATGATGGTATCTCCAGCGGAAAAACTGCTGTCCCCCTTGGGAATGGTGGTGTGGCCCCGGTGATTGATACTGGCAATAAGAATTCCCTTTTTCAAGGGAACGTCCTTCAAAGCCTCTCCCCGGTGGCGGGTCTCGGGACCCACCTGAAATTCCAAAGCCTCCGCCTGTCCATCCACAATGGGGTGGAGGGTAATAACGCTCTCAATACCGCTGGCCGTTGACATGGCCCGCACGTACCGCAGGATATTGGCACAGCACAGGCCCTTGGGACTGATGACCGAGCCGATCCCCAGCTTTCGAAACACATCGCTGTACTCCAGACGATTGATCTTGGTGATGACCTTGCTGACCCCAAGATGGTTTGCCAGCATAGACAAGACCAGATTTTCCTCGTCCATTCCCGTCAGGGTAATGACCGCATCATAGCTTTTCACACCTTCAGCGGCTAAAATATCCTCCCGCGAACCATCAGCCTCAATAACAGTGGCCCGGGGAAGTACCTCCGCCAGCTCCACACAGCGCTTGTGCTCCCGCTCGATGATCTTCACGCTGATGCCGCTGTCCAGGCACCGTCTGGGCAGGTAAAAGGCAATGCGAGAACCGCCGATGATCATTAAACTCTTGATCCGCTTCTCCACCAGCCCCAGGTTCTTCACCAGCTGAGCCAGATCCCGGATCCCGGCCGTGACAAAGATGGTGTCCCCCTCCCGAAGGGTAAAGGATCCTGAGGGGATATGTACCCCATCCTCTCGTTGGACGGCGCAGACCAGCACATTGACCCCCGCGATCTCATAGAGCTTAAAAAGGGGGATCCCCACCAGCTTAGAGTCCTTCCCCACAGGTACGGACACGATCTCCACCCGCCCCCTTGCAAAGGAATCCCGCTTCAAAAAAGAGGGGAACTGCAAAAGCTGGTATGCCTCCTGCGCCGCCGCCTGCTCCGGGTTGACCGTCATAGACAGTCCCAGTTCCTCCTGCATAGCTACAAGCTGGTCGGAATACTCCGGATTTCGGACCCGGGCAATGGTCCGCTTGGCCCCCAGCTTTTTGGCGGTAAGGCAGGTCAACAGATTCAGTTCGTCCCGGCTGGTGGCGGCAATGAGCACATCGGCCTTCTCTACCCCGGCCGAGCGCAGGGTGGCCATAGAGGCGCCGTTGCCGATGACCGCCATGATATCCAGCCGCTCAGCGCTCTCACTGAGCACCTGAGGATTGGAGTCAATGATGGTCACATCATGCCCCTCGGCGGACATCTGGGTCGCCAAAGCCGCCCCCACCTTACCATCACCTACGATAATGATATTCATAATATCCCATCCCTCTCTGGGTCGGATTGGAAAGTCAAAACGCGCTATCAGGTATTATATATCAACCTCCCCCTCTCTTGCAAGGGGGAAAAGAAGCACACCCGCCATCGCCGTTAACATGCAAAAAAACAGGAGCGCAGCCTGCGCCCCTGCTTTCCTACGGCGATCATATTCCCTTTTCCACTTCTTGTCGAATGGCCTTTAAAAATTCCAGACCGGTCACCGCCTTGGCCGGGGACTCTCCCTCCCATAGCCCTGCCAGGTCGCGGGTCATCACGCCGCCCTCAATGACGGCGATAGCGGCTTTCTCCAGTCTGTCCGCAAACCGCTCCAACGCCGGAATGCCGTCCAGCTCCCCCCGCTTTCGCAGGGCCCCCGTCCAGGCAAAAACAGTGGCCATCGGATTGGTGGAGGTCGCCTCCCCCTTCAAATACTTGTAATAGTGCCTCGTCACCGTACCATGGGCCGCCTCATACTCATAATTCCCCTCCGGGCTCACCAGCACAGAGGTCATCATGGCCAGGGACCCAAAGGCGGTAGACACCATGTCGCTCATCACATCTCCATCATAATTCTTACACGCCCAGATAAAGCCCCCCTCTGAACGGATGACTCTGGCCACCGCGTCATCAATGAGTGTGTAAAAGTAATCGATCCCCGCCCGGGCAAATTCATCCCTGTACTCCGCCCCAAATATCTCCTGAAAAATATCCTTGAAGCGGTGGTCATACTGCTTGGAGATGGTATCCTTGGTGGCAAACCACAGATCCTGCTTGGTGTCCAGCGCATACTGAAAGCAGGACCGGGCAAAAGAGGAAATGGACTTGTCCGTATTGTACTGCCCCTGCAACACCCCCGGTGCGGTAAAGTCAAATATGGTCTGTCTGGTCTCGCTGCCGTCCGCAGCGGTAAACACCAATTCCGCCTTTCCCGGTCCCTTGGGCTGAAATTCACTATTTTTATATACATCCCCATAGGCATGACGGGCAATCGTGATGGGCTTTTTCCAGTTCTTCACCACGGGGGATATCCCCTTCACCATAATGGGGGTACGGAATACCGTGCCGTCCAGGATAGCCCGGATGGTGCCGTTGGGGCTCTTCCACATCTGGGAGAGCTTATACTCCTCTACCCGCTGCGCATTGGGGGTGATGGTGGCGCATTTCACCGCCACACCGTATTTCTTTGTGGCCTCGGCGGAATCCACCGTCACCTGGTCCCTTGTCCGCTCCCGCTCCGGAAGACCCAGGTCATAGTACTCTGTCTTCAGGTCGATAAAGGGCTCCAACAGCTCCTTTTTGATATCCGCCCAGAGAACACGGGTCATCTCGTCCCCATCCATTTCCACCAGAGGGGTGGTCATCTTGATCTTATCCATACCCAGCAAGGCCCCCTTTTTTGTTTTCCCCAGTTTACCACGGGGAGAGGCCCCAGTCAACCGTTTCCGCCCCGGCGCATAGGATAGGAAAACCAGAGCCCGAGGTGAGTTCCATGTGGAAAAAATATCTCCTTCTTCTCTTCAGCGTTCTCTTTCTCCTGCCCTCCGCCCAAGCGGTAGAGGGCATGGACGTCAGTGTTTTTCAAGGCGAGATAGATTTTGCCGCCGCCCGGCGGAGCGGGATCGAGTCGGTCTATATCCGTTCCAGCTATGGTCAGCTGGGGGTAGACCAGCGCTTTTCCCAAAACTGCGCCGCCGCGGAGGCCGCAGGGCTCCCCTTTGGTCTTTACCATTACCTGGAGGCCACAGACCCAGATGGAGCCCAACGGGAGGCGGAGCATTTTGTCTCTCTGATCCGCTCCCAAAACTATATCTGCCGCCCTGTACTGGACTTTGAAGGCCACGGGTCCCTCTCCGCCGACCAGGCCACCGCATTGGCTCTGTCCTTTCTGAAGCGGGTGGAGGAGCTGACCGGTCAGACGCCCATGATTTACGCAGACCACGCCACCGCCTCCTCTCAGCTTGGCCCGGCGGTAGCTCAATACCCCCTGTGGCTGGCCCAGTGGGGGGTGGAGGCGCCCAGCCTGGCGGGAACCGCCTGGATGGAATGGACCGGATGGCAGTATACAGACCGTGGCCTGGTCTCCGGCGTTGAGGGCTATGTAGACCGGGACCAATTTTCCGACGGCATTTTCCTTCGGGAGGAGGAGACCGGTTTCCTCTACACTGTCCGCCCCGGCAACACCCTGTGGGCCCTGTCCCGGCGGTTTGGGACCACGGTGACAACACTGGTAGAGCTGAACCACATTAAAAACCCAGACTTGATTTATGTAAACCAAATCCTCCGAATTCCAGGTACAGCTCCAGTGGATAAAACCTACACTGTACAACCGGGAGATACCCTATGGGGAATAGCTCAGCGTTATGGGATTACGGTAAACCAACTGGTCCAGCTCAACGGGATCCGAAACCCCGATCTTATCTATCCCGGACAAATTTTGCATCTGCCCTGAACCTCATTTCACTTTCCTCTTTTTCTTTCGCACAGTTCCATCAAGGCCTCCGCCAACTCTCCCCGGTTCATCCCCCGGTCTGTCTCCGCCGTGAAAAAAGTTCTTACCGCTCCCTCCCCTATTCTCTCCGTCCCCAGGTACCGCCCCAGGATCAGCTCCAGCTGCTCCCAGGTCACCCCCGCATCCGGCCGAAACGTCCCGTCCCCATAGCCCTCCCACAGGCCCCGGCTCTCTCCCCAGACCACCGCGCCCGTATAATATTTCCCCGCCCCCACATCCCGGAATTGGCTTGGACCCAACACCTCCGGCTGTCCCGCCATACGCCACACCATTGTGGCCGCCATAGCTCTTGTGGCGGGAAGCTCCCCGCCAAATTCCGTCTCACTGATCCCCCGGACAAGCCCCCGGTGGTAGCCATATTGGGCCCCATCATACCAGCGCTGGCCAAATTCCACATCCAAAAATGGCTCCTCCACCGGCGGGGTAGGGGGCACCGGGACCTCCTGGGGTATCCGCCGATAACTTTCCCCCACCCCCAGGCAAAGCACTGTTGCCAATACTGTTCTCCACACCAGATCCCGCATCTTAGCCGCCCTCCTTTTCCCCCTATTTTCCCCTGCTTGAGGAAAATCTACACCTCCCCTTGCTATTTTGACTCCACAGCCGTATAATAGGGGAGATTTTAGAAGGAAAAGGAGCCGATGGCCATGCTGAAAACCGTGATCCCCCAGGGGTACGCCCCCTCTCTCAATCTATACGACACCCAAAAGGCCATCGGTCTTCTCAAGCGGGTCTTTGAGGACACTCTGGCCGGAGCTTTGAATCTGCGGCGGGTCTCCGCCCCCCTTTTCGTTCAGGCCGCCACTGGTCTCAATGATGATCTCAACGGCGTGGAGCGGCCCGTCTCCTTTGACGTCCCCTGTGCCGAGGCCGACGCCCAGGTGGTCCACTCCCTGGCCAAATGGAAACGCATGGCCCTGTACCGTTATCATTTTTCTGTGGGAGAGGGTCTGTACACCGACATGAATGCCATCCGTCGAGACGAGGAACTGGACAACCTCCACTCTGTCTATGTGGATCAGTGGGATTGGGAGAAGGTCATCGCCCCCCGGGACCGGAACGAGGATCACCTCCGCCGGACGGTGGAGGCTATTTCTGAGGCCATCCGGGAGACTCAGGCCACTCTCCAATCCGCCTTTCCCGTGCTCCGCAAGCTGCCAAAGATCGCAGATGAGGTCAGCTTTATCACCACCCAGGAGCTGGAAGATATGTGGCCCGACAAAACCCCCAAGGAGCGGGAGGCCCTATGGGTAAAGGACCACCCGCTCACCTTCCTCATGGGGATCGGCGGAACGCTGAGATCCGGTAAGCCCCACGACGGCCGGGCTCCCGACTATGATGATTGGTCTTTGAACGGCGATATTCTTGTGTGGAACAGTGTGCTGAACTGTGCCTTTGAGCTCTCTTCCATGGGAATCCGGGTCTCTCCCGAATCCCTGGACCGCCAGCTCACCCTGTCCGGCCACAATGAGCGCCGGGGACTGGAATTCCACAAGCTGCTCTTAGAGGGTAAGCTGCCCCTTACCATCGGCGGCGGCATTGGTCAATCCCGACTTTGCATGTATCTGCTGGGCCGAGCCCACATCGGGGAGGTCCAGGCCGGCATCTGGGACAGGGATACCATTGACGCCTGTGAGGGAGCGGGTGTCATTCTGCTGTAAAGGACGCCTGTATTATAAAGAGGGGACCGCCTTTGGCGGTCCCCTCTTTATAATACCCTTCATCAGGTCATCCCTTGGGCTAGCCCCTATGTAGGGCGGCCTGCGCTCCCCCTTGCACCGCTGCCGCCGCACTTTTCGATCCAGCCTTCACCTCTCCTCCCTTCTCTGCATAGGATAGTCCAGCAAATGAACTGGAGGGAACGCCTATGCGGGAACGTTTGAATTTCTGGGTCGTGGGGGGCGACCCCCGGCAGGCCACTCTGGCCCGAGCCCTCAGCGAGGACGGCCACACAGTCCATACATATGCTCTGGAACGGGGGGTGGAAAGCTCCCTTTGGGCTGATAGCCTCTCGGGCGCAGGGTTGGCCGACTGTGTGATCCTTCCCTTGCCTGCCGCTGACGGAGAGTTTCTCAACGCCCCGCTCTCCGACCGGCAGGTATCTCTGGAACAGGTACTGAACGTCCTGCGCCCCGGTCAACTTCTCTGCGCAGGCCGGGTCACCCCCACCCTCAGGGAAGCGGCAGAGAGCCGCAGGCTCCGTCTGGTAGACTACTTTGCCCGGGAGGAGCTGGCGGTGACAAACGCCATCCCCACCTCCGAGGGAGCTATCCAGATCGCCATGGAGGAGTTGCCCATCACTCTCCATGGTTCTAAGATCTTGGTCATTGGTGCGGGGCGGTTGGGGAAAGTGCTGATCCAACAGCTTCGAGGGCTGGGAGCCAACGTGAGTCTGGCCGCCCGGAAGTTCTCCGACCTTGCCTGGGCCCAGGTCTGGGGCTGTGGGGTGGAGCGGTCTGACCAACTTGACAAATGGTTGTGTGGCTATGACCTTGTCGTCAACACCGTCCCCGCTCCCGTTCTGGGCCGAGAGGAGCTCTCCGACCTAAAGCCGGGGTGTCTTATCATCGATCTGGCCTCCAAGCCGGGCGGGGTGGATTTTGCCGCCGCCTCCGAACTGGGCGTCAAGGTCATTTGGGCCCTGTCCCTTCCGGGCAAGACCGCTCCGGTCACCGCAGGTCTTGCCATCAAAACTACTATCTATAACATATTGACCGAGTTAGGAGTATGACTATGAACGAAACTCCCTGCCGCATCGGCTTTGCCTTCTGCGGCTCCTTCTGTACATTCTCCACCGCCATGTCCGCTCTCGAGGCCGTTAAGGCCCGGTTTGGGGATGTTACCCCCATCGTCTCTGAGAACTCCGCCGCCCTGGATACCCGGTTTGGCGACGCCCATAACTGGCTGCGGGAGATGGAGCGTATCTGTGACAAGCGGGTCATCGACACCCTGCCCAAAGCTGAGCCCATCGGCCCCAAGAAGCTGCTGGACGCCCTGGTCATCTGCCCTTGTACAGGCAACACCCTGAGCAAGCTGGCAAATGGGATCACCGATACCACCGTGTCCCTGGCGGCCAAGGCCCATCTGCGTAATGGTCGCCCCCTAATCTTAGCCGTCTCCACCAACGACGCCCTTTCCGGAGCCGCCAAGAATATCGGGAGCTTGTTGGATAAAAAGCACGTCTATTTTGTCCCCTTCCGTCAGGATGACCCCCACGGAAAACCCACCTCTCTGGTGGCCGACTTTTCCTTGGTGGCCGATACCGTATCAGCCGCGCTGAATGGGGAGCAACTCCAGCCCCTGGTGCTGGGGCCAAAAGGAATGTGACTTAACGCAAAGGGAAGGCGGGCCGTTGGCCCGCCTTCCCTTATTTATTCATGCTTCGCTTTGGAACACCGAAAAGAGCGGGTTATGGTCTCCTACTTCGGCGGGGATAACTCCAAAAAGGAGATACCGCAAATGAAGGCCAAATACGATAAAGAGCCGGAGAAAAATCAACATCCAACTCCTTCAACATGCCGATATGGAACGTATCCAGACAGAGCAGGCCAGGGCCTTCAGGAGTTGGTCCAGACCATTTGAGCGTGCGTCATCTACTCAGAGGAAGTTTTTGTCGAGGTCGTTGTGGTCTACAAGGAGTATATCACCGTCAAGATCCGCCATTTCCCCTCGGTCTTCCAGATATGATGCCCCACCCTCGGGGCAGGAAAGCACTACACTGCAACGGTTGAGCGGTTCGTCCTTCTATAAAAAGGCCCCAGGTTCTTTCGCTGAGCCCGGGGCCTTTTTCCTCCTCTTTTCCCCCTCGGCATATCCGTTCTTCCCTGTCCCCCCTTTTTACTTTTGTTAAAATTTATAAAAATCGCCCCGCCTCCCCATTGACTTTTGTCGAAAAATTAGGGGTATAATGACATCATCACAATGTACAAAAAAATGTATATTAAGAATTCCACTCTTTGACTGAGGGAGGTGAAACTTATGATTTCCATTGTTGTCGGCGGGCAAATGGACAAGCAGCTTATCGCCACTCAGGTGGAGAAGCTGGGACAGGGTATCGGGGGATGCAAATACATACAGCAGCAGTATTCCTGCCCGGTCTTCGCCCCCGGGATCGAGAAAACCTTCACCCAATATCCGGTTTTGGAGCCCTCCTTTCTCTATGGCGGTTACCCCTGTGCCGACCTGCGGCACAAGTTTTTGCTGGCCCAGCCCTCCGACGCGGTGGATCTCGCTGATCCCCGGTTCCCGATGGAGGTGGAGCCCCTCCCCCTTCCCGGTCACTTTTTTGACATGGTTGGCTACCGCTCCCCTGACGGAGTGGTATTTTTAGCCGACTGCCTGTCCAGTGAGGCAACCCTGAAAAAATATCAGATCTCCTTTATTTATGATGTGGCGGCCTACCTGGACACGCTGGAGAAGGTTTCCCGTATGGAGGCTTCCCTTTTTATCCCTGCCCACGCTGCCGCCACAGAGGATATCGCCCCTCTGGCAAAGGTCAACCGCCAAAAAGTACTGGAAATTGCGGACCGAATAGAGACTATCTGCCGCGAGCCCCTTCCCTTTGAAACCATTTTGCAAAAGCTATTCTCCCGGTTGGAGCTCACCATGGACTTCCAGCAATATGTTCTGGTGGGCAGCACCGTCCGGTCCTATCTGTCCTGGCTCAAGGATGCAGGTCGGCTTTCCGCCCGGTTTGAAAACCACTACCTCTTGTGGCAAAAGTTCGACTGATTTTTAACCATACACCATATATGGGCAAAGCGACGATGGGTCATCGTCGCTTTTTTGTGCCTTATTCTCCGGAAATCCCCCCTTCTCCCGGCACTTTTTTCCAGCTTCCGCCCTTCCCCCCCACCACTATATTTGGTTCCAACCTCAATTTTTCTGCACAATATCTTGTGAAATCACTCTTGCAATCCCGGCACAGATATTGTATACTGGGTACGCTGACTCGCCGGGAGCCCGCAAGGCTCCCTGTCAAATACAGATATACAAAAGAGGAGATGTGTCGCAGCCATGAAACTCATCAAGCGCAGCGGTCAGGAAGTGACCTTTGATTCCGAAAAGATTTTCAACGCCATCGCCAAGGCCAACGCCGCCACCACGGGCGCCCGGGAGCTGATCCCCAGTCAGGTCCGAGCCATCGCCGACCGGATCGAGGCATACGCCGCCAGCATGACCCGCTCCCTCTCAGTGGAGGAGGTCCAGGAGCTGGTAGAGACTGAGATTATGAAGGAGGGGGCCTATGAGACCGCCAAGCGGTATATCCGTTACCGTTATACCCGCTCCCTGGCCCGGGCCGCCAACACCACCGATGAGCAGATCTTGACCCTCATTGAGTCCAATAATGAGGAGGTCATGCAGGAAAATTCCAACAAGGACCCCAAGGTCAATGCGGTCCAGCGGGACTACATGGCCGGTGAAGTCTCCAAGGATCTCACCCGGCGGATCCTGCTCCCCTCCGACATTGTGGAGGCCCATGAGCAGGGTATCATTCACTTCCACGACATGGACTACTTCGCCCAGCACATGCACAACTGCGATCTGGTGAATCTGGAGGACATGCTTCAAAACGGCACGGTTATCTCCGGCACTATGATCGAAAAGCCCCATTCCTTTTCCACCGCCTGCAACATTGCCACTCAGATCATTGCTCAGGTGGCCTCCAACCAGTACGGTGGGCAATCCATCTCCCTCACCCATCTCGCCCCCTTTGTAGACATTTCCCGGCAAAAGATCCGCCGGGATGTGATCGACGAGTGCAAGATCATGGGCTATGAGCCCACCGAAGAGACCATTACCGAAGTGGTGGAGAGCCGCCTCAGAGAGGAGATCTGCCGGGGGGTCCAAACCATTCAGTATCAGGTGGTCACCCTGATGACTACCAACGGACAGGCCCCCTTTATCACGGTCTTCATGTACCTTAACGAGGCCGCCAATGAGCGGGAGAAGAAGGATCTTGCCATGATCATCGAGGAGACCCTTCTCCAGCGCTACAAGGGCGTTAAGAACGAGGAGGGCGTCTTCGTTACCCCCGCCTTCCCCAAGCTCATCTATGTGCTGGAGGACGACAATATCAAAGAGGGGGATCCCTACTGGTACCTGACCGAGCTGGCCGCCAAGTGCACCGCCCGGCGGATGGTGCCCGACTACATCTCCGAGAAGATCATGCTCCGGGACAAGGGGGACGTCTACACCTGCATGGGCTGCCGCTCCTTCCTGACCCCCGACCGGTTCACCGAGGCGGGCGTGGGCAACATCGCCAACGCCAAGAACTATGTCCCCGGCAAGAAAAAGTACTACGGACGGTTCAACCAGGGCGTGTGCACCATCAACCTGGTGGACGTGGCTCTCTCCTCCCAGAAGGATATGGACGAGTTCTGGCGGATCTTTGACGAGCGTCTGGAGCTGTGCCACCGAGCCCTCCTGTGCCGTCACAACCGGCTCAAAGGCACCCTCTCCGACGCCGCCCCCATCCTCTGGCAGGACGGAGCCCTGGCCCGCCTTCCCAAGGGCGAGCCCATCGACAAGCTCCTCTATGACGGCTACTCCACCATCTCCCTGGGCTACGCCGGCCTCTATGAGTGCGTCAAGTACATGACCGGCGTGAGCCATACCGAGCCCGAGGTGGGCACCCCCTTCGGCCTGAAGGTCATGCAGCACATGAACGACGCCTGC
>CANPTT010000042.1 GCA_947577065.1 uncultured Pseudoflavonifractor sp.
TCGCCGCCTCCGACGGCCCCATGGCCCAGACCCGTGAGCACATCCTGCTGGCCCGTCAGGTGGGCGTGCCCGCCATCGTGGTCTTCCTGAACAAGTGCGATCAGTTGGACGATCCCGAGCTGCTGGAGCTGGTCGAGATGGAGGTCCGTGAACTGCTCTCCAAGTACGAGTTCCCCGGCGACGACATCCCCGTCATCAAGGGTTCCGCTCTGAACGCTCTGATCAGCGAGTCCAGCGATCCCAACGCTCCCGAGTATGCCTGCATCAAGGAGCTGATGGACGCCGTCGACAGCTATATCCCCACTCCCGACCGTAAGATCGACCAGCCCTTCCTGATGCCCGTGGAGGACGTCTTCACCATCTCCGGCCGTGGCACCGTGGCTACCGGCCGTGTGGAGCGCGGCATTGTGAAGATGAACGACAACGTGGAGATCGTCGGCCTGATGGACGAGAAGAAGACCACCGTCATCACCGGCATCGAGATGTTCCACAAGATGATGGACGAGGCTCAGGCCGGCGACAACATCGGCGCTCTGCTGCGTGGTATCGCCAAGACCGATATCGAGCGCGGCCAGGTCATTTGTAAGCCCGGCTCCATCAAGCCCCACACCAAGTTCCGTGGCCAGGTCTACGTCCTGTCCAAGGATGAGGGCGGCCGTCACACCCCCTTCTTCAACAACTATCGGCCCCAGTTCTACTTCCGCACCACCGACGTGACCGGCATCATCTCCCTGCCCGAGGGCGTAGAGATGTGCATGCCTGGTGATAACGTGGAGATGGACGTGGAGCTCATTACCCCCATCGCCATTGAGGAGGGCGTGCGCTTCGCTATCCGCGAGGGCGGCCACACCGTGGGTTCCGGCGTTGTCATCAAGGTCAACGAGTAATCTGCGATTTCTTTATCAAAAAAGAGAACTGGCTTTGCCAGTTCTCTTTTTTTGTTCGGAGGCAAGGGGCGATTCCCGCGGCGGTTTTGCGCTACCTTGGGCGTAGGCGCTCCACCGTTCCCCTGTTTTGGGATCAAGCCTTGCAATCATGACCCTGCTATGATACGCTTAGAAAAAAGGAGGCGGTCCCATGAGAAACGAATATGAAAACGACGCTTTCTTTTCCCAATACGCCCAGATGCCTCAAAGCCGGGAGGGTCTCTCTGCGGCCGGAGAGTGGCATCAGCTGCGCCTTCTCCTTCCGTCACTGCGGGGAAAGCGGGTGCTGGATCTGGGTTGCGGCTACGGCTGGCACTGCAAGTATGCGGCGGATCAGGGGGCGGAGGAGGTGCTGGGGCTGGATATGAGCCCCAAAATGTTGGAGGAGGCCCTGCGCCGGAATCGGGATGACCGTCTGCGTTACCGGGTCTGCGGCATTGAGGAATACGAATATCCGGAGAGCACCTGGGACTGTGTGATCTCCAACTTGGCCCTTCACTATATTGCCGACTTGGATGGCGTCTTCCGGAAGGTCTACCGGACGCTGACGGCCGGCGGAGTGTTTGTCTTCAACATGGAGCATCCCGTCTTTACCGCCGGGGTAGACCAGGAGTGGGTCTATGACGAGAGGGGGAAACCCCTTCACTGGCCTGTAGACGACTATTTTAAACCCGGCCTTCGGGTGACGAATTTTCTGGGCTGTCAGGTGGAAAAGCAGCATCACACCTTGACCCAGATCTTAATGGGACTGCTGGAGCACGGATTTCTACTGGAGGCGGTGGAGGAGGCCCAGCCACCCAGATCCATGATGAATATCCCCGGTATGCGGGATGAGCTGCGGCGGCCTATGATGCTGCTGGTGCGGGCCAAAAAGGGATCCTAATCAAGGCGCTGCGGCCCTGCCCTTGCCTGTCAGCCCTGGATATGCTACAATACCATCAGAAACAGAGAAGGAGAGAATATCATGCCTACTACAGTCGATCCGGAGGCCGCACAGGAGACCATAGACATTGTCCAACAGACGATAAAGGGCTTTTCCTGGCAGAATATTGCCGTTCTGGTGTGTCTGCTGGTGGCCTCTATTGTAGCCATTCGCATCCTTGTCAGCCTGGCGGACCGCGCCATGATCCAGGCCAAGCTGGACCGGGGAGTACGGACCTTCCTGCGCTCGGGGCTGAAGGTGGTGATGTGGGTAGTTGCCGTCTGCGCTCTGCTGGGATACCTTGGAGTGCCCATGACCTCCCTGGTGGCCCTTCTCAGCGTTTTAGGCTTGGCGGTGTCCCTGGCGATCCAGGGGACTCTTTCCAATTTGGCGGGAGGCATTATGCTTCTTACCGCCCACCCCTTTGCAGCCGGGGATTTCGTGGACGCCGGCGGGGTCACGGGTACCGTTCGGGAGGTGGGGCTTGTCTACACCATGCTGGACACCGTGGACAATAAGGTGGTATACATTCCGAATGGAGAGATCTCCGCTAAGACCATCACCAACTATTCGGGCAACGATACGAGAAGGGTAGACCTGAAGTTTACCGCTTCCTACGGCGATCCGCCCGAGAAGGTGAAGGACTGCATCGAACGGGTGGTGGGGGAACATCCCCTGACCCTTCCCACGCCCGAGCCTCTCATTCGGACCTGCGGCTATGGTAGCAGCTCCATTGAGTATGAGGTGCGGACTTGGTGTGGGACCGAGGATTATTGGACGGTCTATTTTGACCTGATAGAGCAGGTGAAGGAAGCCTTTGACAAGGCGGGGGTAGAGATGACTTACGACCACCTGAACGTCCATGTGGTGGAGAAATGAGGGGATGTCCATGAACCGGGAATATTTGAGCTTGGGTCGGGGTCTGCACCTTATCCTGGGAGGGATCGCGGTCAATACTCTGGCGGGATTGCTTCAGGGTACGGCCGCTCTGCTGGCTTCGGGTTTAAGCTGCGGGCTTACGGCGCTGGGGCTGTTTTTGGCCTCCAAGGTGGATAAACGGTTTTGGCTGCCGCTGGTTCTGACGATATTGAACACCTTTGTACTGGACCTTCTCTATGCGAAGGTCACCGACCGTGTCCAGGTCCTGCTGTTGGTCGTGGGACAGCTGGCCCTGAATGCGGCGGTGGTTTGTTGTATCTGCCTGTTTACCCTTCCTGTACTGGAGGGACGGCGTGACGCCGGAGCCCGGCAGGGGCAATGGGCCTGGAAATTAGAGATTGCCGCTACAGTGACCTACCTGAGCGACTTCCTGATGCGGGAGGTGCCCGAGATGGCGCTGATGAAAGCCTCTCTAAACTTGCTGGCTATGGGAGCGATGGTTCTTATGACCGTTTTCTATCTGTATTTTTTGTGGAGGGCGGGCTCCGTTCTGCAAAAGCAGCCCTGAAAAACGCGCGGCGCTGGTTTAGACCAGCGCCGCGTTTGCTTTTCACTCCGGCATTGCCAGGCCATGGAGGAAGGAGCCTCCCAAAACCTCGCCGCCGATGACCGTATTTTTATATGTCAGCAGATGAGCGACCACCCCGGTTTCACCGTTGGGATAGTTTGATACCTCATAGGTATACCGCCGCACCCGCTTTCCGGCGTATTTGCTCAGATCAAAGCCCTGACCTGTCTGAAGCTCAAGGTATTGACTGTATTCAGGTCCAAACTCCTTGGGAAGCTCCAGCTCCTCCACCAGAACGGCCTGGGGGGAGACTTGCCACCCCCACTCCTGGAGGTAGGACACCCGGTCCTCCTCGGTCTTGATCCCCTTGGGGCTGACCGAGGCCGAAGCCGCGGCACCCCGGTCTCCCAGCAGGGTCACCGCCGCGGCAGCGGCGCAGAGCACTGCGGCCAGAGAGAGTACGATCTTCCTTTTGCTGATTTTTGCCGTCCAGATAAACACATCCATCGCCCCTTGTCTTTTTTGGCTTTGTCTATTGATATGGAAAACGGACTTGTCCTATGATAGAATAAAGAAAAAACCTCGAAAAGGAGAGAGGAGCCTTATGGACCGTATCGACAAGATATTGGCGGGCACCGGCCGCTGGTCCCGGCGGGAGGCTGCGGAGCTGATCCGAACCGGCCGGGTGACGGCGGACGGGGACGTGGTCAGCCGGCGGGAGGATAAATTTCCCGCCTCCGCTCTGATCCGGGTGGACGGCGAACCCATTTCTACCGAAAAATATACCTATCTCATGCTTCATAAGCCCGCCGGATTGGTCTCTGCCACAGAGGATCCCAGGGAGCCCACCGTTCTGTCGCTGCTGCCGGAGCATTTGCGAAGGATCGGCCTGTTTCCGGCGGGGCGGCTGGATAAGGACACTGTGGGACTGCTGCTGCTGACCAACGATGGGGCCCTGGCCCACGCTCTTCTGGCCCCCAAGCGCCATGTGGATAAGACCTATCTGGTCCGGGTGGAGGGCATTTTTGACGAGCGGGATGAGCGGGCCTTTCAGGAGGGGATCACTCTGGCTGACGGGTATGTATGTCTGCCGGCGGGGTTGGAACGGCTGGGGCCCAGCGAGGCGCAGGTCACGCTTCGGGAGGGAAAATACCATCAGATCAAGCGGATGTGCGCTGCCCGGGGAAAGCCTGTGATCTTTCTCAAACGCCTCACCTTCGGCCCTCTTTCTCTGGACGAGACCCTGGCTCCGGGCCAATGGCGGCCTTTGACGGCGGAGGAGATGGGGGCCCTGGGGGACGCCGGAGGGAACTGACAAAATTGTTTTAGGCATTTTCCACAAAAAACTTGTCGTTTCCTATTGAAAAGAGAGAAAAAGTCCGCTATAATGAAAATAGCGGAAAATTGAATTTTACCCAAATACAAAAAGGGAGGGTCCCAAATGCCCAACAGGATTTTTCAAAGCGTAGTGCTTCAGATGAAGGAAGGAACAGACCGGGCGGTGGGTGTGATCGATGCGGAAGGCGCGGTGATCGCTTGTAGTGACCTCTCTTTGCTGGGAGAGCGGTGGAGCGGTGCGGTGGAGACCGTTAACGCCGCGGAGACAGGGGTTGTGACCTGCGAGGGAAAAACCTTTAAGGCGCTGGCGCGCTGGGGCGCCCAGCTGGAGTATGCCAGCTTTGTAGAGGGGGATGACGCCATTGCCCGCTCCCTGTGCTTGGTGGCCTCGGTGGCATTGAACGGCGCCAAACAGAGTTATGAGGAGAAGCACGATAAGGGGACCTTTGTTAAGAACATTATCTCGGACAATATCCTTTTAGGAGATATCTATGTCCGGGCCAAGGAGCTTCACTTTGACTGTGACGTCTATCGCGGGGTCTTTCTGGTCCGTCAGGCCGAGCCGGTCAACCCGGCTATGATCGACGCCATCCAGGCACTGTTCCCTGATAAGCAGACGGATTTTGTCCTTTCGGTGAGCGAGACGGATGTCGCCATTATCAAGCAGTTCCCTGAGGGGACGGAGGGCAAGAAGTTGGATAAGCTGGCCCGCCAGATCCAGGAGGACCTGGCCTCGGGACATGAGATCAAGGTCGTGGTGGGCATCGGTACGCTGGTGGCTAATATTCGGGATCTGGCCCGCTCCTATAAGGAGGCCCAGCTTGCCATCGAGGTGGGCAAGGTATTCGAGACAGAGCAGACTGTGATCAATTATGAGAATCTGGGTATTGGGCGGCTCATTTATCAACTCCCCACCACCCTGTGCGAGATGTTCCTTCAGGAGGTCTTTAAGAAGAACCCCATCGATGCTCTGGACCAGGAGACGCTTTTTACAATCAATAAGTTCTTTGAAAATAACCTGAATGTGTCCGAGACGGCCCGAAAGCTTTTTGTCCACCGGAACACCCTGGTCTACCGGCTGGAGAAGATCAAGAAGCTGACCGGCCTGGATCTCAGAGAATTTGACGACGCCATCACCTTCAAGGTGGCCATTATGGTCAAAAAATATCTGGTGTCCCGGGGCATTGAGGGGTAAGCAAACGATTTCATATAAGAGAGCGATTGACAATCAGACGCGGGTCCTCCGGCCTGGGTTGGGTTGTCAATCGCCTTAATGAGGAGCCTGCGGCATGATTCGTTTTTTGGACATCCAAAAAAATTACGACAATGGGACCAAGGCCCTGAAAGGGGTCTCCATGAAGATCGACGATGGAGAGTTCGTCTTCCTGGTGGGTCCCTCCGGATCCGGAAAGTCCACCATTATCAAACTCATCACCGGAGAGGAGCAGACCACCGGCGGGCGGATCATGGTGAACGGCTATAATCTGAACAGCATCCGACCCAACCAGATCCCCTATATGCGCCGGACCCTTGGGGTCATATTCCAGGACTTCCGCCTTATCGACAAGAAGACGGTGCGGGAGAATCTGGAGTTTGCCATGCGGGCGGTGGGAGCTTCCCCCCGGGAGATCCGCAAGCGGATCCCCTATGTTTTGGATCTGGTGGACTTGGCGCGGAAGGGGGACCGCTATCCCGGGCAGCTCTCCGGCGGCGAGCAGCAGCGGGTAGCCATTGCCAGGGCTTTGGTCAACAATCCCCAGATGATCATTGCGGATGAGCCCACGGGCAACCTGGATCCCCAGCGGTCACTGGAGATCATGACTCTGTTGGAAAAGATCAACGAGCTGGGGACCACCATGCTGGTGGTGACCCATGAGAAGGAGTTGGTGAACCGGTTCTCCAAACGGGTCATCGCCATCGAAAACGGCCGCATCATCAGCGACGAGACAGGCGGGTACTATAAAAATGAAGAGATCATATAATTTAGGCTACTACTTTTCCGAGGGCTTCCACTCCATCTTTACCCACGGCCTTATGTCCTTTGCCGCGGTGATGATGATCGTGGCCTGCCTTATCATCATGGGGTCTTTCTCTCTGGTGGCACTGAACCTGGAGCGGGAGCTTGGAAAGCTGGAACAG
Source organism: uncultured Pseudoflavonifractor sp. (assembly GCA_947577065.1). Lineage (GTDB taxonomy): Bacteria > Bacillota > Clostridia > Oscillospirales > Oscillospiraceae > Vermiculatibacterium. The sequence continues at coordinate 6,773 of CANPTT010000042.1, forward strand.
GACAATGAGTTCCTGGCCTTTGTGGATGAGAACTATACCAGGGAGCAGGCAATGGCGATTCAAAGCCATATCGAAGCCATTCCCAATGTGTCCTATGTGGCCTTTACCACCAAAGAGGAGGCGCAGGCCAATTACGCCGCGAAGTATGCCAGCGACCAGAACGCAGAGCTCTATTCCGAGCTTCCCACCGAGGTATTTCGGGATCGGTATTCGGTCCATATGAGCGACCTGAGTCTGATGCAGCAGACCATCGACGCGGTGGAACAGCTGGAGGGGATACAGGGTCATCAGGCGGCCCCCGAGGTGGCCGAGGGCTTTGTACTGGTCCGCAATGTGGCGGCGGGAGTGGCTTTGGTCCTGATCCTCATGCTGCTGGCCATCTCGCTGTTTATCATCTACAATACCATTAAGCTGGGGACCTTCACCAGAAGGGAAGAGATCGCCATCATGAAGATGTGCGGCGCCACCAACGGCTTTGTTCGGGGTCCCTTTATTTTTGAGGGGATGTTGTTGGGTCTGTTTGGCGCGGTGGTGGCGTTTTTCCTCCAGTGGGGGATATACAGCCTCATCGCCCAGGCCATCGACACCGGGGCCACCTTTCAGTTGATCAGCGTGATCCCCTTCCGGGATATGTGGTCCCGGGTGCTGGGGGTCTTTGCTGCCACCGGCTTTGTGGTGGGAGCCGGCGGCTCGGTCATGGCCATCCGGAAGTTTCTGCAAGTTTGATGTAATTGCCTCAAGGGAGGTTCGCACCGTGGGAAAAATACCGCAGTATAAGCCCAAAAAGCAAAAAATGGATAAGCGCCGAGCTTTCAGTATCGTCATCTGCGTTTTGCTGGCTCTGGCCCTGCTGCTGCCCCTGCTCAGCACGGTGATCCTCAGCGCCAGGGCCGTGACCCAGTCGGAACTGAAGAGTCAGATATCCGGTCTCAAGAACAACGCCAGCGAGGCCGCCGCCCGAAAAAAGGAGCTCCAGGCTCAGTTGGACGCCATCAAGAGCGACAAGGCCCAGGCGCAGCAGCAGCATCAGATCCTGGTCCAGCAGTTGGGCGCCATTGAGACCCAGATCCTCAACACCCAGAACCAGATCGACGCCTATGTCCAGCTCATCGACGCTGAGGAGGTCGCCCTTGCCGATGCCCAGGACAGAGAGACGGCGGCCTATACCCGGTTCTGCCAACGGGCCCGGTCCATGGAAGAGTCGGGGGACATCTCCTACTGGTCGGTCCTTTTCTCTGCCAGCGACTTTTCCGATCTATTGGACCGGCTTGCCATGGTGGATCTCATCATGGAGTATGACAACTCTGTGGTGGACGCCCTGGTGGCCGTTCGGGAGGAGGTAGAGGCCACGCTGGCCTCCCTTAACGAGTCTAAAGCGGGACTGGAGGAGCAGAAGGCCCAGCAGGAGCTTCAGCGGGCAGAGCAGGACGCCAAGGTGCAGGAGGCGCAGGAGATCCTGGACGGGCTGAAAAAGGACGCCGCGGCCGCGGAGGCCCTGGTGGCTGCCTCCGATGCCGAGGAGAAGAAGATCGCCGCTGAACTCTCCAAGAAGGAAAAAGAACTGGACCGGCTCATTGCCGCCCAGCAGATCACATTCGACCCCGGGACAGGGTATCTTTACCCTCTGCCCGCCAGCAATAATGTGGTCACCTCTGTCTTTGGTCCCCGGACCCACCCCATCACAAAGAAGTTCCACAACCATTCGGGTACCGATATCGCCGCCCCCGGCGGTACCAACATCAAGGCGGTTCAGGGCGGAGTGGTGGCAACATCGGCCTACGCGCCCAACTCCTATGGAGAGTATGTGGTCATCAATCACGGAAACGGCGTCTCCACCCTTTACGCCCACATGCAGCGGGGCTCCCGAAAGGTGAAGGAGGGAGATATCGTGAGCCAGGGCCAGGTGCTGGGGCTGGTGGGTTCCACCGGCTCTTCCACAGGCAATCATCTTCACCTGGAGCTTCGGAAGAACGGGGTTCGACAGGACGCGCTGACCATGTTCCCCGGAATGACCTTTGATATTCGGGCATAAAAGATACACAAGCGGATTCAGGGCGGGCGGAGGCACTCTCCGCCCGCTTTTCTTTTTGAAACTGGAAAGGACTGGTAGCTATGCTGACGCTGAAAAAGAAGGAGCGGAGATATTCCGCCGCCCATATGCTTCTTGCCGCCCTGGGAGGGGGCATGATGGCCCTGGCGACTGCCGCCGTTTTGCTGTGGGTAGTCCTGGGCCCTTATGCCCTGGCGTTGGTGGAGAGCTGGGGTCTGATCCAAAGTCAGTTTGTGGGGGAGTATGATCCGGACCGGGTGGTGGACGCTGCCCTGGAGGGAATGGTGGCCGGAACAGAGGACCGGTGGAGCTACTACCTGAATGCCGAGGCGTATGCCGCACAGAGGGAGCGGAGGGAGAATTCCTTTGTAGGGGTAGGCGTGACAGTGGAACCCCTTGAAGGGGAGGGACTCAGGATCCTGGCGGTCTATGAGGGCGCCCCGGCCTATGAGGCGGGGCTGACGGCGGGGGAGGTCATCGTCGCGGTAGATGGAGTGGACCTGGCGGAAAAGACCCTGGAGGAGGGGACTGCGCTTGTCCAGGGAAAGGAGGGGACCACACTGATCCTTACTGTCCGGGGTACGGATGGAGAAGAGCGGGAGGTGGAGCTCCGGCGGGAACGGGTGGAGAATATTTCGGTCACCTACCAGCTTTTAGAGGGTGGGGTGGGTTATATCCAGGTGAAAAATTTCTATACCCACAGCGCCGACCAGGTGCAGGCGGCGGTGGAGGACTTGCAGGGGCAGGGGGCCGGAGCACTGGTCTTTGACATGAGAAACAATGGCGGCGGCTATGTGTCGGAGCTGACCCAGATGCTGGATCATCTGTTGCCCGAAGGCCCCATATTTCGCTCGGAGACAAGGGGCGGGCGGGAGACGGTGACCGACTCGGATGAGAGTGGGGTGGAGCTTCCCATGGCGACCCTGGTGAATGCCGATACATATTCCGCTGCCGAATTCTTCGCCGCCCAGCTTCAGGAGAGTGTGGGGGCGCCTATCGTAGGGGAGGAGACCTCGGGCAAGGGATATTCCCAGCAGGCGATCCCGCTTCCCAATGGGGGGGCGCTGAACCTGTCCACCGGGCGATACCGCACAGGGGCGGGGGAGTCCCTCGTGGGCACAGGGGTGAGGCTGGACGAGCGGGTAGAGCTGGATGAGGAGGACCGCAGGGCCCTTTCCGCCGGGCTCCTGGAGCCTCAGGAGGATGCTCAGCTGCAGGCGGCGCTGAAATTGCTGGGCTAATTTTGGATAGGCCGCATATCCTCCCAACAGAGGGGGGAGCATTATGGTGGCCTATGTGTATCAAAGCGAAGAAAAAATTTTCTGGCCCCGCTATGAGGCGGCGGCTCCCATGGGGCTTCCCGTGTTGAGGGTGGTCCTGCCGCCGGGCTGTTCTGCCCGCCGCCTAAAAAGGACGGCAGCGAGACTTTACCGATATGGGATCCGCCGCTTTCTGACTGACGGCTCAGTATGGGATATGTCGCCGCTGGTCCCAGTCAGCCCACTGCCCCTTCTCCGGGCGAAGGGAGGGGAGCTGGCCCTGGCCCTGTTGTCCGGTCTGCCGCTTCGGGAACGGCGCGTGGCCCTGCGGGGAGAGGCGGCGCAGGGGGAGGCATGGGCGATCGCGGAGACCCTTTGCCCCCAGGTGGGGGCCCTTCTTTTGGATTTTGACAAAGGGGAGGAGGCGCTGGCCCGCCGTCTGCGGGAGCGCTTTGGAGCGGCACACCTCCATCTGGGCCAGGGCCCGGCCCCCCAGGCGGCGGTGGAGTTGGCGCCGCGTCCCTTCCCGCTGCCCCGGACCCTTCGGCTGTGGGGAGAGCCGGAGCTTTTGGGGCTTACCATTTCCCCGGGGGAGTCTTTGCCCTTTTTAGAGCTTTTATGGGAGACGGGACGGGTGGAGCTGAAGGATCTGCGGGTGGATTGGCCTTGACAGAAGGGGAGAAAATACATATAATAACAGAACCGTATCACAAGCAGCAAACAGGGCCGGAAACGGCTTTTTCCATGTAAACGGAACAAATAAGGAAAGGTGACGGGAAATAATGGCCAAGCAATACAAACTGACCCCCAAGCATATGGAGGAACTGAAGGAAGAGCTCAACTACCTGAAGACCGTCCGGGAAAAGGAGGTAGCGGAGCAGATCAAAGAGGCACGCTCCTTTGGTGACCTGAGCGAGAACAGCGAGTACGACGAGGCCAAGAACGAGCAGGGAAAGCTCTTTTCCCGCATCGCGGAGATAGAGGCGGTGCTGTCCAACTACGTTCTCATTGAGGAGCAGCACTTTGACGCCAACGCCGTCAGTATCGGCAGTCAGGTGACCGTGAAGGACAAGAAGTCTGGGAAAGAGACCACCTACCGCATCGTAGGCTCTCAGGAGGCGGACCCCATGCAGGGCCGGATCTCAGAGGATTCCCCCTTTGGCAGAGCTCTTTTGGGCAAGGCCCTGGGGGACAAGGTGGAGGTAGAGGCCCCCATTGGAATGCTCTATTACACCGTGACAGATATTCAGAAGGGTTGAGACCCTCCCGATCTTACAGATAAGATAGGAGAAATCATTATGGCAGAGGAACAAAAGAACGTCCCCCAGCAGCCTGAGCTCTCTGAGCTGCTGCGCCTGCGCCGGGAGAAGCTGACTGCGCTTCGGGAGGAGGGACAGGATCCCTTTCAGGAGACCAAATTTGACTGGGACGCCACCAGCCAGCAGATCAAGGACAACTTTGACGCCATGGAGGGCAAGGCGGTCAAGGTGGCGGGCCGGCTCATGTCCAAGCGGGGGATGGGCAAGGTGTCCTTCTGTGACCTCCAAGACCGGGATGGGCGCATCCAGCTCTATGCCCGCCAGGATGAGATGGACGAGGCAGTCTATAAGAAGTTCAAAAAGTTTGATATCGGGGATATTGTGGGCGTGGATGGAGAGGTCTTCCGCACCCAGCGGGGCGAGATGAGTGTTCGGGCGAAGGATATCACCCTGCTCTCCAAATCTCTGCTGCCCCTGCCGGAGAAGTTCCACGGTCTTCAGGACAAGGAGCTGCGCTACCGCCAGCGGTATGTGGACCTCATCATGAACCCTGAGGTGAAGCGGGCCTTTGTTATCCGTTCCAAGTTCATCAAGCATGTTCGGGACTTTATGGATGACCGGGGTTTTATCGAGGTGGAGACCCCTGTGCTCAACACCATCGCCGGCGGTGCTGCCGCCCGGCCCTTTGTCACCCACCATAACACTCTGGACATCGATATGTATATGCGCATCGCCACCGAACTGCCGCTGAAGCGGCTCATCATCGGTGGGATGGACCGGGTGTATGAGATCGGCCGCATCTTCCGCAACGAGGGCATGGACCCCAAGCATAACCCGGAGTTCACCACCATCGAGCTCTACCAGGCTTACGCCGACTTCCATGACATGATGGACGTGGCCGAGGGGGTCCTTTCCTCTGCCGCCAAGGAGATCCTGGGCACCTATGAGGTGGAGTGGCTGGGAGAGAAGATCGACCTGACCCCCGGCTGGAAGCGGATGACCATGGTCGAGGCGGTGAAGGAGTATGTGGGGGTCGACTTCAGCGCTATTTCCGATGACGCGGAGGCGGTGGCCGCCGCCAAGGCCAAGGGCGTGGAGCTGGCTGACGCGGCCGAGAAGACTTGGGGCAATGCCCTATATGCCTGCTTTGACCAGCGGGTGGAGGAGCATCTGGTCCAGCCCACCTTTATCACCATGTATCCGGTGGAGGTCTCGCCCCTGACCAAGCGCAGCCCCGCCGACCCGCGGCTCACCGAGCGCTTCGAATTCTTTATCAACCGTTCCGAGTTTGGCAACGCTTATTCCGAACTCAACGACCCCATCGACCAGCGCCTCCGCTTCGAGAAGCAGGTGGAGCAGCGGGAGCGGGGGGACGAGGAGACCGAGATGCTGGATGAGGATTTCCTCACCGCCATGGAGTACGGCATGCCCCCCACGGGCGGCATGGGCATCGGCATCGACCGCTGCGTCATGCTTCTCACCGGCTCCGACTCCATCCGTGACGTGATCGCCTTCCCAAC
>CANPTT010000043.1 GCA_947577065.1 uncultured Pseudoflavonifractor sp.
GGCCGGTCATCTTCTCGATGTAGCCCTTGGCGTACTCCTGGCACTTGGTGCGGAAATCGGCGGTGGACATCTCCTCCCGCTTCACCGTCTTGTCCTTCAGCACCGCCGTCTCGATGGGCAGGCCGTGGGTGTCCCAGCCGGGGACGTAGGGGGCGCAGAAGCCGGTCATGTTCTTAGACTTGACGATGATGTCCTTCAAGATCTTGTTCATGGCGGTGCCAATGTGGATGTTGCCGTTGGCGTAGGGAGGGCCGTCGTGGAGCAGGAAGGAGGGCTTCCCCTCGTTTCGCTTGACCATCTTGTGGTAGAGGTCCTTCCCCTTCATGGCCTCCAGCATCTCGGGCTCCCGCTTGGGAAGGCCCGCCCGCATGGGGAAGTCGGTCTGGGGCAGGTGGACGGTGTTGTTGTAATCCATGGTGATTCTCCTTCTTATATGAATGTTTGTCCTTATCTTATATAAAAATATCGCTTATTTCCCTCGCGGAGTGTCTTCCTCTTTTCAACCTCCGCAAAAAGTGCTAAACTGTTCCTGAAAGGGGCGTTTTTTGTGAAATTAAGCTGGAAAGAGGCATACTGGGCAGCCTACGGTTTCTTGGATACCATCTGGCAGACGATGCCCGAGGAGGACCGGGAATTGCTCTCTGAGCTGGACGATTTCTTAGGGAGTATGATCATGCCGGAGGATGGTATTTCCGCCGACCCGGCCCTGACCCCGCTGTGGCATGAGGCTCACGCCCATGTCACCCGCAGCAGCGGCTGGGGGGATCTCACCGAAGCAGAAGCTTACCAAGTCATGGTCCGGTTCCTCTCCCTATGGGCAGAGGAGCATTCTGACGGTACTCTTTTGGGGATCTGCGCTGACCTTTCCCGCACCGATTCCAGCCGAAAGGGCTGGTCGGAATCGGTGGAGCAGGTGCTCCAGGGTGATTTTGACCCCTACTTTGGCCTGACCGGAGACGTCAACAACCCCTGAAGAAATCAAAAACGCCTTTGTCTCATAAAGAGACAAAGGCGTTTCACTCATCCTCTGCGGTACCACTCTTTTTGCCGCGGCTCATGTGAGCCGCGACCACTCGGGGGCCTGTAACGGGGCCGGCCGGAGGGGCTTACTGCTTCTGTTCAGCCCCCCGCTCGAAGGGGATCTTCCCGGTCCCTTCCCGTCCGCCTTTCACCAAACGGCGGCTCTCTTCGCGGGATGGGGGAGAGGTACTTGGCCTTCTCAACGCGTTTTCCTTTTGCATTTTATCCACTGATCGCTCCGTTGTCAAGAGGGTCAGCCGATCTCGTAATCTTTACCAAACTTCAGGTGGCCGAAATCGATCCGCCGGGTGGGCTCCTCTGCGGCGGGCTCCTCCTTGGGGTCCTCCTCAGGGGTCGGGGCCTCCTGACGGGGGGCGGGGCCTCTCCGCAGGGCCTGATACAGGCTGTCCTCCTCCAGCGGGATCACCTTCGGCTCCTCCGCCTCGGGCTCCTCTGTCTCCGCGGGGCGCTTGCCCTCCATGGGAATGGTGGGCTCCTCGTCCTCCTCCCGGCTCACTGGCTCCACAGGGGTGGCGGCGATGGGGGGGACCTCCTCCACCGCTTTCTCCACGGCGGAGCCAATGGCGTCGGCGGCCTGGGCCACCACGTCTATCTTGGGCGCGGCGCTGAGCTTGGAAAGGCTGGAGAGATACTCCATCTCGTTCTGATAGAGGTCCTTCAGCTTGGCAATATAGGCCGCCGTGGCGTTCTGGGCGGCGGTAAGGCGGAGCTGCTCACTCTGCACCTCCTGCCGGATGGCGGCGATCTTATCCTTGGCCTCATGCTCGGCGTGGCTGACAATGTCCTCGGCCTGGGTCTGGGCGGCGGCGACCATCTCGTCCGCCGTCTTTTGGGCGGAAAGCATGGCCCGGCGCATGGCCTCCTCGGTGGCACGGTACTCCTCCACCTTGTCCGCCAGCACCTTCATCTTGGCCTTCAGCGTGGCGTTCTCTTTATAAAGAGAGGTATAGTCGGCGGTGACCAGATCCAAAAATTCATCCACCATAGCCATGTTATAGCCGCCGAAGGACGCTTTGGAAAAGGCGTGCTCCGCTACTTCCTGGGGGGTCAGCATCGTTCATTCCACGCTTTCTATGTAAAATGTTTGGCGTGGGGCCTGACGACCTCGGCAGGCCCACCTCTGATCAGAAGTACAGTCCGTTATTCTCCAGCTCGTCGATCAGATCCCCCAAAATGTCCACATTGTAGGGGGTGATGATGTAGGTACTGAGGGCCACCTTCTTCACCTTGCCCTCCTGGGCGTAGGCCGCACCGGAGAGGAAGTCCAGGATCCGGCGGGACACATCCTTGCTGGTCTGCTCCAGATTCAGCACCACCGTGCGCTTTTCCCGCAGATGGTCGGCGATCTCAGCGGCATTCTCGAACCGGTCGGGCTTCACCAGCACCACCTGAAGCTGGGTGGTGGTGTGGATATTTACCACCTTATTGCTGCGGCGCTCAGTCTCATAGCCGGTCTCCGCCCGGGGCGCGGTCTTCTCCCGGACAGCGGTCCGGTCCAGCCGACCTGTGCCCATGGTGTCAAAATCGTCAAAGCCCTCGTCCCCGTCCTCATCCTCATAAGGCCGGGCAATGCGCTTGAGTTCGTCCATCAGTCCCATAAAAGTTTCCTCCTAAAAAAGTATCCTGGCCCGCCGTTATATGGGGGGATGCCGGGGCGGCCTTGCCCCGAAAAGGGCGGAGCCCACCCTCACCTGGGTAGCCCCCTCCCGGACGGCCTCCATGTAGTCGCCGCTCATCCCCATGGACAGGCAATCTATATCATTCTCATTATGGGGCATTTTCCGTTTTATGTCAACAAAAAATTGGCGCATTTTCTGAAAAAATTGATGCCCTCCCCCCACCGGGGGCACCGTCATCAGGCCCCGAAGCCGCACATGAGGAAGCTCTGACGCCAGCTGGGCCAAGCTCTCCAGCTCCTTTGGCTCCACACCGGACTTCCTTTCCTCCCCGGCCACGTTTACCTCCAAAAGAATGTCCTGAACGATATCCAGCCCGGCGGCCTGCCGCTCAATGGCCTCCAAAAGCCGGGGGGAGTCCACCGATTCGATCAGCTCCACCCGGCCCACCACATGCCTTACCTTGTTTGTCTGCAAATGTCCGATAAAATGGAGCTCCGCGCCGGCATAGGCGTCGGCGTCCAGGTGAGCTGTCATCTCCTGGACCCGGTTCTCCCCACACACCGTGATCCCGGCGGCAATGGCGGCGCGGATCACGGCGTCCGACTGGATCTTGGTAGCGGCGCAGAGGGTGATCTCCCCCGGGTCCCGGCCCGCCTCCCGGGCGGCCAGGGCAATATTTTGCCTTACCTGAAGGATATTTTCTTCCAGGGACATGGTTTCACCCCTTTTTAATGAAGGGCCCTGTCAGGCTACGAACAGGTCAGGACGCAGGGGCGCTCTAAGCCCCCCGATTTCGCAAAATTCCTCGGAAGGGCTTTGCCCTTCTCCAGAATTCGCTCCACTCCGGTCTTCGCCTCCCCCTGCCGACCTGTTCTCCGCCCTTCTATTCCAGAATCATTCCATCCCAGATCTTTTCTCCCGCGATGACCACCTGGTCCCCGGCCCGAAGGGCCTTTTTGGCCTCCTTCTCCCCGGCGGCAGGCTCCACAAGCGGCTCTACGATATAGTAGTCCTCCCCCTGGGCCAGGACGGTCACCGGCTTGCGCTCGGCCACGATGCCCACCTGGACATAGACGCAGGTGATGGAGACCTCCTTTTCCTCCCCGGTCTCCCGGTCGGTCTGCCACTCGGTCTCCACCCGGACGGCCTCGGTGGGAACGCGGATGCCCCGCCTGCTGTTGAACACAAGCTCCACGGTCTGGCGGCGGAGGAGCGTGATGTCAGAGAGAAACCGGTGGGAGGACAGCAATACCGCCACCCGCCCGTTTTCCGGCGTGCCGATGCGCCGCACCGTCATATCCACTTCCCCCGACCAGTCCCGGGAAAAGCGGACGGTGACCGTGCCGCCCTCGGTGAGGCGCTTGGCCTCTGTCTCTCCCAGGGGGCAGATAAAATGCCATACCGCGTCGGTAATGAGCCGGCAGAGCTGATCCTCCCCCACAGGCAGGGCTTGTCCCTCCAGCGCGTCGATATCCGTGGGGGTCATCCGCTCCAGGCGGTCGGGGGTCAAAACGGCCTCGTAGCCGTCCACCTGCCCGGAAAAGATCCCGCTTTCGGTGATGGTGACCCGCCCGGTGCTCTGCGCGGTCTGGGAACGGAGACTGTCGATCTCCACCTGGGCGGCGGAGAGGGCGGCGGCCAGATCCCCCGCATCCCCGTAACGCTGGGCCTGTTGATATATGGCGCTTTTAAAGGCGGACACCTGGCTCTCCAGCCGGGTGAGGTCCCCGCCCTCCACCGCGGAATGGAGCTCCACCATGGCGTTCAGGACCCGGCTCCCCGAATCCCCCTGGCCGGTCTCCCCGGCGGCGGTGATGGCAGAGGAGAGCTGCCTGGCCTCGCCCTCCAGCGTCTCCAGCCGCTGGGAGCGCTCCAGCGCCTCCTCGTCGGCGTAGAGCACGGCCACCGTGGTCCCCGCGGATACCTTCTCCCCCTCGGCGGGCAGCAGGCGCACGATTCCCCCCGTGCCAGAGAGGACCCGCTCCTGCCGGACCAGATAGCCTGTGGCCTCCAGGGTGTCGTCCACCGAGTAGGAGTAAGCCTGAACGGTGGGGTAGGGATCCCGCAGCCCCCTCCACGCCGCCCCGGCAAAATAGGCCAGAATGGCAACAAGAAGAAGGGTCATGACGATTTTGTTGAGTAGGGCGCCTTGCTTCATGGTATGTCTCTCTTTCCGGGGGAACCTAGTATGTATTACATGTTATCCGGCGTCAGGTCGATGGGGTGGTTTGCCACCACGGTGGAGATCGCGTGCTTATAGATGACCTGCTGCTTGCCGTCGCTGTCCAGCACCACTACGAAGGGATCAAAGCCCGTGATCCTCCCCCGCATTTGAAACCCGTTCATAAGGAACATGGTCACCGGCTCCTGGGCACGGCGGGCCCGGGACAGGTACAGGTCTTGCAGATCGTTGTTTTTTGACATAGGAAACATCCTTTCTCTATCCCCTCCGTTGGTGGAGGGCTGTGATGTTTCCATAATATACCATATTTTCGGTATTTTATGTCGAACCCAGTCAGGTTCGGCGTTTAAACTGCTTTTCCAGCTCGGTCCGGGTCAGCTCCACCGCCACGGGCCGGCCATGGGGACAGTATTTCACTTCCCCGGCCATCACCGCCTGGGCCGCCCGCTCCAGCTCCTGGGGGGCGCTTTGCCAGCCCCCCTTGATGGCCGCCTTACAGGCCATGGTGTGCAATATCTCATCCCGCCGCTCCCGGAGCCCGGTGGCGCCGGTGAGGGCCAGCTTTCCGGCGATCTCCGTCAGGGCGGACTCAATGTCCCCCATCTCCAGATAGTCCGGAATGCTCCGCACGGCCAGAGAGCCGCCGCCAAAGTCCTCCACCTCAAAGCCCACCCGGTCCAGCTCCTCCAGGTGCTCCAGCAGAAGGGCGTGTTCCTCGGGCGCGGGGGTAAAGACCACGGGGGAGAGAAGGATCTGGGACATGGGGGAATAATCCTCGGCCCGCATCCGGTCAAAGTTCATCCGCTCGTGGGCGGCGTGTTTGTCGATGAGAAGGACCTTGTCCCCCTGCTCCACCATGATATAGGTGTGGAACAGCTCTCCCGCGATGTGCCAGGGGAGCTCCTGCACGTCCTCCTCCAAAAGAGGAGGGGGCGGCGGGGAGACGGGCTCCCGAACGGGGATCGGCTCTGCGGAAACGGCGGGCTCCACGGGGCGCTGGACCTCCGCCTTCGGGAGGGTCGCCGGCGCGTTGAGCGGCTTTTCCGCCGCCGCCGTCCGGGGCGGGGCGGCGGGGCGGGACGGCGTCGGGACGGGGGCCGGAGCAGGGGGCGGGACGGGGGCCGGTCCCCGCGCCGGGAGCTCGGGCGTTTTGGGACGGGAGACCGGCGCCTTGGGCGTGGCGACGTCATGGAGCGGGAGGAAGGTCTGCCGCCCCTGCTCCGCCGCGGAGGCCAAGCCGCCCACCGTGGCCGCGGGGCGGCTCTTATCCGCCCCCAGGGCGGCCAGCACGGCGTAGTGGACCGTGGAAAACACCTGCCGCTCCGCGCCGAATTTGACCTCCTGCTTGGTGGGGTGAACGTTCACGTCCACCTGGTTGAGCTTTACCGTCAGGTGGAGCACACAGCCGGGGAACTTGCCCACCATTCTCTGGTTGGCATAGGCCTGCTCCAGAGCGGCGGTCATGCTTTTGCTCTTCACATACCGGCCGTTGACAAAGAAAAACTGATACCCTCTCGTCCCCCGGCAGCAGGTGGGCAGGGATACAAAGCCCGAGACGGCCATATCCTCTCCGCTGCCCTCCACAGGGACAAAGCCCAGGGCCAGATCCCGGCCCAAAACGGCGTAAAGGGCGGAGTGAAGCCTGCCGTCCCCGGGGGTGAGCAGCTCCTGCTTTCCGTCCCGGATAAACTTAAAGGCCACCTCCGGATGGGCCAGGGCCTGCCGCTGGACCGCCGCCAGGCAGGCCGCACCCTCCGCGGCGTCCTTTTTCATAAATTTCAGGCGGGCGGGGGTGTTATAAAAGAGGTCCCGGACCAGCATGGTGGTGCCCTGAGGACACCCCGCCTCCTCCTGGCCCAGCACAACGCCCCCCTCCAGGCCCAGGGCGGTCCCCAGGGGGTCCGTCTCCCTTCGGGTCAGCAGCTCCAACCGGGAGACCGAGGCGACAGCGGCCAGCGCCTCCCCCCGAAAGCCCAGAGTGCCAATGGCCTCCAGGTCATGCTCCGTCCGGATCTTGGAGGTGGCGTGGCGCAGAAAGGCCGTTCCGCACTCCTCCGGGGCGATGCCGCAGCCGTCGTCCGTGACCCGGATAAGGGTCATGCCCCCGTTCTGGATCTCCACCGTCACCGAATGGGCTCCGGCGTCGATGGCGTTCTCGGTGAGCTCCTTCACCACGCTGGCAGGGCGCTCCACCACCTCCCCGGCGGCAATCAGGTCCGCCACATGGGGGGAGAGCTGGGCTATATGGGGCATGGGGCTCACCTTCCTTTCCTTTTATGGAGCCCTTACAGGGCCGTGGCCAAGATCATTCCGTTGAGCCCTCCATGGAGGACCATACAGGCCCAGACGCTGCCGCCCCGGTCATAGCACCAGGTGAGGGCGGCGGACATGGGCAGATAGAGCACCACCAGCAGCAGATACCGGGGGTCGGAAAAGTCCAGAGCGTACCGCCAGACCTGGGCAAAGGCGTAGACCGCCGTGCTGACCCCCAGGGCCAGAGGACGGCTGTAGGCGCGCAGGCTGCCGCAGATAAGGCCCCGGTACACTGTCTCCTCCACCACGGGGATCAAAAGCAGGATCAGGGCCAGAATGGGCAGGGGGGCGGCCCGGAACTCCTGGGCGTATTGGAGGGAGAGGGGATCCCGGACCGGGAAGGGCAGCAGGGAGAGCACTGCGTAGAGCCCCCCCGCCAGCAAAAGGCCCACCGCCGCGGCAAACAGATTTTCGGGAAGCCAGTCCAGAAGCCCCAAAAAGTCCTTCTTCAAAAAGCTCCAGAAAATAAAGAGGGTCAGGGTAAAGAGAAAGGCGTAGTAGATCACATTTGCCTCCGCCACCAGCACCTCTCCATCCCCCATCCACAGCCGCTGAAGCCAAGCGTTCACCCGGGGGAACACCAAGAGGTACAGCAGGAAGAATGCCAGGCCCTGCCTCCGCTCTGAGGCGGTCATCTCCGTTTTCCAGCTTCGATGGGACATTATGGCCGCCTCCTTTCGTTGCCGCAACTTTTCTTTTTCCTCGGGGCCTACAGCTCCCTTTTCAGCTGGTAGAGCAGGTTCATGGCCTCGATCGGGGTCAGGGTGTCCACATCCACCGCCCGAAGCCGGTCGGCCACCGCCCGGACGCCCATGTCCTCCAGAGAAAACTGGTCCGCCTCCGCGGCTGGGGCTAGGGCGGCGGCTCCTGGGCCGCCCGCCGTCTCCAGCTCCTCCAGGATCACCTTTGCCCGGGAAATGACCCGGTCCGGGACCCCCGCCAGCTTGGCTACCTCGATGCCGTAGCTGGCCTCGGCCCCGCCCCGGACGATCTTCCGCAAAAAGATGATATCGTCCTGCTTTTTCTTGGCGGCGATGTTGTAATTCTTTACGCCGGGGATCTGTCCCTCCAGCGCGGTGAGCTCATGGTAGTGCGTGGCAAAGAGGGTCTTGCATCCCAGCCGCTTTTTGTCGGCGCAGTATTCCAGCACCGCCCGGGCGATGGCCATCCCGTCATAGGTGGAGGTACCCCGGCCGATCTCGTCCAGGATGAGCAGACTTTTGTCCGTGGCGTTTTTCAGCAGCTCGGCCACCTCGGTCATCTCCACCATGAAGGTAGATTGCCCCGCGCTGAGGTCGTCGCTGGCTCCAATGCGGGTAAACACCCGGTCCACAATGCCGATACGGGCCGCCCTGGCCGGGACAAAGGAGCCCATCTGGGCCATAAGGACAATGAGGGCCACCTGCCGCATGTAGGTGGATTTGCCCGCCATGTTGGGACCGGTGATGATCGCGGCCATATCCCCGCTCCCGTCCATACGGGTGTCGTTGGGGACAAAGAGACGATCCCGGGACGCCCGCTCCACCACCGGGTGGCGGCCGTCGGTGATCTCAATGACGTCGCTGAGGTCCACCTGGGGCATGCAGTACCCATTCTCCGCCGCCACCCGGGCAAAGGAGCAGAGTACATCCACCTGCCCTACGGCAGCCGCGGAGCGCTGGATGTCCGCCACCCGCTGGGCGGCGGCCTGCCGGACCTGGCAGAAGAGCTGGTACTCCAGGGCGGTAAGCTGGTCCTGGGCGTTCAGGATGGTGTTCTCCATCTCCTTGAGCTCCGGGGTGATATAGCGCTCGCAGTTGACCAGGGTCTGCTTGCGGATATAGGACTCGGGCACCTGGCCCGTATAGCTTTTGGAGACTTCGATATAGTATCCAAAGACCTTGTTGAAGCCCACCTTTAAGGTCTTGATCCCCGTTTTCTCCTTCTCCTGGGCCTCCATGGCGGCCATCATATCCTTCCCTCCGGTGAGGATGCCCCGGAGGCGGTCCACCTCGGCGTTGGCCCCGGCGCGGATAAAGCCGCCCTCCCGAACGGAGAAGGGAGGTTCGTCCACAAAGGTCTCGTCAATAAGCCCCCGAAGCTGGGACAGATCGTCCAGGCTGTCCCGCAGGACAGCGAGAAGGGAAGAGGAAAAGGGCGTCAGGAGAAGCCGCAGAGAGGGCAGCTTGCCAAGTCCCCGGCTCAGGGCCACCATGTCCCGGCCCCCGGCGGTGCCGTAGACCACCCGGCCAATGAGTCGCTCCAGGTCGGTGACCTCCTTCAGTTCCCTCGCCAGCTCCTGCCGGGTGACGGAATCGTTCACCAGCTCGCCCACCGCTCCCTGGCGCTTGCCGATCTGGACAGGGGAGAGGAGAGGCCGCTCCAGCCAGGAGCGGATGAGCCGGTGGCCCATGGGGGTACAGGTCTTGTCCAGCACCCACAAAAGGCTGCCTTTTTTCTCTCCGCCCCGAAGGGTGGCGGTGAGCTCCAGGTTCCTCCGGGCCGTCAGGTCCAGCTCCATAAATTCCCCGGAGGTATAATAATTTACAGCCGACAGGTGGGAAAGGTCGGTCTTCTGGGTCTCTATCAGATAGGCCGCCAAGGCGCCTGCCGCTTGGAGCACGGGGCCCTCGGGCAGGCCATGGCCAGGACCAAACTGCCTCTCCACCGCCAAAGCCGCCCTGTCGGGGTCAAAGCTTCCCGCCGCTCCGGCCTCGGCCCGGCAGTCCAGCCGCTGCTCCAGAAATTGCCGCAGAGCCTGATCCTGCCACCCCTCCGGGGAGCAGACCACCTCCCTGGGGGCAAAGCGGCCCAGCTCGTTTTCCACGTGCTCCCGCCAGCCAGGGCCGCTGAAGCCGGTGGCCGAGACCTCCCCCGTGGACAGGTCCGCAAAGCACAGCCCCGCCCGGTCCCCCGTAAGGCACAGCGCGCAGAGGAAGTTGTTTTTCCCCTCCTCCAGCATGGTCTCCTCAATGACGGTGCCGGGGGTGACAATACGGATGATATCCCGGTCCACCAGTCCTTTGGCCTGGGCGGGATCCTCCATCTGCTCGCAGATGGCCACTTTGTAGCCCTTGGCAATAAGCCGGGAGATGTAAGCTTCGGCGGCATGGTAGGGCACGCCGCACATGGGGGTCCGCTCCTCGGGAGGCCGGGACCGGTCCCGGCTGGTGAGGGTCAGCTCCAACTCCTTGGAGGCCACCTTGGCGTCCTCGTTGAACATCTCATAGAAGTCCCCCAACCGGAAGAAGAGGATACAGTCCGGGTGGTCGGCCTTGATCTTATGGTATTGGAGCATCATGGGGGTGCCTTCGGCCATGGTCGGGACCTCACTTTCTGTTTCTTTACTACGCCTTTCTAAGGAAAAGCCATTTTATATCAGTGGTCTCGAAGTCGGTTCATGCCACTTTTTTGCCGCACTGCTCCAGCCTATGCCCAATCCAGTTCCCCAAAACAGGAGTGCCGGACAGCCAAAAAACACAAATGTTATCGCTTGCCCGCCGGGGTTATTCTGCGCCCCCATAACCAGCATGGCAATCCAACCCGCCAGCGCTACAATCGGCAAGACCCACTCAAACCATGGTGCGGCTTTGACGATCAGCCGCTCTCCCACACCCAAAAGGATCCCTATCACAATATGGGGCAGAAGAAAATAGCAGATAAGCTCCATCTTAAAGCAGCCTGCCCCACAGTGACCAAGTATTGGAGCCTGTTATCTCAATTTGTTGGAAGGTGCCGATCAGATCCCCGCCGCCCTCCAGCACCCGGACCAGGCGATTGCCGGGAGTGCGGGCGGTGAGGGCATAGCCGGCCTCCTCGCAGATCCCGTCCACCAGGCAACGGAGGGTCTTTCCGATATATGCGGCGTGCTTTTCCGCCGAGATGGCGTTCTGGGCGTCCACCAGACGCTGGAAGTTAGCCTTCTTTTCCGCCATAGGCATGGGGTCGGGCATCCTCGCCCCCGGCGTACCCTCCCTGGGGGAATAGATGAAGGTAAAGAGGGCATCATAGCGGACCTCCTCAATGAGGGACAGGGTCTCCTCAAATTCCGGGGTGGTCTCCCCGGGAAAGCCCACGATAATATCGCTGGTGATGACCACGCCGGGGACCTGCTCCCGGAGACGGCGCACCTTATCCAGGTATCCGGCCCGGTCGTAGTGGCGGTTCATGGCTTTTAAGACCCGGTCATTCCCCGCCTGGACGGGAAGGTGAAACACAGGAGCCACCTTCTCACAGCGGCCCATGACCTCGAAAAGCTTTTGGGAGGCGTCTCTGGGGTGGGAGGTCATAAAGCGGATCAAAAACTCGCCGGGGATGGCGTTCACCTTCTCCAGAAGATCCGCGAAATCCATATCCAGCCCTAAGTCCTTGCCGTAGGAGTTCACGTTCTGGCCCAGAAGGGTAATGTCCTTATACCCTTCCTCCACCAGCTCCCGACACTCACGGAGCACATCCTCCGGCAGGCGGGAGCGCTCCCGGCCCCGGACGTAGGGGACAATGCAGTAGGTACAAAAATTATTGCAGCCGTACATGATGGAGACCCAGGCCTTGATGCCGTTCTGGCGGACCACGGGGATCCCCTCGGCAATGGAGCCGGGCTCCTCAGCGTTTTCAAACACCCGGCCCCTCCGTGTCACGACCCGGTAGAGAAGCTCGGGGAAACGCCAGAGGGCGTGGGGGCCGAAAACGATATCCACATGGCGGTAGGATTCCCTTATCTTTTGCGCTACGTGCTCCTCCTGGGCCATACAGCCACAGAGGCAAATGATCTGACCCGGATGGCGGCGTTTGGCGTGGACCAAAGCCCCCACATTGCCCAGCACCCGGTCCTCGGCATGCTCCCGGATGGCGCAGGTGTTGATGACGATGACGTCGGCGGCGTTTTCGTCGGTGGTAAAGCCGTAGCCCATGCTTTTGAGGTAGCCCCGGATGCGCTCGGAATCGGCCTCGTTCTGCTGGCAGCCGTAGGTGTCCACAAAGGCCAGATACTCCCTGGGCTGGGCGGCAAGCCGCTCCTGTATTTTCTCGCAGAATTCCCGCTGGCGGGCAATGTCCTCCGGGGAAATTCGGGTGGTTTTGGTGTCCAAGAAAGCCCCTCCTTTTCGGGGTGTGTTTAATTAATTGATTATATCATTTTCCCTATCTTCTTTCAAGGACAGGGTCGGGATTTTGAATGGATTTTTTAGCGTCTGCCCTCTTGTTGACCTTTTTCAAGGGAAAGGATATAATGATAGGCAGAATTTTCATAGGATAGGAGGGCTCTGCCCATGCGTGCGGTGGTGACAAGGGTGAAAAATGCCCGGGTGGAGATCGGCGGGAAGGTCAACGGTAAGACCGACGGGGGCTTTCTGGTGCTTTTGGGGGTGGCCGCCGGGGATACTGAGGCCCAGTGCGACAAGATGGCCGACAAGGTCTGCGGCCTTCGCATTTTTGAGGATGAAAATGAAAAGATGAACCTGAATCTGGAGCAGGTGGGCGGGTCCCTGCTGGTCATCAGCCAGTTTACCCTCTTTGCCGACTGCAAGTCCCGCCGACCCGGCTTTACAGGGGCGGCCCGGCC
>CANPTT010000044.1 GCA_947577065.1 uncultured Pseudoflavonifractor sp.
GTCCTTTTTGAACCAGCTTACCTGCCGTTTGGCAAAGCGCTTGATGGCCCGGCCCAGCTCCTCGACAAAGGCTTCCTCGGTGGGGATGGCGCCGGTGAGATAGCGAAGGATATAGCGGTATTCCAGGCCCAGACCCTCCAGAAATTCGTCGGAGACTCCGCCTGCCCGAAGGGCCGCTACCTCCTCCACCATGCCGTCCTCCAGACGGGCGATGAGTCTGGCGTCGATGCGCCGGCACACCGTCTCACGGGAATAAGCTGCCCCCAAGGTGAGCACATCATAGCGGGGGCGGCGCTCTGCCTCGGCGTGGGCATCCTCGCCGTTCAGGCTTTTTTCCAGCAGCCGTACCAGCCGGGGACGGTTGTGATAGCAGTCCTGGTCCAGCGCCACCCCTTGGGCGGTGAGACGGGCCCGGAGGGCCTCTATGGGCAGGCCCCCCAGCTCGGCGCGGAGAGTCGGGTCGGGAGGGGTTTTGTGAAACACATATCCCTCGCTGACGGCCCGGACATAAAGTCCGGTACCTCCCACCAGAAAGGGGAGGCGGCCCCGGGTGATAACGCCGTCAATGGCATCGTAAGCCATGCTCTGGAACCGAGCCACAGAAAACGGTTCGCCGGGGTCGACCACGTCCAGAAGGTGATGGGGGACCCCCTCCATCTCCTCGGGGGTGATCTTCCCCGTACCCAGGTCAAGCCCTCGGTATACTTGCCGGGAGTCGGCGGAGACGATCTCTCCGCCGTATTTTTTTGCCAGGGTCACCCCCAGCCCACTTTTTCCGCAGGCGGTGGGACCCAGGATGACGATGAGCTTGGGAAGGGACATGGGGCGGCCTCCTCTCGGAAAGCGGAATGATCCTATTGTAACAGAAAACCCGCCGGAGGGCAAGGCGCTCTCCGGCGGGATGGGCTTCAGCTTAGGGCGGATAAAAGGGATTCCCCCTGGGCCAGAGTGAGGGGGGAGGTGGGCGCCATCCCCTGGGGGATAAGACCTCGCTCCGCCAACCAGCCTATCGCCTCCGCCGCCCAGGGTTGGGCGGCCTTCTCCGGGGAGGCGGCGGGGGAGCCGGACAGCCGGTGGAGCATTACGGCCGCCTCCTGAAGGGTGATGGGCCGAGTGGGGGAAAAGGCTCCGGTCCCATCCCCCTGAACAGCGCTGGTTTCGACGCACCAGGCGATGGCGGGGAGAGAGGGGGAGAGAGGGAACACATCCTCAAAGGGACATGCTCCGGCGGGAGGGGATCCCCAGGAGCGCCACAGGAGCCGGGCGAAGCCACCCCTTGTGAGGAGTTCGTCAGGGTCGGCAGGGACCTCATAGGGCTGCTCCCGGGCCAGAATAGCGTCAACCAAAGTGTCACGGCCGGCCAGAGCGTCGGAGAGAGTCTGTTCCACCGTCCAGTCCGGCTTCAAGCTCTCTATCCCAAGGCCCACTCCCGCTTCAAAGAGGGTCACCAGGTCGATGAACTTTCTGGAGCAGTTGACCCGGATACCGGAGTTGGGTAGGACAAAGGACCGGGTGGAGCCGTAGTGGTCGGCGCTGCCGCTGGTGGGGGAGCCGGCCAGCACCGCCCCTATCTCCTTCAGCTCCACCGCGTTGATGATGGCGGAGGAAAAGGTGGCCTCCCCGATGAGACAGTAGACCGTCCTGCCCTGACGGACAAGATCCCCGGCCCACTCCAGGATGGGGTAGAGGACCCCGTCGGAGCCGCCGCCGTTATAGCGCAGGTCGATAAGAAGACGGTCATAGTCCCCGGCTAGCCACTCCGCCTTCACCTGAGCGGTAAAGTCCTCCATGGGATATTCCGGATCCTCCTGGCAGGTGTTGTACTGGATATAGTAAGCCTGCTCATTCAGGGGCTGAGAGAGATAGGCCGTTTTGCGCTGCCGGGCAGTGGGGGCGGCGGGGAACTCCAGCCGGGCCATATCCTCCGCGCCCAAGGAGGCATACTCGTCCGGAGACAGGGCCCTCAAAGGCAGGTGTTCCCCTGTGGAAAGGGAGAGGGACAACATCCCCTCCTCATCCACCAGTCCTACATAGCGCAAAATCGCCTGGGACATGAGGACCTGCTGAAGCTGGCGGCGAAGCTTCACCGGATTGTCGGCGCTGACCAGGGCCGACAGACGGTGCGGGACCTCCTCCATGGGAACGCCATTCAGGGCGGTAACGGTCTGTCCCACAAAGGCTTTGTTCTCTGCCGGAGCGGCCAACAAGACCCAGGTGCCGTCGTACCAGCCCAGGGTGAAGGGATAGAGGGGAGAGGAGGAGAGAACGGGGGAGAGAACGGTGGTGGTGTGGGAATCTCCGAGAAGGGCTGTCAGACTTTGGAGGTCCAGGGCAAAGGTTTCCGGGCCGACGAAGGAGAGATGGGCTTCGATCTCCGCCCTTTTGGCGGAAAAGGCGGTCTCGTCCACCAGGGCGTCAAAGCCCGGGTGGATCTCCCGAAGGGCGGTACAGAGGAAGTCCAGGTCTTCCTGACGGCTCTCTCTGGAAACTTCGGCGGCCAGAGCGGAGGGCGGGAGGAGACATAGGGTGAGAAGAAGGGCGGCAAGACGTTTCGGCTTCATAAAGACTACTCCTTTAACATTTTTCCATATTCTATCAGGGAAAAGGAAAAAAGCAGTGGAGACTTTATAAAGATTTTCTTAAAAGGGGGAGGAGGGGCCCGGTCGAAGTTTGACAGCCCGGCGGTTTTTCGGTAGAATAGGGGGGAAAGTCATCTAAAAGAAGGGAGGGGCAGCCTTGAGTTTTCTGTCCCCGTCTTATTTTTTGTTCTTCCCCATCACCGTCCTGGGGTATTGGGCCCTGCCTCAGAAGGCCCGAAACGGGTGGCTGCTGGGGTGCAGCTGGTTTTTTTACCTCTGTGCCGGCCCCCGGTATTTCCCCCTTCTCATCGCCGTCTGCGCGGTGAGCTATGTTACCGCCCTGGCATTGGAAAAAAGGCGGCGGAAGGGGCTTTTGGCAGGAGCGCTGTGTCTTTTTGTCGGCCTGCTGTTCCTTTTCAAATACCTGAATTTCGGGGTGGATACCCTGTCTCGGCTGCTGGCACTGGCGGGGCTGGATTGGACTCCCATGGTCCCCAAACTGCTGCTCCCGGCGGGCATCTCCTTTTACCTGTTTACTGCCATGGGGTATCTGATGGATGTATACCGGGGCAAGGTCCCAGCGGAGAAAAACGGCTTGAAATGCGCCCTGTTTCTGTCCTTTTTTCCCTCGCTGCTCTCAGGACCCATTGGACGTGCGGAGCGGCTGCTGCCTCAGTTTTCTCGTTTACATAAATTTAATTATGTAAATCTAAGAGAGGGCCTGTTCCGCTTCCTCTGGGGAGCCTTCAAAAAGCTGGTGCTGGCTGACCGGCTGGCCGTAGTGGTGGACACAGTGTTTGCCGCCCCTCAGAACTATGGGGCGATCCAGGTGGTCATAGCCGCCTGTGCGTTCTCCGTTCAGATCTACTGCGATTTCTCCGCCTACTCCGATATGGCGGTGGGGTCGGCCAAGGTCATGGGCTTTGAGCTGATGGAGAACTTTCGCACTCCCTATTTTTCCAAGTCCATTGCTGAATTTTGGCGGCGGTGGCACATCTCCCTTAGCACTTGGTTTCGGGATTACCTTTATATCCCCCTGGGGGGAAGCCGCCGGGGGACGGTGCGAAAGTATGTCAATGTCCTCATCGTCTTTGCCGTCAGCGGTCTTTGGCACGGGGCGGCGCTGACCTTTATCGTCTGGGGAGTGCTGAACGGCCTTTATCAGGTGGTGAGCGCTCTCACAGCTCCGCTCCGGACCAGGGGCCGGAGCGTCCTCCCGCTCCGGGAGGACGGAGGGATCTTTGCCCTCTGGCAGATGGGATGGGTGTTCCTGCTTTCCACGGTAGCCTGGGTGTTTTTTGAGGCCGGATCGGTGTCTGGGGCCCTGGCGGTGTTGGAAAACATGATCAAACCCGTCCTGTGGGATGTGGGGGGCCTTGCCGCCATGGGTATGGGGAAAAAAGAATTTCTGGTGGCCGGAGTGGGCTTTCTGGTCCTGCTGGGCGTAGACGCCTATAGCACGAAGGAAGACCCCGCTCGGAAGGTGGCGTACTCCCCCCGGTGGCTCCGCTGGTGCGTGTATCTGGCTCTTCTGCTGGCGGCTGTCATATTTGGCAGCTACGGTTCAGGCTATGACGCCCAGTCCTTCATCTACGGCCAATTCTAAGGGGGTGAGAGCATGGCGACAGAAGTTTTGATCCGGCCCCAGGTCCGGGAGGGCAAGGGGGCCAAGGTGAGCCGCCGGGAGCCTTTGTGGTGTCTGGCCTTTCTCCTGGTGGCGGCGGTGCTGCTGCACCTGTGCGGCGCCATTCTCCGACCTGCCCACACCGACTATGGCTCCACTTGGCAGGCTTACCTGGCGGAGCCCCGGGACTCCATCGATGTGCTGTTTTTGGGCTCCTCCTATGCATACTGTGACTGGAATCCGGCGGTGATGTACGGCGAGAGCGGACTCACCGGTTACGTGATGGGGGGCAGTGAGCAGACCCCCGCCATCACTTACTGGTACTTAAAGGAGGCGCTCAGGACCCAGAGTCCCTCGGTGGTAGTGATGGAGGCCACAAGCCTGTTCTTTGACCGTTATCAGAACTATACGCAAATCAACCTGGGGTACATGCCCTGGGGGATGAACCGGGTGAGGGCCATCCTGGAGTGCGCCGAGCCGGAGAAAAAGCTGGGTCTGTTCTGGGATCTCTACTTTTACCACGACCGATGGAAGGAGCTGGAATTGGTTGACATAAAAAAGGCAATCTTCCCATCTGGTGCGGACAGCTTGAAGGGACATACGGCTGTGGATCAGATTTTTGAGCAGACGGCGGACGGGCCCTTCCTTTCGGAGATGCGGCAGTCGGAGGAGGTTTATCAGCAGAACCTGGAAGACTTTGCCCGTATTGCCCGGCTTTGTACCGACAATGATATTGACCTGATCGTCACCATCAATCCCACGTACAGCCAGTATGTTTCCCAGGTTTATGACCGGCTGGCGGAGGACGTGCTGGTGACGAGAAACGTGCGCTTTGTCAATTGGGCTGACAGCTTTGCGGAGATGGGTCTGGACCCCACTGTCCACCTCTATGACGGAGGCCACCTGAATCAGGATGGAGCCAAGGTGTTCTCAGCTTATACCGGACAGTATCTCCGCTCTCTGGGCTATGAGCCCCGGCCTCAGACCGGGGAGAACCGGGCGGCCTGGGAGGAAGCGGCGAAAGCTTGGAAATGAAAAAAGACCGCCTTCGGGCGGTCTTTTTTTGTATTTATAACCAGTCCTCCACCACATCCCCCAGATGGATGGGGCCTACCTGGTTTCGTACCAGCAGCTCCATAAGCTGATCGATTCGGGTGGCGCTGACTGTAATATGGGGTATCTCAGCTTGATCCCCGGTGGAGCGGCTGGTGACGCGAGCGCCATAGCTTTCACAGGAAAAGGGGCCCACATCCAACTCATCGACCAGAATGGCGTAGTCGTAGGGCCCCGACGACCTCATGTCCGGATACAAAGAGTATACGTCCAGTTTCAATTCCCGCATATTGTGGTCCTCCTTTGTCCTCATGTCCTATGACCACATTATATTGTGTTTTTTTCTCCTTGTATATGGGAAAGTTTCGCCCCGGTTTGACACGGGGGGGAAATTATGTTGACGATTTCCTTTTATTGGTAAACTGAAAACGAAAAAGGAGGGGAGAATTGTCGAGATCTGTTGGAATATTTTTGCCCTTGCCGGAAAGGTGGGGCCTTGGTATGATGGGGTGGAAAGGGGAGAACAGTGATGAGAAATACATACCGGGAGCTGTCCCGCTTTGTTTTGACCAGAGGTCTGGTCCTCTGCGTTCTTTTGCTGGTGGGGACAGTGGTCTTTCTGATGCGGGCAGGACAGGGAGGCGCGCTGGCCGTTCGCTTTTATGAGTATGCCGACGTATTCGAATTTGCCGCCCTTACTACCTTTGCCAGCGCCCTGATCGGAAGTCTGCTGATGGAGGACCTGCTGCGGTATTATGGGGAATAGATCTGGGGGTAGAATTCCAGATGGCAGTGTGCTATGATGGGATGGCAAGGCCGCTGAGAAGATAAGTGGAAGGAGCGATCTGTGTGAATGGAACGTTGATCGAGGGCTGTGTGGATTCCTATGTCTCCGCTATGGCAGCGGCAAAAAATGGGGCGGACCGGCTGGAGCTGTGCGCCAATCTCTCCATTGGCGGCACCACACCCTCCCAGCCCCTTTTTGAGCAGATCCGGAGGGATTGCGCTGTGAAGATCAATGTCCTGATCCGACCCAGGTTTGGGGATTTCCTGTATTCCCGGCAGGAGCTGGAGGAAATGGCGGAGGAGATCGAACGATTCCGGGATCTGGGGGCGAACGGAGTGGTCATCGGCGTGCTGACGCCTCAAGGAGAGTTGGATCGGGAGCGGATGGCGCGGCTTATGGACCGGGCCGGGGGCATGGAGGTGACCCTCCACCGGGCCTTTGATATGACCCGGGACCCCTTTGCCGCCATGGCGGCGGCAGTGGAGCTGGGCTGCCGGACCATTCTTACCTCCGGGCAGGCCGGGAGCGCCGCAGAGGGAGTAGAGCTGCTGGGTCGGCTTCGCTGTCAGGCGGGGGAGAGGATCGATGTAATGGCGGGCAGCGGTGTGAAACGGGGAAATATCCTGGAGATCTATAAAAAGACAGGGATCCGGAGCTTTCATACCACAGGGCGAAAGGGCCCTGTGGACAGTGGGATGGTCTATCGGAAGAAGGGGGTCTCCATGGGCCTGCCCTCCCTGTCGGAATATGAGCTTTGGAGGACCGATGAGGAGGAGTTCCGGGCCTGCGCCGAGATCGTCCATGGGTTGGGAGAGTGAAATTCAAAGTATCCGGGCCGCTCTTAGACGGCTCGGATGCTTATTTTTGAAATACCTTCCCTTGTTAAGCAAAGGTATGGATTATTCGTCAAAATAAATTGGTTTTAACAGATAGCTATCCCCTCTGGGGCATTTGCCGATCTCCTGGTAATAACTCTTCCTTTTCACATAGCTACCTAAATACCTGCCCGGCATCAAAATATTAACTTTGTATTTTGGAGTGTTTAGAAAAATTAGTCCCAAGACAAAAAACGGAGAAGTCCTGTGCTGAAAGGATCTTCAAAAGTGACGAGCCCCGCTTTTCGACAAAAATGTTTGAAAAGCGGGGCTCGTTCAATTTTACGCAGTTTGCTCCGGAAGGGACTGAAAAACCGCCCGGTTGTGGAGGACTGCGGGGGAATCCGGTTTGCAGGCCGCGGCCAACTCGTTGAAGGTCTCCGCCTTCTTCCGGTCGCCCAGGCGGCTGTAGCAGACGCACAGCTGGATACAGGGGAGGTAGTCATAGCAGTCTGGAGAGACGAAACCGCCCCGGCGGTCGTCCCGGGTACAGGTCAGGGCCAGGGCGTACCAGTAGGCTGCCTGCCGGTACTGTTCCCTCTGGAAAAACCAGAGGCCGATGTCGCAGCAGACCTCAGCCCGGGGCCGGTCATAGGCAAAGGTGCGAAACAGCGCCTCCAGTGCTGCCTGGTCATGGCCCAGCTCCTTATGACAATAGGCGCAGTGGCAGCAGGCGTCGATGTTGTTCTCCACCCATCCCCGGCCCTCCTCCAAAAACCGCTCAAGGACAGCCAGCGCCTCCTCCCAGCTATGGTGGTAGTAGAGCTCCCGGCCATAGTAGAACTGCTGGCGGGGCTCCAGTTCCTTTCCCGCATCCAGCTGCGCCTGGTAGATGCGCAGGTTCCGATCCGGATCGGAGGGGCGGGTCTTACGGTGGGTAACGGAAAAATCCCCATACAGAACGGCTCCAACCGGCGTGACGACCTCATGGACGGCTCCCACCCAACTCATACCGGCCCGGTTCTTAATGAGCCGTTCCCGATAGTAGGAGAAGGTCACCCGGCCGTTTTCGTCAAACCCGGTGTGGTAAGGTGCCATGACCACCGAAACGGAGGGGTCCAGGCTCTCTTTCAAGGCCAGAAAGGACGTCTGATCTTCCTCCAGTAGTACGTCGTCGGCGTCCAGCCACATACAGTAGTCCATGGACGCGTGGGAAAAGGACTCGTTCCGGGCGGCGGCAAAGTCGTCACGCCAGGGGAAGTCATAGATCTGATCGGTAAAGCGGGAGGCGATCTCTTTCGTGCGGTCGGTGGAGCCGGTATCTACAATGATGATCTCGTCCACCAGCTCCGTTGCGCTTTCCAAGCAGCGCTCCAGCACATCCTCCTCATTTTTTACGATCATACACAGGCTGACGCTTACCATAGCGGGACCTCCTTCGATTCTTCATCATTTGCTCCCGCCGGCGAAAGCCGGCGGGAGCAATATTTTAGCGGCCCAGCGCTCACTCGTCCTCTATCTCTATATCGGAGTCGTGTTCGCTGCCCGAGCTCTGAGAGCCGCTCAACAGGCCGGTCCCATCCAGCCGGACGATGGTCAGGGAAGCCCCCGCACCGCCGCTCAACAGAACAGCGGTTCCCACAATTGATGTGAAGAGCTGGAGAGAAATGGTGGAGTTGGCAGGCAGAGTAACCTTGATCTGGTTTTCAAAGTTGGAGATGGAAAGGGCCGGGTTGATGGTGGAAGGGACGCTGTTCGTCCCGTTGATCACCAGCCTGGTCCCCATCAGCAGAGCCGCGGTGGTATTCACATGATAAGAAATCTGATAGGTGCCCGGCGTAACCACGGTGAACACCGTATTCCCGGCGTTGACCGTAATGTCAGGGGAGAGAAGCTGGGCGTTAGGCAGGGCAATGGGGGTGCCGCCAAGGGCCACCAGGACGCTGCTGCCCTGGGTGTTGGCGGCAAAGGCGGAGGAGAGGGCGGGGCCGGTGGCTCCCGTGGGGCCGGTGAGGCCGGTGGCCCCGGTGGCCCCGGCGGCGCCCATCGCGCCTACGATTCCGGGCAAACCCGCCGCGCCGTCCGCGCCGGTGGGCCCGGTGGCGCCCGTCGCTCCCACAGCACCATCTGCCCCGGTGGGGCCGGCCGCGCCAGTGACGCCAGTGGCTCCGGCAGGACCAGTTGTACCGGTGGGACCCGCCGCGCCGTCCGCACCGGTGGGCCCGGTTGCTCCAGTAGCCCCGGCAGGGCCAGTCGCACCGGTGGGGCCGGTTGTCCCCACCGCACCGATAGGGCCTTCCGCTCCAGTGGGGCCTGTGGTGCCCGTGACCCCGGCGGCGCCCTCTGCGGGACCGGTAGCGCCAGTGGCCCCGGTAGGCCCGGCAGGACCGGGCAGGACGGGTGCGGTCATAGCCGCACTCAGCTTGCCGGACAGCAGCATTTGCTGCTCCATGATGTTAGACATGGTGTCCTGCACGCTCTGGTTGATCTGCATGACCTCCGTAAGGGTGGCCGCCTCCCCCAGACCGGGCAGGGTGCCCAGGACATATTGCAGCTTCTCGCCCTCCGCGTTGAGGATGTGGCTTAGGCTGAGCTCCTCGGCGGCGATGGAGGCGATGATCTCATTGAGGCTTCCCTCGCGTGTCAGAGGGGGATCGATCTGAGGAAAAGTTGGCATTGACATGAGATATCCCTCCTCAGCTCAGACGGGTGATGGACAGGGTCGCGCCGGCGGAGCCGGGCAGCAGGGTAGCCGCAGAGGCAATGCCAAACATTTGCAGGGAAATGGTGTCCCCGGCGTTCAAATTCAGCAGGATCTCATTGGAAAAGTGACTCAGAGACACCACAGGGGCCACAGTAGAGGCCGTGTTGGGCGTGCCATTGATAAGCAGCCGGGTGCCGCTGGCCAGGGATGCGGTAGTGTTGACGTTATAGGATAGCTGATAGCGCCCGGCGTTGGTTGCCGTGAACACCGTATTGGCCCCGTTGACCGTGATGCCCGGGGAGAGCACCTGACTGTCCGGCAGGGGGATCAGGGTTCCTCCCACGACGACGGCCAGGGTTGAACCGGTGGTATTGGCGGCGAAGGCGGAGGTGGCGGTGATACTGGGCCCGGTGGCTCCGGTGGGACCCGTAACGCCTGTGGCGCCCGTGGCCCCGGTGGGGCCGGTCGCGCCGGTAATTCCGGCTAAGCCCGCAGCCCCCGTGGCTCCAGTAGCTCCAGTCGCGCCAGTGGCACCGGCGGCACCTGTGGCGCCCGTGGCACCCGTGGCCCCGGTAGCGCCAGTGGCGCCCGTGGCCCCGGTGGCGCCTGCGGCTCCGGTAACCCCAGTGGGCCCTGTGGCACCCGTGGCACCTGTGGCACCCGTCGCGCCGACGGTACCGTCAGCTCCCGTGGGGCCGGTGACACCGGTGGCCCCGGTAGCCCCGGTAGCCCCGGTGGCTCCGGTCGCGCCGGTCGGCCCTCCGGCAGGTCCGGTGGCTCCGGTGGGCCCGGTAGGTCCAGTGGGTCCTTGCATGGGAGAGGCCGTCAGTGCTCCTTGCATCTTCGCTTTCAGGAAGAGCTGGTTTTGTACGGCGGTCTCCAGCATACTGCGGACGCTCTCGTTGGCGGCCAGCACATCGCTGACCGTAGCGGGAGGACCGCTGAGGCCGGGCAGAGTGCCCAGGATATATTGCAGCTTCTCACCCTCGGCGTTGAGGATATGGCTCAGTCCGAGCTCCTCCATGGCAATGGAGGAGAGAATTTGATTGACCGCGTCTTCTCTGTCGATGGGCGGGTCAACTGTGGGAAAGCTGGGCAGAGACATAGTTGAGAATCTCCTTTCAATTTGAGAGGCGCGCCGCAAAGCGGCGCGTAAAACATCCTATGCCCTGCGGTTGGCTTGGGTGACGGCCGGAACCGAACTGTCCCGGCTGACATAGGGTAAAAAGGCGGTTTGGATATCCTGCCGCACATCTCCGTCCCGGCTTGTCCGGGACGAACTATGGAGTTTTGCAATATGTCTATGCCTTCCTTTCCCCCCAACGGGGCAGACATGACCCGGGAAGAAGCTCTGACCATGATCATCGCGTCCATTGCGATGGAAGAGCTTGCGCTGAGTCATATCCTCAACGCCGAGGGGGAGAAGCTGCAATATATCCTGGGCACTCTGCATGGCACAAGTTACTGTGCCTGCCCCCAGGATGTGCTGGCAGTCAACAAAAGCGTCACCGCCCTGGTGGAGGCGGTGACACAAAATCAAATGCTGTTGAAAAGCAAGCTGGAAAAGGTGCTGGAGTT
>CANPTT010000045.1 GCA_947577065.1 uncultured Pseudoflavonifractor sp.
GATCTCCTCAATGGCGTCGTAGATGACCCGGTACATCCGCATGTCCACGTGGTCCCGGGCAGCGGACGCCTTGGCGTTGTTGTCGGGGCGGACGTTAAAGCCCACGATGATGGCATTGGAGGTGCTGGCCAGCATCACATCGCTCTCGTTGATGGCGCCCACGGCGCAGTGGATGACCCGGACCCGGACCTCCTCGTTGGTGATCTTTTCCAGGCTGGCCTTCACGGCCTCAGCGGAGCCCTGGACGTCGGCCTTGACAATGATATTCAAAGTTTTCATCTCGCCCTGCTGGATCTGAGAGAACAGGTCCTCCAGAGTCACCTTGCCCTGGGGACCGGCGGCCGAGAGCTTTTGGTCGTGCTTGCGCTGCTCGGCCAGCTCCCGGGCCATGCGTTCATCGGCCACGGCGTGGAAGTCGTCGCCCGCCTCGGGGACCTCGGCCATGCCGATGATCTCCACGGGGACGGAGGGGCCCGCCTCGGTGACCTTGTCGCCGCTGGCGCTCATCATGGCCCGGACCCGGCCCACGGCGGTACCCGCGATGATCACATCGCCCTGCTTCAAGGTGCCGTTCTGGACCAAAAGGGTGGCTACAGGACCCCGGCCCTTGTCCAGCCGGGCCTCCACCACCGCGCCGTGGGCGGTGCGGTCGGGGTTGGCCTTCAGCTCCTTCACGTCGGCGGTGAGGGTGACCATCTCCAGCAGGTTGTCGACGCCCATGCCGGTCTTGGCGGAGATGGGGCAGATGATGGTCTCGCCGCCCCAGTCCTCGGCCACCAGCTCGTACTCGGTGAGCTGCTGCTTGATCCGCTCGGGGTTGGCCTCCGGCTTATCCATCTTGTTGATGGCCACAATGACGGGGATCTCGGCGGCCTTGGCGTGGTTGATGGACTCCACGGTCTGGGGCATGATGCCGTCGTCGGCGGCCACCACCAGAATGGCGATGTCGGTGATCATGGCGCCCCGGGCCCGCATGGCGGTAAACGCTTCGTGGCCGGGGGTGTCCAGGAAGGTGATGGGCTTGCCCTTCACGTCCACCTGGTAGGCGCCGATGTGCTGGGTGATGCCGCCCGCCTCTCCGGCGGTGACGTGGGCGGAGCGGATATAGTCCAGAAGAGAGGTCTTGCCGTGGTCCACGTGACCCATGACCACCACCACGGGGGCCCGGGGCTTCAGGTCCTCGGCCCGGTCCTCGGCGGTGTCGATGAGCCGCTCCTCGATGGTGACGATGATCTCCTTTTCCACCTTGCAGCCCATCTCCTCGGCGATGATGGCGGCGGTGTCAAAGTCGATGACGTCGCTCATGGAGGCCATGACCCCGTTTTTCATCAGGGTCTTGACCACCTCGGCCCCTGTCTTCTTCATCCGGGAGGCCAGCTCGCTCACCGCGATCTCATCGGGGATCTTGACTGTGACGGGAGCCTTTTTGGCGATCTCCAACTGGAGACGGCGCATCTTTTCCTGCTCCTCCTGGCGGCGCTTGTTGCCGCCGAAGCTGCTGGCCCGGCGCTGCTGGGCGCCCCGGTTGCGGAACTTCTCCCGGCCCGCGTCCATCTGCTTGGTCTTGGAGGAGGCGATGCGCTCCAGCTTTTCGTCGTATTTGTCCAGGTTCACCCCGCCGCCCTTCCGGGTGTCCACCACCCGCTTTTCGGGTACCCGGGTGGCGGGACGCTGGAGGGGGGGCTGCTGGGGCTGGCGGGGCGAGTCGTCCCGTCCAGCGGTGGGGGCGGTTTGGCGCGCCGGGTCATCCCGGCCCGCGGGAGCCGCCTGGGCAGGAGCCTGAGGAGCGGCGGACTTGGCCTCGCCGGCCTGGGGAGCAGCCTTGGGGGCCTCTGCCGCCTTGGGGGCGGGGGCCTTGGGCTCATGATAGACGTCGGCAAAGATACTCTCGATGCTCTCCACCTGATTGTGCTGGGTCAGGTACTCAAAGATCAGGGAGAGCTGCCGCTCATCCAGGGCGGTACCGCTGCTTTTGGGAGCGGTGGAGTACTGGGTCAGGATCTCGGTGACCTCCTTGGTGCTGATCCCAAAATCCTTGGCTACCATGCTTGTGGTATATTTGATAAGCAAATGAACTACCTCCTACAGAGGGCTTGCGCCAATGAGAAAAGGGGAGAGGGGTCTCCCCCTTTCTGATTGGAACAAGCCCGGTCGATTGGTTTCGGCGGAGCCGGCCGGTGACCGGTCCTTACAAAGGGGATATATTTCATAACGGCTTTTTCTCCTGGGGGGGCGAAGCCCAGGGCTTGCGCTGTCCCGCCTGGACCGCCTTGGCCCGCTGCCGGGTCTCCCGGCGGCGGCGCAGGGTCTTTTCCGCCTTGTACTCCAGCCGCTGCCGGACCGCAGGGTCTGCCGCCTCCAGCTTTTTCGCCGCGGCAGAGGCCAGCCCCACGTCGGTGAGAGCCAGGATGGCACAGCTTCCCCGGCCCAGGGCCCCGCCCAGCTCACCCTTGGTAAAGGGGACGGGAAGAAGGGGGCAGTTTCCCTCCTGACTCAGGGCTTCGGCGTGGCGCCGGGTCCGCTCCCCGGCGTCGGAGGCCAGAAGAAGGAGCCGGGCCTTGTGCGCCTTGGCGGCGGCAGCGGCGCTCTCCTCTCCCGCCTCTGTTTTGCCCGCTTTTCGGGCAATGCCCAGAAGGCCCATGAGGCCGTTATCCATCCTCGTCACCCGCCTTCATCTGTTCCTCCAGCTGCTCCCACACCTCGTCGGGCAGGGGGGCGGAAAAGGCGCGCTCCAAAGCACGGGATCTGCGGACCTTTTTCAGGCATTCGGTGTTGGGGCACACATAGGCGCCCCGCCCCGGCTTTTTCCCCCTGAAATCCAAAGAGACCTCTCCCTCGGGGGAACGGACCACCCGGATCAGTTCCGGCTTAGGCTTATGCTCCCGGCAGCCAAGACACTGGCGGACGGGTATCTTTTTTGGCACGGGGAGGACCTCCTTTCTCAGACGGGCGGGTCAGGGACCCGCTGCTGCTTGAGTGCTTGGGGGACGTAAGGGTGGGAGCCAAGCCGCCACCGGGGCGCTGTTTATTCCTCGCCGTCCCCGATCAGGTCCTCCTCCGGTTCCTCCTCAGGGGCGCTGGCCGGCTTGATGTCGATCTTGAAGCCGGTGAGCCGGGCCGCCAAACGGGCGTTCTGGCCCTCCTTGCCGATGGCAAGGGAGAGCTGATCGTCAGGCACGATGACCCGGCAGTCCTTTTCGCCCATGGTGGTGACAGAGAGAACATCGGCGGGGGCCAGAGCCGCGGCCACGTACTCGGCGGGATCCTCCGACCACTTGATGATGTCCACTTTCTCGCCCTTGAGCTCATCCACGATGTTGTTCACACGCTGGCCCTTGGGGCCTACGCAGGCGCCGATGGGATCCACATTGGGATCGGCGGACCAGACCGCCAGCTTGGTGCGGCTTCCCGCCTCACGGGCGATGGACTTGACCTCTACGGTGCCGTCATAGATCTCGGGCACCTCCAACTCAAAGAGCCTCTTCACAAGACCGGGGTGGGTCCGGGAGATGAGGACCTGGGGGCCACGGGTGGCGTTGCGGACCTCCACCACATAGACACGAAGGCGCATGCCTTCCATATAGATCTCGCCCTTCACCTGCTCGCCGGGGGCCAGATAGGCTTCGGTAAACTCGCTGCCCGAGGTGATGCGCAGAGAGGCGCCTCCCGTCCGGGGATCGACGCGGGTCACAAGGCCGGTGACGATCTCGTGCTCCTTGGAGGAGAACTCGTTGAAGATCATGCCCCGCTCTGCCTCCCGCATGCCCTGGATGATGACCTGGCGGGCGGTGCCGGCGGCGATGCGGCCAAAGTCGCGGGTCTTGATCTCAAAGGAGATCACATCCCCCAGCATGGCCTTGGGAAGCTTGGCCTGAGCCTCCTCCAAAGAGATCTCGGTGGCGGGATTGTCCACCGTCTCCACCACGTCCTTTTTCAGATACATGCGGACGGTTCCCTTCTCTTCGTTGGCCTCTACCACCACGTTCTCCCCGGCCTCGGGGTGATCTTTTTTATAGGCGGAGACCAGGGCCAGAGTGATCTTCTCCAGCATATAACTCTTGGGGATGCCCCGTTCCTTCTCAATAAGGTCGATGGCGGTGAAGAACTCGGCCACATCCAGCTCATGAGACTGGGGGGCCTGATTTTTTCTCGGCATAGCGTTCCTTCTCCTTTCAGACCCGGACGTAGAGACGCGTCTGGGCGATATCTTTTTTTTCAAAGGTAAGCTCCCCCTGGGGAGCGGTGATGGTCACGTCTCCATCGGCGTAGGCGGAGAGGGTCCCCACCCAGTCCTTACGCCCATCCCTGGGCCGGTAGAGCCGAAGCTCCACCTCGCTGCCCATAAAGGCGGCGAAATGCTCCGGCCGTTTCAGGGCCCGGTCTGCTCCGGCGGAGGACACCTCAAAGGTATAGCTGCCCTCAATGGGGTCGGCCTGGTCCAAAAGGTCGGAGACCGGACGGGAGACCGCTTCGCAGTCGTCAATGGATACCCCGCCCTCCTTGTCGATATAGAGCCGGAGATACCAGACCCCCGCCTCCTTTACATACTCCACGTCCCAGAGGGTACAGCCTTTTTCTTCCACGATGGGCCGGGCCAGGGCCTCCACCGCATCGGTCACCTTTGCCATATGCTCGTTTGATCCCTCTTTCCATGAAAAAGAGTGAGGGGAAAACCTCACTCTACCATACTGACCTTAACTTACTGGCAGTAGTATATCACGGAAATCCTTTCATTGCAAGGGCTTCTTGTAAAAATTCCCTCATAGGACAGCCCTTTTTCTATTTTCTAAAGAAATAGACACTTGCATCCATAAAAAGGAAATGATAAGATAACAATGTAGGAAAAGAAAAAAGAAAAAAGGCAGAATTTTGTTCCTATAATTATCAGAAATGACAGAAAGGGAGAGAAAACATGAGAAGGAGAAGATGGGCGTCCTTATTTCTGACGCTGAGTCTGCTGGGAGGGCTAATGGTCCCCGCCTGGGCGGTGGAGGGGGAGGGCTACCCCGATACCCGGGGCCACTACGCCAAGAGCGCGGTGGAGGACTGGAGCGGCTACGGAGTGCTGAAGGGTTACCCGGACGGCACCTTCCAGCCTGACGGCAGCATTACCCGGGCGGAGCTGGCCGCAGTGCTGGACCGGATCATGGGCTACCAGGACCGGGCGGAGAACGTATACTCCGACGTGCCTGCCAACAAGTGGTATACGGACAATATCCTTCACCTGGCAGCCCAGGGGATCTTCCGGGGGAACCCGGACGGGACCATGGAGCCCAACGAGCCCATCACCCGGCAGGAGGCCTTTGCCGCCCTGGCCCGGGTCCTGGCCCTGGAGGAGAGCGGTAAGGCTCCTGGTTTTACGGATGACGACGCCATTGCCGACTGGGCCAAGGGCTATATCGCGGCTATGCGGGAGGCTGGGTATGTCTCCGGGGACAAGAATGGAAATGTGCGGCCCTATGATCCCATCACCCGGGCCGAGGTGGTCACCGTTCTGGACAGAATGGCGGCGGCTTTCGTAAATGTGGACGGGACCTACTCCGAGGACTGCGGGGGCAACCTGATCATCAACGCCCATGACGTAACTTTGAAGGATATGACCATTGCCGGCGACCTGATCGTGGCGGATGGGGTGGCTGATGGGGATGTGTATCTGGACAAGGTTACGGTAAAGGGGGATATTATACTCCGGGGCTGTGGGGAAAATTCTTTTCACATCCTGCCCGGGTGTGAGGTAAAGAACGTTGTTATTACCAAGACGACCAATGGAAAAATTCGATTGGTCAATGAGTCGGGTCAGACTATTCCCGCTGTCTGGATCAATGATGGCCTGGACGGTGTGGTCCTGGATGGAGGGAATTTGGGCGAGGTGGTGATCGCCTGCGATGTGCCGGTGACTATTACCGCAGACAAAGTCAAGACGCTCTCCGTTGCGGGAAACGCTGAGGTGACCGTGGAGAAGGGGACCACGGTTTCCAAAGCGGAGGTAGGTAAGACAGCCGCGGGCGCTTCTCTTACCGTGAATGGCAAAGTAACTGATTTGGCCAATGACGCGGGGATCAAGGTGAACGGTCAGGGGACGATCGGAAGCGGATCTTCCGGAGGGGGAAGCTCTTCCGGAGGGGGAAGCTCCTCTTCTGATAAGACCATCTCCGCGGTGACCCTTCAGCTTCTGGCCCCTGCCTTTGGGGCCGTTCCCGATACCGCCGATGTGCTGGGGGTGGGATACACTGCCGAGACCCGGTGGCTCAATGCCGATGGGACCCCCGCCAGCTATCGCTGGAAGGCGGCGGGCAGTACGGATAAAGATACCTTTACCGCCAATCAGGCATATCAGGCCGTTATTACCCTGGTTCCCAACAGTGGATATGAGTTTTCCGGTGATCTGAAGGTCTCGGTGACAGACGGAAAGGATTCCTCCACCAGCTATTCCCCAGCCGCAGTCACCGTCAGCGGCCACGATCGGGTGGTCACTATGAAGTATAACGCCACGGAGAATGTGGATGCCATTACCGATGTGGTGATCCGTGGTACCGACGAGGTACAGGCCGGGGCCACGGGAACGCTTTGGCTTAGATATAAGGACAATCTGCTGACAGATCCTGCCTCTCACGTCTGCCAATGGTATCGGTGTGACGCCAACGGTAATGGCAGGGTCCCCGTTTCCGGGGCCGTGGGAGATGAATACACCATTACCGCCTCTGATACCGCCTCTGAGGGTACCCTGTACTATCTTTGCACGATAAAGGCAGCAGGACGGGAGTTTACCAGTAATGTAAAGAAGGTGACGGTAACGGCCTCGACATCCGTTACCCCGCCCGTTGTACCCTCCGCGGCAGCATTGGGGGACGATATTGAGGTGGCGCTGCTGCTGGACCGGGATGAGGCATGGAATCAGTTCACCAGAAATGAAAACAGATACCTTGGCATATCGGTCACGCCCACGATCCGGGATACGAAAAAGGGTGTGTATTACAAAGCGGAAATCGACGTGATAGGAAAACTGTATGTGGATGGGGAGCCTGCTCAGGAAGTTGTTTGGAAGATGGATGATCACACTTTCTATAGCTTTGAGGGAACAGATGGTGATTATACACATACCGGCTATGTTGGAGGAACTGGAAATCCCTGGGTCTCAGGGGATTCCATTAATGGCCTTTTGAATTACTGCAATATGGACGCCGGAAGAGGCGAGCTTGTTTTTGACAAGGTGGAGGTCACCGTTACGCCCTGGAAGCCGGGGAGCGGCACATCAAGCGCGCTGACCGATCTGGCGGTGAGCAAGACCTATGATTTGGGAGAGCGGGCGTTTACCTATCATATTATAGATGTTGCGACAGTGCAAACAAAGGATCCTACCCTCTCCTCCTGCAGTGCTGAGGAGAGAAAAGGGTGGCCTGAGGATCACTATGCTGAGATATCCACGAAATATCCGGGCAATGGAGTGCTTTATCACGAGTGGAATGAGATCTCGGCCCCCAATGATAAGGATAAACCCATCGTAAGCGGAGACGGCCAATATTATTTAGGCGGTATGCTTTGGAAAAGGTATAGCAACGGCATGAAGGTAATGAGTAACCTTTTGGGAGATCAGGCCGGAAATCAATGGTGGTTTAACCTGCGGGAAGACCTTGTGGACGGAATGGAGAACTGGCAGCTGCTGGAGGCTGAGGGACAGTGGTGCTGGGGCTATGTTCCCTCTGGAACGACAACGAATACCATGTATGTGTATGCCTACAGGGGAAGAGTGAACGTGATCCAGGACAGTGGAAACGAATAAGAGAGGGAATCCAGGGGAGCCGACCAGCTTATTGCTGGCCGGCTCCCCTTTCAAATAAGACTTTTTTCGCCTTGACAAAATACTTGTATCTCAAGAAAGAGAATGGTAAAATGCAGACAAAAGCAAGAGCGCTCCAAGCAAGGCTATATGGTGTGGAGCGGAAAGGGGAAAGAAGCATGAGAAAGAGAAAATGGACCGCACTGGTCATGGCGCTGAGCCTGCTGGGCGTACTGGTATTTCCGGTATGGGCGGAGGAGACGGGCTATGCGGATGTTGAGGGTCATTATGCGCAGAGCGCCATAGAGGCCTGGAGCGGCTAT
Organism: uncultured Pseudoflavonifractor sp.; assembly: GCA_947577065.1. Classification (GTDB taxonomy): domain Bacteria; phylum Bacillota; class Clostridia; order Oscillospirales; family Oscillospiraceae; genus Vermiculatibacterium. The sequence continues at coordinate 8,101 of CANPTT010000045.1, forward strand.
GGGGTGCTGAAGGGCTACCCGGACGGGACCTTCCGGCCCGACGACGGCATCACCCGGGCGGAGCTGGCAGCGGTGCTGGACCGGATCATGGGGTATCAGCGCGTGGCGGAGGATCGCTTTGTGGATCTGCCCAACAGTCACTGGTGCGCGGAGCATCTTCTGCATTTGGCCGCTGAGGGCATTTTCCAGGGCGATCCGAGCGGGGCGGTAAGGCCCGGCGCCTCCATCACCCGGCAGGAGGCCTTCACCGCCCTGGCCCGGGTCCTGGCCCTGGAGGAGAGCGGTAAGGCTCCTGGTTTTACGGATGACGACGCCATTGCCGACTGGGCCAAGGGATATGTGGCAGCCATGAGGGAGGCGGGATATATCCAGGGGGACCGGACAGGGGCGATCCGGGGGAAGGAGCTCATTACCCGGGCCGAGGTGGTCGTCGTTCTGGACAGAATGGCGGCAGCTTTCGTAAATACGGACGGGACCTACTCCGAGGACTGCGGGGGCAGTCTGATCGTCAATGCCGGAAATGTGACCTTGAAGGATATGACCATCAGCGGTGATCTTATTGTGGCCGACGGTGTGGCGGAGGGCGATGTATATCTGGATAAGGTGACGGTAAAGGGAGCTGTCATTCTCCGGGGCTGCGGGGAGAACTCTTTCCATATCATGCCCGGCTGCAGCGTAAAGAATGTCATCGTGACCAAGACCACCGGCGGCCGGATCCGTCTGGTGAACCGGTCGGGGGAGACGATCCCCATGATCTATATCAATGACGGGGCGGGAGGCGTGGTCCTGGACGGTGGAGAGCTGACCAATGTGGTGGTCAACTGCGATACCCAGGTGACCATTGCGGCCAAGAAAGTCCAGACCCTTTCGGTGGTAGGAAACGCTCAGGTGACTGTGGAGAAGAATGCCGAGGTGACCCGGGCGGAGATCGGAAAAACGGCAGAAAAGGCGTCTCTCACCATAAAGGGAACGGTGACCACGCTGGTCAATGACAGCGGGGCGGCGGTGGACAGCAGCGGGAGCATAGGCGCCGGGGGCGGAGGTGCCTCCTCCGGTGGCTCCTCTTCGGGAGGGGGCGGCTCCTCCGGCGGAGGGGGCTCCTCCGGGGGCACATCGGAAACCGTGATCTCTGAGGTGAGGCTCCAGCTTTTACCCCCCCGGTTTGGGGAGGTCCCGGATACCGCCGATGTGCTGGGGACGGGGTACACCGCCCGGACCGAGTGGCAGAACGCGGACGGAAGCCCCGCCAGCTACCGCTGGAAGGCGGACGGCACCAAAGAGGATACCTTTACCGCCGACCAGGCGTATCAGGCCGTCATCACCCTGACGCCCATCAGCGGATACCGCTTTGCCGAGGGACTGAGAGTGAGGGTCACCGACGGGAAGGACGATCCCTCCGCCACTGCGCCGGCCCAGATCACAGCCGTCGGCGGGGAGCGGGTGGCACGGATCGTTTATGAGAAGACCGAGCACCGGGATCCGGTGAGCGGGGTGAGCGTAGTGGCTCCGGCCACGGTAGAACTGGGGGGGACGGAGAGGTTACAGGTCTCCTATTGGAACAACCTTTTGGTGGATCCGGCGGTTTTTGCCTATCAGTGGTATCGATGCGAGAACGCCAACGGGGAAGGAAAGACCCCCATCCCCGGGGCCACGGATAAGGAATATATCATTCCCGCCGGGGATACCCAGAACGAGGGCGAACTCTGGTATTGCTGTGATATGACCATTCTGGGGAAGACATACTCCTCCGGCGTAAAGGCGATAGAGGTCCAGAAGGGGCAGGAGGAGCTGCCGCTCCCTGTCATAGAGGGAGAGCCCCGGGTAGAGGACGGCGGAAGATGGCTGGTGGTAGAGCTGGGGGAGCTGGCCCGGCAAAAGGATTTGAGCTATGAGGTGAGCCTTATCGCCCAGATCCGGAAAGAGGACGGGGCGGACCTTGGCGGCAGCGTGAGTATGTCCAGCTTTGGCTGGGAGGATATCCCGGAGGAGGGGACGGTAAGCTGGCGGGTGGATCTGACGGAGCTTATGAACGACTATATTTTTGCCATGCTGCGCGCCAGACTGTCCTACGACCTGGAGCTGGGGGAGGTCACGGTGACGGTGAGACCCAAGCGAAAAAATACCGCCCTGTCAAACCAAACCCTGGAGGAGGTCTTTGACATGGCGGGAAAGGGGATATTCCTCTCCTTCACCCCGGAGGATCAGATCCCCGATGAGCTTTGGCAGGGGCCGCCCAGAGAGCTTCAGCTGGTGGTCCGTTCCTCAGGAGGGATCTTTGTGGACAAAAACGCTCCGGAGAATGACCCGGTCCCTGTTGGAGAGTACGAGCGGGTGACGGCGGTCTTTCGGAAATCAGCGGATTGGGTGGAGGGGCATCCGAACTCCGATTGGAACGGGACGCTCGATATTCCCGAGCTCTGGCTGGACGGCTTTGAGACGGGAGAATCCCTGTCTCAGGTCCTGTGCGCGTTTTATGCCGGCGACCCTTCCGGCAGTGGGATGAACGTTTATGGGGTGGAGATAAAGGTGGGGGATGTTATCTTTGAATTGGAAAACGAGTGAGGGGCCGGGAAGGACAGCTACCCCTTGCGGCCCAGCAGGTAGTCTACAGTGACATGGTAAAAGTCGGCCAGGGTAATTAAATGGTTGAGGGGAATATCTCTTTTTCCAGTTTCATAGGTGCTGTATACCCGCTGATCGATACCCAGTATGGCTGAAATCTGCTTTTGGGACATATCTCGGTCTTCCCGTAAATCCCGCAGTCGTGGAAGTAGCATAGGATCACCTCAAAAAGATATTATCATACTATCAAATGATAGGAAAGTGAGGTGGGAGGTGATCTAAATGAAAGGATACAGGAAATTCAGTAACTATCCCGAACTGTACCAGGGCAAGCAGGTTTGTTGTACCTGTACCCACTTTGTCCAGCACTACCGAAGCG
>CANPTT010000046.1 GCA_947577065.1 uncultured Pseudoflavonifractor sp.
TGCGCCCCCTGCTTCGCCGCCATGGGCGCCATCAAGCGGGAGATGAACAACGCCAGATGGACCTGGGCCGCCATCGGCTATATGTGCGGCCTTGCCTATGCGGTGAGCCTTATGGTCTATCAGCTGGGGGGGCTCATGACCGGGGAGGTCTCCTTCGGCCCGGGGACCATCGCCGCCCTTGTCTGCCTTGTGGGTATGATCTGCCTGCTGGTGCGGAAGAATACGTACGAGGAGAACAGTCTGACCGTCCGCTCCGTCACCGCGGCGGCGGCCAAGTAAGGAGGTCCTTCCATGCCCAATCTGCCGACCATTTTAGTGGGCCTTGCGGTGCTTGCCGTCTTTGTGGCTATCATCGCCCGGGGGATCCACAACCGAAAAAACGGCAAGGGCGGCTGCTCCTGCGGCTGTGACCAATGCCCAGGCCAGGGACTGTGCCACCCGAAAAAGAAATAAAAGACGCCGCCGGCCTCACTTCACACGGGGCCGGCGGCGTCTTTTATTCGTCACTCCCGCAGCATCCTGTCCAGCTTGCTCCGCTTCAGGGCCTGCAAAAGAGCCAATGTGATAGGCGGAGCGGCAATGAGGGCAACGGCCCCATTAAAGAGAGATGCAGGGATCTTCTCCAGCACCAAAAGCCAGGCCCCGGCGGCGGGGAGGCCTTGCTTCAGCAGTCCGGTGTAGAAAAAAGTCTTCGCGAAATAAAGGATATAGTAGACAATGCACCCTGCCCCGGTCCCCGCCAAAGCCCGGACATAGGACAGCCGATCCTTCTTCAGGGCCTCCGCCGCCACAAGTCCGGTGGTCAGTCCCATGGCGCCCTTGGTGAGGAAGGTGATCCAGCAGTCGCTGACAAACCGGGGGTCGGTCAGGTCAAAAAGCAGGGACCCAACGCCTGACGCAAGGCCCCCCACCGGGCCCAGGATCAGCCCGCTCAAACAGCAAAATATGTTGGCAAGGGTGAAGGAGGTCTGACTTCCGATGGCCAGAGGCATGGTGATCCGGGCGTAATTCCCGGCGAACACCAGGGCTGCCATCATGCCCAAGAGGGCCAGCCTGCGGGTGGAAAAACGGGTCGTCTTCATAGGGTATCCTTCCTTTCTCAAAAGCACCCCCAGTATAAGGCAAAACTGGCCCTTTCACAAGAGCCAGTTTTTGTAAGATTTAAGGGGCCAGTTATCGGAGGACCCAATTCAGCAGCATCAGCAGTCCGAACCCGGGTACGCCCAGCACCCCCAGGATCAGGGCGTTAAAGAGATTTACCCCCAGCCCGGCTCCCAAAAGCTGTCCAATGGGACCGAAGAGGGCCAGGAAGCCAAGGCCCAATCCCGTCCGGCCCGCCAGCCGCAGCAGGCTTCCCAGAGGCCGCCGGAGGATCGCCAGGGTCATCACCACTCCCAGACTGCCCAACAGCCAGGGGAGGGCGGTCATCCACGCCCCCGACATTTAAGCCACCGGGAGGACGCTGGCCCCCGGCGCGTTCAGAAGAGCGGGAATGGCGCACTCTCCCTCCAAGGCCTTTCGACGGCGGAGCAGGTAGGAATACCGGGCCTGGAGAGCCTGGATCTCGTAAATATAGGACTCCACCAGCTCCCCGTCGGAGGCGGAGTTAAAGCCGGCGTAAGCCTGGGCAATGAGCACCCGGGTCTCCTGCAGGCCCTTTTCCAGCTCCAGCGCCTCAGGGGACGGGCCCTTTCTGCGTCCCCAAAATCCCTTTCCCATTTGCGGCCACCATCCTTTCAATCCATTGTATGGAAAGTGTGGACAAATATGACGGGGAGTATACGGGGAAAAGGAGTTTTATTATGGGTGAGCCGAGATATCCCGCACAAAACGGTCTACAGCCTTTTCAAAGAGATAAATAGCGGGGTTTTTATTGTTGCAGGTCCAGACTATGTCGGTACCCACCTGATTTCTGGCACGGTCAAGGGGACAAACGGAAATATCCACACTGTCCAGCAGTAACTGGGAGCGGCCTAGGATGGCGCAGGCCATTCCGGAGGCCACATAGAATTGCAGCGTTCGCAGACTATCCACGGAAATGACCTGCTCAGGGGCAAAAGGAAGATCGGCGATGGAGTCAACGCTGCTCTTTTCCAATTTGACAAAGGTGGCAGAACGAAAGGTTTCTACACTGACGGGGTCTGGCCACTCCCGTTTGGAATAATAGATACAGGGGTTGCTCCGGGTAATGGCTTTGCGAGTAATACAGGCCGCATCGGTAGGCCAGACAGAGTAAATCAAGGCCACATCAGCATAGCCGTCAGCCAGATATCTTAAAATACTCTCCTGAGATAGGGAGATCAACTTTAGCTCAACGGAAGGGGATTCTCTCCGAAATAGGGAGAGGAGGGGAGCGATGTGGTTGATGGACATGGAGTCGCTGATAGCAACCTTAAGAGAAAGATTTTGGGAGGGGGCGGCCCTTTGAGCCTGATCAAGCAACTTTTGCAGAGCGGGAAGCTGTTCTTTTAAGCCGGAGAACAGGCAGATGGCGGCGGGGGTAGGCTGTATGCCCTGGTTGCTTCGGTCAAAAAGGCGAACGCCGATCTCTGTTTCCAGGCATCCCATCTGCTTGCTTATATTGGATTGCGTTGTAAAAGCTGTAATAGCGGCCTTGGAAAAGCTTCCCTGCTCCATGACTTGGACAAAAAGATGTAGGGTACTAAGCTTCATCATGATATTCCCCCGGAAAACCAATTTTGCCATTCCGTTCCGGCATGTTGATTATGCCATAATTTCTCTTTTCTTGTCAATGTATATATGGTAACTTTGATGTAAGGAAGGAAGATGATCGCGGCCGCGGAGTCTTCGTTTTTAAAAAGAAAAAGAGGTGGAATATGTGACACAGGAAAAGATATGTGTGGAACAGAAGCCGGTCGAAGTCTATGGCGTTTCCGATGTGGTGGTGGTGGGCGGCGGCGTGGCGGGAGTATCCGCGGCAATCGCCGCAGCCCGAAGCGGAAAGAAAGTAACCCTTGTGGAGAAGAGCTGTATCTTGGGGGGGCTGGCCACCCTGGGACATGTCTGTGTATACCTGCCCCTGGACGATGGAGTGGGCAACAAGGTGTTCGGAGGGTTAGCAGAGGAACTGCTTCACGTCTGTATTAAGCGCAGCTACAATACCCTGGCCCCGGAATGGAAAAAGGGGATTATGCGAGTAGAGAATCCCTCGGCCCGCTACCGGACGCATTTCAATATTCCTGCCGCTGTTTTCTCTCTGGATGAGATCATGGAGCAGGAGAAGGTAACTGTTTTGTATGACGCCGTATTTTCCGAGCCCATCATGGAAGACGGATACTGTAAGGGAGTCACTCTGGAAACAAAGCAGGGACGGGTGGCGCTGCTTGCCGGCATGGTGGTGGACGCTTCTGGTGACGCCGACGTGTTCTATCGCGCAGGAGCGGCCTGTGAAGAAAAGAAGAGCATTGTGTCCCACTGGTGCTATGAGTTGTGCCCTGATGTGATGCAGGCCGGCCTGGACAGTGGAAAAATCATCAATACCCTGCGGATGCGCTGGCTGGGCCTTCGCCCGGATGTGGATAACTCCAACAGCGAACTGACCCATTTTTACGGGACCACCATTGAGGGGGTCAATGGATATCTGGGAGTTAGCCGTAAGCTGGCCCGGGATTATCTGGACCAAAATGACGGTCCCGACTATGCCATGATCTCCATGCCCTATATGGCGCAGTTCCGCATGACACGTCGGATTCTGGGCATAAAGGAGTTGGATATGTCCTCTGCGGATCAGCATCAGGAGGATTCTGTAGGCTGCGTATGCTCCGCCCTGGCCTGCCCTGCACCGGTTTACGAATTGCCCTACGGAGCGCTTTTGGATCCCAACCTGAAGAATATTGCCGCCGCTGGGCGGATCATTGCAGCAGGCGGGACCGGCTGGGAGATGATGCGGCTGATTCCGGCCTGTGTGTTTACCGGACAGGTAGCGGGAACGGCAGCCGCGTTGGCTCTGGAACAGGGGGTGTCTCTTCAGGATATAGATATCTCCGTCCTTCAAGAGCGGCTGGCGCAAACAGGAGTTCTTATTCATATGCCGGAGTACCTGAAAGGCAACAAAAACAGAAAGACCACCGACAATCCCAAGTATTCCGCTGATCCGCTGATCAAGGCGGATGCCCTATCTTACCACTGATCCGGATATTCAAAATAGAATGGATAGAAATATTCCTGCCGCAGGGGTCCGAAAACTCCGAAATCTCTGGGGGTGTGGTTAGTGCAGCCATTTTCCTGGATGCGGAGGAGTTGTGCGCCCCGGAAGAAGAGGAAGGGAGAAAAATTATGGACGGCAAGAAAAGCATCTCACGCTCGGCAGCCATTGCAAGATTTTTGATCTGTTCTGCCATCGGTATCTGTGTATTCTTTGTCAAGCTCCCTCTGGGAGGAAGCAGCGTCCTTCCCATCGACTATATCAGCAACCTGTTCACCACCTGGCTAAAAGGAAACAACTATATTGAAGTAAGCATTTTTGGTTCTGCATTGTTGGTCTATTTTACGGTGTTCAAAAAGAGATTTTGGAAAACCGCAAAGGACAACAAGCTGGCATTCTTTTTCGATTTAATGGGAGTGATGGCCTTTGTCCTGATCCTGCTGGCCTTCTTCCGGATCTGCCCAGCTATTTTTGAGGTTAACGCTACTCTTAGCGGGGCCTACTCCCTGATGGGAAAAATGTTTATTCAGATCATGGTCATTATGTTTTTTATTCCCTTTTTGACCGACTACGGCCTGCCGGAAGCCATCGGCGTATTTGTACAGCCCTTTTGCCGCGCTATCTGGGCGGTGCCCGGACGGGTGGCGGTGATCATTGTCAGTGCTTTCCTGGGCAACTTTACGGTAGGGCATGTACAGGCCAATATGTATTATACCAGCGGTCGGGTGACCCACCGGGAAGCACTGATTATGGCCTTGGGGTTTTCCACCCCTTCCATTGGACTGATCCTGTCTCTGTGCAGCACCGCGGGGGTGACTGATAAGTTCCCCCTGATTTGTGCGCTGATCCTGACCTGTGTGCTCATTGTCACCTCCGTTGTAGCGCATATTCCACCTTTAAGCAAATACCCGGACAACTATTTCGAGGGAACAGAGCCTAATCCGGAAATCCATGAGAAAGGGAATTTGTTCCGCATTGCCTTCAATACCGGGATCGAGACCTGCCAAAAAAATGCAGAAAAGCTCCCTGTGCTGCAGAACGGGAAAACCTTCCTCCGGGCCTTTTCCGGGGTCTCCAGCGTTTGCTTTGTAGGGGTTGGTACCATTGTGTTTTTTGGACTAATCAACTACTACACTCCCATCTTTACCCTGCTGGGATATGTGTTTTGGCCGGTTTTGCGGATGCTGGGAATGCAGGCTGACATTATCGCTCCCATGATGGGACTGGGAACCGTATCAACCATTGCCTCCCAGACTGGAATTATTACGGCAGCAGGAGCCACTGTGGCCACAAAGGTGTTTGGCGTGGGCTACGTGATGGTGGTCCTCTGCTTCTTTGGAAGCTTTATGTCTTCCCTCTACTCCACAAAAATTACCATTAAACTTCGGGATTTTTTCCTGGTTTACTTTGAGCGGGCCTATTTGACCATCATAATCTATGGTCTGGCATGCCAGCTTCTGTTCCATTAAAGGGGGGGCGGGGATGAAGGGATCCTTTCAGGATTGGTTGAATGTCCTTGAGCGTCCGGTGGATGAGGATCACACAGATGGTTCCGGCGGCCCCTATACCCGCTCGTTACTTTGTGGAGTCATATTTTCCACAGTTGGTATGTGCTGGAGGCTGGGGTTCTTTTCCCGGTTTGACCGGGGAGAATTTTTTCAGACCTGGGTTCGTCTGGCCGGGTATATCCTTCTCTCCCTGCTCTTGTTCACCCTGGGGATGGTGTGCCACCAGACCCTTTCGGAGGGGAAAAACAAGAAACGGAGACTACCTCTATTTTGGCTGTTGCTGGGGGGAGGCGTCTCCGGGCTGATCCTGCTGCTATAAGTGTGAACCCCTGGCGCAAGGAACTTGACTGTAAAGATTACACAAAAACACCTGTAAGGGCGGCCGGTGGCCGCCCTTATTTTATCGCCCAAAAGAACGCTAACGAGAAATTTTCCTTGTGCAAAACAGAAAATGCGACAGAGTTTTTAAATTTCTTCTTGCCTTTGGCCCAAAGTTCTGGTATGATAACTCCCAATGAAAGGGGGAGGACTCCATGGGACACCTGCATTTTCGCACTCGTTTCCGTAGGGGCTTTCTTTCCCTTTTTGATGGGCTGTTTTTTTGAGACGACCATTGAGGTCGTCTCTTTTTTTGTCGCCCATTACCAAGGAAAAGGAGAGATCACCATGACCACACCCGCCACAAAGCCCGCTGTCCCTGACGCCGATTACTCCCTGGAGCCCGTCCCCAAAACAGCCCGCAAAAAATTCTGGCCCATGTTCTTTATTATGCTGGGCTTCACCTTCTTCTCCGCCAGTATGTCGGTGGGAGCCAGTCTGGGCAACGGACTGGACTTCTCCGGGTTCGTCTGGGCGGTGCTGATCGGCAGCCTGATCCTCAGCGGCTACACCGGAGGACTTGGCTACATCGGAAGCGCCACGGGCATGTCCCTGGATCTGCTGGCCCAGCGGTCTTTTGGACGGGTAGGGTCCTACCTGCCCTCCTTCCTCATCAGCCTGACCCAGATCGGCTGGTTCGGCGTGGGCATCGCCATGTTCGCCTTTCCCGCCTCGGAGGTGTCCATGTGAACCCCTGGGTGCTCATCGTGCTGGCGGGGGTGTGCATGACCTCCTCGGCCTACTTTGGGATCAAGGGCCTGGAGATCGTCAGCTATATCTCCGTTCCTCTCATTGCCATTCTGGGTATTTACTCCATGACCACCGCCACAGCGGCGGGGGGCGGACTGGTGGCCATTTTTGCCAAGAGCGCGGGAAGCATGACCCTCTTTGGCGGGGTGGGGCTGGTGATGGGCTCCTTCGTCAGCGGCGGTACTGCCACCCCTAACTTCACCCGGTTTGCCAACAACAATAAAAATGCGGTCGTCACTACCGTCATCGCCTTCTTCCTGGGCAACGCCCTGATGTTCGCCTTCGGCGCGGTGGGCGGCGCCTTTACCGGAAAGGACGACATCTTCTACGTCATGATCGCCCAAGGGCTGACCCTCCCCGCCCTTGTGGTGCTGGGTGCCAACATCTGGACCACCGCGGACAATGGACTCTACACCTGCGGGCTGGGTCTGTCCAACATCACAAAAATGCCCAAGCGGCCCATGGTCCTGGTATCCGGCGCGGTGGGTACGGTATGCTCGGTATGGCTGTATAACAACTTCATCTCCTACCTGAACATCCTTAACGGCACCCTGCCTCCCTTGGGCGCCCTGATCATTCTGGACTACTTCCTCCACAAGGACAACTACAAGGCCGGCTCCGCTGCCGCCCGGAATGTGAACTGGGGCTCCATCCTGGGTGTGGCTGCGGGAGCGTTGGTGGGCAACCTGGTACACTGGGGCATCACTTCGGTAAACGCCATGGTCACCGCCTGTGTGGTATATCTGATCTTCAACGCCCTGGACAAGAAAAAAGTTTAAGGGGGACCCTAAAATGCTGTTTCAAAATGCGCTGATCGAAAACGCCGCTGCCGCCACCTGTATCCGGGTGGAGGATGGCAGATTTACCGCCATCGGTCCTGAGCTGACCCCCCAGCCGGGGGAGGAGGTGATGGATCTCCAAAACAAGCTGGTGCTGCCTCCCTTTATCGAGTCCCATGTCCATCTGGATACCTGTCTCACCGCCGGGGATCCGGTGTGGAACATGTCGGGGACCCTCTTTGAGGGCATCGAGTGCTGGTCCAAACGGAAGGAGAAGCTCTCGAAGCAGGACATCAAGGACCGGGTGAACCGGGCGGTGCGGATGTACGCCGCCCACGGAGTCCAGCACATCCGCACCCATGTGGATGTGACCGATCCCACCCTGGTGGCCATGGAGACCATGGTGGAGCTGCGGGAGGAGCTGCGGGACATAGTGGACCTTCAGATCGTGGCCTTTCCCCAGGAGGGCATCCTGAGCTATCCCAACGGCAAGCAGCTGATGATCGACGCGGTGAAGCTGGGGGCGGACGCGGTGGGGGCTATTCCCCATTTTGAGTTCACCCGGGAGTACAGCGTAGAATCCCTGAACTTTGCCCTGGAGCTGGCGGCCAAGGAGGGGAAGCTGGTGGACGTCCACTGCGATGAGATCGACGACGAGGCCTCCCGGGGGCTGGAGACGGTGGCGGCACGGGCCTTGGAGCTGGGGCTTTACGACAAGGTGACTGCCAGCCATACCACGGCCATGCACTCCTACAACAACGCCTATGTGGTGCGGCTGATGCGGCTTCTCAAAATGAGCAGGATCAACTTTGTGTCTAACCCCTTGGTCAATACCCATCTTCAGGGGCGGATGGACACCTATCCCAAGCGGCGGGGAGTGACGCGGGTGAAGGAGCTGACCGAGGCAGGCATCAACGTGTCCTTCGGCCACGACGATATTTTTGACCCCTGGTACCCCATGGGGACGGGGAACCTGCGGGACGTGGTGCTCATGGGGCTGCACGTGTGCCAGATGATGGGGTATCAGGAGATCATGGATTCCTATAAGTTTATTACTACCAACGCCGCCAAAACGCTCTATCTGGGGGAGAAGTACGGCATCGAGGTTGGCCGGCCGGCCAGCTTTGTGGTGATGGACGCGGAAAACTGGTACAACGCCCTCAATACCAACGCGGTGGCGCTGGCTTCCTATAAAAACGGCAAGAAAATTGCCGAGGGGACGCCGGGGTGCAGGAAGGCGCTGTTTTAAGAGAAAAAAGAAACGCCCTGACGGATAAGCGTCAGGGCGTTATTTTATCTCCTGTTCTAAGTTGTCGAATTCAGGGGTGGAGAAAAATTCTCCCAATGTGATCTCAAGGCCGTCGCAGAGTTTTTTGATGGTGGCAACAGTAGTGCTGGCATTTCGCTTACTTGTAATATTGTTGATCGTGGATTGTGAAACGCCACTGATCGTTCCTAACCTGTTGATGGAAATGTCACGCTCTTGACATAGTTCCAATATGCGGTTTACAATTGCTGTTCCAGAATCCACGGCCCTCACCTCAATTCTACATTGAGGATACAAAAAAGTTCTTGATAAGGTTACCCCTTTTGAGTTAAAATAACTCAAAAGGGGTAACGACCTTATAAAGAAACGGAGGACCAGAAATGGATAAACACATAGAAGAACTTTTTGAGGCCGCCCAGCCCTTTGACGAGGGGGAGCTGTTCCTTACCCCGGAATGTGACAAATGCTTCCGTATCAACATAGCCGATGAGGAGAGGATCCAAAATACCTTTGGCCCTAAGGCAGAGAAATTGCTGATGAAATTTCTGGATTCTTACTATGAGATAGAACGGCTGGAGTGTCTGCACTACTTTTATCAGGGCTATCTGGCGGCGAAGGCGGAGTTGGAGGCAAAGAAGGTCTGAGGTGAGGCTATTCTTTGCCGTATTCAGAGAGGAGTCCCCCCTGCCAATCAAAAAGGACCGCCCCAAATCGGGGCGGTCCTTTTCTTTGCTTATTTCTTACTTGTAAAGCTCCACCAGCTTGAGCAGGTGCTCGTACCGGGCCTTAGCGCTCTCCTCATTCTTGGCGAACAGCTCCTTGGCGCGCTCGGGGAAGGAACGGGTCAGGGCGGAGTAGCGGGCCTCGTTCATCAGGAACTCCTGATAGCCCTCCTTGGGCTCCTTGGAGTCCAGAGTGAAGGGGCTCTTGCCCTCGGCCTTCAGGTCGGGATTGAACCGGAACAGGTTCCAGTAGCCGCACTCCACGGCCTTCTTCATCTCATCCTGGCAGTGGAGCATACCGCCTTTGATGGAGTGCATCTCGCAGGGGGAGTAGCCAATGATGAGGGAGGGCCCCTTGTAGGCCTCGGCCTCCCGGATAGCGGTGAGGGTCTGGGTGGGGTTGGCTCCCATAGCCACCTGGGCCACGTAGACATAGCCGTAGCTCATGGCGATCTCGGCCAGAGACTTCTTGGGGGTGGCCTTGCCGGCGGCGGCGAACTGGGCCACCGCGCCGAAGTTGGTGGACTTACTGGCCTGTCCGCCGGTGTTGGAGTAGACCTCGGTATCGAAGACGAAGACGTTCACATCCTGGGCGGAGGCCAGCACGTGGTCCAGACCGCCGAAGCCGATGTCGTAGGCCCAGCCGTCGCCGCCGAAGATCCAGATGGTCTTCTTGGCCAGGAACTCCTTGCTCTCCAGGATCTCCTTGGCGGCGTCACAGCCGCACTTCTCCAGAGCGGCGATCAGGGCCTTGGAGGGCTCGGCGTTGGCCGCGCCGTCGTCCTTGGTGTCCATCCAGGCCTGGATGGCGGCCTTCACGTCGGCGGGAGCGCCCTCGCTGAGGGCCTCCAGCTTCTCGGTCAGGCGGTCCCGGATGGCCTTCTGGCCGTAGTAGATGCCCAGGCCGTGCTCGGCGTTGTCCTCAAAGAGGGAGTTGGCCCAGGCGGGAC
>CANPTT010000047.1 GCA_947577065.1 uncultured Pseudoflavonifractor sp.
ACCAAGGCCGCCGAGGGCGGCTACGCCCGGGCCCAATGCAACCTGGCCTACTGCTATGACGAGGGAATGGGCGTGAAGCAGGACTATGAGACCGCCGTCCACTGGTATGAAAAGGCGGCGGAGCAGAACTATCCCCGGGCCTTCTGTAATCTGGGCTATTGCTACGAGATGGGTCACGGAGTGACAAAGGATGTGAGTGAGGCCGCCCGGCTCTATGGCCTGGGAGCCGAGGCGGGAGACTCTGTGAGCCAGTGCAATCTGGCCTGGTTCTATCTCAACGGCACCGGAGTGGAGCAGAATCTGGAGAGGGCGTTTGAGCTGTTCTCCAAGTCCGCCGAGCAGGGGAACCTGCGGGGCAAGTATAATGTGGGACTGTGCTACGATAAGGGCGATGGAGTGCATAAGGACCGGGTGAAGGCGGCGGAGTATTTCCAGGATGCCGCTGTCCGGGGCCACGTGGGTGCCATGCTGAAGCTGGCGAACTACACCGAGCACGGCCTTGGCGGCCTCACCGCCGACCCCGCCAAGGCGCTGGAGTGGTATCGGCGGGCCGCCGCCGAGGGAGACGAGATCGCTGCAAAGGAAGTGGAGCGGCTGGAAAAGGACGGCGTAAGCGCCCCCACGGCCTCAACTTCCGCCCCGGCGCCTGAGACGCCTCCCGCACCCGCACCCGCGCCGGAGGCACAGGAGGAAAAGCCCAAGGAGAAGGGCGGATTCTTCAAAAAGTTCTTCGGCTAAGCAGGCCGCTGCGCCGGTAAGCCATCCTTTGGCCGTTCCCATTTGTCGGCCGTGGGAGATAAAAATCTCTTGCATTTCCTGAAAATGTGTGATATCATAAAAGTCCTGTAAATGAAAAGGGCTTTTCGGGCCCGGGCTTGAAAGGAACGAGGAACTATGTTAAAGACTGTCCTGACTGTGATCCAGGTTTTGCTGGCTATCTTTTTGATCGCTGTGGTGCTGCTGCAGGAGGGCAAGACCTCCGGCCTTTCCGGGGCCATCTCCGGTGGCGCCGACACCTTCCTGTCCAAGAACAAGGCCAAGAGCTGGGACGCCAAGCTGGCCCGCTGGACCAAGTGGGTCGCCATTGCCTTTGTGGTGCTGACATTGGTCATCTCCCTGGTGTAAGAAAGCCCGAAACGCCCTCCCGGTCAAGGGGGGGCGTTTTTCTTTGGAGCCTTTGGGGCATGATAGAGGAAAATAGTAAAGAGGTTTTGACACAGATGAAAGAAGAACAAATTTTAATAGGCCGCTACCAAGGCTCGGGCCGGGGGTTTGGTTTTTTCATTCCCGAGGGAGCCCAAAGCCGAAATGAGGACTGCTTTGTCCCTCCCCGTCAGGAGGGCGGGGCCTGGGATGGGGACAGGGTGGAGGCCGTTTTAGCCCCTGAGGACCCCACCCAGCCGGGGCGGCGCATCGCCCGTGTGGCAAAGGTCCTGGAGCGGGGAAATCCCACCGTGACCGGGACTGTTCGAAAGGAGAACCGGGAGGTGTGGCTGCGGCCTGACAACGAACGGCTTTCCGGGGCCATCAAGATCATTGGCAGGGCCAAGGTCCGGGAGGGGGAGAAGGCCGCCGTGGCGGTGACCAGCTACGGCTCCGCCAACGCCGCCCCGCTGGGAAAGCTTTGCGCCACCTTTGGCCCCTCCGGCTCTCGGGCCGCTGCGGTGGAAGCCATCCTTTACCAGCAGGGGGTGGAACGGGAGTTTCCCGACGAGGTGCTTTCCGAGGCGCAGGCCGCCCCCCGGTCCGTTTCCCCTGCGGCCCTGCGGGGCCGGCTGGACCTTCGGGACAAGATCGTTATCACCATTGATGGGGCCGCCTCCAAAGATCTGGACGACGCGGTCTCTCTGGAGCGGGATGGAGACAACTGGGTGCTGGGGGTCCATATTGCCGATGTGAGCGCCTATGTAAAGCCGGGGACAGCCCTGGATGAGGAGGCGTTCCGGCGGGGGACCTCGGTATACTTTGCCGACCAGGTGGTGCCCATGCTGCCTGTGGCCCTCTCCAACGGGATCTGCTCCCTCAACGGGGGAGTGGACAGGCTGACGCTCTCCTGCTTTATGGTGATGGATAAGCGGGGAGACATTGTGGACCATTCAGTGGCGAAAAGTGTGATCCGGTCCACCGAGCGGATGACCTATGAGGACTGTAACATCCTTTTGGCAGAGGAAGGGCACGGCCAGGCGCCGCATCCTGGGGACAAGTCCCGAAGGGAGCAGTATGGATTTCTTTCGGAGCGGTACGCCCACATCCTGCCCATGCTCCGGGATATGGCGGAGCTGGCAAAGAGGTTGGAGAAGCGGAGGAAAAAGCGGGGCAGCCTGGAGCTGGAGACCCGGGAGAGCTATATTGTCTGCGACAGCATGGGCCGTCCGGTGGATATCGTGGCCCGGGAGCAGGGCCAGAGCGAGAAGCTCATTGAGGAGTTCATGCTTGCCGCCAACGAGACGGTGGCCAGACACCTTTTCGAGCACCGCTGCCCCGCCGTCTACCGGGTCCATGAAAAGCCCTCCCAGGACAAGACCGACACCCTGAGGGCCATGCTCTCTCCTCTGGGATACAGCATTCTCCAGGCGGATCATGGCTCGCTGCAAAGGGTACTGGAGACCGCAAAGGGGAAGCCGGAGGCGTCGGCGGTATCCATGATGGTGCTGCGGAGCATGATGAAGGCCAAATATTCCACCGAGAATCTGGGCCATTTCGGTATCGCGGCAGACTATTACTGTCACTTTACCTCCCCCATCCGCCGGTATCCCGACCTGATGGTCCACCGAAGCCTCCACTCTTTGCTGGAGGAAACGGAGGGGCGGCGCGCCGAGTCACCGCGCCCTGCAAAGCTGGAAAAGGCCTGCGAAAAGGCCGCCGTCCAGTCCTCCCAGCGGGAGCTGGCGGCCCAAACCGCCGAGCGGGACATTGATAAGCTGTATTTTGCCGACTATATGCATGAGCACATCGGGGAGGAGTTCCCCGGGGTGGTATCCGGGGTGACCCGGTTCGGGGTCTTTGCCGCCCTTCCCAACGGAGTGGAGGGACTGATCCCCGTGGAGACTTTGCCGGAGGATCGCTATGAGTATGACGATTTGCGCATGAGTCTTACGGGGGAGCGGACAGGAGTTCAGTACACCTTCGGTATGGAATTGACCGTGATTTGCGTGGCGGCGGACCCCTCCACCGGACGGGTGGACTTCCGGCTGCCCGGGCAGGAGGAAGTCCCGGCGAAGGAGAGGGAGCGTCATCCGGAGGAGCGCAGAGGCCGGTCCGGCGGCGGGAGCTCCCACGGAAGATCCGGCGCCGGCGGAAAGGGACCGGGAAAAAGGCGTTCCACCCGCCCCGCCATGCACGTGCCCAAACGGGGCAAACGGGGGAAAAAGAGATGACCAAGAGGAATATGACCATACTATTATTACTTCTTGTGTTCACTTTAGAGGGATGCAGGGGGGGCGATCTCTCCGACGGTCCTCGCCCCACCGCCTCTCCCGTTATGGAGACAGAGCCGCTTCCCACCCCAACCCCGGAGCCCACCCCGGCTCCGGATCCCATTGGGGAAAGAGTGAGAGCCATGACTGTGGAGGAGCTGGTGGGGCAGCTCCTGGTGGCGGGAATAGAGGGCAAGGAGCCCGGTGGGGACGCCATGCAGATCATTGAGGAGCTCCATGTGGGAGGGATCATCCTCTTTGGGCGGAATGTGGAGAGCGCGGGGCAGCTTGCGGCGCTGACAAACGCTCTGAAGGAGAGCAACCAAAGGGCCGGCAATGTCCCTGTTTTCCTCTGTGTGGACGAGGAGGGGGGGATGGTCTCCCGGATGCCGCCTGAGGTGGCGGATCTGCCCAACGCCTATGACTACGCCCAGGCGGGGGGAGACTTTTATAAGCGGGGGACGGTCCTGGCGGAGGAGTGCGCCGCCTTTGGCTTTCATGTGGACTTTGCCCCGGTGCTGGACATCTGGAGCAATCCCCGGAATACCGTGATCGGAAAACGAGCCTGTGGGACCGATGCGGAGACGGCGGCTCGCCTGGGGAAAGCCCTGATGGACGGACTCTCCGACGGCGGAGTGGTCCCTGTTGGAAAACACTTTCCCGGCCACGGGGATACCCTCACCGATTCCCACAAGGGGCTTCCGGTGGTGGACAAGACGGCGGAGGAACTGAGGGGCTTTGAGCTTTGCCCCTATGAATATGAGTTGGAAGCGGTCATGGTGGGCCACATTCAGATGACAAAGATCGACCCTCTGCTCCCCGCCTCTCTCTCCCCGAAGGTGGTCACAGGACTTCTGCGGGAGGAGATGGGCTTTGAGGGGCTGGTCTTCACCGACGATCTGACCATGGGAGCCGTCGCCAATACCTACGGCATGGGGGAGGCGGCTGTAAAGGCCATCCAGGCCGGGTGCGACATGGCCCTGGTCTGTCACGGGCTGGACAACACAAAGACGGCGTACCATGCGCTGCTTTTTGCCGTGGAGGACGGGACCCTGAGCCGGGAGAGGCTGGAGGAGAGCGCCCGCCGGATCCTGACGGTAAAGGAGGCCTACGCCGTGGAGGATACCCCGGTGGAGACGCCGGATGTGGGGAAGCTGAATGAGGCGATCCGGGCCGTGCTTCCTTAAATAAGATTTTGCGCCATGGACGGTATGTGTGGGGCAGGAGAGAGCGCTCTCTCCTGCCCCGCTCTGCGTATATGGACGGCCCGGGCCCTTCCCTCCCGGTTTTATCGGCATGGGAAATAAAATTAATGTCTTCTTAATCCTCAAAACTTTAACAATGTGCTATTTTGAAGGTAGCAATGATAGCTTCGATCGACAAGGGGGAATACGGTTTCACGGGGCCCAGGCGTCCCCAGGCTACGTTTTCTCTCCTAACCTCTCTAAACCGGTAAGGCTGCATCGACGACCTTGCCGGCACGCCCTTAGGGGCGCTCTGGGGTGTGCTTCCCCTTGCCGATCGAAGCTATGATTGCCAAACAAATTTTCGGAAGGAGAGGAATGTACATGAAAAAAAGGATCACCGCTCTCACGCTGGCCATCGTTATGGTCATGGGTACGGTCGCCCTGGCGGCCGGGACAGAGAAGACCATCTCTGTCACAGCCATGAACATGACCATCAACGGCCAGGCCGTCACCCCTACCAAGTCCAACGGCGAGGCCGCCGAAGTGTTCGCCTATGACGGCGCCACCTATGTGCCCCTGCGCTATCTCAGCGAGTTGCTGGGCATCCAGGTGGAGTGGGACAAGGATTCCCCCAACACCGCCAAGCTGGTGGACATGCCAACGGGGCTCAAGTTCAACGCCGGAACCTACACCGGAACTGCCCAGGGAAATAACGGCCCGGTCAGCGTAAATGTGACCTTCTCGGAGGATCGGATCCTTTCCGTGGAGCTGGGCGAGCACCATGAGACCTATTACCTTATCCCCACGCCCCAAAAGGTCATCCCCGCCGCCATCGTGGAGCACCAGTCCCTTGCGGTGGATACAGTCTCGGGCGTCACCATGTCCAGCCGGGCCATCATCAACGCGGTTGCCGACGCGGTAAAGCAGGCCGGCGCGGATCCCGAGGCCCTGCGGGTCCCCATTGACAAGGGCGCTGCTACACAGACCACGGAAAACTGCGATGTTTTAGTGGTAGGCGCCGGTTTGGCCGGACTGACCGCGGCGATCAGGCTGAAGTCGGAAGGTCTGAACGTGATCCTGGTAGAGCAGCTGGGGATCGTGGGCGGTAACTGTATCTTCTCCACCGGCAATTTCTTTGGGCCTATGAAGGAGGAGGACATCGACACGTGCGTGAAGACCTGGACAAAGCAGACCAGTCTCAATACGCCGGTCCCGCCTCAGGAGGGACTGCCCAATATGAACAAGGTGGAAAAGATCATCCATGACAGCGTACGGGTGGTAGACTATTTTGAAAATGAGCTGGGCTTTGATATGTGCCTGACCACCGACTATACGACCACCAGCGCCGACGTGACGAAGTATATGCTCCGTCCCACCGCGGAATATGAGCGCTACTCCTCCCGTGGAAGCCAGATCTGCTTCGCATTGCGGGACAAGTATCTGGAGCAGGGGGGCGACCTGCGCCTGAATACCAAGGCCACCGAGCTTCTCAAGGATGAAAAGGGCGCGATCAAAGGCGCGGTATGCAGCGTGGATAACGGCACCCTTACCATCAACGCCAAGGCCGTCATCATGGCCACCGGCTCCATCACACAAAATCCCGAAATGCTGAAGAAATACTGGCCCATGCGCTCCGGCGACTGGTTCTCCACCAGCGTGGGATCCACCGGCACCGGCCTGGAGATGATGCTGGATCAGGGCGCCGTTATGTGGGATACCTGGGTCACCGGCACCATTCTGGTCCACGATACGCCCTATCTGGTGCGTACCACCGTGGACGGCACGCAGGTCCGCGGCGTCAAGAGCGCGAAGGCTCTCCATGTGAACACAGAGGGGAAGCGCCTTATCAATGAGAACCACAGCCGTGAGGGAGAGTTCTATACCGTGCCCGATAAGGCCAGTGTGCTCATCGAGATCATGGATACCCCCCTGCTGGAGGAGGTAGGCCGCATGGACGAATTTGAGGCCAAGGCTTCTGAGAAGGGTCCTTTCTACAAAGCGGACACCATTGAGGAGTTGGCTGAGCAGATGGGCATGGAGCCCGCTGTTCTCCGTGCCACGGTAGAGCGCTACAACGGCTTCTGCAAAAACGGCGAGGATGAGGACTTCGGCAAGCCGGCCGGAAGCCTGATCGCCATCGACGAGGGCCCCTACTACGCCGTGGTGGATACCCTGGTGGGCTTTGACATTACCGGCGGCGTTAAGACGGACATCAATGCCCGGGTCCTCAATGCTGACGGCAATGCGATCAATGGCCTCTATGCCGTGGGCCTGGCCTCCAGCCGGGACTTCTTCTCCACTGCCTATGTTGGCGGCGGAAGCTTGCTCATCGGCGCTACTATGGGCATTACCGCCGCGGAGGACGCGGCTTCCTATATCGGGAAATGATGCCAGGCCATTGAATGACAGGGGAAGACACGGTTTTATGGGGTGGAAAGGGACCCTGGACGGAACGGCTGTCTCCTCCCCACCTGCGCGAAAAAGTGCTGCACCGGCCCAGAAGGGCCGGTGCAGCACAGCTTATCCCGCCGTTTGTTTTCGCTCAGGTCTCGCTCTCGTTGGGGGGACAGTAGGGCAGATCCACGGTGAAAATGCTCCCCTCCCCGACCTGACTGGTCACCCGGATCGTTCCATGATGGGCCAAAACAATCTCTTTGGCGATGGACAGGCCCAGGCCGGAGGAGCCCTTGTTGCTGTGTGGGACACGGTAGTAACGCTCAAATACCCGGGGTAAGTCCTCCGGCCGAATACCCGGTCCCTGGTCCGCTACCTCCAGCAGACACCGATCCCTCTCCCGGCGCAGGGTAAGGGTGACCCGCCCGCCTTCCGGGGTATACAAAAGAGCGTTTTCGACCAGATTGACCACCACCTGTTGAAGGCGAAAGGCGTCACCCCACACGGTCAGCGGCTCAAAAACCGCTTCTCCCGTCAAGGTCGCATCCTTGGTCAGGGCGGTGGGGGTCATATCCCGCAGCACGGTGGTATAGAGCTGTGACAGATCCACCAGATCCTGGTCATACTCTACATCCCCGCTTTCCAGCTTGGCGGTGAGGAACAGCTCCTCGATCAGCTTTTCCAGGTATTTCAGCCGGGTATCCATCACCGCCAAAGACTCCTCGTCCTTGGCGCTGCCATCCTTCATAGCTGCCAGTCGGCCCCGAAGGATGAAGATGGGGCTTCGCAGGTCGTGAAAGACATTCAGCATCATGCTGTGCTTCCGCTCCTGCTCCTCCCGAAGTTCCGCGGTGCGCTCGGCCACCTTATGCTCCAAATCTACATTGAGGGCGGAGACCTCCTCCGCCAGACGGTCGGCTTCTACAAATTTGGCGGAGAAGCGGTCAAAGATCTGAAATGCGCAGGCGGCCACAAATATCAGGTTGGAAAGCTCCTTCACACGTAAAAACATGAGAAGGGGGGAATACTCTCGATCCAGGATGCAGTTATTGATATACAAAAACAGTGCGATCCCCTCCATTATGGCGTAGGAGGCAGAGATCATCCTGCTTCCCTGCAAACGCATTTGAAGTGCGCACGTCATGGTCACCAGCACCGGCAGGAGCATCAGGCGCCGGAGGAATTGGTACATGTAGATCCCAAATACCAGATCCGCGATGACACAGATGACCGTGACCGTCAGGAAAGAGGGAAGGGAGAACAGCCGCTTAAACCGCTGGGGGACCGCCCCCGGAAAAAGCCCGATGCAGGTATAGGCCAGACAGGACACCGGAAAAAGGTTTGTAAGAGTGCTGAGCTTGTCGGTCACGCCGTATGGGAAGAGGACCATGCTACGCTCCAGCGCCGTGAGAAGATAGAGCAGTACGAAGGCCACGGCGGCGCATACGGTGAGCAGATACCGCTCCGTTCTCTTGCGCCGGTAGAGGATCAGACAGGCGGCCATGAGCATGAGGTAAAGACCGATCAAAATGCGATAAAAATTGTTGCTTGCCATGTTGAGCAACAGCGTGTGCTCCTGCGAGCCCAAGATCAGCTTGGGGCTTTGCGCGGCATAGCGGGTGAAGAGGGTGCGGAAGGAATAGCCCGCTACCGTACTGGGAGCGGTCTTGAAAAACAGGTCCAGACGTCCGTTTTCATCTGCGGTCACAGGGACGGAGAAGGTCCGCTGGTAGGCCGTCCGGGAGGAGAGATCTGCCAGCAGTTCCTCACCCTGCCACACCTGCGCCAGACGAAAATAGAAGGTGAAGGCCAGGGCCTTACCCTCCGGCACACCGGTGAAGGATATGTGGTAGCCGCCGGCTGCATCGTCATATTCCAGGCCGCTCACCACATGGTGGTGCGTAGCGATATCGGCGGGCAGCCGGCTGCCATTTTCAATTCTGTTGGACAAGCTGTCGTTGAGCAGCAGGCACAGCATGGTTACCGCGCCCATGATCGCCAAAAAGCTCAAAACAGCCGGAACATATTTTTTCATTCCGACGACCTGCCTTAGCGTTGACTTTGTTCCATTGTGATTATACCATGGAGGCATGGCCGGAATGGTATAATAGCCGCTTTGCGGCTATTATACCATATTGTCAGGGAATAACAAGACGCCGTAGGGAAAGGAGAACGACATGATCCGTGTCCTGTTGGTGGAGGACGACAGCGAGGTCGCCCGCATCATCAAATACTATCTGGGCGAAAAGGAACGCTATGATGTGGTCTGGGCAAAAAATGCCGAGGAGGCTGTGGTGGCGTCCCACGATTGGTTTGATGTGATCCTGATGGATGTGATGCTTCCCGATCAGAGCGGGATTGAATTATGTGCGCGCCTGCGGGAATGGCACAGCTGCCCTGTGATTTTTATCAGCTGCCTGGACGACAGCCGCACGATCATCGACGCGCTGGAGCACGGCGGGGATGACTATATCACAAAGCCCTTTGACAATCTGGTCCTGGACGCCCGCATTCAGGCAAATCTCCGCCGGGTACAGATGGAGCGCAGCGATACCAAGATCCAGGATCAGCTGGTCTGCCGGGGCTTTACCTTGGATGCGGCGGCCCATACCGTTCTTCGGGGGGGGAGGACCTTTTCTCTGCCGCCGACGGAATTCCGCATTTTATCCTATTTCATGCAGAACCCATACCGCTACTTTCGCTCCAGCGAGGTCTACAGTCTCATTTGGGGTCGGCTCAGCTATGGGGATAACCGGGCCGTGCTGGTCCATATCCACAACATTCGGAAAAAGATCGAGGAGGATACGGCCCATCCCGTCTACCTCAAAAGCGTCTGGGGAAAGGGGTATATGTTCGATCCGGAGGGAAAGAGGGACAGCGGGCGGCAATGAGGGCTGCCGGGCTTTCCGTAAGCTCCGCAAAAGAAACGGGACTGCCGCAGCCTTCCTGGCTGCGGCAGTCCCGTTTTCGCTTTTTTGCGCGGAGAGAAAACGGCGTTGCCTCGACCGGCAATAAGCCGCATATTGCTCTTCTTTTAGCTTATCTCCCGATCCACAGCAGGTTGGCGTCGCTGACGAAGTTGGGCACCGAGTAGAGGACCA
>CANPTT010000048.1 GCA_947577065.1 uncultured Pseudoflavonifractor sp.
GGCAACGTAGCCAAGTGGTAAGGCAGAGGTCTGCAAAATCTCCACCCCCAGTTCGAGTCTGGGCGTTGCCTCCAAAAAACAAGGATCCCCATGAGGGATCCTTGTTTTTTTGCGTGCAGGGTCATTTTTTCGATGAGTCGGGGCTGTATTTTTGCTGAAGAAACGCGGCGAAAAGCTGGGCGCCAGTGTGATTGGGACGTGAGAGAGGACACAGGGCGGCCACATCCCAGGAGTAGCCGGGGAGGTGAGCTTGCCGCCGTGCACTGGGATCAGGGACTTTCTTGCTGCGGTCGGGGTCTGCCGGAAATGTGTTGAGTCCCGCAGCCAGACTGTTTTGAAAAAGATAAAGAGCTTCGATGGTGTTGGGGACGACCCGGTAGTTGAGTTGGATCCCCAGCCGTTGACAATCTTGCCAGAGAGGCAGGGCGATCTTCTCCAGGCTGCCCATCCCTACAAGGGGAACAGTAGCCAGCTCCTCCAGCGAGAGGACCTCCTTTTCGTATAGCGGCAGCTTTTCTCCCAGGGTAACGGCCACTTGTGAGGCGCGTAAAACGGTGCAGGAACAGCCGAGCCGTTGGGTCGGCATCTGAAGAACACAGCCGCAGTCCGCTTCCCCCTGTTCTACGGCGTCAATGACCTGGTCAGAGGGCATAATCTCTATCCGGAGCTGAATATGGGGATAGCGGCGGCAAAAATCTTCCTGGGTATCTTCAAAGCGCCAAAAAACAAAGGGGAGCAAGTTGGTGGCGATCACGATTCGAAGAAGGATATTGTTTTGGAAAAAGCGGGTCACATCGGCGGCCATTTGGTCAAAATCAGATACCACTTTGGTACAG
Organism: uncultured Pseudoflavonifractor sp.; assembly: GCA_947577065.1. GTDB lineage: Bacteria > Bacillota > Clostridia > Oscillospirales > Oscillospiraceae > Vermiculatibacterium. The sequence continues at coordinate 837 of CANPTT010000048.1, forward strand.
GCATGGACCAGATACTCCCCATATTTTGTGAGGAAAAGGCGGTTGTGGTCGTTGATGAAAAGGCTCTGCCCCAGTTCCTTTTCCAGATTGCCAAGGGTTTGTCGGAGGGATTGTCGGGAGATGAAGAGACATTCGGCGGCTCTGGTGTAATTCAAGGTTTGGGCCGTTTTGAGAAAGTATCGTAGCTGGATCATATCCATGGTGCGTCCCTCCTGATATTCCGGATCAACGGAACGAAACGCAAGTCAGACCTGCGCTATGTGAAAATTATATCTCCTTTTGCTGTAAAAGTAAAGTTGCTATAATGGAAACGCAAGGCGAAAAACAAAAAGCGATCCACATTTTAAGGAGGAAACTGGAATGAGCAAGAAAGAGCTTTCCCGCCGCGACTTTCTGAAGGGGGCGGCCGGGGCCGCCGGCATTGCCGCCCTGGGTGTGCTGGCCGGGTGCAGCGACAAGGCGCCCGAAGCCACCGCAACTCCCGGGGAGAAGAGCCTTTATGTTCCGGGAGAATACAAGGCCACCGCCAAGGGCGCCGTGGGTACCGTGATGGTAGCCATGACTTTCTCCGAGAGCGCCATCACCGATGTGGTATTGAACCTGGACGCCGAGACAGAGAACATCGGTCAGGCTGCCGGAGAGGAGCTGAAGGCTGCCCTCATGGCGAAGCAGGGCGCCGAGATCGACGCTGTGGCTGGCGCTACTCTTACCTCCAAGGCTGTGATGGAGGCCGCCAACAAGTGTATCCAGCAGGCGAAGGGCGAGATCCCTGTTGAGGTCATCGGTGGCACTGCTGCCGAGACCGGTCCTGCCAACTGGCTGGGAGTTGAGCCAGAGATCAGCGACATTGCCGAGACCTGGAATACCGACTTTCTTATTGTGGGCGCCGGCAACGGCGGCCTGTGCGCAGGTGCTTACGCCGCCAAGAACGGCGTGAAGTTCCGGATCATTGAGAAAGGTACTGCCACCGCCCGGGTCCGCGGCTGGTACGGCGTATGCGATTCCGAGGATGCTCTGGCCCTGGGGGAGAAGCCCATGGACCGGGCCGCCATGCGCAATGAGCTGAAGCGCTTTTCCTCCGGCAAGACGAATCTGAAGCTGTGGGATACCTGGTTCAACGAGTCTGCCGCTATGCACAAGTTTGTCAAGGACTGCTATGCCCAGTATCTGCCCGATGCCAAGGTCACCGTCACCGTAGGCGACGAGGCCCACTGGCCCGATGAGGACACCGGCCGGTACTTTTTCCCCGTGGAGGAGCACTTCTGGGGCTTCGGCGAGATGGGCCGCAACGATATCTTCCGGAAGATCATTGAGGAGGAGGCCGGTGTGCCCATCGACTTCAACACCACTCTGGTGAAGCTGGAGAAGACCGGCAACAAGGTCACCGGCGTTATTGCCCAGAACACTGAGAGCGGAAAGTACATCCGCATCAACGCGTCCAAAGGTGTGCTGCTGGCCTGCGGCGGTTATCCCTACAATCCCGATATGATGGAGCAGCTGGATCCCCAGGGAACCGCTGTCACCGCCAACAACAACGGCTGGCCCACCGATACCGGCGACGGCATCAAGGCTGGCGTCTGGGCCGGCGCCGCTATGCAGGCTGAGGCCGCCCCCATGCTCTTTGACCGCGGTATCATCGCCCCCGGCGTGGACGCCGGCTACCATGTGACCGAGACCGGCGACCGGGTCTTCCCCTCCCCCGAGGGCCAGTTTAACATCGGCTCTCAGCCCTTCCTGAAGGTGAACCGCCACGGTGTCCGTTTCACCAACGAGTCCGGTACTTACGATATGATGAGTTATGCCGCGTACAATCAGCCCGGCGGTGTATACGCCATTGTCTTTGATGACAATTTCTTCGATGATGTACAGCGCTTCCACACCATCGGCTGTTCCGCTGGTACCCGGAACGGCAGCAAGGAGCGGACGGTGGAAATGTTGGAAGGTCAGATCCAGAAGGGCAACGCCTTCAAGGCCGATACTCTGGAGGAGCTGGCCGACAAGATGGGCTTTACCGGTGTGGACAAGGAGAACTTCCTGGCCACCTGTGCCCGGTACAACGAGCTTTACGAGAACCAGGAGGACGTGGACTTCGGTAAGCCCACCTACCGCCTGTCTGCCCTGAAGCAGGGCCCCTTCTACAGCTTCTGGATGGGCGCCTGCCTGCTGACTACCGAGCAGGGGCTGCTGTGCGATGAGAAGGCCCGGGTCCTCAATGCGGACCGGGAGCCCATGGAGGGTCTCTATGTCTGCGGCGACAACGCCGGCGGTTTCTTTGTCAACAACTACCCCTGCCTCATGGCCGGTATCGCTATGGGTCGGAATATGACCTTTGCCATCAAGGCGGTAAAGGTGGCCACGGGTAAGGACGACTGAGGGAGAGACAAGGCACGGAACGGTCGAACAAGTTGCGGTGCTTTGCCGGAAGGGAGGACGCGCGAAAGCGCGTCTTCCTTTTTATGCGCAAAAGCGGTATAATAACAAAAACAGACGGGGAGGGGGGCGGAGACTTGAACATTGAGAATCTGCGGGCCTTTGTGACTGTGGCGGAGACGCTGAATTTTCGCAAAGCGGCTGAGATACTGTACCTGTCCCAATCCGCATTGAGTCGGCAGATACTGGAATTAGAGAAGGAACTGGGGACGCAGCTGTTCAGCCGGACCACCCGGAGCGTAGGCCTTACAGCGGTGGGCGAGACATGTGTGGAAGGCGCGAAGGAGATCATCAGGGGATGGGACGCTATGCGGGCTCAGGCGATCCGTTCCGATGTTCGGAAGGCAGGCCGCCTGCGGATCGGAGTGTATGGCGCACGCTCCCTTTATTATATCATTCCAGCAGTGGAGCGGCTTCGGCGGGAATATCCGGAGATCGAAATATCCGTAATACGGGATGAGGCAGAGCTGATGTACCAGAAGCTGCTTTACGGGGAGAATGATTTCATCAGTTCTATTGCTCCTAAGCTGGCAGACGATCCAACGGTGGAAAAGCTGGTCCTGGTGGAGGAGCGTCCCAGCGTTCTGCTTCCTCAGACGCATCCCCTGGCCAACAGAGAATGTGTTGCGCCCAGGGAGCTGGAAAAGGAGCGGTTTATCACCCATTCCAAGAAAAAATCCAGCAGCATGTATGATAAGCTGATGGAGATCTTCGGGAAGGAGGGGGTGGCGATAAATGTTGTAGCGGTAGAGGACAACGACAAAAGTGGAGCAATGAAGATCCTGATGGGGGAAGGGATCGGGTTATATCCCTCCGTATGGCCGGAGGTTCCCCAAGGAACGGTGATGATCCCGCTGGAATGCGATAACCGTCCCTTTGCCCGGGTGGTGGCATGGAAAAAGGGAAAGCTCAACGGTGTGCGGCAGCTGTTTTTGACGGTACTTCGGGAGGAGCTTAAAAAAATGGATGGGAAAGAGGATTGATGCGCTTCCGGCATCAATCCTCTTTTCTTATGCAAATGTCTGAATTCCAGGGGTGGGAAGTCAGTGTTATACTATTAACGGTATACCGGAAAGAGAGAATTCCGGGAAAATCACAAGAGTTAGAATACGAATAGGAGGAGATCGGATGAAAAAACGGATCACAGCCCTCGCACTGTCTGCCGCCATGGTTCTGGGTATGACAGCCTTGGCGGCGGGCGCGGAGAGAACTATCTCCGTCACACCCATGACCCTGACCATCAATGGTCAGCAGGTCGTGCCGACCAAGTCCAACGGAGAGGCCGCCGAAGTGTTTGCTTATGACGGCGCCACCTACGTTCCTCTGCGTTACCTCAGTGAACTGCTGGGCGTTGAGGTGGAGTGGGACAAGGGAGCTCCCGACACTGCCAAGCTGACCGGCGTACCGGGCATGGACATCTACACAGCGGAGGAGCAGGGCTTTGGCGGTCCCATTCAAGTCACGTTGTCCGTGACCAACGGCGTGATCATAGACGCCAAGGTGGTGGGGGATAAGGAGACTCAAGGCATCGGTTCCAGGGCGGTAGAGATGCTGCCCAAAGCCCTGATCATGGCGGGAAACCCGGACATCGACGGAGTTTCGGGCGCCACAATGACCTCTGGCGCGATCCTCCGCGCGACCAAGGCGGCCTATGCGCAGGCCACCGGACGGACGGAAAAGACAGCTGAGGTGAAGATGAAGCCGGGTACTTACACAGCCAGCGCCTGGGGCTATTCTCTGGTCAGCCAGCTTCCCGTCACCATTGAGGTCAGTGAAAACAAGCTTTTGGCCATCAGGACCCCTGAGAACTTTCAGGACCATGGTGAGACGCAGGTGATCCTTCAGTCGGTCATCGATCACCTGATCCCCCGGATGCTGGAGCAGCAATCCTTTGCCGTAGACGCCGTCACAGGCGCCACGGCTTCCTCCAATGCGGTGAAGCAGGGGGTAGAGAAGGCACTGAAGCAGGCCCTGGAGGCCGGCGGCAGTGATGCGTCCGCGGTAGAGAACTTCCGTGTTCCGTCCAAAAAGACGGAGCAGGGCCAAAAAGAGGAGATCACGGTGGACGTCTTGACCGTGGGCCTGGGCAACGCCGGCATTATGGCCAGTATGCGGGCGGTGGAGACCCTTCAGGAGCTCAACGGCGGAAAGCCGGTCAGCTATCTGGGGATCGAGAAGGCCGCCAAGATCGGCGGGCAGTCGGGTATGGCCCATGCCATGTTTGCCGTCAACCCTGAGAAGTATAAGGCGGAGCACAACAACGGTCAGGATTATATGGATCTGGACGACGCCATTGAATACTGGCTGGGCTATACGACCGGAAAAGACGGCAGCCAGCGGGCCAAGCCGGATCTGGTCAGCACCTACCTCTCCCGTTCCGGAGACATGATCGACTGGCTGGTCTACGACCACGGCTATAAGATCTCGGAGCCCACGGAGAGTCATATGTCCGAGGGTGAGCACGACGTGGTATTCAAGGGCGAGTTCAATCTTGTGGCGTTTGACTATTCCTACGAGGACCGCCGCCTTCAGGTGTGGGAGTGGCAGAAGCAGCTCATGGAGCGGATCAAGGCCGCCGGCGGTGACTATATGCTGGAGACGGAAGGCTATGAGCTGATCTACGATGAGGCCGCCGGCGCCGTAACTGGCGTAAAGGCCCGAAATCTTGTCACCGGCAAGGAGTATGTTATCCATGCCAAGGCTGTTATCATGGGGACCGGCGGCTTTGGCGGAGGCTCTTTGACAAATGAACTCTACTCCAACGAGAACTATCCGCTTCAGGGGGATTATAAACAGTATGGTATGTCCCAGAATGACGGAAAGATGATCAAGTCCGCTCTGGATATTGGCGCGGGCGGGTGGAACTTGGGTATGCCTGGCCCCATGATCGGGATCGCCTCTCTGGCCGGGGAGATCCATGACTATCCTGTCAACTTGATCGAAGGCAGCATGAATAACCGGACCGGGCGGACCAACACATGGTCTATCAATGATATCCCTGAGGGCTTTATCAGCTACACCAATGTGATGTACTTTGATCAGAATGGCAACCGAAATGCGGAGGAGAGCATTATCGGCGCCGGAAAGAACAATGAGCCCAATCAGTATTACTGGTATGGTCCTTACTACTACGTGCTCATTGACGACGCCCAGGTCCAGGAGGTCCGCGACAGCGGCTTCCCCAAAGGGACCCGTTGGCGTCAGTATACCTCCCAGGGAGGAGTCCCTGTGGGTGAGCCTCAGCCTCAGACCTATGAGGTCATGCAGAAGGCGCTGGATATGGGCCTGATCTTTAAAGGCGATACCATTGAGGATCTGGCCAGAGAGATCGGCGTAGATCCTGCGGCCCTGCGCTCCAGTTTCGACCGGTATCAGGGCTTCTGTGAAAAAGGTGTGGATGAGGACTATGGGAAGGATCCCGCCAAGCTCCGCAAGTATGAGCAGACGGGACCCTACTATGCCATCAAGGCATATCCCTATCCCTATGGAAGCTGCGGCGGCCTGGACGTGGATACTCAGCTGCGGGTCCTGAAGGCGGATCATAAAACAGTGATAAACGGTCTGTATGCCGTTGGCGGCGACAGCTTGGGCGTTTTGATGAATGATGAGAAAAACTATATCAGCCTGGGCGGACCGGCCAACGGTTGGGTCTATACCAGCGGCTATCTGGCGGGTGAAAGTGTGGGCCGGTATGTCTACGAGCTGAAGAAATAAGAAAACCGGGCGCAATGAAATGCTCCGCAGGGCCTTGGCTCTGCGGAGCATTTTTACCCCCCGACGAGATTGACAAGTGGGGGGAAAATAGAATATAATCGGGAGGAAAGGGACGGCGTGGACCTGAGGGAAAACGCCGGAGAAAGAGAGAGGAAGAGAGTATGGAATTGGAGAAGCTGATCGAGATCGTGCTGGAGATCGTGGTGCCCGTGTTGGAGTTGGCCGGCATTTTCATTGTGGCGGAGGCGGCGATCGCCAGCTTTGTCCGCTATGTTTATGCGCTGGTCGCCCGCCGCCGGATACATGTGAAGGGACGTCTGGCGGCAGGGCTGCTGCTGGGGCTGGAGTTCATGATGACAGCCGAGATATTAAAGACCTTAGTGATCCGCGAGCTCAGTGATATCCTGATCCTGGGCGGCGTGGTGGTCCTCCGGGCTATCCTGGCCTTCGAACTGAAGCAGGAGGAAAAGGAAGAGCGGGAAGAGGACAAGGAAGAGGAACACAAATAAAAAAGAAAAGGGACACGCCGATGATGGCGTGTCTTTTTTTGACCTGTGCCGCATACCTCTTACATGAGGTGATGGACGTGCTGGAACAGTTGGCAGACATGTTATGGCAGCCCTGGCTGCTGGGGCTTTTTCTCTTTACGGGGCTTTGGTGTTCCCTGAAAAGCGGATTTTTCTCATTTTTTGGTTTGCCGAGGTGGGTCAAAGGCTCGGTGGGGAGCCTGTTTCGCCCAAGAACAAGGAAGGGGCAGAGGGGACTGACCCAGCTTCAGGCATTGGCGACCGCCCTGGCCTCCACCATCGGTACCGGGTCCATTGCCGGGGTGGCTACCGCCATCTTTTTCGGAGGACCGGGGGCGGTATTTTGGATGTGGACCTCTGCGCTGCTGGGGCTGATGACCAGCTTTGTGGAAAAGACCCTGGCGGTGAAGTACCGCCGCCGGTCCCATGAGGGTTGGGAGGGAGGGCCCATGGAGTATCTCTCCCGCCGCCTGGGCTGGAAAAAGGCGGCAGGGTGGTTTTCCCTCTGGTGTATGGCGGCCTCCCTGACGGGTGGGGCAATGGTCCAGTCCAACTCCATCTCGGCCGCTCTTCATGCTGCACTGGGCTGGAACAGGCTGGCGGTGGGGATCGTGGTGGCGCTTTGCACAGGCATCGTGATCGTAGGAGGCATTGGCCGTGTAGGAAGAGTCAGTGAAAAATTGGTGCCTGCCATGGCCCTTCTCTTCCTCTCCGCGGGGCTGACGGTCATTTTTGCCCACCGGGAAATGGTGATGCCCGCCCTCCGGCAGATCCTGGCCTGTGCCTTTACGCCCCAGGGGTTGGCGGGAGGCGTTTCAGGATATACCGTCTCTGCCGCTCTCCGATATGGGGTGGCGAGGGGGGTGTTTACCAACGAGGCGGGGGTAGGCTCCTCCGCCATGGCCCATGCCGCCGCCGATGTGGATAGTCCCGCCCAGGAGGGATACTGGGGGATGTTTGAGGTGTTTTTTGCTACGATCCTGGTCTGCGGAGTGACAGCCCTCACCATCCTTACGTCAGGGGTCTATGACCCGGAAATGGCCCTGACCGCAATCCGGGAGGGGAGTGTGACGGGGACCATGACCGGGGCGCCCCTCTCCGCCGCTGCCTTTGCCACAGTATTCGGGCGGTGGGGGAGTCTTATCGTGGCGGTGTGCCTGCTGCTGTTTGCCTTTACGTCCTTGTTGGGGTGGAGCTATTACGGAGAGCGGGGCCTTGCTTACCTGACGGAGGGGGGGCGGCTCCGGGGTTTTTTCCGAGTGGTGTTCCTGGTGACAGTAGTGCTGGGCAGCGTGGGTGGGGTGACAAGGGTATGGGCCCTTTCGGATATTTGCAACGGGCTTATGGCGATCCCCAATCTGCTGGCGGTGCTGGTTTTGGCCCCGGAGGCCATTGGGGAAATAAAAAAGGGAGAAAGAGCGGGGCGGCCCTAAAAGGACCGCCCCAGCGTTCATCCTCCGTCCCACTTTATTTTTTATCCCAATTCGTTTTTGTGTTTCCAGTGCATAAAATACCATTGTCAACTAGACTTTCCTTTTAGCTACAAGGTAGAACGAACCGGCAAGCACAGATCCAATGATTAGAGATATAATGCTTTTTAGAAGGATCATGTGGCGTATGCTTTCATTAAAATAGGTCACCGCATCAGCAGCCAGTTTGATCCTCAACCCAGGAACTAAATAACAAAGTCCTACGTATGAAGCGACAAAAACCACTATACATATTGCAGCAGATACCATAATTCTTTTCATGCCAGGACCACCTTAAAGCTGGATTTGAATACTACAATTTTATGAGCGTTTATTGCTCACCATAGGTTTTCAATA
>CANPTT010000049.1 GCA_947577065.1 uncultured Pseudoflavonifractor sp.
TTGAAGTAGACGATCTCGTCCACCCGGTTGATGAACTCGGGCCGAAGGAAGCCCTCCAAAGCCTTCATGGCCTTGGCCTTGCCCTGCTCGGTCTCGCTGCGGCCAAAGCCCACCGAGCCGGTGGAGCCGGTGGTGGAGCCGGCGTTGGAGGTCATGACGATCACTGTGTTTTCGAAGTTCACGTTCCGGCCCTGGGCGTCGGTGATATGGCCGTCGTCCAGGATCTGGAGGAGGATGTTGAGAACGTCGGGGTGGGCCTTCTCGATCTCGTCAAAAAGGATGACGCAGTAGGGCTTTCTGCGAACCTTCTCGGTGAGCTGGCCGGCCTCGTCATAGCCCACGTAGCCCGGGGGAGAGCCGATGATCCGGGAGACCGAGAATTTCTCCATAAACTCGGACATATCCAGGCGGATGAGGGACTCGGGGGAGTTGAACATATCCTGGGCCAGGCGCTTGACCAGCTCGGTCTTGCCCACGCCGGTGGAGCCCACGAAGATGAAGGAGACGGGCTTGCGCTTGGAGGCGATGCCTACCCGGCCCCGGCGGACGGCGGCGGCCACGCCGGAGACGGCCTCGTTCTGGCCGATAATATGCTCCTTCAGCCGCTCCTCCAGATGGGCCAGGCGTTCGTATTCCTGCTCCTGGATCTGGGAGGCGGGGATCTTGGTCCACAGCTCAATGACCCGGGCCAGATGCTCTATGGTCAGGGGAGGGGCGGACATGGCCTCCAGCTTGGCAAGCTCCTCCTGGAGCTGGAGCTCCTGGCTTTTGAGCTTGGCAAGCTGTTCATAATTCTGATCCTCGCCGCCGGAAGAGAGGAGCTTGGTGCGCTCCTCTCCCAGGCGGGAGAGCTCGGCGTTCAGGGTCTCCTGCTCCCGCTCATTGTCCTTCAGGCCGGGGGCTTGGTCGGGATCCAGGGCCAGGGCTGCGTGTTCCCCGGCCAGGGCAGAGAGCTTGCGGCGAATCTCGGCCTGACGGGCCTCGTTGGCCTTCAGGTCGCTCTGTTTCTTTACGTCCCGGTTGCTGGACTCGGTCATCATGGCCTCCCGCTGGGCGCTCAGATCCTCCAGGGACTTGCGGACCTGCTTCTCCCGGGCCAGAGCCTTGTTGTGGAGGTTTACGTCGGAGCAAGCCTCGTCGATAAGGTCAATGGCCTTGTCGGGGAGGTAGCGGTCGGTGATATACCGCTCGGACATGGTCACCGCTGCCCGACATATGGCGGGGGAGATGGAGACATAGTGGTATTTCTCGTAGTAGGGGGCGATACCCTCCATGATCTTCACACTGTCCTCAATGGAGGGTTCGTCCACCATGACGGGCTGGAAGCGGCGTTCCAGGGCGGAGTCCTTCTCAATATACTTGCGGTACTCGGTGAGGGTGGTGGCGCCAATGACCTGAATCTCCCCACGGCTCAGGGCAGGCTTGAGGATGTTGGCGGCGTTCATGCTGCCCTCGGCGTCCCCGGCGCCCACGATGTTATGGACCTCGTCAATGACCAGGATGATGTTGCCCAGCTTCTTGACCTCGTCGATAAGGCCCTTCATCCGGGACTCAAACTGGCCACGGAACTGGGTTCCGGCCACCAGGGCAGTGAGGTCCAGAAGATAGACCTCCTTGTCCTGGAGCTTATAGGGTACGTCCCCGGTGTGGATCCGCAGGGCCAGGCCTTCGGCGATGGCGGTCTTGCCCACGCCGGGCTCACCGATGAGACAGGGATTGTTCTTCTGACGGCGGTTCAGGATCTGGATGGTGCGGGCGATCTCCTCATCCCGACCGATGATGTTATCCAGCTTGCCGTCAGCGGCCTTTTTCGTCAGGGAGATGCAGTAGTTCTCCAGAAACTTCCGCTTGGTGTCCTTATTTTTACCGCCCTTGTCCTCCCGGCCCCTGGTGGCGGCGTCGGGAGGACTGCCCTCGGCCCCCTCGGGGCGTTCACCGGAAGCGGCAGAGCCGGCGGCTCCGCCAAAGAGCTTGTTGAGGAAGGGGAAGGTGGCGGTCTTTCCCTCGTCCTCCTCGCCCTCGTCCTCCTCCTGATCGGCAAGACCCTCCAGACCCTCGGCACCGCCAAAGGCGGACATCATCTCGCTGGTCAGGTTCTGAACGTCGTCGTCAGAAAGTCCCATCTTTTGGATCATATCGTCTACGGGCTTGATCCCCATCTCGCGGGCGCAGTTGAGGCAGAGACCTTCGGACTTGGTCTCCCCGTTCTCGATGCGCTGGACAAAGACCACCGCCACATTTTTTTGACATTTGGCGCACAGGGTAGGCTGCATAGCGTTTCAACTCCTTTGGAACCGGCTTTCGCCGGACGGCGGGGGGACATCCCCCCTTAAGGCAATCATTCTAATGGGAAATTGTGAACAGGGTGTGAAAAAACAGAGGTTTTTCACAATTATTTTTTCTCCAGTTTCATCAGCTTTTGGAAGTCCAGGGCATAGCGGAAAAGAGCCGCCACAGTCAGGGTCAGGGCAAAGGAGATCATGGCGGTGGAAAAGGGACGGGGGATGGGAAAGAGCACCAACGCCGCCAATACCACGAAGAACACCCCTGTGGAGGTCTTGCCCCACCAGTTGGCGGGGGTCACATCCTTTACCTTCCGATACATGGCCAGCCCGCCCAGGCCCATAAGGGCCTCCTTGCAGAAGAACACGGCGATGGCCCACATGGGAATGGTTCCATCCAGGGCCACGCAGATGATGACGGTGAAGGTCATCAGCTTATCGGCCAGGGGATCCAAAATACGGCCCAGCTTGGTGATCATGTTGAATTTCCGGGCGATATATCCGTCGGCGATGTCGGTGGCAAAGGCCAGGGCGTAGATAAGGACGGCCCAGGTGTGGGCGCTGGAAGTGGGTTGAAAATAGGTCCAGGCAAAAACAGGTACAAGACAAAGCCGCAGAAGGGACAGGAGATTGGGGATGTTCATAGTCTCACCACACTTTTGGAAGAAAAAATTTAAGATGCAGGCTTATATCAGGGACAGCAGCTCCAGGGGGCTGTGGGCCAGGAGGAAGGAGAGCAGGTATGTTCCCTCTGCCGTTTCGGTGGAAATGGTCCCTGTCAAAGAGCACAGGACCCAAGCGGCAAGGTAGAGAAGGATAAGTCCCTTTACCGCACCGATGACCCCGCCCAGAGTATGGTTGAGGGAATCAATGACAGGCAGCTTGGATACCAGGTCCAAGGCGTGGCTGATAAAGAACCAAGCCACCAGCACAAGGAGAAAGGACACAGAAAATATGATGCCGCGGGCCACCTGCTCAGCCAGGGCGGAAGCTGCCGCCGCCGCTTGATGGGCGACGGATTCCGAAATGCTCGGTGTGGAGTTCAAAACTCCCTCCAAACCATCGGCGGCCCACTCATAAAGTCCGCCCTTTTCCCGCAGAGCGGCCAAGACCTCGGCCGCGCCCAGACCGTCTTGGGCACTGACCTCCAGAGCCTTTTGCTCCAGGCTCTCCTGAATGGATCGCTCCAACCGGGGCTGGATGGCATCCGCCACCTTGGGGGCCATGGCGTCAGAGATAAGGTTGGCGCCTACCAGGGCAACGATGACAGCCACAAGAGAACACAGGGTAAGTATAAAACCTTTCCGGGAGCCCAGCCAGATAAATAATACCAGTATGGCCGCCAGAATGAGGTCGATGACAATGGGATTTTCCATAAAAGACTCTCCTTTGCCGGAAAATTAGTTGGGAAGATAGAGCCGGGCGGTTTCTCCGGAGATGAGGGTCACCGAGCCGTCTGGCCGCTGCAGGACCCGACGGGCCCCTTGGAGATCGGTGGTGGTATGGTAGGGCTCCAACGTTCCGGAGTAGATGGTAAGTCCATCGGCGGTGAGGACTGACAGATACCGCCCTGCGGAGGACATGGACAGCACTTGCTGTTCCATGGGATGGGAGGCCAGCTCCTTCCCGGCGGTGTTTATCATCACCAGATCGGCGTTGGAGCCGGCACGGTATTTGCCGAGCAGCAGAGTACAGGCGTCGCCATCCAGGGAAAATCCCTTCAGGACCCGCCGGTCATAGGAGTAGGAGCCCGCCAAAACGCCATCGTGGGATACGAAGGACAGGGCGTTTTCCCCCAATACCCGCAGGGGCTCAGAGGCCCAGCTTAGCTTCAGGGTCGTGTTGTTGCCCAGGGAGCATACCGCATCCGGTTCAATGTCATCACGGCCGCGCGGAAAGCCATAAAAGCTGATCTGGCTGTCGTAAATGCCCCCGGTCTGCCCTGAGGTGGCCAAGGCCAGCGTCTTTCCGTCGGGAGAGAGTTCCGCACCCGTGACGAATCGGGAGGAGATCTTCAGGCCGAACAGGGGTTCAAAGGCGGCGTCGTAGACCGTCACCTCTCCCTTCAGCCCGCTGGCCTGGGTCACCAGGACCAGCTGGCCTTGGGCGCTGAGGGTGGCATAGAGAATGGAATGGCTGTCCTCCACGGTAAGGGCGAAGACCTGTTCCCGGTCCCGATAGACGAAAAGATCGCTGCCCCCCGCGTCATAGACCAGGGCGGCGTTCCCGCCGGTGGTGACAAAGGGGTTGGAAAAGACCGAGGGCTGGTCGACATAGGCGGTCCCGGTAGGGGAGTAGAGCCGCACACCGCTCTCCGAGCAGACCAGCAGATCATCGCCCAGTTGGGTAAAGGAACTGCCCACTCCGCCGATGTAGCGGTAGGATTCCGCCTGCCCGTTGTCGTTCTTTTCCAGGGAACGGTAGGCGAAATACCGCCGGATGAAGTCGAAATTCAATTTTTGCCAGTTGGCGATCAGAAACACCGTTCCAAAAAGCAGCGCGGCAGTGAGGAGAAAGGCCAAAACTCGGGGGAGAGGATGTTTTTTCTTTTCTTCCATTTTACTCCATCTCCTCCGGGGTAAGACCTGGCTCGTCATACCAGAGCTTTGTCATATATAGCCCCCCCGGCGGGGCGGTGGGGCCCGCATCGGTGCGGCACTTGCCCTCTAAAATATCGCTGACGGCCTCCGGGGGAAACTTGCCCTCGGCGGCGTAGATGACGGTACCCACCATGGCCCGGACCATATTGTAGAGGAATCCGTTGGCGCATACCCGGCAGTCGATGATATCTCCCTGCCGCTGGACGTCAAAATAGTAGACCGTCCGTACTGTGGTTTTTACGTCGGTGCCTACGCTTTTCACGGCGGCAAAGTCATGGGTTCCCACAAAGCGGTCGGCGGCCTTCTGCATGACGGACTCATCCAGCTTTTTGGGATAGAACCAGGCCCGGTCCACAAAAAAGGCGTTGCGAATACGAGTGTTGTAGATCCGGTAGGTATACTCCTTTTTCCGGCAGGAGCTGATGGCGTTGAAGCTGTCGGAGACCTCTACCGCCCGGGTGACTACAATGTCATCGGGCAGGCGGGTATTCACCGCCAGGGGCAGTCGGTCCAGGGGGATGGTGGAGCAGGTGCGGAAGTTGGACACATAGGTCCGGGCATGGACTCCCGCGTCGGTACGGCCCGCTCCGGTACATTTGACCGGATGGCCCACCACCTTCTCCAGCGCCTTCTCTAGAGTTTCCTCCACGCTGACGGCATTCTTTTGGATCTGCCAACCGTGGTAGGCGGTGCCCACGTACATCAATTGTAACGCAATATTCCTCATAATGTTTGAACCTTATCTTAAGAAAAGTTAAAAGTGGAAGGGTCAGAAAACCCCCAGCAGGTTGATCCCCCATATGGAGAGGCACAGGCCAAAGCCCAGCAGGAGGGCGGTATAGTCTCTTCCCGCGTACTTGAGCTGCCGCATCCGGGTGCGGCCCTCGCCGCCATGGTAGCAGCGGCACTCCATGGCCACCGCCAGTTCGTCGGCCCGACGGAAGGCGGAGATAAAAAGGGGCACCAGCAGGGGGATGAGGGCCTTGGCCTTCTCCAGCAGGTTGCCGGAGTCAAAATCCGCCCCCCGGGCCTTTTGGGCGGCCATGATCTTGTCGGTCTCCTCAATGAGGGTGGGGATGAACCGCAGGGCGATGGACATCATCATGGCCAGCTCATGGATGGGCAGCCGGAGCTTTTTCAGAGGCCCCAACAGGCTCTCCAGGGCGTCGGTAAGGAGGATGGGGGAGGTGGTATAGGTCAGCAGGAAGGTGCAGGAGATAAGCATCATGATCCGCAGGACCATGAAGAAGGCGGTGCGGATCCCCTCCCAGTAGATCTTGAAGATCCAGAAGGCCACCAGGGGCTCCCCCTCTCCCGGGGTATAGAAAAGGTTGAGGATAGCGGTGAAGACGACGATAAACAGGATGGGCTTCATGCCTCGGACCAGGACCCGGAAGCCCACATGGGAGACCAGGATACAGCCGGTCAGGGTGGCAAACATAAGGCTGTAGCTTAGAATGTTCTTTGCCATAAAGAGGGCCACGATATAAAATACAGTCAGCAGGATCTTGGCCCGGGGGTCCAGCCGGTGAAGGATGGAGTCGCCGGGGAAATACTGGCCCAAGGTAATGTCCTTCAAAGCCATCTCAAACTCCCCCCTTTCTCTTGAGGGCGTCCAATACGGCCTCCTTGGCCTGAGCGATGGTATAAACCGAGGGGTCTACCTCTGCCCCCAAGGCGTTCAAACGGTGAAAGACCCGGGTCATCCGGGGGACTCCCAGGCCCATTTCCTCCAGCTCAGACCCATGGGCAAAGACCTCGCGGGGGGTCCCCTCCAGGGGGATGCGGCCATCATTGACCACTACCAGCCGGTCTACCCGGCGGGCCATTTCCTCCATAGAGTGGGAGATGACGATGATGGAGGCGTTCTTTGCCTCATGGTAGTCGTGGATGTTGCTCATGATCTGCTCCACCCCCACCGGGTCCAGGCCGGCGGTGGGCTCGTCCAGAATGAGGACGGCGGGCTCCATGGCGATGACCCCGGCGATGGCCACCCGGCGCTTCTGACCGCCGGAGAGCTCAAAGGGGGACTGGTCCAGCACGGAGTCGGGCAGGCCCACAAAGGCGGCGGCCTCCCGGACCCGGCGGTCCACCTCCGCTTCGTCCAGGCCCATGTTCTTGGGGCCGAAGGAGATGTCCTTGTAGCAGGTCTCCTCAAAGAGCTGGTATTCCGGGTACTGGAATACCAGTCCCACCCGGAACCGGGCCTGCCGGGTGGCGGCTTTGCTCTCCCAGATATCCTGCCCCTCCACCAGCACCCGGCCCGAGGTGGGCTTGAGAAGGCCGTTGAGGTGTTGGATCAAGGTGGACTTTCCCGACCCGGTGTGGCCGATGATGCCCAGCAGCTCCCCGGGGTAGGCGCGAAAATCCACATCCACCAGGGCCGCGTGTTGAAAGGGGGTCCCGGGGGAGTAGACGTGGCTCAGCTTTTCAGTTTGTACGATGGGTTCCAAATGTATCATTCCTTGTTTTTCAAACGTTCTACCTCAGCGCGGAGAGCCGCCACCTGATAGCGCAGGTCACTGATGGAGGAGACAGCCCAGGCGATAGCCCCCACCAGCAGGCTGGGCTTGGCCGCAGCCCAGAGCAGGCCGGCAAAGCCTACCTCCTCCCCCAACGCAACGTGCCAAACGATCATCATTAAATGATTAAATGGGGCCTGGAATGCGAAGACGGCGCGCTGGAATGGGGGATAGCGGTCCATGAGGTCCACTCCTTTTGTCTGTAGGGGCGCACACTGTGCGCCCGAGCCGGATTTGGAAGGTCCTGGAGGCGGGCGCACACTGTGCGCCCCTACCTGGAGAGAAGCGTATACAGCGCCTGGGCGCACTCCTCATCGCTGAGGGCGTCCAGGGGGAGGTCCAGCCCTTCCTTTCGCAGTTCGTACATCAGCTCCACCGTCTCCGGGGGGGCAAGACCTACGGAGCGCAGCATCTCCACTTGCGGAAAGATGTCCCGGGGGGCGCCGTCGGCCACGATCTTTCCATCCGACATGACGATGACCCGCCCGGCCTGGGCCGCCTCGTCCATGTGGTGGGTGATGAGGACCACGGTGACCTCGTTTTCGACGTTCAGCTTTTTTACCGTCTCCAGGACCTCCCGCCGCCCGATGGGATCCAGCATGGCGGTGGGTTCGTCCAGTACCACGCACCGGGGCTTCATAGCCAGTACTCCGGCAATGGCGATGCGCTGCTTTTGGCCTCCCGAGAGAAGGTGAGGGGCGTGGTCCCGCAGATGGTACATTCCAACGGCCCTCAACGCCGCATCCACCTGTGTGCGGATCTCATCAGGGGGAACGCCCAGATTCTCCGGCCCAAAGGCGCAGTCCTCCTCTACCACATTGGCCACGATCTGGTTGTCCGGGTTTTGGAAGACCATGCCCACCGTGCGCCGGATATCCAACAGCCTTTCCTCATCGGCGGTGTCTATGCCGCTGACGTAGACCTTGCCCCCCGAGGGGAGGAGAATGGCGTTCATGTGCTTGGCCAGGGTGGATTTTCCCGAGCCGTTATGGCCCAGCACGGCCACGAAGGCACCGGCCTGGATCTCCAGGTCCACCCCGTCCAGTATCACCTTGGGGGCGTCTTCTGTGGGGTAGGAGAAGGTGAGGTGTTCGGTTTTCAGAATGGGATTTTCCATAGGGAACTCCTTGCCGTAAATGGATCAGTCTGGGGGATCGATGTGTATGACAATGGCATTTTGAAAAAGTTTATCCTGGGAGAGGCGGTCCAGAAGGAAGGGGGAGAAGACCGCCACGTCCGGGGTGTTTTGATAGGCAAGGGCTTCCTTGCCCACTGCCAGGAGCCGTCCCAGGGTGACAAACCCGCCGGGGTCGGCGCCGTGGGAGGGAGGACCTTTTCTCTCCGCAGCCACATAGGAGGGCTCCACGATACGGGTCTGAGTTTTGGGATGGTAAAAGGTGACCGTGGAGGGCTTAAGGTCAAGATACCAGGAATGAAAATGACCCGAACCTCCGTCTTTCCAGGTGTTCATAATATTCAGGACTCCCTTACTCCCCGATCCACCGGCCTGTGGCGCCGCAGGGGAGAGCCAACCCGGTGTTGGTCACAGGCAGACCCAGCTCCTGACTCTCGGTATGGCCGCCGTATTTCTGGGTCACAAGGGTCTCCAGAATATAGGTGAGCACTGAGGGCGCCAGGCCCGTGGTGTAGGAGTTGATGAGAAAGAAAAGGGGCTTTTCCGAGAGAAGCTGCGCCACCAGCTCTACAAAGGGCCAAAGGTTTTCCTCCAGCTTCCAGATTTCCCCGGAGGGGCCGCGGCCGTACGAGGGGGGATCCATGATGATCCCGTCATAGGTGTGGCCCCGGCGGATCTCCCGCTGGGCGAATTTGGCGCAGTCGTCCACGATGTAGCG
>CANPTT010000050.1 GCA_947577065.1 uncultured Pseudoflavonifractor sp.
TCCTTGGGGATAACGCCGCCGGTGATCTCGTTGAGGAACTCATAGCCCTTGCCGGACTCGTTGGGCTCCACGGTAATACGGACATGGCCATACTGGCCCTTACCGCCGGACTGCCGGGCGTACTTGGTCTCCTGCTCGGTGATCTTCTTGATGGTCTCCTTATAGGCCACCTGGGGCGCGCCTACGTTGGCCTCCACCTTGTATTCCCGCAGCAGACGGTCCACAATGATCTCCAAGTGGAGCTCACCCATGCCGGCGATAATGGTCTGCCCGGTCTCCTCATCAGTCCAGGTCTTAAAGGTGGGGTCCTCCTCCGCCAGCTTCATCAGGGCAATGCCCATCTTCTCCTGGCCGGCCTTGGTCTTGGGCTCGATGGCCACCCGGATGACGGGATCGGGGAACTCCATGGACTCCAGAATGATGGGATGCTTCTCATCGCACAGGGTGTCGCCGGTGGTGGAGTTCTTCAGGCCGATGACAGCGGCGATATCGCCGGAGTATACGGTCTCGATGTCCTCCCGGTGGTTGGCGTGCATCTGAAGGATACGGCCAATGCGCTCCTTCTGATTCTTAGTGGCATTGAGCACGGAAGATCCGGTATTCAGCACGCCGGAGTACACCCGTACATAGCTCAGCCGTCCCACGAAGGGGTCGGTGGCGATCTTGAAGGCCAGAGCGGAGAAGGGGGCGTTGTCGTCAGCGGGACGCTCGTCCTCTTCCTCAGTCTCGGGATTCACGCCCTTGATGGCCGGAATGTCCAGCGGAGAGGGCATATAATCCACGATAGCGTCCAGCAGCTTCTGTACGCCCTTGTTCTTATAGGAGGTGCCGCAGGTGATGGGCACGATCTTGTTCTCGATGGTGCCCTGACGCAGGGCCTTACGGATCATATCCTCAGGCACAGGCTGCTCCTCCAGGACCAGCATCATGATCTCCTCGTCGATGTCGGCCACGGCGTCCAGCAGCTTGCTGCGGTATTCCTTGGCCTTCTCCATCATGTCGGCGGGGATCTCCTCCACCCGCATGTCCTTGCCCATGTCATCGTAATAGACATCGGCGTCCATCTCCACCAGGTCGATGATGCCCTTAAAGGTATCCTCGGAGCCGATGGGGAGCTGGATGGGCACAGCGTTACACTTGAGCCGATCATGGATCATATCCAGCACGTGATAGAAGTCAGCGCCCATGATGTCCATCTTGTTGACGTAGATCATGCGGGGCACGCCGTAGTGGTCGGCCTGACGCCACACAGTCTCAGACTGGGGCTCCACGCCGCCCTTGGCGCACATAACGGTGACAGAGCCGTCCAGAACACGCAGGGACCGCTCCACCTCCACGGTGAAGTCCACGTGGCCCGGGGTGTCGATGATGTTGATACGGGTCTGGGGGAACTGGTCCTTGGTGCCCTTCCAATAACAGGTGGTGGCGGCGGAGGTAATGGTGATGCCGCGCTCCTGCTCCTGGGCCATCCAGTCCATGGTGGCGGTGCCGTCATGGGTCTCGCCGATCTTGTAGTTCACGCCGGTGTAGAACAGGATACGCTCGGTGGTAGTGGTCTTTCCGGCGTCGATGTGAGCCATGATACCAATGTTCCGAGTATTCTGCAAAGTAACTTTTCTCGCCATAATCTCTTTAACTCCTTGGTCTTACCAGCGGTAATGGGCGAAGGCCTGGTTGGACTGGGCCATCTTGTGGACGTCTTCGCGCTTCTTCACGGCTCCGCCAACACCGTTGGCGGCGTCCATGATCTCTCCGGCCAGACGCTCCTTCATGGTCTTCTCGCCCCGGTTCCGGGCATAGGCCGTCAGCCAGCGCAGACCCAAGGTCTGCCGACGCTCGGGCCGGACCTCGATGGGCACCTGGTAGGTGGCGCCGCCCACACGGCGGGCCTTGACCTCCAGAGAGGGCATGATGTTCTCCAGGGCGGCGGTAAAGGTCTCCAGGGCGTCCTTGCCGGTCTTCTCCTGAATGATATCGAAGGCGCCGTAAACCACCTTCTGCGCTACACCCTTCTTACCGTCCAGCATGATGCTGTTGACCAGTTTGGTCACAAGGACGGAATTGTACATAGGATCGGGCAAAATTTCCCGCTTGGGTACGTTTCCTCTTCTGGGCACTTTGCTTCCCTCCTTCATATAGGAATGATTTCATAGGTACTCGAAAGCTATCCAGCCTCCGTGTAAAGACAAGTGCCAGTTGTCTTTCAGTGCCCCGTCAAGAAACGTCGTATATACAACGCTCATTGGCAAGGCTGCTGCCTTGCGCTTTTCAGCGCGATGTGATCTTTTCGTGTCAGGCCATCACAGGGATGGTCTGTGGAGTCTGACCATTGGACAGGCTCACCTTTGAAATAATTTTCTTCAAAAATTATTTCTTGCCGGCCTTAGGCTTCTTGGCGCCGTACTTGCTGCGGGCCTGCATACGACCGTTCACGCCCTGAGTATCCAGAGAGCCGCGGATGATGTGGTAACGCACGCCGGGCAGGTCCTTGACACGGCCGCCGCGGATCATGACCACACTGTGCTCCTGCAGGTTGTGACCCACACCGGGAATGTAAGCGGTCACCTCGTAGCCGTTGGTCAGCTTGACACGGGCGATCTTCCGCAGAGCGGAGTTAGGCTTCTTCGGGGTGGAGGTACGAACCGCGGTGCACACGCCTCTCTTCTGAGGAGAAGGCAGGTCGGTCTCACGGTTGGTCAGGGTGTTCAGGCCGAACTGCATGGCGGGAGAGTTGGACTTATAGGTCGCCTGCTTACGGCCCTTCCGAACGAGCTGGTTAAACGTAGGCATAATCTTCCTCCTTTCTTCATTGATAATACTATATTTTAACAGGAATCCAGTGGATTATCCCGCTAAAACCAAATTAGAGGGGCTTATTCGTTTACCGCGGCCGCCACAGCGGCACCCACCGCGATCCCACAGGCCCTGCCCAGTTCCCTCATAGTGGGGACCGTCTCGACCCTTACGCCCTTCTCCGCGCAGGCTTGGGCAATGGGCCCGGTCACTCTGGGATCGGCGTCAGAGGCCAGAAGCACAGTCAGGACCCGGTCCGCTTCCAGGGCGCGCTTGACCTGCTTGGCGCCCACGACCTTGACTTTGTTGGAAAATTCCGTGAGCATCCCGCACCCCTCCCCTCTGAAAATGGGCGCACTTTTCCCGGGGACGCCCAAGCAAAGTGAAATTATAGCATAGAGGCATTGGTAAGTCAAGGATTTTTCTCTGAATCGAAGGGTTTATTCCGCAAGCTCTATGATTTTTTTGAATACCCGCTCTATTTTCGTGGAACGCTGCTTTCCCTTTTTGGAGATCAGTTCCAGATTCCAGCCATATGTCTCGCTTTCGATCGGTATGGCACGAAATCCATTGTAATCTGTCTTCCCCAAAATAAGGTATGTGCTGATTCCCACCGCGTCTTGAAACACCTCTGCCCGACAGGTATCCCGGACCGTGATCGTGGTGGCGATGATATCGGGCTCGAACCCGCAGGCGTGACACGCCGCGGTCAACTGGTGATAGGTACGATAGTTTTGATTGGTGGTGATCAGCTTTTGGTTCCTGAGCTCTTCAAATTTCAGCGATCTCCGTCTATAAAAGGGGTGTGATTTGTGAACAAAGGCACACAGACATCCCTTTCGCAAAATGACCGCGTCAAATTCGTCCCGGTCCACCGGGCCGGCGGTGATAGCCAATTCATACCGCTGCGCCGTCACCTCGCTTTCACATAAAAGATCCAGGGAGTCCACGCTCGTCAATCCCACCTTGGCCAGAAGCATCTGGAGCTGCCCGATAAACTCCTTCCCCATGACCTGCGCAGTCCCCATGGCGATCCCCAATCCGATCCTGTGCTCCTCCCGCTCCGCAATCCGTTCCAGATCCTCCTGAAGAAAGCGAGCCTCCTCCAGGATCCGGCGAGCCCGGATCTGCAGCGCCGCGCCGCTCTCCGTCAGCTCCAATCCCTGCCGGGTACGCCGGAATAGCTGGCAGCCCAGTTCCTGTTCCAGCTTCTTGACCGCCTTGCTTACCCCCTGCGGAGAAATATAGCATTTTTCCGCCGCTTTTGTAAAATTTTTTGTTTCACACACGGTCAGATAGCAGTCCAACGCAGTAGTATTCACGCCACCTCGCCCCCTTTTCGCCAATTATAGCAGAAAAATCGCTTTCATGTAAGGGCGGATCCGCCCTTTCACGCAAGACCATCCGGCACATGCCGCCTGTAAGACAGCCCGAGCGCGGCATACCGCCGCGCTCGGGCTGTCTTCCTCTCTATTCTGAGCTCACCTTGCCCGCGCTGCGGTCTCTCCCGCTACCTTACCGAAAAAGGCGGCGGTCCCCACCGCCAGTCCGCAGCTGGGATACTCCCGTCCGCAGAGTCCGGTAAAGGCTACCTCGCCAGCGGCATATAGCCCTGCGATAGGCCTGTCGTTGGTATCCAGCACCCTGGTATCCTTGTCCACCTCCAAGCCGCCGTAGGTCACAGTGACGGAGGGGTCCAACCGGATGGCGTAAAGTTCGCCTTCCAGGGACACCATTTTGTCGGCTGGCTTCCCAAAATCCTCATCCTTTCCCTTCCCGCACAGCTCATTATAGCGCTCTACGGTTGCCTGAAGCACTGCGGGATCCACTCCAATCTGCTGAGCCAGTTCAGCGGCGGTGGGGGCATGGGGCGTGCTCTCCAGGGTCATGCCAAACTGGGCGCTTTTGTTAGGATCGGCCGCCGAGGCAATATAGTAACCGTAGGCGCAGCCGCTCTGGGCAATTCCCTGCCCTACATGATACTGATAGGTGTATTCGTTGACCACCCGCTCGCCCCGGGCATTGACGATCAGACCGGCCTCCTCCTTGATGCCAAGGCCACAGGTCTTGCTCACATAGATGACCTGGGTAGCGGGACTCACGACCTCTTTCGCCCCAATGGCAGTAGCCATTACAAGACCATCGCCCACATTACCGGCAGGGACCAGCGTCATATAGTCCTTGGCGCACTCGTCATAGCGGGCCGTCATCTCCCGGTTAGAGGCATAGCCGCCGGTGCAGAGGATCACCGATTTCGCGTTGACGGTAACTTCGCTGCCATCGTTCCTCGTTCCCTTTACTCCCACAACAGCGTTGCCATCGTTCACCAGCAGCTCTTCCGCCCGACAATTATAGACAAACTCGGCCCCCGCTTTCTCCGCCGTACGGGTCAGAGGAACCGTGAGCTGAGCCCCGTTTCCGCTGCCGCCGGAGACCTGCCCGCCGCCACCGGCGGGATTATGGACCCGCCAGGTCTCAATCGAACTATGAATGGCCTCCACATCCTGAAACTTTACTCCCTGGTCCTCCATCCAATACATCAGCTGAGCCGCGTTATCGCTGTAATACCGCAAAAGTTCCTCGTTCAGCATTCCCTCCCCAACACTTCGGAAGAAATCCATCATCATGTCCGGGGTGTCGTAAAAGCCCTGGGCCTCCTGCCATTTTGTACCTGCGGCCACGATCTTGCCTCCGCTGCGGGCTGTGGCCCCGCCGGTGACGCCCTGCTTTTCCAGCACCACTACCTTGGCTCCGTTCTCCATCGCGGAGATGGCCGCGCACAGTCCGGCGGCGCCCGCCCCCACCACAGCCACATCGGCTTCAAGGACCAGATCCTGAGGCTCTGTCCTCTCCACCGGAACGCTCTTAAGCAACTCGGGATCGCCGCCCGCAGCCATAACGCACTCCGCCACCGCTGAGACGATGGCCCGGCTGGTCACCGTAGCGCCAGTGACAACATCTACGGCCAGAGACTGACTCGCAACGATCTGACCAGGCAACACCTCTGCCGGAGAGGTCTCCAGTCCCCAGGCTAGGCCGTAGGTCTCGGTGATCTCCTTTACCTCTACACTGGTAATAGAGGTCTTGTCAAACGTGGCTTCAATGGTCACGTTCCCCTTATGTCCCTTTGCAGTGGCACTGTATGTTCCGGGCGTATAGCTGACCACTGTCGCGGCCTTTTTCCCCATTGCCTGATCTATGCACTTCTGAACGGCAGTCTTGACTGCGTTGGATGTCATGGTAGCGCCGGAAACGCCGTCAATAGCGGCGCTGCCCAGGGTCTCCACCCGGGATCTCAGCACCTCCAAAGCAGCTCCGCCGATGGCAGGCGTCTCCTTGTCACCAGCCAAGGCGCAGGCCGTGATTTTTCCGTTCGTTACGGTGACTGTTGCGGTGACCTCGCCGCCAAATCCAGTGGAGGAGGCCGTATAAACTCCATCACCGGCAGGAGCCGCAAAGTTAGGTACCTTTTCCAGCTTGGCAATGCCGGAGGCTTCCGCATCCCAATCCACCTGAACGCCCAACAGCTCGCTGAGGTATCGCAGGGGAACATAAGTGGCCCCATCGTAAGCAAAGACTTCGGCGGCGGTACCGTCGGACTTAAGGGGGATGGTCGTTTGACCATTGATGGTCATCTGCATTGGGGTAACGGAAATGACCTTCTCCGTTTCCGCCGCCAACGCAACCGTTCCCATGACCATAGTGCAGGCCAAAGCCATGGCTGTAAGACGTTTTTTCACAGGCGCCCTCTCCTTCATCCCAATACACTCCTTATCATTTTTCTAATCGTCTCTTTCCCCCTTGAAAGACAGAGGGAGATACATTCATGGTAATATAGAACAAATATAAAGTAAAACATCATAAGGTTTTCCAGCCTCAACCGTTGGTTGAGGCTGGAAAATGAAAGGCCGCCGCGCCGCTTTCCTGCTTCAGCTCCCAGTCTATCTGTTCAATGCCCTGACGCAGATGGGCTGTCGGGCATACTGTCTGAAGCTTTGGCGCAGAGAAACCGGGTGGGTATCGTGACCTTTTTCAGGGCTTTCGTATGTCCGGAAAAACCCTGGCGCTCTTTGGGCCGGAATATCTGTTCTCTTTTCTGTGGACCCTGCTCGGCATGGCGGCTCTTTCTCTGCTGATCCGGGCGGCATTCTTTTCCGCTGACACTGTGGCTTCAATCCTATTGATCCATCAGCAACGTCGGCTTTTACAACTGCGCCGTGAACCATCCTCCGGTCCCTTCCGCTCCGTCCTCTGAAGGGGAAACACCTCAGCCTCCAAAACCCCGGACCTCTCCCGATAGCCCCTCAGAATAGAAAAAATGCCTGGAAAGCATGGACTTGCTTTCCAGGCATTTCTCTTTCAAAGCTCCACCGGGACCTCCGCCGTTATCGTCACCTCTCCCGGGACGACCCGACACTCACAAGCCAGTACCTCCACTCCCCCGGCAGCGGCTTTGCGAAGGGCCTCGCCAAACGCGGGATGGGTCCGGTCATTGGGGGAAAATCCCCGCACGCGCGCCATCTGGATAACAAAGCAGACCGCCGCCTCATATCCCTGCTTTTTTGCCAGCAGCAACTCCTCCAGATGCTTGACCCCCCTTTCCGTGGGTGCATCCGGAAAATAGGTCCAGTCCTCCTCCTCCAAAGTACAGCCCTTCACCTCCAAAAAGCCCTTTCGAGCTCCGACCTCCCAGTAGAAATCAAACCGGGAGCGGCCCCAGGTGGTCTCGGGCCGCAGGAGGGTCAGGCCGGGAATAAAATGTCCGGCTCTGGCCCACTCCTCAAACAGCCGGTTAGGGGCCTGGGAATCCATGTTGATAAGCCGCTCCCCCTTCTCCACTGCCACCAAATCGTAGGCAGTCTTCCGGGCGGGGTTGGAGGACTTTTCCAGATACACGGTACAGCCGGGAACCAGCAGTTCTTTGCACCGCCCTGTATTCTTCACATGAACGGTCTCCTCTTTCCCCTCCACCAGTACCTTGGCTATAAAGCGGTTGGGGCGGGCCAAAAAGGTAGCCTTATGGATATTCTGATAGCGCATGGTGGTATCTCCTCATTCCGCATCCTCGTCCAATGCCTCCACCAAAAAGGTCACCGGGCGGAAACCGTCATTACAGGACAGCATAGCGGATTTTTTATTTTTCATCCAGCCATCGTAAAAGTTTTCCCCTCCATGCGACAGGGCCAAAACAAAAGGAGAAATAGTATCCCATGCGCTGGAGCAAAAGCCCTCCGGCCGCTGCCACCCATTGGCGATAAATTCCTGTCCCTCCGCCATAGCACAAGCGTGGGAAATAGGATTTTCATATTGAGCCATCAAATCCTTATATTGCGTGATCCTCATGACCGTAATCTTGCACTTTTTCATTTTCTCCCCTCCTTGGCAAAAAGAAAAGCGGACAACTTGTAAGCTGTCCGCTTTGTGTTGGCGTCACCTATCTTACCAGTCCGTCACCAGACAAGTATTGTCGGC
>CANPTT010000051.1 GCA_947577065.1 uncultured Pseudoflavonifractor sp.
TAGGGGGATGTAAATCGTGGATTTAGAAGGGGGCGCCCTGCGGACAAAGCAGGCCGCCCCTTTGCTGTGGTGTTCATATTTATCAGGCTTCGGATACGCTCCCTGATGGCAATGAATGTTTGCGAGACCCTGTTCCGCTGAAAAACGCAAGGCCCCGCATTTCGCGGGGCCTTGGCAAAGATGAATAGAGGCGTTATCTCTGAATGCGTCCGGAGCCGTCGCCGCCGGCCAGCTTTTCTACCTCGGCAACCGTCATCATGTTATAATCGCCCTCGATGGAGTGCTTCAGGGCGGAAGCCGCCACGGCGAACTCTACCGCCGCCTGAGTATCCTTTCCGGAGAGGATGCTGTAAATGAGGCCGCCGCCAAAGCTGTCACCGCCGCCTACCCGGTCAATGATGTGCAGATCATACTTCTTGGAGAAGCAGTATTCATCCTTGGCAACATTGTAAAGCATGGCAGACCAGCCATTATCAAAGGCAGAATGGCTCTCGCGGAGAGTGATGGCTACCATCTCAAATCCAAACTTGTCAGCCAACTGTTTTGCCACGGACTTGTAGCCCTCGTGATTCAGAGAGCCGCCGTAAATATCGGTGGCCTCAGCTTCGATGCCAAACACATCCTTGGCATCCTCTTCGTTGGAGATACAAACATCTACGTACTGGCACAGCTCGGTCATAGCGGCACGGGCCTGATCCCGGGTCCACAGCTTGCCCCGGTAGTTCAGGTCACAGGAGATCTTGATGCCCTTGGCCTTGGCGGTTTTGCAGGCTTCCTTGCAAATGTCCACCACATTGGGGCCCAGGGCCGGGGTGATACCTGTAAAGTGGAACCACTCTACGCCGTCGAAAATTTTGTCCCAGTCAAAATCAGCGGTGGTGGCCTCCTGAATGGCGGAGTGGGCCCGGTCATAGATGCACACGCTGCCCCGCTGGGAGGCGCCCTTTTCATTGTAGTAGATACCTACACGGTTGCCGCCGCGGGTGATGAGGGAGGTGTCCACTCCAAAGCGGCGCAGAGAATTGACCGCAGCCTGACCGATGGCGTGGGTGGGGAGCTTGGTGACATAGGCCACATCAACGCCGTAGTTGGCCAGGGAGACAGCCACGTTGGCCTCGCCGCCGCCGAAGGTAAATTCCAGATGGTCGGCCTGGACGAAGCGCTCGTAGTTATAGGGCTGAAGACGGACCATGACCTCGCCGAAGGTGATTACTTTTGCCATTTTCGCATTCCTCCTAAAATATATTGGCGTCAAAGGATCATTTCTGCATGAGATGGATGGCGAATCCGCCGATTTCGCCTTTGATGTAAATGGCCTTGGTTTTGCCCTTTGCATCCAAGACCCGGCTCTCCTCGATAAATTCCACACCCTGGCGCCCCAAATGATAGATGGCCCGGTCCACACTGTTGGTACCGATGGCAATATGGCCGTTGGTGCCGCGGGCGTCGGGCTTCTTCATGCACTCTACAGCCTTGCCGGCAAAATTGGAGGAGTTTCCTGCCTTATATTCCAGCCCAAAGAGGGCACAGAGGGCTTTGGCCACCTTTTCAGCTTCCTCGGCGCTGCCACAGTTGACTCCCACATGGGCCAGGGAGAATCCAAGCATGGTTTTGACGGCATCTTTGGAAATGGCGGTGATCTCGTCCCACTTTTCTCCCTCGATAAGGTCCTTCTTTACCATCCAAGTGCCGCCTACGGCAGAGATCTGCTCATAGGACAGGTAATCCATCAGATTTTTGGTGTTGACGCCGCCGGTGCACATCCACGAAGCGGTCTTCAGAGCGGCGCCGATATTTTTTAGCATGGCTACGCCGCCATTGGCCTCGGCGGGGAAAAACTTCAGGACCTCACAGCCTTGGTTCATAGCCTGCTGCATCTCGCCGGGGGTAGCGGTGCCGGGGACCATAATGCAGCCCTTGTCAATAACATGCTGAGTGACCTTGGGATCATAGCCGGGGGCCACGATGAAGGAAACCCCGGCGGCCATAGCCCGGTCAGCCTGATCGATGGTCAGGACCGTACCCGCGCCCAGCAGCATATCTGGGACTTCCTTGGCGATGGCGCGGATAGCGTCCTCGGCGGCGGCGGTGCGGAAGGTGACCTCAGCGGCGGGAAGACCGCCGGCAACCAGAGCCTTGGCCAGGGGGACCGCTTTGCTGGCATCCTCAATGGCGATGACAGGGATAATACCGATCTCACTGACTCTTTTTAGAACGTCATTCATAGTAAACTCTCCTTCCGGGTTGCATAGAACCCCAAGTTACATTTATCATACTGGCTTTGGAGGAAAATGTCTATGGAAAATTCGGCAAAATAATAAGATGATTCGAACACGGGGGAGGGAAAATTGTGAAATATGCAAGGCGGGATGCTACTCGCCCTGGCCCTTGCCTGATTCGGAGGGGAGGATGGAACGGGCATATTCCCTTGGAGAGACCCCGTATTCGGAACGAAAAGCGCGATAAAAGCCGGGATAATCCCCAAATCCGCACTGACCGTATGCCTGGCTGGGAGGGAGGCCCTCCGCCATAAGCTGCCGGGCGTTGAGAAGCCGTTTCTTTATGATGTAGCGGTGAACGCTGGTACCTACCTGGCGGTTGAACTCGTGGCTCAGGTGGTACTTGCTGACAAAGCATTGCTCTGCCAGCATATCCAGAGACAAAGGTTCACCATAGTGGAGATTGATATATTCGACCGCCGCTGCCACCATCCGGCTGGAGCGGGAGGAGTCTTCATACTGTCCACTGTCCCGTTCCGCCATGCGATTCACTTCTACCAGGAGTTGACTAAGGACGCTTTCCCGGAGTAGGTCGGAGCCGTATCCGGAGGAGTTGTATTCCCGCCAAAGAGCTCCAAAAAGGGAATGGACAAGCCGCTGTTCTTCCGGATCCAGCTTGAGCAGATTGCCGTAGTTGGGCCGGTTTGGGTCAAAGCATTGAAAAAGGTCTGTCCGGGCGGTGGAAAGTCGCCGCAAAAGTTTAGGGTCTACCCAGAGAGTGTACCGCTCATAGGCGGACATTTCGGGCCGGATGCAGACCTGATGAAGTTCCCGTGGGTTGATGAGGAGCATGTTTCCCGGCATTACCCGGTAAAGACGGCTTTCGATCGTATAGGTCACATCGCCTGCCAACAGGAAATACACCTCATAAAAGTCATGGTGATGAAGCTGTACGTCTTGAAGATAGGCGTCCCGTTTGAATTGCAGCTCAAAATCTGGGCGTATCATGACCTGTCGGGGATCAAATTTTTGCGGGTGGACCATGGTCGCTCACCTCCCTTTCCCAGCTTTTATCATAAAGGGGGAGGGAGCGCTTGTCAATGGAGAAATCGCAAGTTTTACAATGTATGTTCGCAAAGAACGCTATTGGAAAGACCGGGCCCCGGGATTATAATGATACCAGTGAAACAATGCTCTGCGGGAAAAATAACGAGTGGAGGAGATCATCATGGAAAAGCTCAATTACAAGGTCCTGAAAAAGTCCGGCTACGATGGCTATATTTTGGAAAAGGCTCCGGAGAAGGTCCTGCAGTTTGGAGAGGGCAATTTCCTGCGCGCCTTTGTAAACTATTGGTTTGATATGTCCAATGAGAAAGCGGGCTGGAACGGAAAATGCGTGCTGGTGCAGCCCATCAGCGGTGGTTTGGCGGGGCTTATCAATGAGCAGGAGGGGCTGTATACCCTTTACCTCCGGGGCATGGAAAATGGGGAGAAGGTGGATCGGAAGCGGGTCATCTCCTCTGTCTCCCGTTGCCTGAACCCCTATGAGAAGGAAGACTTTGACGCTATGATGGAAGTCGCTGTCTCGGAGGAACTGGAGTATGTGGTCTCCAATACCACCGAGGCGGGCATTGTCTACGACCCTGCCTGCCAGTTGGCGGACATTCCCTGCTCCTCGTTTCCCGGTAAGCTGACCCAGGTGCTTTATAAGCGTTGGCAGGCGGGGAAGGGGGGACTTGTGATTCTCTCCTGTGAGCTCATTGATAACAACGGCAAGGAGCTTTTGAAGTGTGTAAACCAGTACATTGACCAGTGGGGGCTGGAGGATGGCTTCCGCGCATATGTCAATGAGGCGTGTACCTTCTGCTCTACTTTGGTGGATCGGATCGTTCCCGGCCGTATCCGGGATGCCGGGGAGGTAGCCCGACTGGAGGAGAGCAACGGCTACCATGACGAGCTCATCGACGTGGGCGAGGTTTTTGGCGTGTGGAACATTGAAGGCCCGGAGTGGTTGGGGGACAAGCTGCCCTTCAAGA
Source organism: uncultured Pseudoflavonifractor sp. (assembly GCA_947577065.1). GTDB lineage: Bacteria > Bacillota > Clostridia > Oscillospirales > Oscillospiraceae > Vermiculatibacterium. The sequence goes on from CANPTT010000051.1 coordinate 4,256, forward strand.
AGGCCGGAGTAAACTGTGTCGTAGTGCCCGATGTGACTCCCTATAAGAAGCGGAAGGTCCGTATTCTCAATGGTGCCCACACCGGCTTTGTGCTGGGGGCGTATCTGGGCGGCTTTGACATCGTACGGGACTGCATGCACGATGACACTGTGCGGGGCTTTATGAACAAGATGCTTTATGAGGAGGTCATTCCCACCCTGCCCTTGGATAAGAAGGACCTGGAGGATTTTGCCGCCGCCGTTCAGGACCGGTTTAACAATCCCTTTGTGAACCATGAACTGATGAGTATTTCTCTGAACTCTACCTCCAAATGGCGGGCTCGGAATATGCCCTCTTTCTTGGAGTATGTCGACAAAGAGGGGGGGCTTCCCAAGTGCCTGGCGATGAGCTTTGCCGCCTATATCGCCTTTTTCTCCAATGATATCCAGGCTCTCACCGAAAAGGGACTGGTGTGTAAGCGGGCGAAGGGAAATGAGTATATTTGCTCCGATGACCGCTGGGTGCTGGAGTTCTATTACGCTCACCGGGAAGACGGCGTGGAGGAGCTTGTCCATGCTGTTATGACCAATGAGGAGATGTGGGGGCAGGACTTGACAAAAGTTCCTGGGTTTGAGGAAGTTACCGTGGAAAACCTGAGGAAGATCCGTACCGAGGGCGCTGTCGCGGCCTACGCTTCCTGCCTGTAAGGCCATTAGGAGGAAAGGAGGACCAGCCATGCCTGATTTTATCCATATTCATCCCTGTGATAATGTAGTGGTGGCACTGCGGGCTGTTCCGGCGGGAACAGCCTATGAGGGAATCACCGCCAGGGTGGATATCCCCCAGGGGCATAAGATGGCCATCGAGCCCATTGCGGAGAAGGAACCGGTGACAAAATACGGTTTTTCCATCGGTCATGCTACTGCTCCTATTGCCGCTGGGGAGTGGGTCCATACCCACAATATGACGACGAACCTTTCCGGTGAAATGGAGTATACCTATGCTCCCAACATCCAGTTCCCGGAACCCATGAAGCCGGGGACCTTCCGTGGATATCGCCGCGGGAACGGCAGGGTGGGGGTCCGCAATGAGATCTGGATCATTCCTACGGTGGGCTGTGTCAATGACGTGGCAAAAGCTCTGGTCCGGGAAAATCAGGATCTGGTCCAGGGTTCTGTTGATGGGCTCTATACCTTTACCCATCCCTTTGGATGTTCTCAGACTGGGGAGGATCACGCCCAGACCCGAAAGCTGCTGGCAGCCCTGACCCGTCATCCCAACGCGGGGGCGGTGCTGGTGCTGAGCTTGGGCTGTGAGAACTTGACCCATGAGCAATTTTTGGCCGAGCTGGGAGATCATGATCCCGGGCGTGTGAAGTTTCTTACCTGCCAGGATGTCTCCGATGAGATGGGGGCGGCCCGGAAGCTGCTGGAGGAGTGCGCGGCCTATGCCGGCCAGTTCTGCAGGGAGGAGATACCCGCCAGTGAACTGGTTATCGGTATGAAGTGTGGCGGCTCTGACGGTCTGTCTGGAATTACAGCCAATCCTGTAGTGGGCCGCTTTTCCGATCTGCTGGTGGCTCAGGGAGGTTCCACCGTACTCACCGAGGTGCCGGAGATGTTTGGCGCTGAAGGTTTTCTTATGGACCGGTGTGTCAATGAGGAGGTCTTCCATAAGGCGGTGGATATGATCAACGGGTTCAAGGCATATTTCATCCGTCACAATGAGGTGGTCTATGATAACCCCAGCCCCGGTAATAAGCAGGGAGGCATCACCACGCTGGAGGATAAGTCCTGCGGCTGTGTTCAGAAGGGGGGAAGCGCCCCTATCATGGATGTGATCGGTTATGGAGACCCGGTGGTCACCAAGGGGCTCAATATGCTGTATGGCCCCGGAAACGATTTGGTTTCCGCCACTGCTCTGACGGCGGCAGGGGCCCACATTATCCTTTTTACCACAGGCAGAGGAACCCCCTTTGGCGCCCCGGCTCCCACCATGAAAATATCTACCAATACGCCCTTGGCGGAAAAAAAGCAGGGGTGGATCGACTTCAACGCAGGTGTAGTGGCCGATGGGCAACGGTCTTTGGATGACGCGGCAGCCGATCTGATGGCGAAGGTGCTGACGGTGGCTTCCGGAGAGGAGACCTGCGCGGAGAAGAGGGGCTTCCGGGAAATCTCCATCTTTAAAGACGGCGTGGTACTGTAAGCACCCATAAAATTATGGAGGGATATGTAATGACCGCTTTTATGAATAAGGATTTTCTGCTCAAGTCTGAGGCCGCGAAAAAGCTCTATCATGACCATGCGGCGAAAATGCCCATTATTGACTATCATTGCCATATCAATCCCATGGAGATATACGAGGACAAGCGGTACGAAACCATCACCGAGGTTTGGCTGGGCGGCGACCACTATAAGTGGCGGGCCATGCGCTCGTGCGGCGTGCCCGAAAAGTACATCACCGGGGATGCCTCTCCAGCGGAAAAGTTCCAAAAATGGGGCGAGACGATGCCGAACCTGATCGGAAACCCTCTCTATCATTGGACCCATCTAGAGCTTCAGCGGTATTTTGGGATCACGGAGCCCCTTACCGGTGAGAGCGCTATGCGGATCTACGACCAATGCAACAAGATCCTGGCTCAGCCGGACATGTCGGTCCGGGGTATCATCCGCAAGTCCGATGTGAAGCTTATCTGCACCACTGACGACCCTGCCGACGACTTGAAGGCCCATGAGCTGTTGGCGGCCGATCCTGACGCTCCTGCCGTAGTTTTGCCTGCCTTTCGGCCAGACAAGGCCATGCGGGCCGACAAGGCGGATTTCCCCCAGTATGTCGCCCGGCTGGAAACGGTAGTGGGCTATCCCATCAACACCATGGCCGATATGCGGAGGGCTTTGCTGGACCGCATTGCCTACTTTGCCGATCACGGTTGCCGGGTCTCAGACCATGCGCTGGATTATTGCTTCTGCGTAAAGGCGGAAGAGAAGGAACTGGACGCCATCCTCACTGCCGCCAAGGTGGGGAAGGGCATCACTTGGGAGCAGCAGCTGGCCTATCACACCGCGCTTCTCATTACGGTGGGACAGGAGTACGAAAAGCGGGGCTGGGTCATGCAGCTCCACTTTGGCTGTCTGCGGGATAACTCCACCAAGATGTTCAAAAGGTTAGGTCCCGATACCGGTTTTGATTCCATGAACGATGCAGCCAATGCGGTAGGGCTTGCCAAATTCCTGGATGCCATGGAGCAGGCGGGAGCCCTGCCCAAGACCATCCTCTATTCCCTGAATCCTGCCGATAACGGTATCATTGGTACTATCATGGGGTGTTTCCAGACCGACAGCGCGATTCCCGGCAAGGTCCAGCAGGGCTCTGCGTGGTGGTTTAATGACCATAAGCCCGGCATGGAGGCTCAGATGATAAGCCTTATGTCTTTGGGCGCGATGGGGACCTTTAACGGAATGCTCACAGATTCCCGCAGCTTCCTGAGCTATACCCGCCATGAGTATTTCCGCCGCATTCTCTGCAATCTATTTGGCCAGATGGTGGAGGATGGGGAGTACCCCGCCGATATGGACGCGCTGGGGAGAATGGTAGAGGATATCAGTTATAATAATACTTTGCGCTATTTTGGATTTGATGAAGTCCTGAAATAAGGATACGACGGGAGCGCGTCCATGGCCGCAGGGCTTTGGACGCGCTCTTGCTGTCATCCGGAAGAAGCAGCCGGCTTTTGGGTGAGCGGTCAAAATTCTGTCTGTGGTTCTCGCGTGATCCCTATTGACATAAAGGAAAAAATGTGTTAAGATAACTCCTGCGTTTGACTGGCCTCAAACCAGAGGCGGAGAGATGTCCGAGTGGTTTAAGGAGCCAGCCTTGAAAACTGGTGATCCCGCAAGGGACCGTGGGTTCGAATCCCACTCTCTCCG
>CANPTT010000052.1 GCA_947577065.1 uncultured Pseudoflavonifractor sp.
GGATTTCCGCAGATATAACCCCCGGTTCGGATTTGAGGGGTCTCGCTCCACCAAAGAACAGTCACCTGAAGGGTGGCTGTTTCTTTTTGAGTGAAACCATAGGAGTCGCTGACCTCTTGTATTGTAATCTGTCAGCATGCCCTTTGCCAACGGGCCAGGGCCCGTTGACAGTTTAAGCTCCCGCCTAGAAAAGGAACCCGCGGCCATATCGCGGGTTCCTTTTCTCCTTCTAGCCTCTTTTAATGATGGAATAGGCGCATGCCGGTGAAGCACATGATCATGTTATATTTGTCCGCTGTCTCGATCACGTGGTCATCCCGGATGCTGCCGCCGGGCTGGACGATGTACGCTACGCCGCTGCGGTGAGCCCGCTCCACGTTATCACCGAAGGGGAAAAAGGCGTCAGAGCCCAGGGTGGCCCCCGTCAGATGAGACAGCCACTCCCCTCTCTCCTCTTCCGTCAGCAAAACCGGGGTTTCCGCAAAGGCGGCGGGGTCAATTTCCCCCAGGAGATAGTTATCAATGGCATTGTCCCGGTCCGGACGGCGGATACCCTCCGCAAACGGAAGAGCCAGCACGGCGGGATGACGGCGCAGCCACCAGGTGTCCGCCTTGCTTCCCGCCAGACGGGTGCAGTGGATGCGGCTCTGCTGTCCCGCCCCCACGCCGATGGCCTGGCCGTCCTTCACATAGCACACAGAGTTGGACTGGGTGTATTTCAAGGTAATGAGGGCCACGACCATGTCGATCTTCGCCCGCTCCGGAAGAACCCTGTTTTGGGTAACGATATTGGTCAACAGGCTCTCATCGATCTTGCAGCTGTTTCTCCCCTGCTCAAAGGTAACTCCAAACACGTCCTTATGCTCCATTGGGGTGGGGACATAGGCGGGGTCGATCTGGACCACGTTGTAGTTGCCCTTCTTCTTGGTTCTCAGGATGGCCAGGGCCTCTTCGGTGTAGCCGGGGGCGATGACGCCGTCGGAGACCTCCCCCTTCAGATAATTGGCGGCATCGGCATCGCACACGTCGGAAAGGGCGGCCCAGTCGCCGTAGGAGCACAGGCGGTCGGCCCCCCGGGCCCGGATATAGGCGCAAGCGATGGGAGAGAGCTCTCCCGCCTGCTCCACGAAGTACATTTTGCGGTCGGTATCACTGAGGGGCAAGCCTACGGCGGCCCCCGCGGGGGAGACATGCTTGAAGGAGGCGGCGGAGGGAAGGCCGGTGGCCTCCTTCAGCTCCTTCACCAACTGCCAGGAGTTTAAGGCATCCAGGAAATTGATATACCCCGGCTTTCCGTTGAGGACAGTGACGGGCAGATCCGAGCCGTCCTTCATCAGAATACGGGCGGGCTTCTGATTGGGGTTGCAGCCGTATTTCAGTTCCAGCTCGGTCATTTCCCTTCCCCCCCATGGCGGTTTATGATGACGCTGTCTGTCTCTCCCGACGTTTGGTCAATGGTGCGGACGAAGAGGGAGACCCTGTTCTGTTCGTTCATTGCCTCCCACACCTTGTCCGCCAGCTCCCGGGCCGTCTCATTGACAAGGTCCACCCGGCAGGGCTCTCCCTCAAAGGAGGGCAGCGGATCGCCGTCAGTCAAATATGTACTGATGAAGTGTCCCGCTCCAGGCACAGGGGTATCGTACTCAAAGAAAAACCGCTGGCAGCAGGAGGGGTCCCCCCCGGCGGTCTTCAGGATGGACAGGTTATAACTTCCGTCGGGCTTCAGCACCCCAGAGATCCGGGGTGTCCAGTTGGGGCCGTCAGGCTCGAAGGTCCGGGTGAGCAGGGCGTGGCGGTAGCACTTCCCCTGAGCGATGAAGTCCCGGAGGGTGTCGGTCTGGTCCCCATTGGTGACGATCAGAAGCCCATTGGGCAGCAGGCGCACTGGGTGGTAGATGATGAGGCTGGGGTCGGTCACCTTGCTCTCGTCATAGGCCTGAGTCCGGATACCGTCCTCCGTCTGCGCAAAGATGCGGTTGCGGCTATTTTCGCTGCGGCCCATGATGAAGTAGACCACCACAGACCGCCGGTTATCGGAGGAGCGGCCAAAAGCGATACCCCGGCCCGGATAGGGATTTCCCCACAGCAGCTCAGGCAGTGTAAACATGATCCTTTCCCCCTTTTTAATTCAGAAAATCCTTCAGCTTCTTGCTCCGGGAGGGGTGGCGCAGCTTCCGGAGGGCCTTGGCCTCGATCTGGCGGATCCGCTCCCGGGTCACATTGAACTCCTGACCCACCTCCTCCAGCGTGCGCGTGCGGCCGTCCTCCAAGCCAAAACGGAGCTTCAGCACCTTCTCCTCCCGGGGGGTGAGGGTGTCCAGAACGTCGATGAGCTGCTCCTTGAGAAGGGTGTAACTGGCGGCCTCGGCGGGCTCGGAGGCGTCCTCGTCAGGGATAAAGTCCCCCAGGTGGGAGTCCTCCTCCTCTCCGATGGGAGTCTCCAGACTCACAGGCTCCTGGGCGATCTTCAGGATCTCCCGGATCTTCTGGACCTTCTCGGCCCGGTCCTTCTCATCCAGCTTTTCCCAAGGGGTAGAGCCGCTGTGCATGGCCTTGGCCGTCTCCTCCGGAGAGGGATCGTGCCCCAGCTCCTGAAGAAGCTGGCGGTTGACCCGGATGACCTTATTGATCGTCTCCACCATGTGGACCGGGATACGGATGGTCCGGGCCTGGTCCGCGATGGCCCGGGTGATGGCCTGCCGGATCCACCAGGTAGCGTAGGTAGAGAACTTGAAACCCTTCACATAGTCAAACTTCTCCACCGCCTTGATAAGGCCCAGGTTTCCCTCCTGGATAAGGTCCAAAAACAACATTCCCCGGCCCACATACCGCTTGGCGATGGACACCACCAGCCGCAGGTTGGCCTCAGCCAGCCGCTGCTTGGCCCTCTCTCCGGCCTTTACCGCCTTCTCCAGCTCCGCCCGGGTCTCCGGCTCCATATCCTCCCCGGCCTCTGCCAGGGTGGCGGAAGCCTCCGCTCCCAGGCCCATAGCCTGGGCCAAGGCGATCTCCTCGTCGCTGGTAAGCAGGTCTACCTTTCCGATCTCCTTCAGGTACATCCGCACCGGGTCATCCACGCCGAAGGTATCTGCCAGAGCGGTGGGGTCCACCACCTCCTCCTCGCCGACCTCTTCGGCCTCCTCCAGCTCCTCGGGAGGGGGCTCCAGATCCACATCTGCCAGTTCGTCCAGGTCGGGCAGGTCCTCCTCATCTCCGGCAGCGTCGATGCCCAGATTCTCCATGATATCATAGAGCTTGTCCATCTGGTCGCTCTCCAGATTGAGCTCGTCCAGGACCTCCATCATCTCTCCGGCAGAGAGCTTCCCCTTCTTCTTTCCCTTGGTGAGAAGATCGGCCACCTTCTCGGCGCCGGGGACCCCCTCCAACAGCTTCATGAGCTCGGCCTTGCCCGCCTCCATCTGCTCGGGGGATACCTGAGCCGTCTGTTCCTTCCCTTTTACGGCCTTTTCGGCGGCCTTACCATTCTTCTTCTCGCTCATTTTCCATCCTCCATCGTCGTCTTTTCTCTTTGCCGGTCCCGCAGCTCCAGCAGTGCATCGATCCCTTTGGGGTCCTGCCGCTGTCGGGCCTCCGTCCGTATAGTCTCTATGTAGTCCGCCATAGCCCGTCTGGCGTACGCCATGGACTCCGGCTGGCTTGCCGCCTCCACCAGAAGACTCATCTCATCGGCGGTAAACTCTCCCGCCAGGGCGGGGAGCTGAACACTCAGATCCCGGTCATGGCGGTCCTTCAGCCGTTGAAACGCCTTTCCCAGCACAGGGGAGGAAAACTGCTCCGCCGTCAGATCCGCCGCGGCAAAGAGGGTTGGATCCATCAGGACCAGACGAAGGACTCCTTCCTCGGCAAGACCAGAGCGAATGTTCTCATAGCGAAGCTGTCGGGCCTTGGGCTGACGGGAGACCGCCGGCGTCAGATCCCGGCGCTCCTCCTTTTTCCGCGCCTGGCGGAGCCGGCCCTTTCGCCAGCGCTCCATCTCCTGGGCAAAAGCGGAGGCGCTGATGCCTGCGGCCTGGGCGGCCTTGCCGCCGTATATCTCCCGCTCGATGGGACTTTGAAGCCGTCCCACTGTCTCCACCGCTTCGCGGAGGAAGGCCACCCGCCCCTCATCGGAGGACAGGTCCGCCCTCTGCAAAAGGGTGGACAGCTGATAGTCATTCTGGTCGGCACTGCCGCTCAGACACTTTTCAAAGGCCGCAGGGCCAAATCTCTTCACAAAATCGTCCGGGTCCTGCTTTACGGCTTTTCCGTCCTCCCCCGTTGCGTTGGGCAGTTGGAGGACCCGCACAGCAAGGTCGGCATTCTTCAAAATACTCAGCACCCGGTCGGTGGACTTTTTCCCCGCCTCGTCATTGTCATAGCAGAGCACCAGTTCCTTTGTATGCCGGGAGAGGATGCGGGCGTGGTCGGCAGTGAGGGCGGTGCCCATGGTGGCCACCACATTGTCAAAGCCCGCCTGGTGAAGGGTGATGACGTCGATGTTGCCTTCCACCAAAACCAGATTGGGCCGCTTGGTAGCCTTGGCAAAATTGAGCGCGTAGATCAGCTGACTCTTTTTGAAACACACCGTTTCCGGACTGTTCAGATATTTTGCCCCCTCCAGCCCCGGCAGGATCCGGCTGGTAAAGCCTACCACATCCCCCCGCACATCAATAACGGGCAACATGAGCCGGGAGCGGAATTTATCATATATACCCCCGTTCTTTCCCGCCACGGCAAGGCCGGCGTCGATGAGCTCCATCTTGCTGAAGCCCTGGCCGGTCAGGGCCTTAGTAAGCATATCCCACTCTCCCGGCGCCGCCCCCAAGCCAAAGCGGGTCGCGAATTTGGGACTGATACGCCGCTGTTCGATATAATCCCGGACGGCAGCTCCGCCCGGAGAGCCCAGATAGCTGTAGTAAAACCGGGCGGCCTCCCGGTTAGCCTCTTGGGCCCGGCGGTATTTTTTGCGTCCGGCGTCGCTGCCTCCGGTCTCCGGGACCTCCATCCCCACCCGCTTGGCCAAGTGACGAATGGCGTCTGGATAGCTGAGATGCTCCATCTCCATGATGAAGTTGATGACCCCTCCGCCCTTGCCGCAGCCAAAGCACTTGTATATCTGCCTGTCCCGGGAGACGGAGAACGAGGCCGTCTTTTCCGTATGGAAGGGACACAGCCCCCACATATTGGCCCCCTTGGAGGTCAGCGAGACATATTCACCCACCACGTCGGCAATGTCGCACCGGGCCACCAACTCATCGATAAATCGTTCCGGAATGGGCATGGGCTCCCCCTCCTCTCCTATGGTTTCCAAAATATGACAGGGTCATACCTTTGTCGGCGGGACCCGCAGTTACATTACCGTCCAGGCCTTAGGGATAAACAGCTCCTGATACCGTTCCACGGCGTAGGCGTCGGTCATGCCGGCAATGTAGTCGCATACCGCACGCTCCTTCCCCTCAACCTCCCGAATGTCCCGAAATTCCTCGGGCAGCTCATCCAGATGGCAGAGGTAGTAGGCGAAAAGCTGGCGGATCATCTCCTGGGCCTTACCCTCCTCCCCCTTAGCTATGGGGTTGAGGTAGACCGAGCGAAACATAAATTCCCGCAGGAGGGCCATGGCCTCCTTTTTCCCCGGAGACTGAAGAATGTCTCCCTTGCCCCGGCTGGTCTCGATAATATCGGTGATCAGAGTATTGAGCCGCTGGGAGTGGCTCACCCCCAACTCTTGTCCCACCTCAGCGGGGATGTCCAGCGGATAGATAACTCCACCCCGCAGGGCGTCGTCGATGTCGGCGCTCAGATAGGCGATCTTGTCCGCGATCCGCACCACCCGGCCCTCCAGAGTCTCGGCCTGTTCCCCGCCGGAATGGCACAGAATACCCCTGCGGACCTCATAGGTCAGATTCAGGCCCTCGCCCTCGTTCTCCAGCCGGTCGGCCACCCGAAGGGACTGCTCATAGTGGCGGAACCCTCCCGGTACGATCTCGTTGAGAAGCCGTTCCCCGGCGTGGCCAAAGGGGGTATGGCCCAGGTCGTGGCCCAGGGCGGCGGCCTCCACCAAATCTTCGTTAAGGCCAAGCCCCCTGGCAATGGTCCGGGCCACCCGGGCCACCTCCAGGGTGTGGGTCATGCGGGTGCGATAGTGGTCCCCCTGGGGTTGCAGAAAGACCTGTGTCTTGTGCTTAAGACGCCGGAAAGCCTTACAATGGACGATCCGGTCCGTGTCCCGCTGGAAGCAGGTCCGTACTGGGCAGGGCTCTTCAGGCCGTTGGCGGCCTCTGGACCGGGCGGATAGGCAGGCAAGGGGGGAGAGATCCTTCTCCTCCCGCTTTTCCAGCTCTTCCCGAATGGTCATGGCAGCCCCTCCTTTTCCAGCGTTTTTCTCTCTATATGCTATATACATCGTAAAGGGCAAAAATCCTCTTTTTTTACGCAAAAATTTTTTGGAAAATTCAGCCCCTGGGGACCGCCTTCCACTGGATACCCGTGACCTGGGGTGTGACGCTCCCGGCCGACAGCTCTCCCAGCCGCCGGGCAAGTTCCTCCTCCATTCCTTGGGGCAGAAGGGCCCGAAAGGTGATCTCCGCGCCAAAGATATGGTCCCCCTCCACCCCGTTCAAGGTGGGAAGCTCCAGCTTCACCCGCTCAAAAAGTGGGTAGGGGCACTGGCACTCCACTACCGTCCAGGGCCGGACCACCGACACGCCGGCAGCGTCCAGGGCATCCTTAGCGGAGCGGCCATAGGCCCGGGTGAGCCCCCCGGCTCCCAGCAGGATCCCCCCAAAATACCGGGTCACCACGCAGCAGACATTTTCAATGCTCTCCTTTTGGAACACCCCCAGCATAGGCTGGCCCGCCGTGCCCTGGGGCTCCCCGTCGTCGGAGTAGCGAACCACGCCCCCCTGATGGAGAATATAACACCAGCAGTTATGCCGGGCGTCGTGGTACCGCTTTTTCATGGCCTCCACGCATCCCCGGGCCTCCTCCTCGGTGGCCACGGGCCACACATGGCCGATAAACCGGGAGCGCTTCTCGGTGAACTCGGTCTCCGAGGGGGCGGTGGGGATGAAGTATTCGCTCATAGCCTCTGCCACTCCTCCCGGGTCAAAGCATAGTGGAGCTCGGTTCGCTCCTCCTCCATCCATTCCGCCCAGGTCTTGTCGGTAAAACGGTAAATAAACCCGCACTTCTCCACCACCCGGCGAGACTTATCGTTAAAGTCGTAATGCCCGCACCAGACGGTGGCAAGCCCCAACTCCTCAAAGCCATAGCGCAAAAGCTCCCGCACCGCCTCGGGCATGAGCCCCCGGCCCCAGAAGTCGGGACTTAGGGCATACCCGATCTCATCGTCGGGTCCCGGCAGAAGGCTCTGGTGCCGGCCCACAAACCCCGCCGAGCCGATGACCTTCCCAGAGGGCTTGTCCACCACGGCAAAAACGTTGGGCGCGGAAAAAACAGAACCGATGATCTCCCGGCTTTCCTCTACGCTTTTATGGGGCTGCCATCCGGCAGCGGGGCCCACCCGGGGATCCTTGGCATATTCGTATAGGTCGGCGGCATCCTCCTGCGTAAAGGGCCGCAGGGTCAGCCGCTCTGTCTCCAAACGCATGGCTTACCTCCTGTCCTCGCTGCGGCCCACCAGATAGTCGATGGTCACGCCGTAAAAGTCCGCCATCCGCCACAGGACAGTGGCGTTGGGTTCCCGCTCACCATATTCATAACGACAGTATGAGCGCACAGCAATTTTCAGTTCCTTTGCCACTTCTTCCTGCTTCAATTTCTTTTCCGCCCGTAAACTTTTTAATCTTTCTCCTAATTTCATCTCGAAAACCCCTTGACATGCCCGTCCGGGCAAGTTATAATACTACCAGAACTTGACCGCTCGGTCAAATCGAGGTGACCCTTATGACCGACCCCGCATCCATTCTATTCTCCTACGTCATGGACAAAAACATCTTCCCCCAATACATGGAGGACTCCGCCCAGTTCCAGCGCAGGCACAAGGCCAACTCCGCCGTCCTCGACCATCTCCACGCCCAGCTGGACGACCCAGTCAAAGAGGAACTGGACGCCTTTATGGAGGAGGAATA
>CANPTT010000053.1 GCA_947577065.1 uncultured Pseudoflavonifractor sp.
GCGTCATGCTTCTCACCGGCTCCGACTCCATCCGTGACGTGATCGCCTTCCCAACCATGAAGCCCCTCTGATTTCAAAGCCTTACAACCTGGTGTTTTCAAGGGGTTCAGGGATTAAGAAAAGGGTTCGTACCACACTTTTATTACATTTGTCGAAAAGCGGGACGGATGAGAGAAAACGTGAATAGATATGCAGAGAGAAATGCAGAAACGAAGGGAGCCGGGAATTATCCCGGCTCCCTATTTTTTGTGTGAATTGTCTGCGTAGAACGGTTCATTTTACACCTTGATGTTTGCGGATGGTTTGGCTAAACAAATGAGGATTGAAATAGTCGGCGTATATGGCGATGTAGAAAACGAATTTGACAAATTTGGGTCCGGCGCATAAAATGAAAATAGGTTGATGGCGTTTTTGATGAGGAGGCAAAGAGAATGAGCCGGCAGGAAAAATTGCTGCTTGCTATCCTGAGCGGTACGCAGGACAAAAACATTTCATTCTCCGACCTTCAAAGTGTGCTTGATCGACTGGGTTTTTTGTGCCGAATCAAAGGGGACCAGCTTATCTATACTTTAAAGATGGTATCGAGGAGATCGTCAATATCCAGCCGGTTGAGAAAATAGAAAAACCCCGTCAAGTGAAACAGGTGTGGCAGATCATTCTAAAATATCGGTTGGGAGGGGCTATCAAGCAGGGATCTGGGAACACCAAGGTTTTCGCAGTGTGACGAAGCGGGAAGCAGCTTTGGGTAAGCGGCACGGGTTTTTCAGAGTGAAACGATAAAGACGCCCGGCGGAAGTGCCGGGCGTCTTGCTTTTCTCCGGGTTATATAGGATAATGAAACCGGGATCTGTCCCTTCACAGAGTGGGGAGGGGAGTTGAAAAACAGGGCTCCCGCAAAACTCCTTCGGACCCCAGAGGGCCTCAAAGGGTGTGATGGCTTGTGGCCCGGCAAGGGGGAGAACGCCGCCTGTATGCCCTGACCCTCTGGGCGTGTTTGCCTTTGTCAAGCAAAGGGATAATGTACCATGGCGAGAGCAGAGTCCCCCTCTATCCTGGTGGGGACGGGACAGAGGGGAAGCGGAAAAGAAATTTTGCGAAAAGACGCGGGACTCAGTAGCAATTTATGATAAATTATGCTATACTCATGAAATAAAAGGGAAGGAGGGGGAGCACAGTGGAGAAAAAGCTGGGAGTGATCGTGGAAAACTGTCCCCAGAGCCACCCATGTCCCTCGGTTTCGGTCTGCCCGGTGGGGGCGCTGTCTCAAGAGGGCTTTCACGCTCCCACGGTGGACCATGACAAATGTGTCCGCTGTGGAAAGTGCGTCAGTTTTTGCCCCAAGAGGGCCTTGATCTTGGAATAGAAGCGAGAACCGATGGCATACCGGCGGCCCTCCGCCGGTATGCCTTTGCCCATAACTTTTCGGGAGGGGAGGACACACGTCCTTGTTGGAACTCATTGCCCAGTTTATCCGGGACCACTTCATTCGTTCCCGGCATTTAAATGCCACCCGGCTGGTGGCCGGATCTTTTGCCGCCATCATTCTGGTGGGGACTCTCCTGCTGGCCCTGCCCATCTCCGCCCGGTCGGGGGAGAGCCAGGGCCTGTTCACCGCCTTTTTTACAGCCACCTCCGCCACCTGTGTCACAGGGCTTGTAGTCACCGATACCTTTCTTACCTGGTCCGGCTTTGGCCAGGCGGTGATCCTCCTTTTGATCCAACTGGGAGGGCTGGGCTTTATGACGGTCATCACCCTCGTTTCCCTGGCGGCTCACCGGAGGATCGGACTGTCCGAGCGGCTCATTATGATGTCAACTCTGAATCTCAATGACCTGGACGGGGTGGTGCGGGTAGTCCGCCACGCGCTGATGGGGACCGCCCTGTTTGAGCTTGTGGGGGCGGCGCTGCTGTCGGTCCGTATGATCCCCAAATACGGTCTTTTGCAGGGCCTGTGGCACGCTCTTTTCCATGCGGTGTCCGCTTTCTGCAACGCGGGCTTTGACCTTCAGGGAGGGGACACGGGGCCCTTTTCCAGCCTGGTGGGGTTTCAGGCAGATGGGTTGACCCTTCTTGTCACCGCAACCCTTGTCATCATCGGGGGACTTGGCTTTTTTGTGTGGGAGGACTGTCTGCAACACCGCCGGTGGAAAGGGCTGACCCTCTATAGTCGCCTGGTGCTGACCTTGACGGGGGTCCTCACGCTGGGAGGGGCCGTCTTCTTTCTGGCGGCGGAGGGGACCAACCCCGCCACTCTTGGAGCGATGGACACGGGAGAAAAGTGCCTTAACGCCTTGTTTCAGTCGGCCACGCTTCGTACGGCGGGCTTTAACGTCATCGACCAGGGAGCCATGACCGACAACTCCATCGTGATGAGCTGTATCCTTATGCTCATCGGCGGCTCCTCCGGCTCCACCGCGGGAGGAATGAAGACAGTGACGGTGTGGGTGCTGGCCATGGTGGTCGTCACCGGCCTCCGGGGTCGGGAGAGCATCGTCTTTCGGGGTCGGACCCTTCCCGCCCGCCGGGCTATGAATGCGGTGACCCTGTTTTTGATGGTGAGCTTTCTCTTTGTGACGGGCTCTATGCTCATCTCCCTGACACATGAGGCCACCTTCCTCCAGGCCGCCTTTGAGACGGCCTCCGCTTTGGGTACCGTGGGGCTCACAACGGGCATTACGCCCACCCTGGCCCGCCCGGCCCAGCTTTTGTTGGCTGTATTGATGTACACCGGGCGGGTGGGGATCCTGTCCTTCTCCATCGCCTTTTTGAATCGGAGCAGGGACAGCCTCAACATTAAATATCCTGAGTTCAGCATTATGATCGGCTGAAAGGAGCGAGATATAAATGAAGACATTTGCAGTCATTGGTCTGGGCCGGTTTGGTACCGCCATCGCGCGGGAGCTGTCCGCCCTGGGCCATGAGGTCCTGGCTATGGACGTGGCGGAGGACAAGGTCCAGCGGGTGGCCGACCACGTGACCCATGCCGTGGTGGGAGACGCCCGGGACATGAATGTGCTGAAGGCTTTGGGGGTGCGGAATTTTGACTGCGCCGTGGTGGCTATGGGCAGCGATGTGGGCAATTCCGCCCTTGTCACCCTGAACCTGAAGGAGCTGGGTCTGAAACGGGTGGTCTGTAAGGCCCAGAGCCACGTGCACCAGCGGGTGTTGGAGAAGATCGGGGCCGACCGGGTGATCTTCCCTGAGCATGAGATGGGAGTCAAGCTGGCCCAGGGTCTCTCCTCCTCCAGTGTGCTCAATTTTATCGAGTTTTCCGAGGATTACGGGATCGTAGAACTTGCCATCCCCCGGTCCTGGCAGGGAAAGACCATTCGGGAGCTGGACGTGCGCAACGCCTTTCACGTGAACATCATTGCTGTCCGCAAGGCGGGCGTGCCCAACTCCCTGGATGTGGCCCCCGGCGCCAAGTATATCCTGGAGGCGGGAGACAATGTGGTGGCGGTGGGCCGCAGTGAGGACATCAACCGGCTCCACAAGGTGGATTGATGGAGACCGTCACCAGCCGCCAGAACCCGCTGTTCCGCAGCCTGCGGAAGCTGAATGCCTCCAATTCCTTCCGTCGCCAGCAGGGCCTTTTCGTCTGCGAGGGGCCTAAACTGTTGGAGGAGGCGGTGCGTTGGGGGGGCGCTGTAGAGGTGGCGGTAAAGACGCCGGGCTTTTCCCTGCCCCGGGAGCTTGTCTGTCGGGTGATCGAAACACCGGAAGAGGTGTTGACCTCCCTGGCGGATACGGAGAGTCCCCAGGGGGTGGTCTTTGCCTGCGCCCTTCCCTCCACGGACCTGCCGGACAGGCTCTCTCCGGGCCGGTATCTGGTCCTGGACGGCGTCCAGGACCCCGGCAACCTGGGGACCGTCTGGCGGACCGCCGACGCCTTTGGAGCGGCGGGTCTTATTCTGACGGGGCCCTGCGCCGATCCCTTTGGGCCGAAAGCGGTGCGGGCCACCATGGGGGCTTGTTTCCGGCTGCCCGTGTGGCGGGGAGAGCGGCGGGCCGTGGCGGAGCTTCTGAAGCGCTCGGAGCTGCCCCTTTACGCCACCGCCCTGCGGGAGGATACGGAGGATGTGAGAGGGGTGGATCTGACCCGGGCCGCCGTTGTGATCGGCAGCGAGGGCAGAGGAGTCTCAGAGGAGCTTTTGACCCTGTGTGAAAAGGCCCTGAAAATACCGATGATGGAGCGGTGCGAGTCCCTCAACGCCGCGGCGGCCGCTGCGGTGGTCCTGTGGGAGGGCTGGCGGAAGTAGGAAAACGGCGCGCCGGAGCCGCTCTGTCCGGCGAGCAGGAGAGAAGGACCGGAAGGGGGGCTCACGGTGGCAAACCTGAAATATTTTCTCTGGCTCACCCAGCGCAAGGGGCTCCGGACGGGGGAAGTCTCGTCCCTTCTGGCCCAGTTCGGGACCCCGGAGGCGGTCTATTTTGCCCAGGGGGAGGAGTATGACCTGTTGGGACTCCCGGCGGGAAAGAAGAGAGTGTTGGAGGATAAAGATCTCACCGGAGCGGAGAAAATATTGGAGGACTGCGACCGCCTGGGGATCCATATCATGACCATCCAGGACGCCGATTACCCGGAGCGGCTGGGACAGATCTACGACCCGCCCTGCGTCCTCTACTGGATGGGAAAGCCCCTTCATGTGGACGACCATCTGACGGTGGGCGTAGTGGGTACCCGGAAAAGTACGCCCTACGGAGAGGAACTGGCCGGTCGGTTGGGCCTGGAGCTGGCCCGGTCGGGGGCGGTCCTGGTGTCCGGTATGGCGGAGGGGATCGACGCCTGCGGGCTCAGGGGAGCCCTGAGGGGCGGCGGGACGGTGGTCAGTGTGCTGGCCGGAGGGCTGGATGTGGTCTATCCCAAAGGGAACCGCTGGCTCTATGAAGACGTGATGGCGGCGGGCACTCTGCTCAGCGAGTATCCGCCGGGGACGGAGCACGCCGGATATCATTTCCCCATCCGAAACCGGATCATCAGCGGCCTTTCCATGGGGGTGGCCGTGGTGGAGGCAGGCGTGCCCAGCGGAGCCCTTATCAGTGCCCGTCACGCCCTGGAGCAGGACCGGGAGGTGTTTGCCTTCCCCGGTCCGGTAGGGGCCGCCGCCAGCCTGGGGACCAATAAACTGATCCAGAGCGGGGAGGCCAAGCTGGTCCTTTCCGCCGGCGATATTATTGAGGAATTCCAACTGCTTTTCCCGGGCAGGGTCCGGACCCCGCCGCCCATGGGGGAGGAGGAGACGCTCCAGCGGCTGGACGCCCAGGCAGCGCCTCCGGCGGAGAAGGCCGAGCCGCTGGAGGATGAGTCCCATGAGCCCCGGCGGGCATACCTTTCCCTGTCGGATGCTCCGGAGGCGTTTACCGATGACGAGCGGGATATCCTGCTGAGCATCCAGCGGCGAAGCCTGACGGTGGACGATATCTCCGAGGCCACCCAGATCCCCGCCCGCCGGGTCCTGTCGGCCCTCACCATGCTTCAGCTTCGGGCTCTGGTGGAGGAGAAACCGGGAAAGCGCTTTTTTGCCGGCGTCATCTTGACAGCGTGAACCCTTTTGGGTAGAATAATAGCCGCTTGCCCACCGCTGCGCGGTGGGCGGCTTCAACACATCAATTTCCATGGAGGTCGTACCGTGGCTACAAAAACGAAGAACAGTTTAGTGATCGTGGAATCTCCCGCCAAGGCCAAGACCATCACCAAATATCTGGGCCCTGGCTATGAGGTGAAGGCCTCCATGGGCCATATCCGGGATCTGCCCAAGAGCAAGATCGGGGTGGATGTGGAGAAGGATTTTTCCGTGGACTATCAGCCCATCGCGGGAAAAGAGGATATTATCAAGGACCTGAAGAGGGCGGCGAAGAAGAGCGAGTATGTCTATCTTGCCACCGACCCTGACCGGGAGGGGGAGGCCATTTCCTGGCATCTGAAGGAGCTGCTGGAGCTTCCGGAGGACAAGACCTTCCGGGTCACCTTTAACGAGATCACCAAGCGGGTGGTCAACGAATCCATCGCTGCGCCCCGGCAGATCAATATGGATCTGGTGGACGCCCAGCAGGCCCGGAGAGTGTTGGACCGGGTGGTGGGCTATCAGATCTCCCCCTTTCTGTGGAAGAAGATCAAGCGGGGCCTCTCGGCGGGCCGGGTCCAGTCGGTGGCTACCCGCCTTGTCTGCGAGCGGGAGGCGGAGATCAAGGCGTTCCAGGCCGAGGAGTATTGGTCTCTGGATGCCGAGCTGGAGCGGGTGAAGCCCAATGTGGGCAAGTTTACCGCCCAGTTCTATGGAAAAGAGAAAAAGATGGAGCTCCACAGCGAGGCGGAGGTCCACGCCGTCATGGAGGCGGTGAGGGCCGGGGCCTTTGCCGTCCGGGGGGTCAAGGAGCAGGAGAAAAACCGGAACCCGGCCCCTCCTTTCACCACCTCCACCCTCCAGCAGGAGGCCAGCCGGAAGCTGAACATGCAACCCCGGCGGACCATGGCCGTGGCCCAGCAGCTCTATGAGGGTGTGGACATTTCCGGAGAGGGCACGGTGGGCCTCATCACCTACATGCGTACCGACTCCCTCCGCCTGTCTGACGAGGCCACCGCCGCCGCCAAGACCTTTATTATGGGTCGGTATGGCAAGGACTACTATCCGGGTTCCCCCCGGGTCTATAAGGCCAAGGCGGGGGCTCAGGACGCCCATGAGGCGATTCGCCCGTCCAATGTGGAGCTGACCCCCGAGAGCGTAAAGGGGGATCTGACCAGCGAGCAGTACCGGCTCTATAAGCTGATCTGGAGTCGGTTCCTGGCCTGCCAGATGGCTTCGGCCACCTATGACAGTGTGACCATCGAGGCCGAGGCCAACGACTACCGGTTCCGGGCCACCCACACGGCCCTGAAATTCGCGGGCTATACGGCGGTCTATGAGGAGGGCAAGGACGAGGAGGACGAGGAGTTCCACTCCCCCCTGCCCGATTTGAAGGAGGGGGAGGTCCTCTCCCTGAAGGAGCTTACCCCCAAGCAGCACTTTACCCAGCCCCCCGCCCGGTATACCGAGGCCAGTCTGATCAAGGCCCTGGAGGAAAAGGGGATTGGCCGCCCCTCCACTTATGCGCCCACCATCTCCACCATTGAGAGCCGGGAGTATGTGGTGAAGGAGGGCAAGTACCTGCGTACCACCCCTCTGGGCGAGACGGTGAACATGGTGATGAAGGACAGGTTCCCCGATATCGTGGACTATGACTTTACCGCTCAGATGGAGCAGCGCCTGGACGAGGTAGAACGGGGCGAGGAGAAGTGGAGGGATGTGCTCCGCAGCTTTTACGGCGATTTCTCCCGGGAGCTGAAGAAGGCGGAGGCTGATGTAGGGGAGCGCATCCGGGTGCCCGACGAGGTCTCGGAGGAGATCTGCCCTCTGTGCGGGAAGAACCTGGTTTTCAAGTCGGGCCGGTTTGGCCGGTTTTTGGCCTGCCCCGGCTGGCCTGAGTGCGGACACACCCAGCCCATTGTGGAACAGATGCCAGGCAAATGTCCCAAATGCGGCGGACGGCTTTTGAAGCGCTCGGGCACCAGCAAGAGAAGCGGTAAGCCATACACCTATTATGCCTGTGAGTTTGTCAGCGGCAGGGACGAGGCCCGCAGGTGCGACTTTATGACCTTTGACGTGCCCGTGGCCGACAACTGCCCCCAGTGCGGC
>CANPTT010000054.1 GCA_947577065.1 uncultured Pseudoflavonifractor sp.
AAAGTCCTTATAATAGGGGTTACGACATCCCAAACCGTGGAGAGAGGAAGTAACCCACATGGAACGCACTCATATTTCCCAAATTTTCGCCGACCAGCAACGCTTCGGCGGCCAGACCGTCACCGTCTGCGGCTGGGCCAGGACCATCCGGGACATGAAAACCTTTGGCTTCATCGAGCTCAACGACGGCTCCTGCTTCACCAACCTGCAGATAGTCATGGACGCCAACGTCCTCTCCAACTACAAGGAGATCGCCGCCCAGAACGTGGGGGCCGCCCTCATCGTAAAGGGTGTGTTGGTCCTGACTCCCGAGGCCAAGCAGCCCCTGGAGGTGAAGGCCCAGTCCATTGAGGTGGAAGGTCCCTCCACCCCCGACTACCCCCTGCAGAAGAAGCGCCACAGCGTGGAGTTCCTCCGGACCATCCAGCACCTGCGGCCCCGGACCAACCTCTTCTCCGCCACCTTCCGGGTGAGGAGCGCCGCGGCCTGCGCCATCCACAACTTCTTCCAGGAGCGGGGCTTTGTCTACGTCCACACCCCCATCATCACCGCCTCCGACTGCGAGGGGGCCGGGGAGATGTTCCGGGTATCCACCCTGGACCCGGAGGACCTGCCCCGGACCGAGGAGGGGAAGGTAGACTTTGCCCAGGATTTCTTTGAAAAGCCCGCCAGCCTCACCGTCTCCGGCCAACTCAACGCAGAGAACTTCGCCATGGCCTTTGGGGACGTATACACCTTTGGCCCCACCTTCCGGGCGGAGAAGTCCAACACCCAACGCCACGCCGCCGAGTTCTGGATGATCGAGCCGGAGATGGCCTTCTGTGATCTGGAGGGTGATATGGACGTGGCCGAGGCCATGATAAAATCTGTTATCAAGGAGGTCATGGCCAAATGTCCCAACGAGATGGACTTCTTCAACTCTTTCGTGGACAAGGGCCTGAAGGAACGGCTGGAGCACGTGGCCTCCTCCGCCTTCGGCCGGGTGAGCTACACTGAGGCCATTGACATTTTGCAGAAATCGGGCAAAAAGTTCGATTACCCCGTGTCCTGGGGCTGCGACCTCCAAACCGAGCATGAGCGCTATCTTACCGAGGAGCACTTCAAAAAGCCGGTCTTTGTCACCGATTACCCCAAGGAGATCAAGGCGTTCTATATGCGTATGAACGACGACGGCAAGACCGTGGCCGCCGCCGACTGCCTGGTCCCCGGCATCGGAGAGATCATCGGCGGAAGCCAGCGGGAGGAGCGGCTGGATCTTCTGGAGGCACGCATCAAAGAGCTGGGCATGGATCCGAAGGACTACTGGTGGTATCTGGACCTGCGCCGCTACGGCTCCTGCCGCCACGCCGGCTTCGGCCTGGGCTTTGAGCGGCTGGTGATGTACCTTACTGGGGTGAGCAACATCCGGGATGTGCTCCCCCACCCCCGCACCGTGGGCAACGCGGAGTTTTAAACGCCACAAAAATGGGAGCGGCCCGAGGCCGCTCCCATTTTTTGATCCTATTACAGGCCCAGCCAGGCGGTTAGCTCCACCAGGTCGGGGGCGATGTGGACATAGGGAAAGCGTTCAAACTCCTCCGCCGGGGTGGTGCCGTTCAGCACTGCGGAGAAGTCCACTCCGGCGTTTTGGGCCGTCCCTGCGTCGATCACCGTGTCGCCGCAGTAGAGGACCTCTCCCCTCTCCACCCCCAGGGTCTCGATGGCGGTGCTCAGTCCCTCTGGATCGGGCTTGGGACGCTTTACCATCTCCCCGCCGATGGTGATGTCCATCAGGTCCAAAAGCTCATACCGCCGCAGGATATCCCGCAGGGTGGTGACCCGCTTGCTGGTGACCACCCCCACCTTGATCCCCCGGGCATGGAGGGTACGCAGAAGCTCCTCCGCGCCGGGAAAGAGCTTTGTCAGTTCAGCCTGCCGGCCCTCCACCTTCTCCTGGAACCAGGCCCGGAACTCTTTCCGCTTCGCGTCGTCGGCCTGGCCGGTGATCATGGTAAAGCCGTCCTCCAGGATATAGCCCACCGTGCGTCGGACCGCCTCCAGGTCCGGCTGGGGGTAGCCCATCTTTTCAAATCCGTAGCAGTAGCCCTCGTAGATCGAGGCGGTAGCGTCCCCCAGGGTATAGTCAAAATCAAACAGAGCAGCCTTGTATCTCATCCCGATCCCTCCCAAAATTTTGCCCATTCTACCATTCTCCCCGTCTGCTGTCAAGTCTTTGATTGAAAATGGGAAAAGGGTGACAGCCCCATATTTTCTTCCTTTTCTACCGCTCTTGCTCTGCCTCCTTTCGCTGAGAATGCCGCCAGCAGGCCGGAGTGTCCACCTTTTTGTCCCGGCAGCGGGGCTCGGTGCAGTGACCCTCATCCAAGGGCATATACTTGTTTTTGCTCAGACGTACATAGTGCCGGCAAAAATGCCGACAGACCCCGCAGGTTTTCTCTTGGTTTTCCATTTTATCACCTCCGCCTTAATAATACTATATAACAGTTATTAAGTCGATATATAGTGTTTAGTTGAAGGCGCTTTTTTTATCTGCTATAATAAGCATTAGATAGTATGTATATGATGATAAGGAGGTATGCCTTATGGCCGACCCGGTCTATGTGAACCGTGCCAGATTTACATCCTCTCTTGATAAGCAATTGGTGGAACCGTTTGATTCTCTTGCAAAGAAGACCCGTATTCCCAAATCTCGTCTTTTGGATGAAGCCATTGAGGACCTGCTGAAGAAATACGAAAAAAAGAACGGCTGATATTCAGTCGTTCTTTTTATATATTAAAGCACCCATTTATCATTGCATCGTATTGGCTTTATAAAAAATCCTTTCCGGCCTGCCCGGCCGGGGCCAAAACCGCTTGAAAGTGGTTCTGGACTCCGAACTTTTAAGGGCTTCAGACCAGTGGAAAAGGCAATGAGCTACGGTACAACCATACAGAGAACCAACCCTGAAAGGCTATCCCTCGGGCAAGGCCCTTTGGGGTATCCTTCTGCTGACCGGCGGCTCCCTCACGGCAACCCGTGGTCCCTCTCGCGCCGCTGCCGCTGATAAGTACGTGACCTTTGACCTCTTCGCTGCAATCCACGCCGCCTGGGTGGTACGGTAACAGCGTTAGCGGAACCACACATCAAGCTGTGTAGGATAGAGGCGGCGTTATTGCAACGGGCTTTCTGTCAGTGTTCCACAGAGGGATGCGCGGGCGCGGGGCAAGAAGGACCATGGGGGCGAAAAGGCGCAAGAGCCGACCTGAGAAACACCTTGTCTTGACCTTAGGGCTTTCTTGGAGAGCGCGAAAGGCCATTCTTTGGCCCGTCAAAGAATGGTCTTTCGCAACCACGCAGTTGAAGTTTTCCCCGCAACCATCAATCAAACGGTACCACCCATAAATTTAGAACGATAAACATTCATTTATCTCCTTTTCAGCACACAAAAAAAGGGACGCCTCCTGTGGAAGCGTCCCTTTTCTCCGTCATTAGCGATGATATAGCTTCTTAGTCTCATATTTCGGCTCGCAGGTCACCTGCAAGCCCAGCTTTTTGTAGAGGCGCATATCCACCGATGACAGCACCACCGAGATATGGGCCTGACAGTCCCGCAGCAGGGCCAGCTGGTCCATGGCCTTATCCGCCAGGGGGTTTCCGATGGCGCTGGAGGCCAGGGCGATGAGGACCTCGTCGGTGTGGAGCCGGGGGTTCTTACTGCCCAGGTGCTCCACCTTCAGATGCTGGATGGGCATGATGGCCTCGGGGGAGATCAGGTCCAGCTCCCTGGGGATGCCCGCCAGGGCCTTCAGGGCGTTGAGCACCGCGCCGGCAGCGGGACCCATCAGATCGGAGGTCTTGCCCGTCACCACCCGCCCGTCGGGCAGCTCGATGGCGGCGGCGGGCCGGCCGGTGGTCTCGGCCACCACCAGGGCCTCCCCCACTACAGGCCGAATGGAGGAGGTCACCTCCGCCTGCTTCATCAGAAGCTCCAGCTTGTAGATGATCTCATCGCTGCCCTTTCCCTTCCGCCGGTCACACATGGCATCATAATACCGCCGCAGGATCTCCTGCCGGGCGGCGTCGCAGACCGCATCGTCGTCCACGATGCAGCTACCGATCATGTTGACTCCCATATCGGTGGGGGACTTGTAGGGGCTTTCTCCCATGATCCGCTCAAAGATGGCGGACAGGACGGGAAAAACCTCCACATCCCGGTTATAGTTCACCGTGGTCTTCCCGTAGGCCGCCAGGTGGAAGGGGTCTATCATGTTCACATCGTTGAGGTCGGCAGTGGCCGCCTCATAGGCCCGGTTCACCGGATGATCCAAAGGCAGATTCCAGATGGGGAAGGTCTCAAACTTGGCATAGCCCGCCTGGACCCCACGCTTATACTCATGGTAGAGCTGACTGAGGCACACTGCCATCTTGCCGCTGCCGGGTCCGGGGGCGGTGACCACCACCAAAGGATGGGTGGTCTCAATGTACTGGTTTTTCCCGTAGCCCTCATCAGAGACGATGAGAGGCACGTTGTGGGGATAGCCCTCGATGGGATAGTGGCGGTATACCTTTACTCCCAGATCCTCCAGCCGCTTCTGGAATGCCTTGGCGGCTCCCTGGTGATCGTACCGGGTAATGACCACGCTGCCCACATAGAGGCCCATGCCCCGGAAGGCGTCAATGAGCCGGAGCACATCCACATCATAGGTGATCCCAAGATCTCCCCGGACCTTGTTCTTTTCAATGTCCGAGGCACAGATAGCGATGACGATCTCCGCCTGGTCGCTGAGCTGGGTCAGCATCCGGATCTTGCTGTCCGGCTCAAAACCCGGAAGGACACGGGCGGCGTGGTGGTCGTCAAAGAGCTTACCGCCGAACTCCAGGTACAGCTTGCCGCCAAATTGGTCGATCCGCTCCTTGATATGGCGGGATTGGGTCTCTATGTATTTTTCATTGTCAAAACCAAGCCGCCTCATAGGGCCCCACCCCTTTTGTCTTTAGAAGTTGTAGTCAATGATAAGGTTGTCCAGGTTGATCCAATCCTCGTCGCTGAAGAACAGGGAACCGTCCTCAGACTGCTGGACCTGAATGACGATGCTCTTCTCATCCAGGTAGCCCATGCTGTCGATCTGGCTCTCGATCAGGTCCAGCAGAGTGTCGTAGTACTCCGCGGCAAAGGTATTCACATACCAGGTCTCCAGCTCCTCGTCGCTCATGCTCTCGGTATCTACCGCCTCAAACTTGGTAAAGAAGGCGGTGAAGCTCTCTTCAAAGTTGTCGCTCACCAGGTGAAGGATATCCAGGGGCTTGATGTTCACCTTCACGGCAAAGGTGCCGTCGTCCTGCTTGGTGGTAGAGGCGATGGAATAGTCCGCCTTGGCGTAGATCTTCCCATAGAGCTCCTTGGCCCGGTGGAGCTGCATATCGGTGGGCTCCACACTGCTGCCCGAACCGTCCAGGCTTTCCGGGCCCAGACCCACCATAACGTTGTACGCCTCCGCCTCAATGTTGGCGTCGTACTGGTCTCTGGCGTCCTGAGTGGTCACATTGCTGTAGAAATCCACAAAGCCGTCGAACACTCCCTTATAGGTGGTGTCCAGCTCCACCTGAACGCACTTGGAAGCGTCCTTTGTGGTGAGGCCCTTTCCTCCGCAGGCGGCCAGGGTCAGGAGCATGGCTCCCGCCAGGATCAGTGTGGAAATTCGATGATTTGTTTTCATTGTGATTCTTCTCCTCTTTTCTCATTTTGATGGACCGGAGACCGGTAAAGGCCGGTCCTGTCAGTCGGAGGTCCCGCCTGACAATATATACTTTCCTATTTTACCATTATTTCTTCGGAAAGGAAAGTAGCTTTTGAAATTTTAACCGATTTTGAAGATCAAAAATTTTCGGGAACTTTTCCGTCCCTCCACCGTCAAAGGGAATGTAACTATTCAGAAAAGGAGTTTTGTTCTCTATGAAAAAGATCCGTCTTTCCGCCCTGGCCCTCACCGGGGCTATGGTACTTACCATGACCGCCTGCTCCTCCAAGGAGCCCGAAGCCACCCCCACTCCGGAGGCCACCTCCACCCCCGAGGCGGTGGAGAGCGTGACGCCCACCGAGACCCCCGAGGCCGTCACCCCCGACCCGGACCCCACCGAATCCACCAATATCGTCACCCCTCCCGCCGAGACCGACGCGGTGGTCAAGCCTTTGGAGACCCAGGCGCCCGCTCCCGCCCCCACCGAAGCCCCCGCCGAGACCTCCAAGGTCCAGGCCGTCTGGGAGGCCATCGCCACCCGGGAGCTTCCCTTCTTTGACGACTCTCTGGACGACCAGATCCTGGCCGACTTCTACGGCATCGATCCCGCCGACCTGGTAGAATATGTGTGGAAAATGCCCTTCATGAATACCCAGGCCACGGAATTTTTCATCGCCCAGGTCCAGCCGGACAAGATGGACACGGTAAAAGCGGCCCTGGAAAACCGGCAAGCTGCCCTGGAGGAGCAGTGGTCCCAGTACCTCCCCGACCAGCTGGAGCTGGTGAAGAACTATAAGCTGGTGACCAACGGGGACTACATCATGTTCGCCGTCACCGAGTACGCCGACGAGGTTGTCACCGAATTTAACACCTATACAAAATAAAAATAATCGGGTAAAATAGAGGGGCCGCTGGAAACGGCGGCCCCTTTTTCTGCCCCTATCCTTTCCGAAGGGAGGCCGCGTCTTGGTCTTTTCCAGCGTTCTCTTTCTCTTCCAATATCTCCCCCTGGTCCTGCTGTGCTACTACCTGACCCCCCTGCGCTGGCGGAACCTGACCCTCCTGGCCCTGAACCTGGTCTTTTACGCCTGGGGGGAGCCGGTGTATATCCTCATCATGTTCGCCTCCACCGCCATCGACTACACCCACGGTATGCTGGTGGACAAGTGCAAGCGGCGGGGCAACGATAAGGGGGCGCGGCTGGCGGTATGCTCCTCGGTCTTTTTCAACCTGGCCCTGCTCTTCTTCTTTAAATACTGGGACTTCATCGCCGGAAGCCTGGCCTCCCTGGGCCTTCCCTTCATGCCCAGGCTGGGTCTGAGCCTCCCCATCGGAATCTCCTTCTACACCTTCCAGACCATGAGCTACACCATCGACGTCTACCGGGGGGACGCCAAAGCCCAAAGGTCCATCCTGAATTTCGGCACCTTCGTCACCCTCTTCCCCCAGCTCATCGCCGGCCCCATCATCAAGTATAAGGACCTGGGGGACCAGATCGACCATCGGGACCACCCCGTGGAGCGCTTCGCCTCCGGGGTCCAGACCTTCGTGGCAGGCCTCGGCAAAAAGGTCCTTCTGGCCAACAACCTGGGCATGCTGTGGGATGCCTACAAGGCACTGCCCGTATCGGAGCTCACCACCGCCGGAGCCTGGCTGGGGATCCTGGCCTTCTCCTTCCAGCTCTACTTCGACTTCTCCGGCT
>CANPTT010000055.1 GCA_947577065.1 uncultured Pseudoflavonifractor sp.
ATCAAGGAGGGCGTCAGCAAGGACGAGGCCGAGGAGCTGAAGAAGCAGCTCGAGGAGGCCGGCGCCAAGGTAGAGCTGAAGTAAGTAAGCCCCTTCCCTATTTAAGAAAAACGGCTGGTGAGAGATCACCAGCCGTTTTTTGTAACCTTTTTCTCCCTTTTTCGTACTTATAGATAGAACCGGTTCCAGGAACGAGGTGAAGCCCTTGAAAGAAGAAAACCTGATCCGAAGGCTCCGGGACGGAAACCGCCTGGCCCTCAACCATGTCATGGATAACTATACCCCTTACCTCTCCGCGGTGGTATGGCATATCATGGGACCCGCTGCCACCGTTCAGGACGTGGAGGAGGTGGTTTCCGACGTTTTTCTGACCCTCTGGGCCAAGCGGGATACCCTGATGCCGGAGAAGGGGCTCAAGCCCTGGCTGGCGACAGTGGCCCGGAACAAAGCCATTGACAGGCTGCGGACCTGCCCTCCCCCCTCTCTTCCGTTGGAAGCGTTGGTGGAAACTACCGGTCCAGGTCTTGACCTAGAGGTGGAGCGGCGGATATTTGCCGCCCAACTTTGGGCTACAGTGGAGCAGCTTGGCCCTCCTGATAACGCTCTGGTCTTTCGATTCTACTATGAGGGTGACCGTCTCAAGGACATCGCTGCCGACCTAGGACTCACCGTCCCGGCGGCCAAGGTGCGGCTTCACCGGGCCAGACAGAAACTGAAACGGATCTTGATGAAAGGAGGGTCGGCGGATGGACCGCATGAATGAGTTGTGGCGGGAGACAGGCGGACCGGGAACGGCTCCCGCAGTCAGCCCCCGGAGCATAAAAAACCGGGTCAACGCCGCGCTGGATACCGACCCGAGAGAAAGGAAGGTCTATATAAAGCAGAAATTGCGTTTGGCTCTCGCCGCGGCAGCGGCGGCGGTGGCCATCACCGGCAGCGCGCTGGCGGCCAGCGAAAACTGGGACATGCTCTCCCTCTTTTTCAAGGGAGATACCTCCCCCGCCCAAGAGTATGTGAACAACGCCGTCTATTCCGTCCATGATGAAAACTTCACCTTCACAGTGGAGAGTTCCGTGTCCGACGAGAGCGTTCTCTATGTCATCGCCACGGTGACGGCCTTGAATGAGGAGGCCAAAGAGGCCCTTTTTGACCCCCATTTTCAGCAGCTGGGCACCTTCGAGTTCTATATCCCCGCCTGGGACCAGCAGCGGAAAGCCATGAAGCAGGCTGGCGGGGAGGCTCCCGAGATCACCGCTTACGGCGGCTTTGGGGGCGGAGAGATCAAAATCCAAAGCGAGGATACCCGAAAATTCCAACTCCACGCCAATCTGTTCGGGGAACCCGACGAGGTAGAGCTTTGGCTGGGACAGATGGGCCGGGAATACTCCATGACCATCCCCATCTGCCCCGCCCCCACCCGCGTCATAGAGTTGAACGTCTCCGGCACAGGGATACACGATTCCGACGCCGCCCCCGGACCGCTCTTCATCCGGCGGGTGAGCCTGTCCCCCTTCTCCTTCCGAATGGAGACTACGGAATCATCCACGCTGGCGATCATACCCCGTTTCCTCTTTCGCATGGCGGACGGCTCCATCCGCACCCAGGCCCAGATGATGGAATTCCGGGAGGGCTGGGCCGCCAAACTGCGTTCCGGCACGGGCAACGCCGACTATGTCCAGATGTATCGTTTCCATGAGGTCCAGGACCTGGACGAGATCGTCTCCATCCTCATCTTTGACATGGAATACCCTCTGGATGGTTCCCAGCCCTTCCCGGTGGAGCATGACCCGTCTCTGGACCCCTTCTTCGTGCGGCAAATGGCCCCTCTCTCCGAAGATCACGGGTATCCCGTCCCCGTCCGGGAGCTGACCGAAAAGCTGGGCGGCGCCTGCCACTGGGACCCGGCCACCGGGGATGTGACCTGCGTTTACCGGGATACCTCTATCGTCCTCCGCCCCGGTGTGGACGTCGCCGTGGTAAATGGAGAACCCGTGACCATGTGGGATGCCCCCGCCATGCAGGGCGGCTCTCTGGCCGCCTCCTGGGGCGTTTTTCGGGACGCTTGGAGTCTCGACGGCTTTGTCACCTATACCCGCGGAGAAAGGCTCCCTGACCCAGACCACCCCGGCAGCTTTATAACTCCCACCTTCTATCACGACTGGTATATCATCCCCTGATTTGCTTTTCCGCCGGGGCCGTGATATACTGATTTTTACCAATCAGTAGGAGGCACGCCTTATGTCCTTTTCTCTGCCGGAATATCACGCCCCCAATTTCTCCCTTTCCCGGTTCCAGTCCCTCCCCCAGGTCCGCTTCCTCCCCGCTCCCAAGGACGGTGTGGCCCCGGATGGATACCACGCCACCACCATCTTCCCGGAGTATTTCCATGTGGACGGACAGTGGCTACTGGCCCAGGAGAGCCGTATGGACTGCGTGGCTGTTTTGAAAAGCGGTCACATTGAGACGGTGGAGTTCCGCAATCTGAAAGCGGGGGACCTGGTGGCCTTAGGCCGGTCTGAGGATGGCTCCGAGGGCGTCTATGTCCACCCTGACGGCTTCTCCCCCACCGGGGAGGAGAACAAGGAGACCTTCTCCTTCCGCCAAGGCCGCTCCCGGGAGACCGCCTACTCCAAGGATTACGACTTCCTCTATGAACTCCTTCGCCATGAGCGGGACCACGGGCATATCCTCTGGGTCATGGGCCCCGCCTGCGCCTTTGACGCGGACTCCCGGGCAGCCTTCGCCACCCTTATCCGGGGCGGCTTTGTCCATGGCCTTCTGGCGGGCAACGCCCTTGCCACCCACGACCTGGAGGCGGGGTATCTCCACACCGCCCTGGGGCAGGATATCTACACCCAGGAGAGCCTCCCCAACGGGCATTACCACCACATCGACACCATCAACGCCGTCCGGCTGGCGGGCTCCATCCCCGCCTTTCTTGACAGCGGGGCGGTGAAGGACGGCATCATCTACGAGTGTGTAAAAAAGGGCGTTCCCTTTGTGCTGGCCGGCTCCATCCGGGACGACGGCCCCCTGCCCGAGGTCTACGCCGACGTCTATGCCGCCCAGGACGCCATGCGCGCAGAGGTGCGGAAGGCCACTACCGTCATCTGCATGGCCTCCGCCCTCCACACCATCGCCACGGGGAACATGACCCCCTCCTACCGGGTGGTAGACGGGGTGGTCCGGCCCCTATACTTCTACTCGGTAGACGTATCCGAGTTCGCCGTCAACAAGCTCCGGGACCGGGGCAGCCTGGCGGTGCGGACCTTGGTCACCAATGCGCAGGATTTTATCGTCCATGTAAGCCGGGGCGTAGCGCAATAAGAGTGTATTAATCCACCAAAAAGCGGCTGGTGAGCTTTCACCAGCCGCTTTTCCCGTTATAAATTCAAAAGATGGGTGGCTACCTGAAAATAGACCAGAAGGGACAGGGCGTCTACCACAGTGGTGATAAATGGAGACGCCATCACCGCCGGGTCAAAACCGATCTTTTTTGCCAGCATGGGAAGGGTACAGCCCACCAACTTGGCGATGACGATGGTTACGAAGATGGACAGAGCCACCACCAAAGCTACCGCCGCCCCCTTCCGGTCCAGCCACAGGACTTTGGCGTAGACCGCCGCCCCCAGAGTGGCGGCGCAGAGGATGGCCACCCGCAGTTCCTTCCAAAGGACCCGGAGGATGTCCCGAAACTCCACATCGCCGATAGACATGGCCCGGATGACGGTGACCGAGGACTGGCTGCCCGAATTGCCCGCCGTGTCCATGAGCATGGGGATAAAGAGGGTGAGGACGGCGTTGGCCGCCAGGGCCTCCTCAAAGACGCCCAGAATGGTCCCCGTAAAGGTGGCCGAAACCATGAGCAGCAATAGCCAGGGGATCCGGTGCTTCCAGGTGTCGAAGACCCCGGTTTGAAAATAGGGCTTGTCCGAGGGAAGAATGGCAGCCATCTTCTCGATGTCCTCGGTGGCCTCCTCCTCCATGACGTCCATCACGTCGTCCACGGTGACGATCCCCACCAGCCGTCCCTCCCGGTCCACCACCGGCAGGGAGATAAAGTCGTACTTCATGATCCGCTGAACCGCTTCCTCCTGGTCCTCGGTGGTGTAGGCCACGATCACATCGTCGGACATGATCTCCTCCACCAGTTGGTCATCCTTGGCCACCAGCAACTCCCGAAGGGTAATGACCCCCTCCAGCATCCGGCGGTTATCGGTAACATAGCAGATATAGATGGATTCGCTGTCTTCACTGGCCGCCCGGACTCTGGTAATGGCCTGGGCCACCGTCATGGATTTCTTCAGGTCCATGACCTCGGCGGTCATGATGCTGCCCACCGAATTATCGGGATAGTTCAAAAACTGGTTGATGACCTTCCGGGTATTGGGATTGGTATTTTTCAGCACCCGGGTCACCACGCTGGCCGGCAATTCCTCCAACATATCCACCGCGTCGTCCACGTAAAGCTCCTCTACCAGTTCCGTGATCTCCCGGTCCGTGATCGAGGAGATGATCGTTTGCTGGTCGTCGGGCTCCAGGTTGGCAAAGACCTCTGATGCCACCTCCTTGGGCAGCATCCGGAATACCAGCACCGTCCGCTCCGGATCCAACTCCTGAACGAATTCCGCTACATCCACCTCGTTGGCCTCGGTGAGAGCAGCTTTTAGGGCCCGGAGATTTTTACCTGTCAGCAGATCTTGCCACTGCTCCAACAGATTTTCCCGCTCCAGATCCATATCTTCCATCACTCTTTCCTCCTGTCTTTCAGAATAAGTACAGCGAGGAAGCACAATGGGGACAAAAACCCTGTCGGCAAAGAGACTTTACCGACAGGGCGATGCTGCTCCTATGCGCAGAACGGTCCTTACGACCGTGCCTCTTGGAGGAGGAACGGCCGTTTAAGCCTGCCGCGCAAGGGAACATCGCCGTCCCGCTTCGTACTTCGGCCGCAAATGTCCACAGACTGTTCCTCCTTTTTCATTCTATTTTGGGGACGCCTTCCCCACTTCCTAGGATAGCACGTCCAGACCTATTTATCAAGTCCTTTCTCCTCCTCCAGCCGGTCCATTTTCCGCAAAAATCCGGTGGAGAGAGGAATGGCCAGTATAAAAGAACAGGCGTCAGACAAGGGCTGGGCCGTCATCACTCCTGCGAACTTGAAGAGTTGGGGCAAAAGCAGGATCAAGGGCACAAAGAAAAGTCCCTGGCGGGCCATAGCCAGGATGGAAGCCCGCATATTCTCCCCCACCGTTTGGAGCATCATGTTATTGACAATAACGTAGGCCGTAAGTGGAAGACTCAGCATCTGACAGCGCAGGGCCACAATGCCCAGCTCCACCACCTCGGGGTCGGATTTTTGGAAGAGATAGACCACCTGTGGGGCCAGCAGGAACATAACAGCGGCGATACATACCAGAACCGCCGTTCCCACCTTTACGCAATACCAAAATCCCTTTCGCACCCGCTCATAGAGCCTTGCCCCATAGTTGAAGCCGCATACAGGCTGAAAACCCTGGCCAAAGCCGATGAGGGCAGAGCCGGAGAACATATTGACTTTGCTGACAATGGTCATGGCGGCGATCGCGGCGTCCCCAAAGGGCTTTGCCGCCCAGTTGAGCAATATAGAGGCCACCGAAGCAAGGCCCTGGCGGTAAAAGGACGGAAGCCCGCCCCTAATGATGTGGAGCAGCCGGTCGTCCTTCCAGCTCATGCGGCTCCAGCGAATGGGCAGCGACCCCTTTCGGCCTGAATTGTAAAACAAAATGCAGAAGCTGACCCCCTGGCTGATAATGGTGGCCTGTGCGGCTCCCCCCACACCTTGGTCCAGACCAAAGATGAAAATAGGATCCAGGACCATGTTTAAGATCCCGCCGGTGGTAATACCCACCATAGCTTGGGCGGAGCTCCCCTCAAACCGAAGGAGGTTATTCATCACCAGCGCCCCCACCATCCAGGGCGCGCCGATAAGAATATACCGGGCGTAGTCCCGGGCGTAGGGCAGGATCGTTTCCGTGGCTCCCAAAACGCTGACCAGAGGATCCAGGAACAGCAGGCCCAATATAGCCAGCGCCCCGCCGGCCATGACCCCGGAAAAAAAGCCTGTGGCGGCTACGGTCTCCGCCTCCTCCTGCCGCTGTTGGCCCAAAAGCCGGGAGACCATGTTGCCGGCGCCGTTTCCAAAAGTAAAGCCGATGGCCTGAATGATGGCCATAAGGGAGAACACCACTCCCACCGCTCCCTGGGCGCTCTTGCCCAGGTTCCCTACAAAGTAAGTATCCGCCATATTGTAGATGGAGGTGATCAGCATAGATATGATGGTGGGCACCGCCAACCGTCCGATCAGGCCGGAAAGGGGCGCCGTTGTAAGCCATTGAAATTTTTCTTCCGGATTCGTAAATTTGGGCATTCCATCAACTTCTCTCTTCCATTTTCTAATCGTTAGTATACCATCTTTTTGATTTTAGCGCAACCGAAGCTTTGGCGTTTTCTCTCATTGACGGCTGTTTTTTCCGGTGATATAATAGTATGAATTTTTATACTGGGGAGGTGTAGCCGGATGTGGGTCTCAGGCGACTGGAAGGACTATGAGCTTATCGACTGCGGCAGTGGAGAAAAGCTGGAGCGCTGGGGAAAATATATTTTGGTGCGGCCTGATCCTCAGGCCATCTGGCAGACGCCCCGCTCCGACCCCAGATGGAGTCGGGCCAACGCCCGGTATGCCCGCTCAGCCTCCGGCGGCGGGCAGTGGGCCAAGAGGGAGGTCCCGGAGCGTTGGACCGCCCGGTATAAAGACCTGACCTTCAATATCAAGCCCATGAATTTCAAGCACACCGGCCTTTTTCCCGAGCAGGCCGCCAACTGGGACTTCTGCGGCGACCTGATCCGCAGGGCAGGCCGGCCCATCTCGGTGCTGAACCTCTTTGCCTACACCGGCGCCGCCACCGTGGCCTGTGCCGCCGCCGGGGCCAGCGTGTGCCACGTAGACGCCGCCAAGGGCATGGTGGCCTGGGCCAAGGAAAACGCCCAGTCCTCCGGCCTCAGCGATGCCCCCATTCGCTACATCGTGGACGACTGCGCCAAATTCGCCCAGCGGGAGATCCGCCGGGGCC
>CANPTT010000056.1 GCA_947577065.1 uncultured Pseudoflavonifractor sp.
TTGGGGGTGGTGGTAATGAGCATAAAGACACCTCTTTTCCTCAAAATCAGCCCCAGTAGCAGTTACAAAAGGGCAATAAAAAAGCCCCCGCCCCATAGCTGGGACGAAAGGCTTGCCTTCCGCGGTACCACCCGCATTTGCATATCTCTATGCACACTCATACCCCGATAACGGAGGGTCCCCGTCCGCGTCTTTCCCCGCGGCGGCTCCCAGGCGAACCAAGCGACACGCTCCGGGCCGGCTTTCAGCCGGTGGCCAGCCCTCTCTAACTGGAACGCAAACACGCTATTTTCCTGTTCAAAGCCTTATTGCTACCGTTCTTTATATCATAAAATCCCTTGAAATGCAAGAGGGAAATGCCTATAATTGGGACAGTGATGAAAAGGAGGGGCCCCTTATGTATCTTGCCACTGCCGCCCAAATGAAGGAGATAGACCGGATCGCCATTGAGGAGCGGGGGATCCCCTCCCTGGAGCTGATGGAGAACGCCGCCGGAGCTGTGGCCCGGGAGGTGCTCTCCCTGCCCATTCCCGGCCCAAAGAGGCGCGGTCGGGCCATGGACTGGATCACCAACGATGGACATGTCCCTTCAGCGGAGGAGCAGGTGGACTTTTGGGCCGCTCGGCAGCGCTCCGCCGTTGTGTTCTGCGGTCCCGGCAACAACGGGGGGGACGGACTTGCCGTGGCCCGGCTTCTGCTTGGCGAGGGCTGGCGGGTGAAGTGCGTCCTGGTGGGGGACCGGGGGAGGATGACCCCCGACAGCCGGGAGATGGAACAGCGGCTTCTGGCGACCGGTGGAGAACTGGAGGATTTTTCTCCTGATGACAGGGCTGGATACTCCGGCTTCGACGTGGCGGTAGACGCCCTCTTCGGAGTGGGCCTCCACTCCAATCTCCACCCCGACGCCATGGAGGCGGTGCGTTCTATGGCCTCGGCCTGGTGGACGGTGGCGGTGGATGTGCCCAGCGGGGTCCATGCCGACACGGGTGAGATTTTAGGACGGGCGGTGAAAGCCGACGTCACGGTCACCTTCTCCCTGGCCAAGCGGGGCCTTTTCGTGGGCAAGGGGGCTGTCCACAGTGGAAAAGTGGTGGTGGCCGACATCGGCATTCCCCGGGACCTCTACCATGACGAGGATGATTTTCCCGTATCCGTGGCGGAAAAGCCGGTCTTTCTTCCACGCCGCAGGGACGCGCACAAGGGAGATTTTGGTAAAGTGTTTATTCTTGCGGGAAGCCGGGGCTACACCGGAGCCCCCTGCCTGGCGGCCCGGGCTGCTGTCCGCAGCGGGGCGGGCCTGGTGACGGTGGCGGTGAGGCCGAACATTTACCCTATCGTGGCCGCAAAATGCTGTGACGAGGCCATGGTGTGGCCTATCTCCGAATCCTATGAGGACCTGCTGGAGAAGGCGAGGGGAGCCGATATCGTTCTCATCGGCCCCGGCCTGGGGCAAAGCGCGTGGATGGAGCGGCGGGTATTGAGACTGCTGGGTGATCTTCCTTGCCCTGTTATTTTGGATGCGGACGGTCTAAATATCCTGTCCCGTCATATAGATGTGTTGGACAAACGCTCCGCTCCCACCGTCCTTACCCCCCACGATGGGGAGTTTGCCAGGCTCTCGGGCTGTGAGCTGCCCATCCATGACCGGCTGGCCGCCGCCCGGGAATTTGTGGAGAAGCACCGCTGCGTCCTGGTGCTGAAGGGCCACCGCACCATCACGGCAGCCTCCGGCGGCCGGGGGCATACCCGGTGCGTTATCAACACCACCGGCAACCCTGGCATGGCCCAGGGGGGCAGCGGGGATGCGTTGGCAGGGCTCATGGCCTCCCTCTGCGCCCAGGGGGAGGAGGATATCATCTCTGCGGTCTGGCTCCACGGCCGGGCGGGGGATCTGGCGGCAAAGGAGAAGGGGGAGCGGGGCATGACAGTGGGGGACCTTATCGGGACGATCCCCCGCGCGATCCGGGAGTGTGAGGAGGAATAAAGCGTGCGCAAACGTCTTTGCGCACTAATGATGATCCTTGTCCTGCCTCTTTCCGCCTGCGGCGGAAAGGACGGAGGCGGCGAGGCGGAGAAGGCCCTGGCGGAGATCCGGGGCAAATACTTGGAGATGACAGGCTGTTCGGGGCATGCAGAGCTGACGGCGGACTACGGTCAGCGGGTATATGCCTATGGCCTGGATTTCACTTGGCAGCGGGAGGGGGAGACCCTTTTGACCCTCACCGCCCCGGAAGTGATCGCGGGTACCACCGCCCATATCGCGGCGGGGGAGACCGCGCTGGAGTACGATGGAGTCATGCTGGAGACGGGTCCCCTGAACGCTGCGGGCCTTGCTCCGGTGGACGCGGTCCCGGCTCTATTGGCCTACGCCCGAGAGGGCTTTGCGGCGGAGTGTGCCATGGAGGAGGGGGAGGAGTCCCAAAGGCTCCACGTGATCTGCCGGGATCCGGAGTCTGAGCCGGGGACGGGCACGGAGGCGGACCTCTGGTTTGACGGGACGACAGGCGCGCTTTTGCGGGGAGAGATCAGTGACGGAGGGATGACGGTTATCCAGTGTGACATATCCGATTTTGGCATGGACCTCCCATCAGAGGACTAAAAAGGCGCCCGGCGTTTTTAAACGCCGGGCGCGCTGCTTTAGCTGTCCAGGATTTCCTTGAAATCGGGGCAGAGGTTGGGCCGGTCGGGGTCCAGGATGACAGGCACGTCCTGTTCCTGAAAGCGCTTCATCAGAGCCCCCATGCCGTATTTCAGCTTGTATTCGATCTCCTCCTTGTAGGCGGGGATCAGGTGGAGGAGGCTCAGTCGGCGGCCATCCTTCGTATCCAGCCGTCCCAGACGGCCATCACCGCCGGAAAAGACTACGCCGCCAAAGCCTACGCTGTCATCCAGGGGGGCGTAATCCGGTCCGTTGGGCATGGTGTGGCCATAGCCCAGCCAGGTGTGGTACTCATGGGGGAAGCGGGCCATAAATTTCAAGATCCGAATGGGCCAGTAGGCATTTTCCGGCGGCATTCCCTCCTTGCTCAGCGGCCAGTCTCCGGGGAGGAACAGAAAAAGCTCCGCCAGTTCCAGATTCTTGCGGTCCTGTGGGGGAATGGACGGGTCGGGGGTCATGGGCAGGTCGCTCATACCGGTGGTGTAGACCACGAAAAAGTTCTGCTCCTCCGTGGGCCACATGACATGGACGTCGACATGGACCAGATCGCTGACGATCTCGTGTAGGACCCGGCTCTCCCGACCGGGGAAGAGCTCCTCAAAGCGGGCCTCCACTTCAGGGGCGTAGACGCCGGATTCCTTGGGGGTCCGCAGGCCGCAGTCCTCGGGGGTATCGTAGCGGTAGATGGGGGAGCCGCCGGGGGTGACCTCTTTCTCTTTGCCAAAGAGCTTATCCAAAAATCCCATGGGAAACCCTCCTGCCATGATTTTGATGGGTCTATTTTACCTTGTCCGTGGGGGCATGTCAAGGAGGGGGCTCCCCCTTAAAAAAACAGGGGCGCTTCCGGCCGGAAGCGCCCCTGTCGGATGCCCCTCTTACAGAGTGCTGCCAAAATCACTGACGATGACCTGGCCGGTGATGGCCCGGGACTCGTCGCTGGCGAGGAACAGCAGGATATTGGCTACGTCGTCGGGCATGCAGACCCCCACCCGCAGGTCGGAGTGCTTGCCCATCTGGCCGAACATATCGGTATCCATATTCTCAGCGCTCATCCCGGCGGTCATGGGGGTGGCGATGGAGCCGGGGCATACCACGTTGCAGCGGATGCCCTGTCCGGCAAAGCGGAGAGCGGTGTGCTTGGTCACACCCACAATGGCGGCCTTAGAGGCCACATAAGCCGCGCCGCCGCAGCCCATGACGCCGGCAACCGAGGCCACGTTGACGATGGAACCGGCGCCTGCCCCGGTCATCTCGGCAACGGCCTCCTGGATGCAGAACATGGTGCCCTTGGTGTTGATGTCCACCACCCGGTCAATGACGGCGTCCTCCACCTTGTCGATGGCCTTCAGCCCCTCGTCCAGCACGCCGGCGTTGTTGACCAGGACATCTACCTTGCCGTAAGACTCCACGGCTTTGGCGATCAGCTTCCGGGCGTCCTCATGCCTGGAAATGTCGCAGACCACGGGCAGGACCTCGCCGCCCTCTGCCCGGATCTTGCCGGCCACCTCCTCCAGCTGGGGCTGCCGGCGGGCGCTGATGACCACCTTGGCTCCCTCTCTGGCAAACAGCATGGCGGTGGCGGCGCCCACCCCGGAGTTGCCGCCGGTGACAATGACTACCTTACCCTTTAAACGGTCCATAATGAACAGCCTCCCAATAAAAAATGTGGCGATATCCGCAAGGGGTATTGTAGCACTGCGGAGAGGGAAAAGCAACGGAACCGTGAAAGAATTAACAAATTTTTGGGAGGGAGAGCCCCCCGTCGGGGCGGGCAGGAAAAAATACTTGCATTTTTTTCAAACCTGTGCTATCATATTTGAGCGTTTATAAGGCGTGGAGGTTTGCTGCGCCGCATCAGCCCGAAACGAGAAAGAGGTGAACACAGCATGAAGGAAGGAATTCATCCCGATTATAAGCAGACGACCATCACTTGCGCCTGTGGCAATGTGATCGAGACCGGCTCTACCAAGGAGAATATCCGTGTGGAGGTCTGCGCCAAGTGTCACCCCTTCTTCACCGGCAAGCAGAAGATGGTGGACACCGGCGGACGGGTCAGCCGCTTCAACAGGAAGTTTGGTTTCGACAAATAAGAAGTGGAAAAACGAGGGCCTGTGCCGGGTACGGCATAGGCCCTTTTGCATAGAATAGGCGGTAGGACCGGTAAAGGAGGCGTTCTTTATGAAAAAAATTGCCATTCAGGATCTGGCGGCAAATCTGCCTAATCTGCTGGAAAAGCGCTGGGCCCTGCTCACCGCGGCGGACGGGGAGGGCTGCAACCCCATGACGGTGAGCTGGGGCGGCGTGGGGAGACTTTGGAATCTCCCGGTGGTCACCGTCTATGTTCGTCCCCAACGATATACCAAGGGACTGATGGATGCGGAACCGTATTTTTCCTTGACCTTTCTTCCCGAGGAAAAGCACGACGCGGCCGTCTTCTGCGGGGCCAAGAGCGGCAGGGATGTGGATAAGGTAAAGGAATGCGGTTTAACGGTGATGAAGGATGAAAGGGCCCCTTATTTTGCCGAGGGAGAGCTTACCTTTATCTGCCGGAAGGTCTATGAGCAGGACATGGCGGGGGAGTGCTTTGCTGACTCCGCCGTGGAGCGGAAGAACTATCCGGGGAAGGACTACCACCGGATGTACGTGGGAGAGATCGTGGCGGTGCTGGAGAAGTAAAACAAGTTCCTTGGAGGTACTATGTTCGAGAAAACCTTTGACGAGAGCAGGATCGACCGGGCGGTGCTGGCGGGGCTGAATTCCCCCGCGCTGAGCCGGGAGCAGAATGCGGACGAGGAGTCTCTGGAGGAGCTGCGGGCCCTTCTGGAGACCGCCGGAGGGGTGTGCGTGGGCACACTTCTGCAAAATAAAAATACCCCCGATCCCCGTACCTTTTTGGGGGAGGGGAAGGTGGAGGAGCTGAAGCAGCTCTGCTCCGCTGTGGAGGCTGACCTGGTGGTCTTTGACAATGACCTTTCCCCCTCCCAGCAGCGGGTGCTCACCGAGACCTTGGGAGTCCAGGTGCTGGACCGCTCCGCCCTCATCCTGGACATATTTGCCCAGCGGGCCCGAACCAGTGAGGGCCGGCTCCAGGTGGAGCTGGCCCAGTATAAGTATCTGCTGCCCCGGCTGACCAGTATGTGGAGCCACCTGGAGCGGCAGGAGGGGGCCATCGGCACCCGGGGCCCCGGCGAGACCCAGCTGGAGACCGACCGGCGGATCATCCGCAAGAAGATCACCAAGCTGGAGGAGGAGCTGAGGGAGGTCCGGCGCATCCGGGCCACTCAGCGCCAGCGGAGGGAGAAAAACGAGATCCCGGTGGTGGCCATCGTGGGTTACACCAACGCGGGCAAGTCCACCCTCCTCAACCACCTGACAGGGGCGGGGATCCCCGCCAACAACAGGCTGTTTGATACTCTGGATACCACCACCCGGACCCTGGAGATCAGCGACACCTGCACGGTGCTCATCTCCGACACGGTGGGCTTCATTTCCAAGCTGCCCCACCATCTGGTGGAGGCCTTCAAGGCCACCTTGGAGGAGTTGGAGTACGCCGACCTGCTGCTCCATGTCATCGACGTGTCCGACCCCCTGTGGCAGGAGCAGGCCCAAGTGGTGGAGCGGCTCATCACCGAGCTGAACGCCAGCGCCACCCCCCGCATCGACGTATTCAACAAGTGCGACCTTCTGGAGGGGGATATCCTGCCCCATGGGGAGGATATCGTGACCCTTTCCGCTAGGACGGGGGAGGGGGTCCCGCTCCTGCTGGATAAGCTGCGCCGGCGGCTGGACAGGGGGACGGTACGGGTAAAGCTGGCTCTGCCCTACAGCCAAGGCGGCTTGGTGGATATGCTCTACCGGGAGGCCAAGGTGGAGAAGGTGGAATACGGCGAGAGCATCGAGGTGGAGGTCCTGTGTCCCCCTAAGGTGCTGGGCCGGGTGCGGGGGTTTGTGGTCGAGGGCTGGAAGCCCCCAAAGGAGTTTTGGGAGGACTAAGGAAGCTGGGTAAGCTGAAGGCCGGCGGCCAGCCCGGCGATGAAGGCGGCCTGCAGATGGATGGCGTCTAGGGAATATTCCTCCTCCATAAAGGCGTCCAGTTCCTCTTTGACTGGGTCGTCCAGCTGGG
>CANPTT010000057.1 GCA_947577065.1 uncultured Pseudoflavonifractor sp.
TAGAGGGGTGCATTTGCTACAAGCCGGGCTCCCAGCTGAGCTATACCCCCATATTCACTTCTTGATTCGGTGATGGGCTACCGAACGAATGCTATTTTAGCAAATAGCGCCGCGCTTGTCAACAGGAAAAACGAAATTTCCTCTACAAATTTTGCGGCTTCTGTTTCGGGGGATTGGGAGGGGGGCTTTGCTGTGGGAGAACGTGATAGTGGGGACCGGGGGCCTGTGGGGACAGTCCCCGCTCACGATGTAAAAGCTCAGATCATACCAAAAAAATCTTGAGGAAGATCCTCATCCACGTTGTAAAAACTGACCAGGTGGGATTTGACTGTGGAGATCACCCTGGCCTCATCTCTGGCGAAAAGGGCTTCTACAATATCGCTGTGGCTGGCGCCACCAAAATGGCTTTGGGGAGATCGGGAAAACTGAAGGATCTGGTACATCTGGACCCTGGTGTAAAGCTCCTTCTGAAGCTCATAAAGATAGCTGTTTCCGCTGATCTCCATCAGGGCCAGATGGAAGTCGCTGTCCATCTGCGCCCGCTCTCGAAAGTTACTTTGCTCCATAGCGGCGGAACACGCTTGAGCCAGCCGTTCCAGCCGGGAAAAATCCGCATTGCTGCCGCGGAATACCGCCAGCCGGCTCCCCAGCACGTCCAGCGAGACGCGGATAGCGCCCATATCATAGATATCCTTTTTGGAAAAAACTGTGATCGCCGCAAAGCGGTTGGGGTAGAGGGTCACCATCCCGTCGCGGGCCAACATGCGCAGACCCTCCCGGATGGGGGTGCGGCTGATCTGAAGCTCTTCTACCAACATGGTCTCTGTAATTTTTTCTCCGGGCCGCAACCGAAGGGACATGACTTCTTCCCGTACATAGTCATAGACACGCTGACAGAGATTGGCCTTTTCTTCCTGCTTTTTCATATCTCATCTTTACCTCCGCATTAGGCTTTGTGGGGGAGAATGCAATAAGTGCCGGGCCGCCCGGGCTATGGGTAGAACCGGGAAGTCCACACCCTTCATGTCGTATTTCCGAAGAGACCTACGCTTATTATAATATGTGATACGACAGGGGAAGTCAAGCCAATCGGCCGTGAAAGTCTGACGCCGACGATAAAGGGCCGTGAGTATCCGGGCAAGCAGAGGTGATTTTCTGAGTGGGAATGTCCTTAGCCGATAAACATCTGGGTCCAATAGTGCCCTTGGCCTACATAGCCCACGCCGATCTGAGTAAAGCCGGCGTTGAGAATATTTTTCCGGTGTCCCTCAGAGTTCATCCAGCCGTTTACCACCGCCTGGGGCGTGGAGTAGCCGTAGGCGATATTTTCCCCGGCCACCCGATAGGAAAGGCCGAATGCCTGTATCATCTGAAAGGGGCTGCCGTAGGTGGGACTGGTGTGAGAAAAGTAGCGCTTGTCCACCATGTCCTGGGACTTATACCGGGCCACCCGTCCAAGCTCCCAGTTCAGGGTCAGCGCCCCAAGGCCATTTTCCTGGCGGATGGCGTTCACCAGCCGGACGACCTCCGCCTCATAGGATAGTACCGTCTGGTCAAGCTGAGGGATGTTCAGCCGGTCGCCGGGATAGATGAGGTTCGGATCTGCCACCTGGGGGTTGGCGGTAATGATCTCACTGGTGCCCACTTGGTAGCGGACCGCCAACTTCCACATGGTATCTCCGGGGGCTACTGTATGGCTCAGAGCAGCTTGGGCGGAAGGGCAGAGCAGGGAAGCTCCCATCACTGCGGCTGTAAACAGGGAAAAGAATCTTTTCTGGAATGTCATGTTAAACACCTCACAATTTAGAGTTCCCGGAAGGGACTGTAAAAATTGTAACCGTTTTGTAACCTTTTTGCAAATGCAATAGTTTCCTCAGCGGTTTGATTTTTCCAGGACAGGGTGCTATAATGTCCCTCCGGGCGGCGATGACGTCCCGATAAAATACCCCGAAGGGAAGGATAGGCGCACAATGTTTGAAACCTGGGATATTACCATTCCGGCGCTGACGGGGGAGAAGCCCCGCCGAGCTTATGCATATGTACCCGACTTCTGCGGGAGGGATAGGGCTGTCCGGCTGCCCGTCCTCTATATGTTTGATGGACATAACCTGTTTTTTGATGAGGAGGCCACCTACGGGAAGAGCTGGGGGCTTCTGGACTACATGGAAAAGAATAAAACGCCGCTCATCATTGCCGCAGTGGAGTGTCATGATCCGGACCATGGACGGCTGAAGGAATACTGCCCCTGGTCCTGCGAGATGCCGGGGGTGGGGCGGCTGGCAGGAAAGGGAAAGACCACTATGGATTGGTTGGTCAATACCTTTAAGCCCTATATGGATGAGAATTTTCCCACCCTTCCCGACCGGGAGCACACCTTTATTGCAGGGAGCTCCATGGGGGGGCTCATGAGTCTTTTTGCCGTGATGAAATATAACAAGGTTTTTTCCCGGTGCGCCGCTCTGTCTCCCTCCATCTGGTTTGGCCGGGAAAAGCTGGAGACTATGCTACGCTCGACCCGGATCAAAACGGATACGGTGATCTATATGGATTACGGAGCCCGGGAATTGGGCTATCACCCGGAGATGGCGGGGCAGTTCCGCCACGTCACCGACCTGCTGCTGGAGCGAAAGGTGGACCTGACCTCCCGCATCGTGCCCAATGGGAACCACAATGAGGCAAGCTGGGAAAAGCAGATCCCCTTCTTTGTGGGCGCACTTCTTTACGGCCTGGAGGATGGATAGAGAAGGAGCTGCCGTGGGGGATGGGATGATGGTCAAGGGACTCCCTTTCCTTCCATTTCAGTGGCGTAAACAGACCGGGGGAAACACACCATATGGCGGGACGGCAGAAGTGCCGTCCCGCCGCTGTTTGCAGGGGACTTCGGGACGGACATAGGGACATTGGCTGATTGAGCGAATGGAAAGGGCGGAGTGGGACATATGATGAAAATATTGGCGGCGGTAGCCAGAAATGGAGGCCGGCCCAAAAAGGAGGACTGAACCGATGAAGGGAAAGAGCTGGCTGACTCGGGTGATAGGCGCCCTTTTGGCAACGTGGATGCTGCTGGGATTTTTGCCCGGCGTCTGTGTGGCCGCTGAAAACAGGATCTGGCTGACAGGAAAGTTTAACTCCCCGGCCTATCCAGGCAGGGAGCTGACGTATTCCTTTCCCTATCGGGATGACTACTTTACGATCCCTGCAACAGAATATCAGCAGCTTTTGGCCCAGTGCACTTTGGGAATGGCGGTATCGGCTTT
This sequence comes from uncultured Pseudoflavonifractor sp., assembly GCA_947577065.1. GTDB lineage: Bacteria > Bacillota > Clostridia > Oscillospirales > Oscillospiraceae > Vermiculatibacterium. Next base: position 3,258 of record CANPTT010000057.1, read on the forward strand.
CCGGGCGGCGGATCTGGAACTGGACCAAAAGGACGCCTATATTCGGGACTATCTGGCGCAGGCAGGCTTTGAAAACATGGTGAGCTGTCAGTTTGACGAGGAGCCCCGGGCGGATACCATAGCAACGTTGCTGGCCTCTCAGATCTTGCGGGACCAGGAGGGAGAATTTCTGCTGGTGGCGGTGGCTGTCAGCGGCGGGGGATATGAGGATGAGTGGCTGAGCAATTTTTCCTTTGGGGATGAAAGTGTCCATGACGGTTTTTTTCAGGCCGGCCTCACCGTATTCCGGCGGATCCTTGACTATGTAGACAACTATGGAGCAGATGACCGCTTCAAGGTATGGATGGGAGGATTCAGCCGGGCCGCAGCGGTGAGCAACATGGCCGCGGCGTTGGCTCTGGCGTCGGAACAGGTGGAAGAGGAGGATCTGTATGTCTATACCTTTGCCACCCCCAATAACATCCAGCTGAAGAGCGGAGATATTGAATTGAATGAACCCTATGATCACAGTGGGATCTACAACATTGCAGGTATGTTTGATCCGGTGCCATCCATTCCGTTTTCGGAATGGGGGTATGGAAAGTTGGGAACCACGCTTTATCTTCCCGCTCAGGAGACTACCCCGGATTACATGGCGCGTCGAGCGCCGGTGGCGGCTATCTATCGGGAGATCACCGGCACGGAATATGTCAATAGCCCAGAGGTAAACTGGTTTATCCAAAAGCTCTGTCAGCTCATATACGACATGGTCCGTACCGCGGACAGCTATCAATCGGAGTTGAAGGTGGTGTTGGATGAGGCATGGTGCAGCCGTTCCAGCGTGTTCCGGCTGCTGTGGACCTTGTGCGGGGTGTTGAGCCGGGGCGGAAAAATGAACGACATGCTGATGGGAGAGGCGCCCTGCGCCGACACGCTGCTGTCGGTAGTTCTCTACGATCTTGCCTTGGAGAAGCTGGGACTGCACCCCAGTAGCTGGAATGATCTGAGTTTGACGGTGCGGATATTCTATGAGCACTGCCCGGAGGTCTATGTGGCGTGGATGATGTCCCAAACCGATCCCGACAGCCTATTTGCAGAGGATACCGGCTACCGCCGGATCTTCCTGGACAAGGGGATAGAGTATGAGTTGCGGGATCAGGATGGCAATGCGGTGGAGGCGGCATGTACGGCCAGTCTTGGAAGAACTGTAATGATAACCATTCCGGCCAACCGGAACTATATTGTGCGCCTTTCCGGGGGGAGGGAGAGCGAACGGATCAAGGTGGTGGAGTATAGCGCGGGGTCTCTCCATTATGCCTATCAGCTCTATACGGTAGAGGGTGGGGGAGCCTACAAGCTGACGCTGCCTATGGAATTCTGGCAGACTTGGGACGATGGGGGATTGGTTCGGCTTCCCGGCGAGGATCGGATAGCGCCGACGGTTCAGGCATTGGAGCGGTCCCAGATCCATCCCAGTGCTGTCTTTGAGCTGGAGGACAGTGGCTTTATGGCCGCCCACGCCTTAGACATCCTTCTGGGGACGGTGTTTTTCCTGCTGGCGGTTGCCACTCTTGCGCTGGCAGGCGTCATTGCGGCACGGTCCAGGTGGAAAAAGCGAGTGGCGAGGCGAAGAGCCGAAATAAAAAATGGAGGAGATTCCCATAAATGAATGGCCGGGGCGGCGCGGGCCGCGGAGAGGAGGATTTTTGCAGGTTGCTTTTTTTACATTGCCGTGTTAAACTGTTAAAGATAAAAGGCTCTCCGGATAGGGAGGAGAAAGGTGATAGAGCATGGAGACCCGGTATTTTAAAGAGTACAGCCCTGCCCTGGGGCGGGAGATGGAGTGCAAGGTCTACGGCCACGCCGGCAGGCCGGTGCTGTTCATCCCCTGTCAGGACGGGCGCTTTTTTGACTTTGAGAACTTTCATATGACCGACGTCTGGGCTCCCTGGATCGAATCGGGGCAGGTGATGGTATTCTCCATCGACACCATGGACAAGGAGAGCTGGTCGGACAAGGAGGGGGATCCCTACTGGAGGATCCGGCGGTATGAGCAGTGGATCGACTATATCACCCGGGAGATGGTGCCCTTTATTCGCTCCATGGCGAACCGGCGCAACGGCTGGGAGGGCTATCCCGGGATCACCGTCTTTGGGTGCAGCCTGGGGGCCACCCACGCCGCCAACCTCTATTTCCGGTTCCCCGACCTCTTTGACGGGCTGCTGGCCCTCAGCGGGATCTACACCGCCGAGTACGGGTTTGGCAGCTACATGGACGAGGTGGTGTACCGGAACTCCCCGATCCATTATCTCTCCAATATGCCGGCGGACCACCCCTTTATCGCCCGGTACAACCAGAATAAGGGCATTATCTGTGTGGGCCAGGGGGACTGGGAGATGCCCGAGACCACCTTCCGCATAGGGGACATCTGCCGGGAGAAGGGCATCGACCTTTGGGTGGACGCCTGGGGCTACGACGTGAAGCACGACTGGGACTGGTGGTATAAGCAGGTGGCCTATTTCGTTCCCTTCCTGCTGGGGGAGAAAGGTTGAGAGGGGGAGAGAGCATGAATATCTACCCCATCGACGCCTCCAGCGTGGGGGCGGTGGCCGAACTCATGTCCGCCGTCAAGCCGGACTGGTGGGACTATGAGGGGGCCTTTGAACAGCTCCGGAATGAGAAGCTGCTGGCCCGGCTGGTGGGCTGGTACATCGGGGAGGAGAACAGGCCCCGTGGCTGGCTGCTATGCGCGGAGTACGAGGGCTATTCCTGCCTCTCCATTGAGAACCTGGGCTATGACGAGGACGGCCGTTTTTCCATGGAGGGGCCCCTGGAGCCGCTGCTGCGCCGGGCCGAGGCCCACGCCCGGGAAAAGGGGCTCCGGAACCTGAAATATATCATCAGTTCCACACAGATGTCCTGTCACGGCAGGCCCCTTGAGGACCCGGCCAAGGAACTGGCGGAGCTGCGCTCCCTGGGGCGGGAGCACTATGACTTTTTCCGGGCCCAGGGCTTTCGGCCTACGGGGTTTCTCCCCAACTGCTATGGGATGGGCTGGCATGGGATCCTAATGGTGAAGGACCTGACCGGATCGCCGGAGTGACCGGCGGCCGTGCGGATAGAGAAGGAGAGATGGGCATGAAAAACGTGGTATTCCTTTCCCCCAATTTTCCCACCAACTACTGGCAGTTCTGCCGGGAGCTGAAAAATAACGGTATGAATGTGCTGGGGATCGGGGATCAGCCCTATGAGGAGCTGATGGAGGAGCTGAAGGGGAG
>CANPTT010000058.1 GCA_947577065.1 uncultured Pseudoflavonifractor sp.
TCTATTACGGTGCCATCCACGCCATCAAGGGCATTTCGTTTGAAGTCAACGACGGAGAGATCGTCACCCTTATCGGCGCCAACGGAGCCGGAAAATCCACCACCCTCCAGACGATCTCAGGTCTGCTCCACTCCGCCACAGGCTCCATTACCTTTGAAGGGGAGAACATCGCCGGGATGCCCGCCCACAAGCTGGTGGGCAAGGGCCTGGCCCAGGTGCCTGAGGGGCGGCGGGTCTTTCTCAACATGACGGTAGAGGAAAACCTGGAGATGGGAGCATACACCCGCCCCAACTCCGCGGTGGATCCCCACCTCCAGCAGGTCTATGCGTTGTTTCCCCGGATGAAGGAGCGAAGAAAGCAAGTGGCCGGGACCCTGTCCGGCGGCGAGCAGCAGATGCTGGCCATGGGGCGGGCTCTTATGTCCGATCCCAAGCTGATGATGCTGGATGAGCCCTCCATGGGTCTTGCCCCCATCCTGGTAGAGCAGATCTTTGATATCATCAAGGAGCTCCACAAGGCGGGGACCACCATTCTGCTGGTGGAGCAGAATGCCCAGATGGCCCTCTCTGTGGCCGACCGGGGCTATGTGCTGGAGACAGGCAAAATCGTCACCAGCGGCTCCGGAAAGGAACTCTTGAGCGACGAGAGCGTGAAAAAAGCCTATCTGGGCGGATAACAGAGCGAAAGAAAAGGAGAGGGAGCCGGTTTGGCTCCCTCTCCTTTTTGGCGTTTTTTTGGGGGGAAGGGAAAGGATCATTTCTCCCTCTCCATCACATGGATCCGGAACTGGCCCGTCACCGCCAGGGTCTCCAGTCGGGACAGCCGCTCCGCTCCGGCCTTAGGGGTCTTCCAAAAATAGGGGGTCATGCGGTAGAGGTCCCCGATGTCCCGGGGAGAGGACAGGGTAAACCGGGTTTCCACAGGGATCACCTCCCGATACCGGAAGCCCGGGTATTCCTCCCGTCTTTCCTCATTTTCATAAGGCTTCTCATACAAAACCGATTTCAGCTCCCATAGGTGCCGGGGGCCGGGGACTACATAAAGGAATATTCCTCCCGGCTTTAACACTCTGTAAAATTCCTCAATGGCCAATGGAGAAAAGCAGTTGGTCAAGATCTCCACCGAGGCGTCCCCCACAGGCAAGCGGTACACCGAGGCCACGGCGATCTCCCCGCCGGGACAGCGGCGGGCCGCCTTTTTTACGGCAGGCTTCGACAGGTCTATCCCCCCGCTCTGTCCGCCCCTGGCGGCAATGCAGTCGGTCAGGGCGGCGGTATACCACCCCTCTCCGCATCCCGCATCCAGCAGGGCGGGAGCCTCTCCGGCACACTGCGCCACCTGATCACACAGAGCGTCTCGAAGCGGAGCGTACCACCCTCCCTCCAAAAAGCGGCTCCGGGCGGCGGCCATCTCTTTGTCGTCTCCTGGAGCCTTGGAGTGCTGGCGGTTGGCCGGGAGAAGATTGACGTATCCCTCCCTGGCGCGGTCAAAGCTGTGGCCGCCGGAGCAGACATACCGGTCCTCTTCCGCGCACAGGGGTTGGCCGCAAATCGGACAGGTAAATAGACTTTTCATGGGGCAGATCCCCCTTCCATAGCTCAAGTATAGCATAGGCGCTGCCGGAAGACAATCATGGAGAACAAGGAAAGCCCCCGGACGAATTGCTCGTCCGGGGGCTTTGTCCTATTGGTTTGGTCCTGGCTTAGCCCAGGATGTCCACCTCGTTGGAGACCTCGAAGATGATGGTCTCAGCAACATTGTCGTCATCAGCGAAGACGATGATGTTCTTGGTGCCGCTGATGGCGTCGAACTCGGAGATGCTGCTGATCACACCCTTGTCGTTGTCCTGATCCACATAGTAGATCTTGGTGTTGCCGTCGATGGCGAACACGGTGGTGTCACCGGTGACCTTGTAGGTGGTGCTGCCGTTGACGGTCTCGGCGGACACGGTGGTGCCCACGGTGACGGTGCTGTCACGGTCGCTGTACTTGCTCACGTAGCCAATGGCGTCGGGAGTCAGAGCGCTGACCAACTTCAGCTCGTCGCGGGTGTAGATGTTGTCGCTGGTCAGATCCAGCTCAACGATCTTGCCCTTGGCAAGGCCGGACACGTTGGAGTAAACGGTGTGCTGCTCGTCGTTCACGTCCACGGTGTAGGACTTGTAAGCATCGCCGTTGACCTTCACGCTGCCGTTGTAGGCGGAGATGATGCCGTACACGGTGGTGGTGGTGGCGCCGGCGGGCTTCTTGCCCAGGTCCACGTAGACAGCCACGACCTCGTCGCCATCCTCCACCACGGTCAGGTCCATGCCGTCCTCAACAGTGATGTCACCCAGGGCGCGCAGATCATAAGCCTTGTAGCTGGTGCCATCCGCAGAGGTGTTGGCGAAGAACACGGCCTCGGAAGCGATGGTGGTGCCGTCGAAGGACTTGGTCTTGGCGACATAGCCGGCATTGCTGGAGGCGGACTCAGTCTTGCCCACCAGCTCCACAGTGGCCTCGCCGTTCTTGTCCACGGAGAAGGTGACAATGTCGCCCTCCTCGATCTTGTGGCTGGACTGATCAATGGTGGGATAGCTGCCGTCGGGGTTGGCCGCAACAGTCTTATCCACGCTGTCATCGTTCACGGTCAGGATGGTCTTGGTGCCGTCGGCGCTCAGGACCTGGATCTTCAGGCCGTTGAGGACACTGCCCACGCTGCCGGTATTGGACACGTCGATGACCAGAGAGTAGTTGCTGAAGCTCTCGGAGGTCTGCACAGCGCCGGCCACATAGCCGTTGACCATGTACAGATCGAAGTCCTCGCCGATGTGCTTGTCGGCAAACTTCTCAATGGCGGTGTCCTTCACGGCCTCCAGAGTGTCGACCTTGTTGTAGATCTTGTAGACAGTACCGTCCACGGTGACGGACTCAGTGTCCTTAAAGCCGTTGACGGTGCCGGTGACGACCTCGGCCTTCTTGGCAATGGTGTAACCCTTGTCAGCGGCGGAGTTGTACAGACGGCTGATAACCACCACATCGTTCTTGGCAATGCCCTCGTAGAGGTCGTTGTCCTCGATGTCAACAGCGCCGAAGGAGTTGTTGAAGGAGACCTTCTCGCTGTTCTTGGCGGTGACCTTGGCCAGAGCGTACTCGGTGACATAGATCCGGGTCACCTTGTTGTCGTCCAGCAGCAGCTTGATGGTGTTGCCGTTGGGCTTCTTCAGATCGGTGGTCAGGGCGCTGTTGGTGGAGCTGTTGCCCTTGAGGGCAGCGCCGGTGTAGGACTTGGAGTCAACGTCCTCTTCGTTGTAGTTGAAGATCACCTCAACCGTATCAGCCAGAGAGTACTTGACGCCGTCCACCTTGATCTTGGTCTCGCTGGCTTTGTTGTCAGCGACCTTGCCCATGGTGGAGTTGACCACCTGGGTGTTGCCGGTGACGAACACGCCATAGATGGTGTCGTTCTTGTCAGGGCCGGCAGAGGTGCTCTTCTTGCCGTTCTTGTAGATGACCTTTACTTCCTCGCCGATGAAGGAGATGTCCAGGTCGGAGGGGACAAAGTAGTCGACATCTTCAGTGGACACAACGATCTGGCCATCCTCGGCGGAGCTGTTGATCTTGTCGTTGCCGGTGAACACGCCCACCTTGATCTCGGCGTCGTAGCGCTCCTCCAGCATGGTCTTGTCACTGACGCCGTAGGTCCAGGTGACCTCACCGGTGTTGGTGTTGGTGTTGGGGGTCACCCGACGGGTGGTGTTCTGCAGGCCGTTCCAGATCAGCTGAGCAGCCACATCGCGGCTGGCCTTGTTGGACATCACGGTGCCGGTCAGATCATCATACAGGTTGGGGTTGGCGGCCCGGGCCAGCTCGTCGGTCCGCACGGCCCAGGAAGCGCCGGTCAGCCGGTAAGCGGTGGAATCGTAGCCCAGAGCGGTCAGGACCATCTTGGTGGCCTCCAGACCGGTCACGTCGCCATCGGGATCGAAAGTGCCATCGCCACGGCCGCTGATGATGTTCAGGTCGGCGCAGTACTCAATGTAGCTCTCGGCCCAGTGGCCCTTGATGTCGGTGAAGGTCGGGGTGGCCTTCACACCGGTGTTGGTATCGGTGCCGCCGTTCATGGCCACGGCGATCATCTTCGCCATCTGGCCGCGGGTCACGTTACCGGTGGGGTCAAAGCTGCCGTCATCCTTACCGTTGATGACGTTCAGCGCGACCAGGACATTGACGGCGTCGGTGTGCTGGATCTCATCCGCATCACTAAAATCCGCCGCGCTGGCGCCGATCGCCATCATGCCAACCAGCATGATGCCGGACAGAGCCAGACTCAGAACGCGCTTGAGGTTGTTCATGGATTGTTTCCTCCTTTTTATTTTTGACGTGGGCAGACGCCTTGTCATTTTTTGGATCTCAAGATCCCCAGAGGCATTGCGCCCCAAAGGGTCCCGTTTCCAAAAAGCAAAGTGTGACTCCCCTGAAGAAACGAAAAAAGGAGAAAAAAGCCCAAAAAAGAGCCCGGAAAGCCCCGCTTTCCGGTGCTAAAAGTGACTTTGGTAGACATTGTGGTAGACTCGAAAAAGCGCAGAATTTGAAACCCATTGGGGCGGAAGGAATTTGGGAAATATTTTGGTAGACTTTTGGTAGACATGGGACAAAAGAGGGGGGAGTTGGCGTGCCTCTTTTTCTGGAACGGACCGCAAGAGACTTGCCTGGGACGGAGGACTCTCCTCCTTTTAAGTCCTCTCCAGCCGCCGCAGATAGACGCGCCGGGTCAGCAGAGTGGCTGAGATGGTGAAAAACACCTCCAAGGCGGTGGATACGATCCCGGGGATAAAAAACAAGACCCCGGAGCCTGCCACAATGGCCCACCAGGCCCAGAGGGGACCCCGCCACCGCACCCGGTCCTCCCGGCGAAGGACCAGCAGGATCACCAGAAGGGCCCCCATCACCAGCACGCAGGCCAGCGCCGCCAGCAGCACGTGAAGGACGGCGTACCTGGGGAAATGGGCCGGCAGATAGGGAATGACCAGAGCATAGCCCAGGCAGAGTACCCCCAGGGTGATCAGCACCAGCGTTCCCACCCGGGCCCCGGCCCGGGGGAGGAGCCCCGCCAGTCGGGTGAGCATCACCAGGAAATAGCCCCCGGCCAAGATCCCCCAGTATACGAATCCCCGGTAGTGGTCCTCCCCAGTCACCGCAATGACCGAGAAGTTGGAGCTGAACCACTCCACGCTTCCGGCAAAAAGAAGGGTGTAGGCCGGTATGAGAAAGCAGGCCGTAAAATCCAGCCAAAAATGTCCCGACCTCTTTTTCATCCGTCTCACCTCCAGCTGACCCTATATTCTTCCCCTGTAGAGCTCAATTATATGGGATATGGGGAAGAAGGACAAGCCCAAAGCCATATTTTCCTTGCCTTTCCCGCCCCTTACTGATAAAATAGGGGGGCTGAATATCAAATCAAAAGGAGACCGCCATGATCACCGTTACTGACCTTTCCCTCAACTATTCCGGAACCCCTCTCTTTTCCCATGTGGACCTTCAGTTTGTGAAGGGCAACTGCTATGGCATTATAGGAGCCAACGGGGCGGGGAAATCCACCTTTTTGAAGATTCTCTCCGGGGAGCTGGACTCCACCTCCGGTGAGGTGTCCGTCCTGCCCAACGTCCGCATGTCCGTGCTGAAGCAGGACCAGAACCAGTATAACGCCTATACCGTCATGGAAACGGTTCTCATGGGCAACCTCCATCTCTACAACATCGGCAAGGAGATGAACGCCCTCTATGAGAAGGAGGACTTCACCGATGAGGACGGCATCAAGGCCGCCGAGCTCCAGGCCGAGTATTCCGAGCTGGGTGGCTATGAGTCCGAGTCCGACGCCTCCCGGATCCTCCAGGGCCTGGGCGTGGGCACCCAGTACCACGACACCTTGATGGAGAACATGGACGCTCGGCTCAAAGTGAAAGTCCTTCTGGCCCAGGCCCTGTTCGGCAATCCGGATATCCTCATGATGGACGAGCCCACCAACAACCTGGATATTGCCGCCACCAACTGGCTGGAGGATTTTCTGCTGGACTTCGAGGGCACCGTCATCGTGGTTTCCCATGACCGCCACTTCCTCAACACCGTCTGCACCCACATCGTGGACATCGACTATAACAAGGTCAAGCTCTACGTGGGCAACTACGACTTCTGGTACGACGCCAGCCAGCTCATGCAGCAGCTGATGAAGAACCAGAATAAGAAGAACGAGGAGAAGGCCCAGGAGCTCAAGGAGTTTATCTCCCGGTTCTCGGCCAACAAGTCCAAGTCCAAGCAGGCCACCGCCCGCCGGAAGCTCTTAGAGAAGATCTCCCTGGAGGAGATCCCCGCCTCCTCCCGCCGGTATCCATGGGTCCAGTTCTCCCCCGACAGGGAGGTGGGTAAGGATATCCTCTTTGTCACCGACGTGAGCAAGACCGTGGACGGGGTGAAGGTGCTGGACA
>CANPTT010000059.1 GCA_947577065.1 uncultured Pseudoflavonifractor sp.
TTGGACAGGTACATGACCACATAGGCCACAGCGCAGAGCATACCCGTACAGGCGATGGTGCGTACGTCGATGGAACGATTTTTGGACATAAAAAACACTCCTCATTTTTGTAGGTAACACCTGAAAGAGCTATGCCTTCCAGGTGTATAACAAAAAAGGAGCGTGTTGATACACATCTTCTTCCATCCAGACTTCGTATCTCAAAGGATACGTCACTGTCGGTCCCGGAGTTCCACCGGGTCAGTCTCTTGAAAAAGAGAGTTGCGGACTGTACCGCCGATCGGGATTTTCACCCTGCCCTGAAGACATTCATACATTCAGTTGTTCCATCCCTATTATAGCGCCTTATGGGAAAAATGCAAGAGAAATTTAAAAAAACAAACGTTCCATTCCGCCCTTGACGGAGGGGGAGAGATTGGCTACAATAGGAAAAAGGAAGGAGGCGGAGAGGATGGAGCGAGAGACCACCTGCTGTTTTACAGGCCACCGGCCGGGCAAGCTACCCTGGCGGGACGATGAGACCGACCCCCGCTGCATAGCCCTGAAGGAGTCTATCTGCCGGGAGCTGGAGAAAGCCTATGACAGGGGCTACCGCCACTTTATCTGCGGTATGGCCCAGGGCTGCGACCTCTATTTCTGCGAGGCGGCCCAGGCCTTGCGGGACAGCCGTCCCGGGGTGACGGTGGAGGCCGCCATCCCCTGTGAGTCCCAGGCGGACAAATGGCCCCCGGAGGACAAGGAGCGATATCAGCGGCTGGTAGGCCTCTGCGATTTCGAAACCATGGTCCAGCGCCAGTACGACCGGGGCTGTATGCTCCGGCGGAACCGCTACATGGTGGACCGCTCCTCCCTGCTCATCGCCGCCTTTGACGGCAGTAAGGGAGGGACCCTGTACACCGCCTCCTACGCCCTGAAGCACGGGGTGGAGGTAACGGTCATCGACCTGTAGGGGCGAGCTGTGCTCGCCCATTCTTTTTCAAAATTATTTCTGCAAATGCAAAAATAACTCTTGACATTCCACTTCTGCAAATGTAGAATAAGCCCAGAGGAAACTTCTGCAAATGCAAAAGGAGAGATGCCCCGTGAGAAACCACAGGACCCTGCCCGACTCCGAGCTGGACATTATGCTGGCCGTCTGGCACGCGGAGGGCCCCGCCACCGCCCCCGCCATCCTGGAGGCCCTGGAAAAGCCCCTCACCGCCAGCGCCCTCCACAGCTACCTGAAACGCCTGGAGGAGAAGGGGTATCTCCGCTGTGAGAAGGACGGGCGGGTGAACCGGTATACCCCCCTTATCTTCGAGGAGGAGTACCGCCGTCAGGCGGGGGGAGCGGTGCTGGAGAAGCTCTATGACGGTTCCCTGAAAACCTTTGCCGCCGCCCTGTGGGACGGGGGGCGGCTCTCCGCCTCCCAGGTCTCCGAGCTGCGGGATTATCTGGACGAACTGGAAGGGGGGAAGAAGGGATGACGACCCTGTTTCTGCGGGTGTTCACCGTGTCCGCAACCGTGTCTTTTCTTCTGCTGCCCCTTCTGCTGGGCCGGGGAAGGTTGGAGGAAAAATACGCCCCCCGGACCCGCTGGGGGCTTTGGCTGGTCATCGCTGTGGTATTGCTGGCGGCCCCCTGGCTTCCCAAGCCCAAGGCCCCTGTGGTAGTGGAGGCCCCAGCCTACACCCTGACCCTTCCGGCAGTCCCTGCCCAAGCCCCCAAGATCCAACCGGTGTCCCCGCCGGGGGAGCAGGCCCTGCCCCTGTCCCCCAGTCACGGGCAGACCCAGCCTGCAGACCCTGTGCAGCCGGGAGCGCAGCCTGGGAGCCCTATTCAGCCCAACAGCTCGGAGATGTCCCAGCCTGCCACCGTTCAGCGGCCTTCTGTGGATCTTACCGCCCTGCTGGCGGGGGTCTGGCTGGTGGGGACGGCGTTGGTCCTTCTGCGCCAGGGGGGCTGGTATCTTCTGGCCCGCCGCCGGCTCCTCCGCTCCTCCACTCCCGTCACCGGGTTGGAGCCCTACGCCGCGGAGCTGGGCCTGGAGGGAAGGGTGACCTTCTACCACTGCAAAGCCATCCCCGGTCCCATGACCTTGGGAGTGTGGCGCCCCGCCGTCCTCTTGCCCCCCGATGGCCTTGCGGTGGCGGCTCTCCGCCACGAGCTCTACCACGTCAAACGCCGTGACGTGGCCTATAAAGTATTCCTCCTCTGCGCCTGCGCCCTCCACTGGTTCAACCCCCTGGTCTGGCTCATGTACCGCCTGGCGGACCGGGACGTGGAGGCCTGCTGCGACGCCGCCGTGGTAGCCGGCCACGACAGCGGCTATAAACGCTCCTACGGCGAGCTTCTCCTCGCCACCGCCGCCGAACCCCAGGCCTTGCCCTTTACCACCAGCTTCGGCGGCGAGGCGGAGCAGATGAAAGCCCGCCTCACCCAGCTCTTCCGCCCCGGAAAGCAGAGCAAAGCTTTGGTCTGCCTGGTCCTGGCCCTGGCGGTGGTCCTGGGCTCCTTGGTGGCCTGCCGGGAGAGCGGGCCGTCGGTGTTGGCAGACGGGGTATACTGCTCCCCCTACGCCAACGTGACCTGGCCCATCGGGGAAGCGGACGCCGAGGGGGAGGATTACACCTCCATCAAGCTCTCCCTCCTGAATTACAGCGACATAGAAGGCCCCCACGGCAAGCCCCTGGGGGAGTATACCCTGCCCCTGTCCAAGGACCTGACGCTCCGCCAGCTCACTTGGGGCGAGGACCGCAGCGCCGGGGAGCAGGGCACCCAGGAGTGGCAGCAGGCGGTGTTCAGCCTGGTCCATATGCCCCTGTACCGGAACTCCATCCCCCAGGGGACAGACTACCTGGTGGTGACGGTAAAAGCCGGGGAGATCACCCGCCTCTCCTGGGCCCTGGTGGACCGTGAGGGCGCCCTGAACCCCGATACCCAGGCCTACCTGACCCCCCTCACCGAGAACACCATGCCCACCCTGGTCTACTACGACCCCGCCCGGGATTTTCTACTCTACCATACCGTGGATACCGCCTATTTCCACTACGGCGATACTTGGTCCTCCTACCGCCCCGACCAGTCGGAGGGCAGGCGGGTCCTCTGGCGCTGCGACGTGAGCGAGGATGAGAAGACGGTGTATCTCTCCGACGTATTTGACGGCGGAGAGGACCGGGACCAGCGGTTCTATACTTGGGACATCGCCGGGCGGACCCTGACGGCGGTAGACGCCATCCCCGCCGGGGTGGACCACATGACCCACGGAAACACAGAGGAGCTCTTTTACCCCGGCTTCCGGAACGGAACCTCCCTGAAGAGCAATGTCATCAAGATGGAGGACGGTACCTTGGTGGGGCTTTATGTGGATGAGCTGATCGGGAACACCATGGCCTATCTGCAGCTGGCCCGCGTGGGAGCGGACGGATCCTATGAGGGGGGAGAGCCTTTTCTCACCCCGGAGCGGATCCCCTCTCCCGGAACCTATGCGGAGCCGGACTGGGGCTTTACCCTGGATCTGCCGGAGAGTCTGGCGGGGAACTATGTGGTGGCCAAAGCGGCCAACAACTGGAATTTCTACGATAAAGAGCTTTATTCCGGCGGCGGCTACCTCTTCTCTCTCTGGGCGGAGGATTCTGTCACGCAGGAGCAGACCATCCGGGACTATCCCGGCCAATGGTCGGGAAAGATCTTGGGGGAGAAGGACGGCGTCACGTATGTCGCCACCTTCTGGGAGGAGGATATGACAACCCCCTCCGAGCGGGAGAACGAAGGATATATGGCCCGGATGGAGGAGGCCAAAAGCCTTGCCGCCGGGGACTTGGATCTGACCGCCGTCACCCGGTCCAGCGGCTACCTCTGGCCCCTGCCCTACATCGAGTATGGAAGCGATATGCTTTTAGGGGAGGAGGATAACACGCTGCGCATCCTGTCTCCCGAAGGGGTAACAGTGCAGAGTGTAGCTGGGGGAAGGGTAGCCGGGATCACTACCCATCCCATCACCGGAGAGCAGACGGTCACGGTGGCCCATCCCGACGGATCCTACAGCGAATACAGCCACTTGGAATATGTCGAGCTTGAGAATGGGGCGGAGGTAAAGCGGGGCGGCATCATCGGCATTGCCAAAAAGGAGGAAGGCCGCCGCTGGCTCGCCTTCCGTCTGCTGGGGGACGGGACCTCTTGGGATACCGCCCGGCCCATTGACCCTTGGAGCGTGGAGTACCGGACCTATGATTTCCGCCCCGTCACGCATGAAAGCTTGACCATCGCCGGGGACCCCAATATTGAAAATACCCTTCAGGCCGTCCTCCGGGGAGAAGTGGCCTTCTACGACACGGAGACGGGGGAGTCCCGCTTTGCCAACGCCCTGCCTGACAGCGACGGACAGCCCGTGACGGTGTATCAGTACGCCAAGCTGGACATGGACAGCGATACCATCCCGGAGGTAATTTTGTGGCTCAGCCGGGGGGAGGATCCCTATTTGCTGGGGAGCGTGGTGCTCCGGTATCAGAGTGGCTGGGTCTACGGCTACCCAATGGGGTTCCGGTCCATGAATTTGCTGACTTTGAAGGAGGACGGCACCTTTACCTGGTCCGGCGGGGCCCCCTACAACGGTTATGGACGGCTGCGTTTCACAAATGGAAGGGCGGAGACGGAGGAATACACCTGGCGCAACAACGGGGCCTACACCGTGGACGGCGCTTCCACCACAGCGGCGGAGTGGGAGGCCGCCTGCGCCCGGGAGGAGGCCAAGCCGGATGCAAAATGGACCCTCATCAACGGGGAAGAAGGCTCTGGCGAGCGGGTAAAGCCCCTAACGGAACGGGACTGGCTGAGCATCGTCAGGCCGGAGTATGAGGAGATGCAGCGGCTGGTGGAGTTGTCGTCTCATCCCGATCTGGATATGGACGGGGTGCGGTATTTCTCCGCGGAGGAGTTGACCGAGTTGGAATACGGCTATGGCGGCTATACGTATCAAGAGGGGCTGGAATTCGCACCGATCCATAACGCCCCTGCCAGCCGGGAGGAGCTGCTACAGCAGCTTTACAACCAATTTGTGCCTGAATTGGCGGATGAGGAATATAACTTTACTCTCTTGGGTCAAGGGGCTCCCTGTCTGTTTGCCGAGGGAAAGATGTGGCACAGGGTGACCCATTGGGGGGCGGACATTCAGTGGGAATATGATTGGAATACCTTTGCAGTGCTGGACTCAGGAGAGGATTTTGTGAGCTATCAGATATCGGGCTATGCCAATTTTGACGATCCTGAGGAGTTGAAGACACGGTATTTTACCCTGAAGCGGGAGCAAACCGGAGATGCGGCGGGGCTATGGAGGTATAGCGAGAGATGATAGACGATCTGGCTTGCTCGATTTATTCTGCTTTTTATTATCACTTCTACCAACTGGGGGCCTCTTTGTGCAAAAGAGGCCCCCAGACCCCCAGAAAGCATCAGGGGGAGAGAGTTTCGACTCTCTCTCCTCCTGAACCCCCTCTCTCAACGACCAAAGAGGGACCGCTGCGGCGGCCCCTCTTTGGAAACTCCCCTTAGCTGCTTTATCGTTTGAAAGCTTACCCCCACGGCGTTACGGAGTAAGCCGTGGGGGTTCGTTCCGTTTACCACTAACTGCCGTGTTCTTGCCCCCAAAGTCCAAGGTCAAGGGCTTGAGAACATCCCACCTATCAAGCTGGGTAGGATAGAGGCGGCATCATTTCAGCGGCATATCTATCTGTGTCCCACAATGGGACGCGCGGGCGCGGGGCAAATAGAAGCACCCGGCGTAAAGACGATAGAGCCGACTTGAGAACGCCTGGTCTTGACCTTAGGGCTTTCTTGTTTACTCCTGCTTAGTGAGCGCAGCGAGCTTAGCGGGAGTTAATGCCGCGAAGCGGTTGAGAGCGCGAGAGGCCATTCTTTGGCCCTTCAAAGAATGGTCTTTCGCTTCACGCAGTGATAAGTTTGATGTCAACGAACAACTAAACGGTATCACCCAATTCACAAAAAAGAACCCCCCGCCGAAAATTCAGCAGGGGGTTCTTTTTCCTTATTTATTCCGCTTCCACCGTCAGGGTCTCCCCGTCAGAGACAGCCCTGATCTTGGACAGAGGCTCCATATAGCTGTCAATGATCTTGGTAGCGATGGGGTCCTCCAGGTCTTTCTGTATCTGCCGCCTCAAATTCCGGGCCCCGTAGGTCTGGGAGTAGGACTTCTTCGTGAGATAATTCATCAGCCCATTGTCATAGGAGAAGGCGATCCCCTTCTCCCGCAGATTCTGGCTCAGCTCGGTGAGCATGATATGGGCAATGGCCTTGAAGTTGTCCTCGGTGAGCTTATTGAAGTAGACGATCTCGTCCACCCGGTTGATGAACTCGGGCCGAAGGAAGCCCT
>CANPTT010000060.1 GCA_947577065.1 uncultured Pseudoflavonifractor sp.
TAGCCCTCCTGCTCCATCAGATACCGCTGCCAGCTATCCTCGATCTCCTCCAGTTCCTTTTTCAGATCATTTATCTGGGGTGACAGGGCAAAGGCCTCCTGGTACTTTTGGGCCGCCTCTGCCATTCCTTCCGCCCAGTCCCCGCTCCACTCCGCCCGGTCCAGGGTGTCAACGGCGTCCTGATAAAGCGCGGCGTACTGCTTTTCCAGCTCCTCCAGCTCGTATTGGACCTGCGCCGGATTTCTCAGTTCCCATACACTGGGCGGACGGATATACCGTTGAAACTCCCCCTGCCCGGTCTCCTCTGTCGCCCCTGTCCCTTCCCAGCGCCTGGGGTTATACCGATCCATCTGAGTCTCTTTTACGGCCTTCTGCGCCCGTGCCTCCCAGATC
Organism: uncultured Pseudoflavonifractor sp.; assembly: GCA_947577065.1. Lineage (GTDB taxonomy): Bacteria > Bacillota > Clostridia > Oscillospirales > Oscillospiraceae > Vermiculatibacterium. The sequence continues at coordinate 394 of CANPTT010000060.1, forward strand.
CCGGCCTTCCAATCAGGCGTGGCGAGGGACGCTTTTTTCTTTCCAGCCGCCACTCCTCCCATCTCCAACGGCTCCGCCCTCTTGGAAGGGACGGTCACCTGAAGCCCCGGAGCGTATGGTGTGACCGGCGTTACCTGATCCCGTCCCGCGGCATAGGGGGCGGTAGTCTCCGGCTTTACGGCAGGTCTCCCTGCAGCGTATTCATATTTCTTGGGTTGAGCCGTTGGCTGGGTTACCTTCTGCTTCAGGAGATCGCTCATCGGCGTCCCCGTTGTGGAAACCGAAGTCCTTCCCGTTTCCCTCCCGGTCATCGCCCGCTCCAGAGGGGCATAATCAGGCTTTTTTATACTCTTTGTTTTCAGGAGATCTCCCCCAAATTGCCCCAGCTTATCCTCACTTCGTCTTGGCATATACTCCTCCATCCTAACCGCGTTTAAAGAACGCATATCTGTCATACTCTCTTGTCCCCAGGGGATCGTATTCCGCCGGGACCGGGGCCCTCTTGGGCCGGGGAGCGATGGGATTTTTCATGCACACATACCGCAGCTCATCGTAGATGTGGTCCTCCCCCTGGGTGTCCACATCCTCCACGTCCGTCTCGCTGTAGCAAAGGCTGGGCACCGTGCGGATGAAGTGCTTGCAGGTGTTGAATACGTAGAGCCGGGGGACGCCCCCCTCGTCAAAAGCCAGCCGGTGGTGGACCTGCATCTTGCCGCTGAGACGGGCGTGGTCCCCCTTCTCCCAGTAGACCCGCTCCCGCTCCATCAGCGCTCCGATGCTTTCGGTGCCGTCGCTCTGCCAAATGGCCGGGTCCCCCACCCGGCTGATCCTTCGCCCCCGCAGGTTGGGGTCCTCCTCCTCGATCCTTCTGATGGCCCGGGCCACCTCCCCCGGCTCCCACCTTACCCCCTCGTTTGGGCTTCCTGTGCATCCGTACAGCTCCCGGACCCGGTAAAGCCGCCCCTCGTGGTCCACGGCGTACCAGCCCACCGAGAAGGGCCGGGAGTAGCCCCAATCCAGGCCGCACCAGATCCGCCAGGTCTCCGGCGTCTGAAAGGGCTCGATCACGTGGGTCCCGATCCGGTCGGCATAGTGCCCCGGGTCGTTGACCCATTCGGTGAACACCTGGCCCGAAAAGGTGTCCCAGTCCCCGTAGAGCAGGGCCTTCCGCTCCGCCTCCGGCATGGAGGCCAGGCGCTGAATATACTGGGGATCATTCTTCAGCAGGGCGGGGTTGTCAAACACCGACGAAGGCACAAAGATCCGCGCCTGCTTCCGTTTTTCCTCCCGCCCGTCGGGCTCCCGCCAGGTCACCTCCTCCTCGATGGGAGTCATGGCCGGCCCCGCCGTGATGAACCGCTCCTTCACCCAGCCGTGCCCTACCCCGCCGGGGTTGGCAGTGGCCCGGAGATATACCCTGGTCCCCGGCCCGTTGGGCCGGTTGCGGGAGAAGAGGTAGCTGTACTCCTCAAAGGTAAAGTGGGTCAGCTCGTCAAAGGCAATGAAGTCATAGGCCTGCCCCTGATACCGGGTCCGGTCCTTGGTATACTGCATGGCCCCGAATAGGATCCTGGCCCCCGAGGGGAAGGTCCAGGTGTGGGCGGTGGTGTGGTACCGGGCCCCCGGAAAGGCTCTGGGGTAATAGTTCAGGGTCTTGTCCACCAGCTCCCCCAGCTGGGGAAAGGTCTTGCGGAGGATAAGCCCCTTGTAGTGGGGGATGTGGACCTGCCGCAGCGCCTCCATCACCAGGGCGTCCGACTTCCCGCCCCCGGCGGCCCCGCCGTACAGGGCCTCATACTCCCCCCGCGCCATAAACGCCGCCTGCCGGGGCTGAGGTCTCCATATCACGTTCATTCCGTCTTCTCCTGTACCTGGGGCATCAGCACCACGCCGCCGGCCTCCTCCCGGCTCTCCCCCTCCGGCTCCTGCCAGTGAAAGTTGAAGCGCAGGTTGAACTCCGCCCCCTGCCGGGCGTCCTTGTCATAAAGCCGCCGTTCACAGTAGTCCTCTACCCGCAGCTTGGCCCGCAGCACCGTCTCCCGAAATTCCTTTCTTCCCTGATAATTCAGCAGACTTTGCCTGCTGCTCAGCCCCAGGGCCAGGGCAAGCCCTGTCACGGTGGGTGGCCGCGCGTTGACCACAACGGGAAGCCCCTGCTTGTCCAGCACAGGGTTCCCATCCTCCCCCAGGAGCAGTTCCCCCTCACAGTCCTTGAAATAGGCGTCGATAGCCCTTTGCATCTCCTCCGGAGCCTGATATTTTTGCGTTTTCCTCGGCAAACCGCCGCCCCCCCTTCTTTCAAAACATCCCCTATTTCACAGACCGGTCGTCCTTCTCCCATGCCTCCATTACATAGCTCCCGTCCCCTCTCCGGGCACTCAGCACATATCTCCGCCCCATTTCCTCAGCCGAAAAGCAGGGGATCTCCAGTCTCCTCCCAGGCCTCTTCTCCGACCGCTCCGGATCTATGACCTTCTCCCCATGCGCCAATGCTGCCGCCGTAAGGAGGGCGTTCACCGCTATCCGGAGCTGAACGCTTCCCTCATACGTCCTCTCCAGTTTTTCTCTCAACCTTTTCAGCTCTCGCGCTTGGTCCCGGATCTTTTTTTCCAGCCGTCCGGTCTCTCCCGCCGAAGGGCCGGCTTGTTCTTTTCTTTTCATGGTCCTCTCCCCCCTCCTGTCTGTCATACTGTCTTTCCAGCGCCTCAGCCAGGGTACAGCTCTCCCAATTCCCCACGCTGCAGCAAAACCGCTGTGTATACTCCGCAAAGGTCGTCCGATCCCGAAAGGCGATACAGCCCCCCTCGCAGTGGAACTGTCTCCGTTCGTCCCACCGGAAAAAGGGACAGGCCCACACTTTTCCCGAATATCCCGTACTCATATCCTCTTTCCCTTCTCTCTCCCTCTAAAATTCATATTGTTCCTCCTTCCACTGCCAGGCGTCCACATAGTGGATGCACTCCCCGCAGCCCACAATATCCCCGCTCTCATTGCAATAGAGCGTATCTGTCTCCTCCCCGCACACCGGACACCTGGGCCAGCTCTCCTCCCCATAGGTCCTGGGCTCCAATGCCCGCTCGGGCAATCTGTCATACCACATTTCTCATTCCTCCCCCGGCGCTTCTCCTCCAAAACGCCTCTCCCCTTTGTTTACTCCACTAAACTCCGGCGGTAAAAAAATATCTCCCACCGTTCCCCCCAAGGCAGCCGCCAGCTTCCGCAGTGTTCCCACGGTGGCCGACGGGGCTTTCCCCCTCTCCAGTCTTGATACTGTAGCTTTAGAAAGATCTGCTCGTTGTGCCAGTTCCCTCTGTGTCATTCTCAGCCGCTGCCGTTCCTGTTTGATCTTGCTTCTCACGCCTCGTCCCTCCTCCCCCTTAGTTTAGTCTACTAAACCCAATTTGTCAAGTGTAATTTACAAATTTCTTGACTTTTTGTTTAGTCGAGTGTATTATTAACTTACCAACAAACAGGAGAGGTGATCGGCATGACCTTGGGCGACTTCGTCCAGACCTACCGCGCAGAGCACCACATGACCATGCAGGAGTTTGCCGACCGGTGTGGACTGAGTAAGGCTTATATCTCCATGCTGGAGCGGAACCGGAACCCCAAAAGCGGTAAGCCTCCCATCCCCTCTCTGGAGACCATTCGCTCCATCAGCGCTGTCATCGGCCTGGACTTCAACCAAGTCATCGCAGCCTTGGACGGGGACCAGCGGGTAGGGCTCCCCCTCTCCCAGGGCAAGCCCCTGCCCTCCTCTCCTCCTGCCTCCAATCTGCTCTACCTCCCCAACATGGAGCGGATCCCCCTGGTGGGCCAGATCGCCTGCGGCACCCCCATTCTGGCCGAACAGAACATTGAGGAGTATATCGACCTGCCCCGGCACATCCATGCCGATTACGCCCTCACCTGCCGGGGCGACAGTATGGTGGGCGCCGGGATCCAAGACGGAGACGTGGTCTATATCCGGGAGCAGCCCGAGGTGGAAAACGGCCAGATCGCCGCCGTCATGGTGGACGGCGAGGAGGCCACCCTAAAACGGTTTTACTTTGACGGGCTTACCGTTCAACTGGTGGCGGAAAATCCCAAGTTCTCCCCCATGGTCTTTACCGGGGAAGAGATCGAACGCCGTCTCACTGTCATTGGCCGTGCTGTGGCCTACACCCATTCCATCCGGTGATCTTGGATCCGGGAAAAAGGAGGGCTCCCCATGAGAAAAAAAAGGATCCTGTTCGGAGCCCTTATTTTGCTGGGCATTTCGGCGCTCTTCGCGGCTGCCCTCCCGTTTTTCTCCGGCGACCCCCAAGCTCCCTCCTCCCCCTCCCCGGAGCCCAGCCCCGACCCCTACTCCAATGAGTACGCCCAATTGGATGTATCCAGTCTGGACGAGGGGGTGATCCAGGTCCGCTATATAGGGGGCGCGCCGGCCCGCGTCAAGGTCCAGATCACCAAGTCGGGCGGAACCGATTACAACTATGACCTTTCCAACGATGAAAGCTGGGAGAGCTATGCCCTCACGGAGGGAGACGGCGACTATGTCCTTCAGGTCCTGGAGCATCAGCAGGAAAACCGTTACCGTCCCGTCTTTTCCTGCCCCCTGACCCTGGCCCTTTCCGACCCGGCCGCCCCCTTCCGCCGGAGCAATCAGTTCGTCTGTTTCGACCGGGATTCTCTGGCGGCCTCTTTGGCTGCGGAGCTGACCGAGGGACTGGAAACAGAGGGGGAGAAGATCGAGACGATCTTCCGCTACGTGACCGAGAACTTGACCTATGACTCAGACCGCTCCGCCACTGTAGAGGCAGGCTATCTGCCCGATGTGGACGACGTTTTGACCCGGGGAAAGGGCATCTGCTTTGACTACGCCGCCGTTATGGCCGCCATGCTTCGCAGTCAGGGTGTGGCCTGCAAGCTGGCGGTAGGCTATGCCGGAAAGGAGTACCACGCCTGGGTGGAAGTCCCCGATGGGAAGGGCGGCTGGGCGCTGAAGGACCCCACCTTTGTCTCTGCCAATCAGGACGACCCAAAAGTAATGGCCTTTGTCAGCACCCCGGAAAACTATAAAGCCCGATTCTACTATTGACCTTGCATTTTTTGCTTGACAACGCTCCGGGCATCTGTTAGAATAATCTCTGCTGTCGGACAGCCGTTTCACGTGCTGGTTTAGCTCAGTTGGTAGAGCAGCTGATTTGTAATCAGCAGGTCGGGGGTTCAAGTCCGTCAACCAGCTCCACATGGAGGAGTTCCAGAGTGGCCAAATGGGGCAGACTGTAAATCTGTTGCGTATCGCTTCGGTGGTTCGAATCCACCCTCCTCCACCATAATTCGCCAACGATATTGATAAATCGGGCTCAAAGCCAGATGTGTCAATGG
>CANPTT010000061.1 GCA_947577065.1 uncultured Pseudoflavonifractor sp.
TATAGCTGGGAGCAGTCCATCGCCACCCTCATGCGGATCTACGATATGACGATGTAACAAGGGAAGGAGGACACGCCATGAAAAAGCGTATTTTCTCCACCCTTCTGACCCTGATCCTGTGTCTTGGCCTGCTGCCCGCCGCCGCTTTGGCGGAGGAGGACTGCACGCCCAACATCGTGATCGGCGGCTCCCATGGGGAGCGTCCCCCCACGGACCCCTATAACGACCACATCGACGATCTGGCCGAGGCCGCTGAAAAGGGATATGCGCTCTCCTTCAGCGAAGGGGAGAACGGCTCTATTGACCTGGGCAGCGCCAAGTACGGCTACACCACTCCTCCGGCCAAGACCATCACCATGACCAACAAGGGAGACAAAAGCCTCTACCTCATCAGCACCGGGGTCTACGCCGTGGTTGTCACAATCGAGGGAGACGAGTACAAAAAGCAGAGCAACCTGAACTTCGATATACCCGTCTACGAGCTGGAGCCGGGCCACACCTACCACCTGAATATCGAGGCCCTGCCCAATATGGACGCCAAGACCCACCGGGCCTCCTTCAGCTTGGACTTCTCCTACACCTACCCGGCCAACCATTCCGCCCTGAAGGCCTGGGATCTGAGCTGCGATTTTGAAGTGACCTATACCATCACCTACGACGGGGACATGGGCGGCGATGTGCCCATCACCGTGAGCCAAGAATCTCTGGATTTCACGGCGGTGGAATGCGGCACCACCCAGGAGCAGACCTTCACCGTCACCAACACCTCCGACTGGGAGGTGGAGCTGCGGGGCTATGGGCTGGCCTCCTTTCTCCGCATCAACGGCCAAAAAACCCTGCCCACCACCACTTTGGCCCCCGGTGAGAGTATGACCCTTACCATTGCCGCTACCCCGGCGGAAACTTGGTCCTATTCTCACGATGAGGAATTGGAGCTGGAGTGGCTCTACAGGGTGGAGGGTGGCGGCAACTGGCAGAGCCACAATGGGAAGATCAAAATTCCCATCCATGTCCAGACCACCAAGGACGGCAAGATATCCGTGAGTCTGGGGCTGGAATCCCCCGCAGGTCCCTCCGGGTACTTTACCTCCATGGACGGTGCCACCACCTACTGGGGCAACGAGAGATTCGACATTCCTGTCGGGGAGAGCCTCAGCTTGAAGGCGGTGCCCTTTGACAAGGAGCACGGCTATGTGCTGGCAGTGGCTAAGCGCCGGGGGAACAGTGACGCCGACGGCTACGACTATATCGGGCATGACGACGTCATCACCTTTGAAAATGTGTCCGGGGAGCAGCGGATCAAGGTGGCCATCGCCTCCGGCCAAAAGCCTCCCGCCGACTGGGCACGGGACGCCATTGGCCGGGCCTACACCTTGGGTCTGTTCCACCCCAATGGGATGCCCGGCTTCCACGGCGGCGGCGGGGTGGACACCGAACTGCCCGGCAGCAGTTTTGACGACCCCATCAGCCGGGCGGATTTCTGCAAACTGGCGGCACAGCTCTATAAAACGGCGGTGGACTACCGCGAAAACCCATTCTCCGGGGCAAATGCTTCCTCCATCGAGCTGCCCACCTTCACCGATACCAGCAGCCGCGAGGTGCGGGAGATGGCCTACCTGGGGGTAGTCACCGGCGTGGGGGCAGAGACTTTTGACCCCGACGGTCAGCTGACAAGAGAGCAGGCCGCCGCCATCCTCTCCCGGCTGGCGGGGGTGCTGGGCATCGATCTGGACAAGGCTGCCCCCACCTTTGACGACAATGGCTCCATCTCCCCCTGGGCCAGCGAGGCCGTGGGACAAATGCAGGCCGCCGGCATTATGGGCGGTTTGGGCAATAACCAGTTCGGCCCCCAGGGGCCCTATAGCTGGGAGCAGTCCATCGCTACCCTCATGCGGATCTACGATATGACCCTGTGAGAGAAAAAGAGGAACCGCGGACGGGCCTTTTGGCCCCTCCGCGGTTCTTTTTGTTTGGAGCGATTGCTGGAGGCAGAGGACTTTACGCCTCACTCAGGCCGCTGAGGCGGAGCCATTTGCCGCTACGCCAGCGCCAGATGCACAGGACCCCCCGGAGGATCAGGTCCACCGCCATGCCGCCCCAGACTCCGGCAAGGCCCAGGTCAAAGTGGAGGACCAGAAGGCATGAGAGCGGTACCCGGACCAGCCACATGCCGGCAAGGCCCACCATCAAGGGGAATTTGACGTCGCTCGCTCCCCGAAGGGCATTGGTGAGAATGATGGAAACGGCAAAAAAGGGCTCGGAAAAGGCCACCACCCGAAGGGCCAGAGCGGCCTCCGCCACCACCTGGGCGTCCGAGTTAAAGAGAGAGGCCAGAGCAGGGGCAAAGAAGAAAAGCAGAGTCCCTGTCACCAGACACAGCAGAAATCCGATGGCTCCGGTGAGGGAGCCGTAAGCCTCTGCGTCCTCCCGCTTCCCCGCCCCCACCGACTGGCCCACCAGGGCGATGGCGGCGTAGCCAATGCCGTAGGCGGGCAGGTAGCAAAGTCCCTCAGCGGTGGTGGCAATGTTGTTGGCGGCCAGGGCAGCGGTGGTAAGGGCATGACCCACCAGAGCGGTCATGGCGATCTGCCCCAGATTGACCACTGCCCGCTCAATGGCGGAGGGGACCCCCAGGTGGACCGCCCGGCGGATGATGGCCCGGTCGGGGAGAAGGCCCTCCCGAAGGGAGGTGGTATACCCGTGCTGACGGAAGGCGGTGACAGCGGCAGGGACCCCCGCGCAGACAATGGAGATGGCCGTAGCGATGGCGGCTCCCTCCACCCCCCAGCCCGCGCCGGGGATCACCATGCCGTTCCACTGTCTTGTGGGATAGATAAGGAAAAAATTCAATACCAGGTTCAAAAGGTTGGTAGCGGTATTGAAGATAAGGGGCGCCTTGGTGTTACCCATGCATCGAAGCACCGCCCCAAATACGATGAGCAGAGAATTAAGCGGCAGGGCGGCACAGTAGATGCGCATGTAATTGGCGGCATGGGGCAGCACCTCGGGCTTGGCCCCCAGCCAGTATGGGATCGCCCCGCCCAAAGCTTCATACAAACCGCAGGCAAGCACCCCACAGACCACCGCCGCCAAAAATGCCTGGCGAATGACCTGACGGACCCTGTCGGGATCCTTTGCCCCTACGGCATTGGAGATCTGGACTGAGTAGCCCACTCCTACCCCGGCCATGACCCCATGGATGAGCCAGATGGGAGGTCCGTTCACCGACACGGCAGCGGAACCCACCGCCCCCAAAACTCCCACCATGGCGGTGTCCACATAGGAGACCATGGTATTCAATATCTGCTCAATGATAGCAGGCCAGGAGAGGCTCCACAGGCGGCGGAGCCGGGGACCCTGGTCCTTGATTTTCAATGCGGCAGCCATTGTCTCACACCCCCGTGAAGTCAAAATCGGGGACATACTCCCCGCTGGCAGCTTCCTCTCCCTGGATGTATCCGGAAAGGTGCAGCGCCGCCATATATTCCTGGGCAGAGCGGATCTCGCTCCGCCGCAGCCTTCTGTTGATCTCAGGATACTCTGCCGCCCTCCCCAGGGGCACATACTGGCTCATGAGCGAAAAGCGGACCGTACCCGGCTCAAACTGCTCTGCCACCCAGTCCATCACGGCCTTGGCCTGGCCAAGTCCACCGGGAAGCAAAAGATGGCGGATGATCACGCCCCGCCGCAGGATCCCCTCCTCATCAAAAACACAGGGACCGGTCTGGCGGACCATCTCCCGGATGGCAGCGATGGCAGCCTCCGGATAGTCCGGGGCAGCGGAATAGCGCCGGGCCCGGTCCGGGTCCAGATATTTCAGATCCGGGAGGTAGATCTGTACCTTCCCCTCCAATTTTCGCAGCGTCTCCACCCTCTCATAGCCTCCGGTGTTCCAGACCACAGGTATGGGCAGAGAAACGCTCAGAGCCTCCAGGACGGCGTGGGTATAGTGGGTGGGGGTCACCAGGTTGATATTATGAGCTCCCTGGGTGATGAGCTCCTGAAATATCTCCCGCAATCTCTCTATCGTGACGGACTTCCCGTATCCCTCCTGACTGATGCTACTGTTTTGACAGAATACACAGCCCAGAGGACAGCCGGAAAAAAAGACCGTCCCTGATCCCCTTGTCCCTGAAATGGGCGGCTCCTCCCAAAAATGGAGGGCGGCCCGGGCCACGACCGGCAGAGAGGGCATAGCGCACACTCCACCGGAGACAGTCTCTCCCCGCTCCGCACCGCAATTTCTGGGACACTGGCGGCAGACCATGGCTCTCCCCCTTTTCAGAGAAAAAGAGCGCCGCGTCCGCGGCGCTCTCTCTTTTTCCCGTGTATCAGATTTAGTCCTCAAAGTTTCCGGAGATCAACTCAATGAGTCCATCTACGGCCTCTGCCTCATCTACACCGTCGGCGATCAAATTGATGGTGGTCCCTTTCACTACACCCAAGGACAGAACACCCAGCAGACTCTTGGCGTTGACCCGGCGCTCATCCTTCTCCACCCAGATAGAGCACTTGTATTCATTGGCCTTCTGGATAAAGAACGTGGCAGGACGGGCGTGCAGGCCCACTTGGTTGTTAACGGTAGCCTCTCTTGTATACATAGCGGTTCCCTCCCCAAAACACAATTGGGTCTTATGCTATGTTCCATCATACCAAATTTCAAATCCGCAGTCAACGGCATTTTCAACAAATCGGTTTCGACGCGAGGGCTATTATTAGATTGTGCAAAGGTCAAGAACCGACGCACAGTCTAATTTTTTTATCTAAACTGACGCAGAAAGAAGGTGAATCCGTGGGAAAGCGGTACAAAGCGATCACTTTTGACGACCGGAAGACGATCGCGTCCATGTATGGCGCCGGAGCGGTCGCCGTTGAAATCGCCGAAAAGGTCGGCGTGTCGCGAACGTCAATCTATGCCGAATTGAAGCGCGGCCAGGACGGCGTCACCCTGGACAAGAACTTCCGGCCGGCCTACGATCCGGCCCTGGCCCAGAAGCGGGTCCAGGAAGGACTTCGCCGCCGGGGACGAAAGGCCGAAGACATGGAAAAGGAGGAAACCGAAAATGTCTGATACCTGTGGACGCTGTGGCCGTCGTCTGAAAAATCTGGCCTACATAGAAATCGGCTACGGCCGAACGTGCGCCGCGAAGCTGGGGATCGCGATTCCCCGGAAGCGCAAACCGAAGGGACCGGCGCCGGACCGTGTCACCACCACGGCCGACCCGCCCACGGAAGGAAGGTGATCACCGTGAAATGGAAGATCACCGCCCAGGAAAGAAACGCCCTGGTTGAAGCACATATGGGCTGTATCTGGTGGACGATCAACAAAAACCGCCGCCTGATCACCGCCGCCGGCCTGGAAGACGACGACGTTTTCCAACAGTTAGCAATCCGCATGATCCGCGCGATCGAGAACTTCGACCCCGACAAGGGAAAGGACCTGGAACAGCACATCTTCGCACAGCTTCAATATGAAGTCCTGAACTGCAAGGACGCCGCGAGGGTGTACGGGATCAAGGGCGCCCCGTATGGAGCGCGGGACCTGGTCGTTTCAATGGACGCCCTGATCGAAAACGGGCGTCAGTTCGCGCGGGGGGGGGGGTGGCTTAAATGCATAAAATCAAGACCGTGTGCGGCGTGATCGCCTTTGTCTTCTTCTTCCTTATGCTGGGGACCGTCTGGGCCATAGAACAGGACCAGGTCGCCCTGGGAACCGGAACGATCCGCGCCTTCGT
>CANPTT010000062.1 GCA_947577065.1 uncultured Pseudoflavonifractor sp.
CCGATCCGGTCGATCTGGGCGGACATCTTCTCGTTGTCGATGGCGTCGTTGACCGCCTTGATCTCGGCCAGGATGGCGTTCTCGTCCTCCTTGGGGGGCGGAGGCGGGGCGGGCTGCTCCCTGGGCGGCGGGGCGACCCCCTCGCTGGTCAGCACCAGCCGGTCGCCGCCGTAGTCCAGAAAGCCCTGGGGAAAGAGACCGTCGTCCAGCATGTCGGCCAGGTCGTCCCGCACCTTCGCGGGGGACAGCCCGGAGGCCGAGGCCAAAGCGGAGATGGACACCGAGCGCTGGTCGCCCACCATAGCAAGGTAGTTGCGGAAGCGGCTGGCCTGCTTCCGCTTGCGCAGGCCGGCCCACAGAAAGCCCAGCCCGCCGGCGGCGCAGCAGGGCAGCACGATCAGCTCCAGAAGCTCCTCAATGAACCAGGCAAACTCGCCGTTCAGCAGCCAGTAAACGGGTTCTCCCAGGCTGGAGATGAACGCGATAAGACAGCCCGCGGCTACGGCGCCTCCGGCAATGGCCCAGGTTTTCCCTTTTTTATCCATCTCAGAGATCAGGTCCCGGACCTTGCCCTTCTTTTTCTTGGGCTTGAGGGGGGCCTGAACGGGCTCCTCCCAGGAAGGAGCGGCCTGGGAGGTCCCCTCCCAGGAGACCGTCCGAGCGCCGGCGCGCTGCCGGCCGTCCTGCTGCTGATAGTATGGGTGGCGGCCCTGCTGCCGCTTTTTCTTCTTTTGGTCCCCGCCCAGCAGTTTCATCACGAGCATCAGCACGCCCACCGGGGCGGCGATGCCGGTAAAAATCAGTCCCAGGGCGATCAGCCAGTAGACCCAGTCGTGAAAGTTGTTCATCTGGTTCTGATAGTCAGCCATCTCATATCCCCCAAATCCGTGATCGCCGCCGGCCCTCGCCGACAACCCCTTCCATAACTATAGCAGGAAATTCCCAAAATGGAATTGATTTTTTCTTAAAATTTCGTGAAGAGCGGCGCGGGCGCGCCCTAACCTCTATGATAACGTATCAGACGGCAAAAGTAAATGGCCCGTCCAATTTTTTCTCTGGAAACGAATAGAAGATTTGGGGAGATTTTCGGGGGAGTTGTAACTATTCTGTAATTATTTCGGAGGGGGCGCGTGCTATAATATCAGCGATTGCCGCAAAAGCGCGCCGCGGGCCGCGGCGTAAACATATGCGTGAAAAGCGTGCGGGACCGCTCTGGGAGCGGGACCGGTCAGGAAGGTGAGAGGGATGAAAGGACAGCGTGAGGCAAAGCAGGAGGGCGGGAACAGACGGCCCTGGATCATTGCCGGAGCGGTGGTGGGGGTGCTGGCGGCGGCCTATATCGGGACATGTGCCTGGGCCTCCGCCCGGAGTGCGATCCTGCCCAACGTGTCGGTGGCCGGCATTGACGTGTCCAACATGACGGTGGAGCAGGCCCAAAACGCCATTGAAAGCGCCGTGGAGCAGAGGGGCGGCCAGATCAGCTTTGCCCTGAGCTATGAGGACATCCAGGAGAGCCTGACTGCCGACCAGCTGGCCATCGACTCCGCCCGGAGTGCCCAGGACGCCTGGGATATCGGCCACGGAAACTTCTTTGCCGGCGGGCCTCAGCTGGTGGGTCACATGCTGGGCATGTCCAGCGAGGCGCCTCTGGCGCTGCCCGAGGACGACCCCGCCCTTTTGGCCCTGATGGACCGGATGGAGCAGGCCGTCAACGCCGCCGCCGGAGACCACGGTTATCAGGTGGAGGGCGATAAGCTGGTGATGACCAAGGGGGCCCCTGTGGTCACGGTGGACTGGGAGGCGGCAAAGGCCCAGGCTCGGGAAAGCCTCCAGAGCACCTTAAAAGATGGTCTTGGGGGGCCTGAGGACGGGGTGACAGGGAACAATCTGATCCTCTTTGCCTCCCAGGGCGAGGTGGAGGAGCCCGACTTTGAGGCCATCCGCCGGGAGGTGTACACCGAGCCCAAGGACGCCTCCCTGGACCTGGAGAGCATGGAGATCACCGACCACGCCGTGGGGCTGGACTTCGACGTGCAGCAGCTGAAAACCGCCTACCAGAATGCCAAAAGCGGCGAGACGGTCACCATCCCCCTCACCGTCACCCAGCCCAAGGTGACAAAGGAGGACCTGGGGGGCCAGCTGTTCAAGGACCTGCTGGGGGAGGGCACCACCCAGGTGTCCGGCTCGGCCAACCGCAAGCACAACGTCAAGCTGTCCGCCGAGGCGTGCAATGAAAAAATTCTTCTCCCCGGCGAGGAGTTTTCCTACAACACCACCACCGGGAGCCGCACCGCCTCCAAGGGCTATAAGAACGCCCCCATCTACCAGCAGGGCCAGTCGGTGGACGACATCGGCGGCGGCATCTGCCAGACCTCCTCCACCATCTACTACGCCGTCCTCCACACCAACCTGGAGGTGGTGGAGCGCCACTGCCACCAGTTCAACACCGGCTATGTGGACCCGGGCATGGACGCCACCGTCTTCTACGGCAGCCTGGACTTCCGTTTTAAGAACAGCACCGACTACCCCGTCAAGATCGTCACCAGCAGCTACGACTCCAACGGAAACCGCTACCTGAACGTGAAGATTTACGGCACCAACACGGAGGGGGTCTACGCCGTTCCCAAGAGCAGCACCTTCGACCGGGTGACCCCCACGGTTGCTTACGTCGCCGACCCGGGCGTCCCCCAGGGGACCCTGGTAAAGGACCGGCAGCAGAACGCCTATACCGGCATCAGCGCCCGTACCTACCGCTACGTCTACGACAGGGACGGTAATGAGATCGCCAAGCAGGACATGGGGCCCAGCAAGTATAAAATGCGGCCCACCACCTACCACTACAACCCCGCCGACGGTGACCCCTCCACCTGGGTGAACGGCCAGCCCGGCAGCGGCACGGCCACCGACCCCGGCACGACCACTCCTGTTGATCCCGGCACTACCACGCCGGTGGACCCCGGCACGACCACCCCTGTTGATCCCGGCACCACCACACCGGTGGACCCCGGCACTACTGCCCCTGTTGACCCCGACACCACCCAGCCCCCGGTGGACCCGGTGGCCCCGCCCCCCTCTGACTCCGGGATCAGTCCCATCGACCCCAGCCAGATAGCGGGCTGAACGTTAGAAGTTCCCGCCCCAACCGGGGCGGGAACTTTCAGAAAGAAGGAACCTTTATGTTTCAAGGCTATACCCAGGGCGCCATCGACTTTTTATGGGGTCTGAAGCTGAATAACGAGCGAGCCTGGTTCCAGGCGCACAGGGAGGAGTTCCTTACTCTGGTGGACCGGCCCACCCGGGAGCTGGCCGAACAGCTCCGGGCCGAGATGACCGAGGCCTTCCCCAGGCTGGGCCTGGAGCTGAAGGTGAGCCGTATCTACCGGGACGCCCGGCGGCTCTTCGGCCGGGGGCCCTACAAGGATCACCTGTGGTTCTCCCTGCGCAAGCCGGGAGAGCACGACGGGCAGATCCCCTGCTTCTGGTTTGAGATCGCCGCCGACCACTACGGCTGCGGCATGGGCTGCTGGGAGATGCCTCCCGTAGTCATGGCCAAGCTCCGGGCCCGCATCGACCGGGACCCCAAGCCCGTTGAGAAGCTGGCCCGGGCGGTGGAGAAGCGGGGGGAGTTCCGCCTGGAGGGCCAGGAGTACAAGCGCCCCAAGGGTGACCCGGGGCCGCTGCTCTACCCCTGGTACAACCGGAAGGGGATCGGCTTCACCTGCGAGCGCAACTGCGAGGGGGTATTCTTCACCCCGGAGCTGGCCGCTCAGGTGCTGGAGGGCTGGAAGTCCCTGGCGCCCCAGTACAAATTCCTGTGTTCCCTCCCCGGCGACCCGGAGCCGGAGAATATGTGAAATCAAGCCTTCCCTTTCAGGGAGGGCTTTTTTTACTGGACAAACCGCCCCGGCTGTGGTAAAATGCCTCCTGACGAGTTTCCACACCTCGTCCAAGCATGGAAGCGTGACGCTCTATGTTCGTTCGGCGGCCCGTCCGCCGTTCTCTAAACAAAAAATGGAGGTTTTTTTATGCGCAGATTTACCACTCGGGACCTGACCCTGGCCGCCATGGTGGCGGCGCTTTACGCCGTGATGGGGTACTTCGGGAACATCTTTGGCCTGACCTTCGGCCCGGTCCAGTGCCGCTTTGCCGAGGCCCTCACCGTCCTGCCCTTTGTGTTCCCGGCCGCCGCGCCGGGACTGGTGGTGGGGTGTTTCCTCACCAACCTGATCTCCCTCTACGGGCCCCTGGATGTGGTCTTTGGGACCTTGGCCACCGCTATCGCCGCATGGCTCACCATGAAGATGCCCCGCTGGTATCTGGCGGCCCTGCCCCCTATCCTGGTCAACGCCGTTATCCTGCCCCCTATATGGGCTTGGGCGAAGGTAGGCGCAGTCGGCCCCGCCTTCTGGACATCCTGCGGGTTCGACACCCTGACCTTCATCCCCGGCGAGGTGCTGGCCTGCTATGTTCTGGGGACACTGCTGCTGTTTGCCCTGCCCAGAGTGCCCGTGCTGCGCCCCTACATCCCGGAGGGGAGACTGGCCCGCATGTAACAAGAAAACCGCCCGATTTGGGCGGTTTTTTTCTGTAGGGGCGGGTATTATCCGCCCGTATCGGCGTGTAGGGCGCGAGAAGGTGAATTGGCCTGAAGAGCCAAGAGAAGCTGGCCTGGGCCACGACCCCGGCGCGCCGTTTAAAACAGCAGCGAATCTGAACAAGCGGGCCGCCGAGGTCGTCGGCCCCTACATCGTTATTCGTCATTCTCCAAAAAGTAGGAGGCCTCCATGTCCGCCGTGGCCAGGGCGAAGGCCAGGGGGTACATCCGCAGGGCCTGACCCACCATCCGGTTGTCCTCCGGGCCGGAGAAGCCCATGTGCCAGCGGATGGCCATAGCCTCCTCCCGGGTGAGGCGGATGAAGCCGTTGGTGATGTACACGCTCTTCTCCC
>CANPTT010000063.1 GCA_947577065.1 uncultured Pseudoflavonifractor sp.
TTTATTATAAGGGAGAAGGAAAAAAAACGCAACAAGAAACATGGGGGAACTTTTTCCCAGGGCCCCCGTCTAAAAAAGAAAAAGGAGGGGACCGGTATGAGAAGGATCGTTCCTGTTTTTGTCCTGTGTCTGAGTCTGCTGACGGGATGCACTCCCGCACCCCAACCCACCCCGTCGCTGGAGGGAGAGACGGTCTGCCCGGCCCCCTCGTCTGCCGTGCCGGAGTCTCCGACTTCCCTGACGCGGGATGAGGTCCCTGCCTGGATCTCCTGCCGCATTGTGGACGGAGCGGAGGAGGGGGAGCTGCTGCTGGCCGAGCTGGACCGTCCCCTGAACGACCGTGAGCTCAACCATCACGATGGGAAGAGCGTCTACCGCCTGCCCCTCGCCGGGGAGACGGTGACCGAGATGGTCCCCATCTCCGTTTATCTGGACGGCCAGCCTGCCCGGTTCTCTGACCTGAAGGATGGCATGAATGTGGAGGTCTCCTTCAACGGCGTGGTGATGGAGACCTTTCCCGCTCAGCTGGGGGAGGCATATGAGCTCCACGCCTATTCCATTGGGACAGAGCAAAGCCCCGGCGGCTCCTTTTACGACCTGTGCGGACTTTATCTGCAGGTGCTGAGTGACCTGTGGAGCACCGATCACGGCCTGAATTCGGATATTTCCCTGGCGGGGCTGGACCTGTCGAAGGCCCCCGGAGGACTGCTGGAGAGCGAAAAGACGGCCCTCTGCTGGCGGTTTGGGGAGAAGCATGGGGTGGAGGTGATCCAGGGGACCTATGAGGAGCTGGCGGAGGAGGGCCGTTTTGTCTCGCTGTCCGACGACCCGGAACATCCCCTCTACCATTGGGAGGATGGGTGCCTGTTTTCCATCACCGCCGCCCAGGGACATGAGGAGGAGACCGATTCCCTGCCCGTCCTCTTTTTTGATGCGCAGAAGTGGCGCTCCCCCCTGGGGGCCTATTTCTTTGAGGACTGCTCAGTGGTGTGGCCCGAGCGGGGGACCTGGAGCGGCTATCAGGTGGGGAACCAGGCTATCTCCTGATCCGGTCATATCCTGGGGGCATGTCTCATATACTCCTCTGAACACTGACAGAGGAGCGTGACGAGCATGGAGACGATTGGGACGAACCAGGCATTTTTACAGGGAAGGGCAGTTGGGACGGCACAGCCCTCCCACGCCAACCACGGAGTGACTTATTTTGTATTTCCCCTGGAGGTGGAGCGGCTGAGCGGGGCGGTGGACACGCTGAACATAGTGTGTTCTGAGCAGCTCCTCGCTGCTTGCCCGGTGGTTCCCGGTGAGCATTACCGGGCCGCGGGGGAGATCCGTTCCTTTAATAACCGCTCGGGGGTGGGCTCCCGGCTGGTCATCACCTTCTTTGCCAAGAGCCTGGAGGCGGGAGAGGAGAGCGGTGACAACCGTCTGGAGCTTACCGGGGTCCTGTGCAAGGCGCCCAATCTGCGCCGGACGCCCCTGGGACGGGAGATCTGCGACCTGCTGTTGGCGGTGAACCGGCGCTATGGCCGGGCGGATTACCTGCCCTGCATCACCTGGGGGGTCCTGGCCCGGTCCTGCGGAGAGCTGGAGGTGGGGGATACGGTGTATCTGACCGGGCGGCTCCAGAGCCGGACCTATCGAAAGCTGATAGGGGACCGGGAGGAGGAGCGAACGGCCTATGAGATATCCGTGATCGCGCTGGAGCCGGTGAGGGAAAAAGAGTGAGCGAAGGGGCAGGGGATCCTTATGCCCTTTGACAAGCAAGACCGGGCGCCGCCCCCGCAGGGGCGGCGCCCGGTCTTGCTTAGTATGTACCTGTCACTTTTCCACGTGGCCCCGGATCCGCTCCACCAGCATGTCCAGCGCTACCCGGTTCTGCCCCCCTTGGGGGACGATGATGTCGGCATATTTCTTGCTGGGCTCCACAAAGGCTTCGTGCATGGGCTTTACCGTGGTGAGGTACTGGGTGACCACGGAATCCAGCGTTCGCTCCCGCTCCTTCACGTCCCGCAGCAACCGGCGGAGAATGCGCACGTCGGCGTCGGTATCCACAAAGATCTTGATGTCCATCAGCTCGCGAAGGGAGGGATCGGCAAAGATCAGGATCCCCTCTACGATGATGACGCGGGTGGGCCGTACCTCCAGGGTCTTGTCTGAGCGGTTGTGGATGGTGTAGTCGTAGACGGGACACTGAATGGCCCGTCCCTCCCGCAGGGCTTTCAGGTCCCGGACAATGAGATCGGTATCAAAGGCGTCGGGGTGGTCGTAGTTGAGCTTGCTGCGCTCGGCATAGGTCATGCCCTCATGCTTTTTATAGTAGTTGTCGTGGTAGAGGACAGACACATGGTCGGCAAACCGCTCCCTCAGCTTTTCGGTTAGAGTGGTCTTGCCTGAGCCGGTGCCGCCCGCAATGCCGATGACCATGGTATCCATACCAACCGCCCCCTTAGGCTATTTTGTAAAATTATAGCATATTAACGGGAAAAAGGGTAGTCTTCCAATGGAAAAATAAGCCCCCAATTTTCAGCTTTCCCCCCTTGTGTATGGGGGAAGGAAAAGGTATAATGGTCTTATCTTTACAAATAAAAAGGAGGTCTTTGTGTTGGAATATTTTCGCTGTGACAACTCGGACTGCGGTTATGTGACCGAGGACCCCAACCTGGAAAAATGCCCTCAGTGCGGCGGAGATTTTTTTATCCCCGTGGAGGAGGATTATATATCGGGCTACGGCTGGCTTTGTCTGGCCGACCAGGCTGAGGAGAAGCAGGAGAATGAAAAGGCGCTGGGGTACATCCAGCGGGCCCTGGACGAGGAATATCCCCCCGCCATTTACCGTATGGGCGTCTGCTATCTTCGGGGCCAGTTGGGGCTGGAGCCGGATAAGGAGAAGGCGGTGGAGTATTTCCAGCAGGTGGCGGAGAAGGAGGACCCCGCCGGCTGGTGTGCCTTGGGGCAGCTCTACCAGCAGGGGGAGGGAGTAGACCGGGACTTTGCCAAGGCGGTGGAGTTTTATGAGAGGGCCGCCGAGGCCGAATACGCCCCCGCCATCTGCTGTCTGGGCCTCTGCTGGGAGTGCGGCGAGGGCAAGGAGCAGAGCTGGGAGAAGGCCACCGAGCTCTACCGGCAAGCCGCCGATATGGGCTACGCCCGTGCCCAGTGCAACCTTGCATGGTGCTATGAGTTTGGAAAGGGCGTTCCTCAGAGCCTGAAGGACGCGGTATACTGGTACTCCATGGCCGCCGATCAGGAGGATCCCCGGGCCTTGTGCAACCTGGGACTCTGCTATGAGAAGGGCGATGGTGTGGAGCAGAGCTGGGAGAAAGCGGTCACCCTCTACCGGGCCGCCGCCGAGCGGGGCTATCCCCCCGCCCAGTGCAATCTGGCCTGGTGCTGCGAGGCGGGCATGGGCGTGGAGAAGGACCAGCAAGAGGCCCTGAAATGGTACATAAAGGCCGGCGACCAGGGGGATCCCCGTGCCCAGTGCAACCTGGGCCTGTGCTTTGAACGGGGAGACGGGGTAGAGGTGGATATGAAGCGGGCCACCGATCTCTATAAGCTCTCCGCAGAGCAGGGCTACCCCCCCGCCATGTGCAACCTGGGCTGGTGCTATGAGGCAGGAGAGGGCGTGGAGCAGAGCTGGCCTGAAGCCATCCGGTGGTATACCGCCGCCGCCGAGCAGGGGTATCCCCGTGCCCAGTGCAATTTGGGCTGGTGCTATGAGTCGGGCATGGGTGTAGAGCAGAGCTGGGAGAGCGCCGTAGCCTGGTACGCGAAAGCCGCCGGACAGGGGGATCCCCGGGCTCTCAATAACCTGGCCTGGTGCTATGAGAACGGAAAGGGCATCGGCAAGGATATGGCCGAGGCGGTAAAGCTGATCGCCGCCGCCGCCATGCGGAACTATCCCCCCGCCATCTGCCGCTACGGCCTGTGCTTTGAGAATGGCGAGGAGGTGGAGCAGAGCTGGGAGAAGGCCGCCGAGCTCTATCTGGAGTCCGCTCAGGCCGACTATGTCCCCGGCATGTGCAATTACGCCTGGTGCTGTGAGTTTGGCAAGGGTGTGGAGAAGAATATGGCGGAGGCGTTCAAATGGTTCAGCGCCGCCGCCGAGCGGGGCTTCCCCCGGGGCCTTTGCCGGGTGGGCCTGTTCTATGAAGAGGGGGAGATGGTAGAACAGAGCTGGGAGAAGGCCACCGACTATTACCGCCAAGCCGCCGAAAAGGGTTACGCCCCGGGCCAGTGCAACCTGGGCTGGTGCTGCGAGATGGGCAAGGGCGTTCCCCAGAGCTGGGAAGAGGCCGCCAAGTGGTACCGCAAGGCCGCGGATCAGGGCTATCCCCGTGCCCAGTGTAACCTGGGCTGGTGTTATGAGGCCGGCGAGGGCGTGGAGCAGAGCTGGGAGGAGGCGGTGAGATGGTATGCCGCCGCCGCTGAGCAGGGCTATGTCCGTGCTCAGTGTAACCTGGGCTGGTGCTATGAGGCGGGCAAGGGCGTCCCCCAGAGCTGGGAAAAGGCGGTATTCTGGTATACCAAGGCCGCAGACCAGGGGCAGGCCCGCGCCCAGACCAACCTGGGCTGGTGCTATGAGCGGGGCAAGGGGGTAGAGGTCAATTATGACGAGGCGTTCCGCCTGTATTCTTTGGCCGCCCAGCAGGATTACCCTCCCGCTATCTGCAATCTGGGCGTCTGCCATGAGATGGGCTGGGGTACTCCCCAAAGCTGGGAGAAAGCGGTGGATTGTTACCGTAAGTCCGCCGAGATGGGAGATGAGGCCGCCCAGTGCAACCTGGGCTGGTGCTATGAGGCGGGCAAGGGCGTTCCCGAGGACAAG
>CANPTT010000064.1 GCA_947577065.1 uncultured Pseudoflavonifractor sp.
AAAGCCCATGAAGTTCAGCGGCTTAGGGCCGTCCAGCACCGCGCCCTGGTTGTCGTCCAGGCTGGGAACGGCCTGCATGGCCTTGGCAATGCGGTCTTTTACCGACCCGGCGGGATTGAAATACTCCAGTTTGGCCAGAATGCGGACTTTCAGCCCCGCTGAAGCGTTTTTGGGGTAGACCGTGGGCGCAGAGGGAGATAACAGCTGCTTGCAGTCCGTGGGTGACCAGCGAGACAAACATAGGGGCTGGGTAGAAAAACATATCCCTCAGGAACGCGCCGATCCCGCCCACCGCAAAAGCGCCCAACGGGTCCAGCAGGATTGCGGCGGTACAGATCACAATATCGTTCAAGTAGAGACATCCGCCCGGCACCGGCATCCCAAAAGAACTGAGGGCGATATTCATTGCCATAAAGACAGCGGTTACGGTCAGCCAGCGAACGGGGGCACGCTGGCGCAGAGATTCAGATTTCACAGTGTATTCCTCCTTTTTATCCCCGCGTTTCCGATGTAAATATATTCCTATATACCCACTTTGTCAATAGGTATATTTCCGTTTCTTGAAATCCTATTTACCCTGTGGTATGATAGGACAAAATAGGAGGGATCTTTATGATGATTTCCACAAAGGGCCGGTATGCGTTGCGGTTTTTGGCGGATGTGGCGGAGCATCAGGGCAGCGGCTTTGTGCCGCTGAAGGATGTGGCTGCCCGCCAGGAGATTTCGGAAAAATATTTGGAGATCGTGGTGAAAGAACTGGTAAAGGGCGGGCTGCTAGACACGCTGCGGGGAAAGGGGGGCGGCTATCGCCTGAACAGCCTTCCGGAGGAGTACAGTGTAAAGGCTATTATTGAGCGGATGGAGGGCCCCTTGGCCCCCGTCGCCTGTCTGGAGCCAGGGCAGGGAGCCTGTCCCCGGAGCAAAGATTGCCGGACGCTCCCACTTTGGCAGGGACTGGATAAGGTAATATCTGACTATCTTACTCAGTTCACCCTGGCGGATCTCATTCGGGAATCAATATTGGGGGGGGAAACATCATGACGCTCCAGCAACTGAAATATGTCATCGTCATCGCGGACAGCGGCTCGGTCAACTCCGCCGCCAAAAACCTGTACCTCTCCCAACCCAGCCTGTCCAGCGCCGTGAGAGATCTGGAGGAGGAGATCGGCTTTGAGTTGTTCCACCGGTCCAACCGGGGAGTCACCATCACGGCGGAGGGGGAAGAGTTCCTCAACTACGCCCGGCAGGTGTGTCAACAGTACGCCCTGCTGGAGGACCGGTTTGTGGCGGGGCGGTCCCGGAAGAAATTCTCTGTCTCCACCCAGCACTACACCTTCGCCATTAACGCTTTTGTGGAGATGGTGCGCAAGGTGGGGATGGAGGAGTATGAGTTTTCCATCCTGGAAACCCGGACCTATGAGTGTGTGGAAAATGTCCGGAACTACAAGAGTGAGCTGGGCATCTTATACCTGGACGATTTCAACGAGAAGTACCTGACCAAACTCTTTGAGGAGAACAACCTGGAGTTCCACCCTCTGCGGGACTGCTCCACCTGTGTCTACCTCTGGGGGGAGCACCCTCTGGCCCACCGGGACCAGCTGACCATGGCTGACCTGGAGCCTTACCCCTGCATCGCCTTTGAGCTGGGCAAGCAGAACTCCCTGTTCCTCTCCGAAGAGGTGATGAGCACCTACCAGTATCGCCAACTCATCCGGGTGGACGACCGGGCCACGGTGCTTAACCTGATGAAGGGGCTCAACGGCTATACCCTGTGCTCCGGTATCATCTGCCGCCCCCTCAACGGCTCGGAGTACACCACCATCCCCCTGGCGGAGGGGGGCGTGATGCACATCGGCTATGTCCAGCGATGGGGCAGCCCCCTTAGCCGGCTGGGGGAGCTGTATCTGTCCGAGGTGCGCAAGTCCATCCTTCTGTAGAGACCGGTATTTTTTGTCTCCGCCCTTGGGCGGGGACTTTATTATAAGGAAAAGCTATAACCCGCCCCTGATTTTGGGTATTAACACCCGGGGCGGGTTTTGTGCTATCCTATGGGCACCTCAGAGGAAAAGAGGAACGTTATGATTCGACTGGAACATGTCTCAAAGCGGTTTGAGGCGGGAGGACAGACGGTGGAGGCGGTGAAGGACGTCAGCCTCCACATTGAAAAAGGGAGCATCGCCGGCATCATCGGCTTCTCCGGGGCGGGCAAATCCACCCTGGCCCGGTGCGTCAATCTGCTGGAGCGGCCCACGGAGGGAAGGGTAATTGTGGGCGGCAGCGAGCTCACTGCCCTGAGCGGGCGGCAGCTCCGGGAAAAACGGAAAAAGATCGGCATGATCTTCCAGCACTTCAACCTCTTCGCCTCCCGGACGGTGTACGGCAACGTGGCCTACCCTCTTCGGGGGAGCGGAAGGAGCAAGAAAGAGATTGAGGACAAGGTAAAGCCCCTGCTGGAGCTGGTGGGGCTGTCTGACAAGGCGGACGCCTACCCTTCCCAGCTGTCCGGGGGGGCAGAAGCAGCGGGTGGCCATCGCCCGGGCTCTGGCCAGCGACCCGGAGGTGCTCCTCAGCGACGAGGCCACCAGCGCCCTGGACC